>NZ_JBIAUQ010000016.1:195232-227693 GCF_042893155.1 Streptomyces sp. NPDC001668
CGCAGGCCCTCAACAGACCCCGCAACCGGACACCAGGGCCCCGAACCCCCAGGGGCGCGGGACTGTGCTCGATGTGCGGCTACCGCCGCGCGGGCGCGACCAGCCCCCACCGGCCCGCAGGACACGCGACCGGGCCCCGGCCGAAGGTGGCCGTCGACGTGGACTCAGGCCGCCTCAGCCGCCCTCGCCCCCGTCGTGGCCCAAGCCGTCCAGGAACGGCTCTATGGCCGCCCGCCACGCCTCCGGCTGGTCGTAGTGGACGAGGTGGCCGGCGTCGGCGACCTCGGCGTACTCGCCGCGGGGCAGGACGCGGACCATCTCCTGGGCCTCGGCGCGGCCCAGTTCGCCGTCGAGGCCGCGGACGACCAGGGCGGGGCACCTGACCTGGGTGAGCTCCTCCCAGTGGGCGTCGTAGACCCAGGTCTCGCGGGACGACAGCATCTGCTCGGGGTCGAAGACGGGGCGCCAGCCGTCGGGGGACTCGGCCATCACCTCGGCGTAGAACTCGCCGCGCGCCGGGTTGGGGCGCTCCACCCAGGGATCGTCCTCGCCGAACCACTTGCGTACGTCGGCGAGCGTGGCGAAGGGGACGGGCCAGGCCTTGAACCAGTCGCCCCACTCCCGCTGCGAGGCGGCGCCGAGGGCGGAGGCCCGCATGTCGCAGATGATCACTCCGCGGACCAGGTCGGGCCGGCGGGCGGCGAGCTGCCAGGCGGTGAGGGCGCCCATCGCGTGGCCGATGAGGACGGTCGGCGCGAGTCCGAGCTGTTCGAGGGCGGCCTCGGCGTCCTCGACGTACGCGTCACGGGTGAAGGCGGCCCGAGGGGGTTTGTCGCTCTGGCCGTGACCGCGCTGGTCGAGCGCGACGGCCCGGTAGCGCTCGGAGAGCCAGCGGGCGGTGGACGCCCAGTGCGAGGCACGGCCCATCAGGCCGTGGAGTAACAGCACTCCGGGTGATCGTTTCTCCGGGTCCGTCTTGGGAGGGTCACCGAACTCCCAGGCCGCAAGACGTACGCCGCCCGCCCCGGTCACGTCGATACGCCGCGCCATTGGCACCCCCCTAGCTCCCCTGACCGCTGTGCCTGCCGTGCCTGCCGCTTCCTTGTCGTACATCCCTGTAGCGCACATCCCCCGCGCTCCGTCACCCCCCGGACCATCAATCTATCGAATGCGTATTCGAAAATCGGGTCCCACGCGGCAACACCCCTCGTTCGAGTGACCTCCCCCAAGGAATGATCGCCGCAGCCGAGGGGAGATCTTCAGCGGGAGGCGGACCGCTCGGGGAAATCGGTCCGAGGGGATTGACCCTGGGAGCTCGGGGCTCCGGGTCAGCACAGGGGAGGACCGGCCCCGGCACCGAGAGGTGCCGGGGCCATCCACACGTCTACGGCACATCCGCCCGCCCCCTCAGGTCATATGCCTCACGCGACAGCCTCGCACGACAAGCGTCGAAGCGCTGCGATTCCGCACGGTGAATCTCGGATCGGTGCCGCCCCCCGCACGGCCGCTCAGCGCTTGGCCACGAACACGTGCGAGGCGACGTCCGACTCCAGCTCGGCGGCCTCCCCGCCACTGCCCACCAGCACCCCGCCGGCCGACTCCGTCACGCTCACCACCGAACCGGGCTGCACACCCGCCCGGCGCAGCGTGTACATCAGCTGGGCGTCCGTCTGGATCGGCTCGCCGATACGGCGTACGACGACCGTCTTGCCGTCGAGGCCCGGGTCCAGGTCGGCCAGCGACACCATGCCCTCGTCCAGGAAGGGATGGGGGCCGTCCTTCTCGCCCAGCTCCTCGAGGCCGGGGATGGGGTTGCCGTACGGCGACTCGGTGGGGTGGCGCAGCAGCTCCAGGACCCGGCGCTCCACGGCCTCGCTCATCACGTGCTCCCAGCGACACGCCTCCGCGTGGACCTGCTCCCACTCCAGGCCGATCACGTCCACGAGCAGGCACTCCGCGAGCCGGTGCTTGCGCATCACACGGGTGGCCAGCCGCCGGCCCTCGTCCGTCAGCTCCAGGTGCCGGTCGGTGGCGACGGACACCAGTCCGTCACGCTCCATCCGCGCCACGGTCTGGCTGACGGTGGGACCGCTCTGGTCGAGCCGCTCGGCGATCCGGGCGCGCATGGGGACCACACCTTCCTCCTCCAGCTCGAGGATGGTGCGGAGATACATCTCCGTGGTGTCGATCAGTCCGGACATACGTGCCCCTTGATGAGATCTGCCGGAAGCACGACAGCTTCCCGGCGCGTGCGCTGGCCCTGGCGTCAATTCTGCCGGATGGCACTGACAAGCGTGCCGCGCCGTTGAAACCAGGCGGTTACGAGCAGGGACGCGGCCGTATTGACATCCCACTGGTCCAGACCGCACGGTGATCCGCGACACGGCGACGAAGGGTTGGACGACGCATGGGCGAGACGGGCTCCGCGAGCGCTGACGGCAAGCTGTCCGGACAGTTCCTCGATGCCGCGATCGGGCTGCTCCAGCGGGTCCGGGACGAGGAGGCCGAGGCGATCACGGCGGCCGGCGCGCTCCTCGCCGACACCGTCGCCGCCGGGGGCCGCCTCTTCGCCTTCGGCGCCGGGCACTCCTCGCTCGCCGCGCAGGACCTCGTCTACCGGGCCGGCGGTCTCGCCCTGATGAACCTGCTGACCGTGCCGGGGGTCGTGGGCGTCGACGTCATGCCGGCCACCCTGGGCTCCGCCCTGGAACGGGTCGACGGCCTCGCGAGCACGGTCCTGCGCTGCTCACCCCTCCGCGCGGGCGACGCCCTGGTGATCATCTCCCTCTCCGGCCGCAACACGCTCCCGGTGGAGATGGCGCTGACCGCGCGCTCGCTGGGCGTCAAGGTCATCGGTGTCACGTCGGTCGCGTACACCACCGCGACCAAGCCCCGCCACAGCTCGGGCACCTTCCTCAAGGACCACTGCGACGTCGTCCTCGACTCCAAGATCGCCCCGGGCGACGCGGAGCTCTCCCTGGACTCGGTCCCGGCCCCCTTCGCCCCCGCCTCCACGGTGGTGACCTCGGCGCTGCTCCAGGCGGTGATGGCGACCGCGGCGGGCGCGCTGGCGGAGCGCGGGATCGAGCCGCCGCTGCTGCGGTCGGGGAACGTGGACGGCGGACTGGAGTGGAACGAGCGGGTGTTCGAGGAGTACGGCGACCGGATCTTCTACCGCCAGTAGCCCCCCGCCCCGACCGGCAGTCGCCCTACGCCCGCCCCACCACGCCCCCCAGATCCAGCGCCGCGGCGATCCGCACGGCCACGTCCTCCGCGTACACCGCGTCGCCCCGCTCGAACTGGCCCCTCCCGGAGCCCCGCAGGAACGTCACGACGCCGAGGGTCCGGCCCCGGCTCCGCAGTACCGCGCACAGCGCGTGCACCACGTCCGAGGGCCACTGGCGGTCCTCGGCCCACGCGCGGGCCCGGTCCGCCGGCACCGCTCCCACACTCGCCCGCACGGACCCCGCCCGGTCCACGCACTGCAACGCCGGATGCCCCTCGCCGTACCGCACGGGCAGCCCGGCCGCGCCCGACGCCTGCAGACTGGGCCCGGGTGCCCCGGAGGGCGTCGCGGCGACCCGGACCAGACGGACCGGCCCGGTCTCCTCCCCGTCGGCCACCGCGCCCCCGGCCACCCGGTCGATCAGCGCGTGGTCGGCGAAGCCGGCCAGGGCGAAGTCCAGATGGACGACGGCGGCCTCGGCCGGGTCCTCGCACTCCGCGGCCGCCCGGGCCGCCCGGTGCAGCTGGTTCGCCCGGAACCGCAGCAGCGAGGCCTCCTGCTCGCTCTGCTTGGCCTCGGTGACGTCCTGGAACAGCCAGGCCACACCCAAGGGCACCGGTTCCTCCGCGAGCGGCGAGGACAGCCGTACGAACCCGCAGCGCCAGCAGCGCCGCTTCTCGCCGTCCGGTGTCCGCACCCCGACCCAGATCTCGGCCGGCGCCGGTGGCGCGCCCTCGGCCAGCACATGGGTGAGCGCGCTCTCCAGCTCCTCCACGCCCTGCGCGAGCAACTCCCCGAGGGGCCGCCCCAGCACGGACGTACGCCCGATGCCCAGGGACCTGGCGGCGTGCGCGTTGACCACGGCCGGCCGCAGATCGGCGTCGACCAGGACGACACCCCAGGAGGCGTCCTCGAACAGGGCCTCGCTCAGCGCGATCGAGCGCTCCAGGTCGATCTGGGTGTGGACCTCGCTGAAGGCGCAGTACACCCCGGCGGGCTTCCCGTCGGGCCCCCGCACGGCGGCGGACTGGGTGCGTACCAGGACCCGGCCGCCGTCCTTGGTCAGCAGCGCGAACTCGTGCACCTGCCGTCCGGGCGCCCGCATGGCGGACATCAGCCGCGCCTCGACCTCCTCGGCGTCCGCCGGCCGGACCGCCCACCCGGCGAACCCGTGCCGGCCCACGGCCTCGGCGGCGGTCCAGCCGAGGATCCGCTCGGCCTCACGGTTCCAGTGGGTGACGACGCCGTCCGCGTCGAAGGCACACAGTGCCGCGTCCATGCCGTCCAGCAGCGCGGCGAGCAGATCCGAACCGCCCGAGCCCTCCGGGCCGTCCGGCCCGGGCCCGTCGGGACCCAACTCGTCGGTGGTCCCACTACGCCGGGAAGCACTCACCTGGACCCCCTGCCGGCTGCTTCACTCACTGACAATCATTGAACTCGAACGTGACGCAGCACACACTGGGTTCCCGCAAGATTGAGGGAATCGTTGTACGCCGGAAACGACCCGGATCCCCTTACCCGGATTCCCGGGCCCGCTCCAGCCGCAGGTCGATCCACTCGTCGCCCCCGCCGTCCAGCACATACCGGTCGACCTCGACGAACCCGCGCGCCCGCGCGAACCGCGTCCCGTCCCCATTGACGGCCAGCACACATGTCTCGATCACCCGGGCGCCGAGCACGCGCGCATGATCAAGACCCTTCTCGTAGAGAGCCGTCCCGAAACCCCGTCCCCGGTAGTCGGGCAGCACGCGCGCGATGACGGTCGCCACGGCGTCGTCCCCGGCCGGCGGCCGGACGGTCGAGCAGCCCACGAGCGTGTCCCCGAGGTACGCGTTCTCCAGCCGGTACCGCCGGACGCGCGCGCGTACGTCCTCTGCGCTCAGGGCGGCCGGCGGCACGATCACGTTGTGCACGTGCCGCCACTCCTCGGCCATCTCGTCCCCTACGACGGGTTCGATCCGCAGATCAGTCATGGGCCGCACGCTAGGTGATCGTTCCGGGCACGTCCATCGCCTTCCGGGGGACCGCCGGCACCCGTCCCCCGAAAAAGGGGTTGAACCGGAGGGGGCAGTCTTTTTAGGCTGCGGGTACTTCGGAGAGGAGGTGGTTCGGCAGATGTATTCATACCGGACGGAAGAGGTGGCTGCGGGCTAGCGGCCCGTCACCCACCGAGTGCGGTGCCGGACCAGCGTGTACGTGATGCACGCAGCCGGCCAATCCAACGCAGTCACCCGACCCGCGAGCTCGCCGGTACGTCCGGCCGGCTCCCCCGCCGTGAGGCGGAGGGACCCAGAGCTCGCGGGTCGCCTGCGTTCTCGGGAGCCCGGGGCTCAGGGGCTCAGCCGCTCCACCCGCCAGCCGCCGTCCGGCTCCGCCACGTAGCGCAGGCGGTCGTGGAGGCGGTTCTCGCGGCCCTGCCAGAACTCGACCGTCTCCGGGGCCACCCGGAAGCCGCCCCAGTGCGGCGGGACCGGGACCTGTTCGCCCTCCGGGTAGCGGGCGGCCAGTTCGGCGTAGGCGGCATCGACCCGCTCCCGGGTGTCGATCACCGAGGACTGCTCGCTGGCCCAGGCCCCGAGCTGGGAGCCGTGCGGGCGGGTGCGGAAGTACGCGGCGGTCTCGTCGCGGCCGGTGCGGCGGGCGAGGCCGGTGACGATCACCTGGCGGGCCATGGGGTGCCAGGGGAAGAGCAGCGAGACGTACGGGTTCTGCGCGAGGTCCCTCGCCTTGCGGGAGCCGTAGTTCGTGTAGAAGACGAAGCCCTGTTCGTCGAACTGCTTGAGCAGGACCGTGCGGGCGCTGGGACGGCCCTCGGCGTCCGCGGTGGAGACGACCATGGCGTTCGGCTCGAAGAGGTGCGCCTCGGTGGCCGCCTGCTTGAACCAGCGCGCGAACTGCTCGACGGGCGTGGCGGCCAGGTCGGCCTCGGCGAGACCCTCCGCGCGGTACTGCCTGCGCATGGAGGCGGGGTCCGGGGAGACGGCGTGTGCTGCGTCGGTCACGCCGTCATCTTGCCGTACGGATGCCCCCTCCACGGAAGGTGGCACTGAGTGCCGCTTACTCTCCCCAAAGGTGGCACTCGGGGATATCGTGGCGTCATCCGTCGTACACATCATGAGGAGCCGCCTGATGTCCGACCTCGACCCCGGATTTGTTCCTGGCCTCGAAGGTGTCGTCGCCTTCGAGACGGAGATCGCCGAACCGGACAAGGAGGGCGGCGCGCTGCGGTACCGGGGCGTCGACATCGAGGACCTGGTCGGCCATGTCTCGTTCGGCAACGTGTGGGGGCTGCTGGTCGACGGCGCCTTCAATCCCGGTCTGCCGCCCGCCGAGCCGTTCCCGATCCCGGTGCACTCCGGGGACATCCGCGTGGACGTCCAGTCGGCGCTCGCCATGCTCGCCCCGGTGTGGGGGCTGAAACCGCTGCTCGACATCGATGCCGAACAGGCGCGTGCCGACCTCGCCCGGGCCGCGGTGATGGCCCTGTCCTACGTCGCCCAGTCCGCGCGCGGACAGGGGCTGCCGATGGTGCCGCAGCGGGAGATCGACAAGGCGCAGTCCGTCGTCGAGCGGTTCATGATCCGCTGGCGCGGGGAGCCGGACCCCAAGCACGTGGCCGCCGTGGACGCGTACTGGACGTCGGCGGCGGAGCACGGGATGAACGCGTCGACGTTCACCGCGCGCGTGATCGCCTCCACCGGCGCGGACGTCGCCGCCGCGCTCTCCGGGGCCGTGGGTGCCATGTCCGGGCCGCTGCACGGCGGTGCGCCCTCGCGCGTGCTCGGGATGATCGAGGAGATCGAGCGGACCGGCGACGCCGAGGCCTACGTCAGGCAGGCGCTGGACCGGGGTGAGCGGCTGATGGGGTTCGGGCACCGGGTGTACCGGGCCGAGGACCCACGCGCGCGCGTGCTGCGCCGTACGGCACGGGAGCTGGGGGCACCGCGGTTCGAGATCGCGGAGGCGCTGGAGAAGGCCGCGCTGGCGGAGCTGCACGCGCGGCGGCCGGACCGGGTGCTCGCCACGAACGTGGAGTTCTGGGCGGCGATCGTGCTCGACTTCGCGGAGGTGCCGGCGCACATGTTCACGTCGATGTTCACGTGCGCGCGTACGGCGGGGTGGTCGGCGCACATTCTGGAGCAGAAGCGGACGGGGCGGTTGGTGCGGCCTTCTGCGCGGTATGTGGGGCCGGGCTCCAGGAATCCACAGGAGATCGAGGGGTACTGGAGCATCGCCCACTGAGGGGGGTGCTTGAGGAGCGTGGGCGACTGCGGGTGATCGGTGGCTTGTCGCGCAGTTCCCCGCGCCCCTGAAAAGACCTACAGCAGGGTCTCGTTCAGTAGTGCTGTCCACTGAGCCACCACTCTGTCCCGGCGGGCCTTGTCGTCCGTGAGCAGGTTGGCGAGGCCCAAGCCTCTCGCCATGTCCAGGAGGCCCTGGACGGTCTCACGGACGCCCGGCTTCGACTCGTCCGCGCCCAGGAGATCCACGGCGATCCGGTGCGTCTCCCGGCCCACCCGCGCCTCCAACTCGGTCACCCTGGGGCGCAGTTGCGCCTCGTTGGAGGCGGCGACCCAGAGGTGGAGGGCGGCGCGGAACAGGGGGCCGGTGTAGAGGTCGACGAGGGCCGAGATCACCGCGCGGCGGTCTTCGGCCGCGCCTTGCGGGAACAGGGCGCGCAGGGCCGTGGAGCGTTCCTCCGCCACGTACTCGACCGCCGCCGTGAACAGGTCCTCCCGGGTCGGGAAGTGGTGCTGGGCGGCGCCCCGGGAGACGCCGGCGCGTTCGGCGACGACGGTGACCGTCGAGCCGGCCCAGCCGTGTTCGGCGAGGCAGGCCACGGCGGCTTCGAGGAGACGCTGCCGGGTGGCCCGGCTGCGGTCCTGCTTGGGCACGCGGTCGGCGCGGTCGCCGCGGTCGGCGATCGTGGTCACACCACCCATGAGGGATCCCGTCGTTCAAGGAAAGCTGTCATGCCCTCACGGGCGGGCGGGGAGGCGAACAACCGGGCCGAGAGCGCGGTCAGGTCGGCCGCGTCCCGGTCGAAGGTCTCCAGCACCCTAGCCGTGAGCAGCCGTTTCGTCTCGGCCAGGGCCTCGGGGGCGGCCCGGCGCAGACCGTCGAGGACCGGTTCGAGTACGGCGTCCACGTCGTCGCCCGCCGCGGTCACCAGGCCGATACGGGCGGCCTCGGCCGCGTCGAAGCGCTCGCCGGTGAGGTAGTGGCGGGCGAGGGCGCGGGGGTCGGTGCGGGGCAGCAGGGTCAGCGAGATGACCGCGGGGGCCAGCCCGATCCGGACCTCCGTGAAGGCGAACGTCGACTCCGTGGACGCGGCCGCGATGTCGCAGGCGGCGAGGAGGCCCAGACCGCCCGCGCGGACGTGGCCGGTGACGCGGGCGACGACCGGTTTGGCGAGCTCCACGATCTGCCGCAGGAGTCCGACCAGGGCGGCCGGGTCCGGCGGGTCCTTCAGGTCGGCGCCGGCCGAGAAGGTGTTGCCGGTGTGGGCGAGGACGATCGCGCGGACGTCCGGTTCCTTCGCGCAGTCCGTCAGCGCGGCGGCCAACTCCCCCACCAGGGCCGCCGACAGGGCGTTGCGGTTGTGCGGGGAGTCCAGGGTGAGGGTCTCGACGCCCCGCGCGCGGGTACGGGCGATCAGTGTCATGTGCGCTCCCTGAGCTGCCGTCGGAGGATCTTGCCGGAGGCGGCCCGGGGCACCTGGTCGATGAAGGTGACCTGGCGGACCCGTTTGTAGGGGGCGACGCGTTCGGCGACGTACATCATGACCTCGCTCTCGGAGAGCCCGGGGGCGCCGGGCCCGCGGACGACGAAGGCGTGCGGGACCTCGTTGCCCTGGTCGTTGCAGACGCCGATGACGGCCGCGTCGGCGATGCCGGGGTGGGTGAGCAGCAGGGCCTCCAGTTCGGCGGGGGCCACCTGGAAGCCCTTGTACTTGATGAGCTCCTTGACCCGGTCGACGACGAACAGCCAGCCGTCGGCGTCGGCATGGCCGACGTCCCCGGTGTGCAGCCAGCCGTCGGCGTCGATCATCGCGGCGGTGTCGTCGGGGCGGTTCAGGTACCCCTTCATGACCTGCGGGCCGCGGATGAGGATCTCGCCGGGTTCTCCGATGTCGAGGTCCTTGGCGGGGTCGTCGAGGGAGACGATCCGCATCTCGGTGCCGGCGATGAGCTTGCCGACGGTCCCGGGCGGTGCCTCGCGCATGGCGGTCAGGGGGACGACGTGGGTGCCGGGCGAGAGCTCCGTCATGCCGTACGCCTGGCCGACGGGCGGGAGGCCGAGCCGGGCCGAACAGGCGGCGGCGAGGCGGGCGTCCAGCGGGGCGGCGGCGCTGACGACGTAGCGCAGGGACGAGAGGTCGTACTGCTCGACCAGCGGGTGCTTGGCGAGGGCGAGGACGATCGGCGGGGCGACGTACAGGCCGGTGATGCGGTGGTTCTGGATGGCCGCGAGGAAGGTCTCCAGGTCGAAGCGGGGCAGGACGACGACGCTCGCGCCGACGCGCAGGGGCGCGTTCATGAGGGCGGTGAGGCCGTAGATGTGAAAAAAGGGGAGAACTGCCAGGATGCGGTCCCCGGGGCCCGCCGGCATCAGCGGCTGGAGCTGGGCGAGGTTGGTGGCGATCTGCCGGTGGGTGAGCATCACGCCCTTGGGAGTGCCGGTGGTGCCCGAGGAGTACGGCAGTACCGCCACGTCCTCGGCCGGGTCGATGGCAGTCTGCGGCTCGGGGGCTGTCGAGGCGAGCATGTCCATCAGGGAGCGGTGGCCGGGTGCGCTGTCGCAGACGAAGATCTCCCGTACCCCGCCCGCGAGTTCGGCGGCCCGGCGTGCCGTCTCCAGCAGCGGGGAGACGGTGACGATCCAGCGGGCGGCGCAGTCGATCAGCTGCTTGGCGAACTCCTCCGGCGTGGACAGCGGGTGCACGGTCGTGACGGAGGCACCCGCGCGCGTGGCGCCGTAGAACGCGGTCGGGAAGGCGATGGTGTTGGGGCTGTGCAGCGCGAGCACGTCCCCCTTGGTGACCCCCGCCTCCGCGAGACCCGCGGCGACCCGGCGGTGGAACCGGTCGAGTTGGGCGTACGAGAGGATGCTGCCGTCGGTGCCGGAGATCAGGGCGGGTGCGTCACCGAACTCGGCGGCGCGCGCCAACACCGCCTCGTGAATGGGGAGTTCGACGGGCCGGACGTCTGCGTACTCGCTGCGGAACACGGTTCCTCCAAGACGGCCTGATTCCAGGGCGGCTAGTACGACTTGGGCAGGCCCAGGGTCTGGTGGGAGACGTAGTTGAGAATCATCTCCCGGCTGACCGGTGCGATACGAGCCACGCGCGCGGCCGTTATCAGCGAGGCGATCCCGAACTCGCGGGTGAGGCCGTTGCCGCCGAGGGTGTGGACCGCCTGGTCGACGGCCTTCACACAGGCCTCCCCCGCGGCGTACTTGGCCATGTTGGCGGCCTCTCCCGCGGCCACGTCGTCGCCCGCGTCGTAGAGGTGGGCGGCCTTCTGCATCATCAGGCGGGCCAGTTCGAGCTCGATGTGCGCCTGCGCGAGGGGGTGGGCGATGGCCTGGTGCGCGCCGATGGGGGTGTTCCAGACCGTGCGGTCCTTGGCGTAGGCGATCGCCCGGGAGAGGGCGTAACGGCCCATCCCGATCGCGAAGGCGGCCGTCATGATGCGCTCGGGGTTGAGGCCGGCGAAGAGTTGCAGGAGGCCCGCGTCCTCGTCTCCCACGAGGGCTTCGGCGGGGAGGCGTACGTCGTCGAGGGTGAGCTCGAACTGCTTCTCCGGGGCGTCCAGTTCCATCTCGATCCGGCGCCTGCCGAAGCCCGGGGCGTCCCGCGGGACGATGAACAGACAGGGCTTGAGGCGGCCGGTCCGGGAGTCCTCCGTGCGGCCGACTATGAGGGTGGCGTCGGCTATGTCGACGCCGGAGACGAAGACCTTGCGGCCGGTCAGCAGCCAGTCGGCGCCGTCGCGGCGGGCCGTGGTGGTGATGCGGTGGCTGTTGGAGCCGGCGTCCGGTTCCGTGATGCCGAAGGCCATGGTGCGGGTGCCGTCGGCCAGCGCCGGGAGCCATTCCTGCTTCTGGTCCTCTGTGCCGAAGCGGGCGATCACTGTTCCGCAGATCGCCGGGGAGACGATCATCATGAGGAGGGGGGCGCCGGCTGCGCCGAGTTCTTCCAGGACTATGGAGAGTTCGGCTATTCCGCCGCCCCCGCCTCCGTACTCCTCGGGGAGGTTGACGCCCAGGTAGCCGAGTTTGGCTGCCTCGGACCACAGGGCTGCTCTGTCGTAGTCGCGGCCGTGGCGTTTGCCCAGGGCGGCTACGGCTGTTCGGAGGGCTTTGTGCTCGTCGGTTTCGATCGTGGACATGTGGCTCCTTCGTTGTGGCTGGTCGCGCCCGCGCGGCGGTAGCCGCACATTGATGCAGCCCCGCGCCCCTAGGTGGGCTCGACTACCGCCAGTAGAGAGCCGACCGTCACTTGTTGGCCGGGCACCACATTGAGTGCGGCCAGCGTGCCTTTCACAGGTGCCGTGATCTTGTGTTCCATCTTCATCGCCTCCAGCCATAGGAGGAGCTGGCCCGCTTCCACCGCGGATCCTTCCGTGAGGCCGTCCGCGATCCGTACGACCGTGCCCGGCATAGGGGCCAGCAACGAGCCCGGCGCGTGCTGGGCCATGGGGTCGGGGAAGCGGGGCAGGGACTTCAGGGCCACGCCACCGACGTAGACCTGGTCCCGGTACCTCGCGACCTCGAACTTACGTCGCACGCCGTCGACTTCGAGCACGACTCCGCCCGCGTCGGCCTGCAGCACCCTCACCCCGTCCGCCTCCAGGCCCTGCCTCGTGTGGCGGTAGTGGACCTCGTGCTCCTCGCCGGCCATCTCGTAGCGCTTGGTCTGCGGGGTGGAGGGGAGGTTGCGGAAGCCGCCGAAGCGGGAGCGGCCTACCGCGTCCGTGAGGGCGGCCGCCAGGGGGGCCAGCAAGTCCGGGGTGTGCTCGGTGAGTTCGGGCAGGTGGCGGTCGTAGAAGCCCGTGTCCATGCGGGCGGTGGTGAACTCCTTGTGGCGCAGGGAGTTCACCAGCAGGTCCCGGTTCGTGGTCGGGCCGTGGATCGTCGCCCTCTCCAGGGCGCCGGCCAGTTTGCGGATCGCCTCCGCGCGGGTGGGGGCGTGGGCGACGACCTTCGCGAGCATCGGGTCGTAGTGGACGGGGATCGGGTCGCCGTCCTCGTACCCCGTGTCCAGGCGGACCGCGGGTGAGAGGGACAGGCGGTGCAGGGTGCCGGTCTGCGGGGTCCAGTCCCGTGCGGGGTCCTCGGCGTAGAGGCGGGCTTCGACGGCGTGGCCACGCGCGCGTGGCGGCTCTTCGGGCAGCGCGGACCCTTCCGCGATCCGGATCTGTTCCGCCACCAGGTCGATGCCGAACACCGCCTCCGTGACCGGGTGTTCCACCTGGAGGCGGGTGTTCATCTCCAGGAAGTGGGCCTTGGTGCCGGAGACCAGGAACTCGACCGTGCCCGCGCCCACGTAGTCCACCGCGCGCGCCGCCCGTACGGCCAGTTCGTGCAGTTCCTCGGTGAGGTGCTCCGGGAGTCCGGGGGCCGGCGCCTCCTCGATGACCTTCTGGTGGCGGCGCTGGAGGGAGCAGTCGCGGGTGCCGAGGGCCCGGACCGTGCCGTGGGTGTCGGCGAGGATCTGCACCTCGACATGGCGGCCGTCCTCGACGTACGGCTCGACGAACACCTCGCCGTCGCCGAAGGCACTCGCGGCCTCGGCGCGGGCGCTCTCCAGGGCGGCCGTCAGGTCTTCCAGACGGCGCACGATCCGCATGCCACGGCCTCCGCCGCCCGCGGCCGCCTTCACCAGCACCGGCAGGTCGGCCGGCGTCACGTCCCCCAGGGGCGCCAGCCCCATCAGCTGCTTCGCGCGGGTCTTGGACGCCATCGCCTCGATCGCGGACGGGGGCGGTCCGATCCAGACCAGGCCCGCGTCCAGGACGGCCCTCGCGAAGTCGGCGTTCTCGGAGAGGAAGCCGTAGCCGGGATGGACGGCGTCGGCGCCGGACGCGAGCGCCGCCTTCACGATCAGGTCGGCGCGCAGATAGGTGTCGGCGGGGGCCGCCCCGGGGAGTCGTACGGCCGTGTCCGCCACGCGCGTGTGCAGGGCGTTCGCGTCCGGGTCCGAGTGCACGGCGACCGTCCGGATGCCCAGCTCACGGCAGGTGCGGAAGATCCGGCAGGCGATCTCGCCCCGGTTGGCCACAAGGAGTGCTGAAATCACTGGGTCCCTCACATCCGGAAGACGCCGAAACCGCCGCGGGCGCCCTCGTAGGGCGCGGTGTGGATCGCGGACAGGCACATGCCGAGGACCGTCCGGGTGTCGCGGGGGTCGATGACGCCGTCGTCGTAGAGCCGCCCGGACAGGAACATGGGCAGCGACTCGGACTCGATCTGCTGCTCCACCATGGCGCGCAGGGCGGCGTCGCCCTCCTCGTCGTACGGCAGTCCCTTCGCGGTGGCCGACTGGCGGGCGACGATGGAGAGCACGCCGGCGAGCTGCTGGGGGCCCATGACGGCCGACTTGGCGCTGGGCCAGGCGAAGAGGAAGCGGGGGTCGTAGGCGCGGCCGCACATGCCGTAGTGGCCCGCGCCGTACGAGGCGCCCATCAGGACGGACAGGTGCGGGACCTTCGAGTTGCTCACCGCGTTGATCATCATCGCGCCGTGCTTGATGATGCCGCCCTGCTCGTACTCCCTGCCGACCATGTAGCCGGTGGTGTTGTGCAGGAAGAGCAGCGGGATGTCGCGCTGGTTGGCCAGCTGGATGAACTGGGCGGCCTTCTGGGACTCCTCGGAGAACAGGACGCCCTGGGCGTTGGCCAGCACCCCGACCGGATAGCCGTGGAGGGCCGCCCACCCGGTGACCAGGCTGCTGCCGTACAGCGGCTTGAACTCGTCGAAGTCGGAGGCGTCGACGATCCGGGCGATCACCTCGCGGGGGTCGAACGGCACCTTCAGGTCGCCCGGGACGATGCCCAGCAGCTCGTCGGCGTCGTACTTCGGCGGCTCGGCGGGGCCCGGATCGCCGTACGCCTTGCGGTGGTTGAGGCGGGCGACGACCCTGCGGGCCTGCCGGAGCGCGTCCTGCTCGTCCACGGCGAAGTGGTCCGCGAGGCCCGACACGCGCGCGTGCATCTCGGCACCGCCGAGGGACTCGTCGTCGCTCTCCTCGCCGGTGGCCATCTTGACGAGGGGCGGGCCGCCGAGGAACACCTTGGCCCGCTCCTTGACCATGATCACGTGGTCCGACATGCCGGGAACGTAGGCGCCGCCCGCGGTGGAGTTGCCGAAGACGACGGCGACGGTGGGGATTCCGGCCGCCGACAGGCGCGTCAGGTCGCGGAAGACGGCCCCTCCGGGGATGAAGATCTCCTTCTGCGAAGGGAGATCGGCGCCGCCGGACTCCACCAGGCTGACGCAGGGCAGCCGGTTGGCGAGGGCGATGTCGTTGGCGCGCAGGGCCTTCTTCAGCGACCACGGGTTGCTCGCGCCGCCGCGCACGGTGGGGTCGTTGGCGGTGATCAGGCACTCCACGCCCTCCACCACCCCGATCCCGGTGACGAGGGAGGCGCCGACTGCGTACTCGGGGGAGGCACTGCCCCAGGCGGCCAGCGGGGACAGTTCCAGGAAGGGCGTGTCGGGGTCGAGGAGCAGTTCGATGCGTTCGCGGGCGAGCAACTTGCCGCGCTTCCGGTGGCGTTGCACGTACTTCTCGCCGCCGCCCGCGAGAGCCTTGGCGTGTTCGGCGGTCAGCTCGTCCAGCTTCGCGAGCATGCTCTCGCGGTTCGTCCGGTACTCGGGGCTCTTCGGGTCCAGGGCGGTCGGCAGAACGGTCACAGGAGGGACTCCGGGATCTCCAGGTGGCGGGAGCGCAGCCATTCGCCGAGGGCCTTGGCCTGCGGGTCGAAGCGGTGCTGGGCGGCGACGCCCTCGCCGAGGATGCCCTCGACGACGAAGTTCAGGGCGCGGAGGTTGGGCAGGTCGTGGCGGGTGACCTTCAACTCTGCGGTCTCCGGGAGGAGTTCGCGCAGGCGGTCGACGGTGAGGGTGTGGGCGAGCCATCGCCGGGCCTCGTCCGTGCGGGCCCAGACGCCGATGTTGGCGTTGCCGCCCTTGTCGCCGCTGCGGGCGCCCGCGATCAGGCCGAGGGGGGCGCGGCGGGTGGGGCCTTCCGGTTGCGGCTCGGGAAGGGGTGGGGCCGGTGGATCGTCGGGTACGGCGGTCTCCTGGGCCGGTTCCACAGGGATCCGTCGCCCATCGTGGAGGACTGCCACATGGTCCACGGCTCCATGGGGGACGTACACATCCTCGAAAACCCCATAGGGGGAGCCCTTCCCGGGTGGTGCCAGCACATGGAACCCGGGGTAGCTCGCGAGAGCCAGTTCTACGGCGGCCCCGCTGAGCGCCTTCCCGACGACCTCCTGGTCCGAGTCACGGACGACGAGCCGCAGCATCGCGCTCGCCGTCTCCTCCGTCTCGGCGTCGGGGCGGTCGGTGCGGACCAGGTCCCAGCGGGTGTGGGCGACCTTGGTGAGCGTGGGTGCCATCTGCTCGCGCACCAGCGCGGCCTTGGCCTCGATGTCCAGGCCGGTGAGGACGAAGGTGACCTCGTTGCGGAACCCGCCCAGCCGGTTGAGGCCGACCTTGAGGGTGGGCGGCGGGGCCTCGCCGCGGGTGCCGGAGATCCGGACGCGGTCGGGGCCCTCCTGGGTGAGCCGGACCGTGTCGAGGCGGGCGGTGACGTCGGGGCCCGCGTACCGGGCGCCCTGGGTCTCGTAGAGCAGCTGGGCCGTCACCGTGCCGACGTCCACGAAGCCGCCGGTGCCGGGGTGCTTGGTGATGACGGCGGTGCCGTCCTCGTGGAGCTCGGCGAGGGGGAAGCCGGGCCTTCTCAGATCGTGCTCGCCGTCGGCGAAGAAGGCGTAGTTGCCGCCGGTCGCCTGGGTTCCGCACTCCAGGACGTGCCCGGCGACCACGGCCCCCGCCAGGCGGTCGTGGTCGGTCGGCGACCAGCCGAAGTGGGCGGCGGCGGGCCCGGTGACGAGAGCCGCGTCCGTCACCCTTCCCGTGACCACGACGTCCGCGCCCTCCCTCAGACAGGCCGCGATGCCGAAGCCGCCGAGGTAGGCGTGGGCGGCGAGGGCGTCGGGGTGCTCCCGGGTCAGGTCGTCGCCCTCGACGTGCGCGACCCGGACCGGCAGTCCGAGGCGGTCCGCCAATTCCCTTGTCCGGTCGGCGAGTCCGGCCGGATTGAGGCCGCCCGCGTTGGCGACGATCCGGACGCCCCGGTCGTGCGCGAGGCCGAGGCATTCCTCGAGTTGGCGCAGGAAGGTGCGGGCGTATCCGGCCCCGGGGTCCTTCAGCCGGTCCCTTCCCAGGATGAGCATGGTCAGCTCGGCGAGGTAGTCGCCGGTGAGGACGTCGAGTTCGCCTCCGGTGAGCATCTCGCGAAGGGCGTCGAAACGGTCGCCGTAGAAGCCGGAGGCGTTGCCTATGCGGAGGGGGGTCACTGGGCCGCTGCGGAGAGGGGTCACTCGACGGCCCCCTTGGGCGCCCGCCCCGCGCCGGGCGGACCCGCGAAGGCCTGGGCGGCAGCGAGCCACCGGTCGGCGTCCGCGCCCTCGGCCCCCGGGGAGGGACGGTCGCCATGAAAGACGCACACGCTGCCCACCCGCAGGCTCATCCCGCCGCCCCCTTCGCCGCCCGCCCCGCGCCGGGCGGACCCGCGAAGGCCTGGGCGATGTCGAGCCACCGGTCGGCGTCCTCCCCCACGGCGGTCAGGGCGAGGTCGGCGCGGTGGGCGCGCTGGGTGACCAGGAGGCAGAAGTCGAGGGCGGGGCCGGTGACGCGGTCGGCGGCGTCCTCCGGGCCGTGGCTCCACAACTCGCCCGAAGGTGCGGTGAGTTCGATGCGGAACTGCTCGAAGGGCGGGGTCAGTCCGTGGACCCCGAAGGCGAAGTCACGGGTGCGGACGCCGAGGCGGACGATGTGCCGGATCCGGTCGGTCGCCGCTCGGGTCACCCCCAGCGCGTCCGCCACGTCCAGGCCGTGGGCCCAGGTCTCCATGAGGCGGGCGGTGGCCATGGAGGCGGTCGACATGGGCGGGCCGTACCAGGGGAAACGGGACCCCTCGGGTGCCGCGCGCAGAGCCTCCGCCAGGTCCTCGCGTCCCGCCCGCCAGTAGGCGAGCAGCCGCGCCGGAGGCTTGCGGGCGCCCTCCTCCGCGCCCTCGTCCACGAAGTCCCCGGGGGCGGCCAGTGCCTTCTCGACCTCGCGGGAGAAGGCCTTCTGGTCGGTGACGGCGAGCAGGGAGGAGTGGTCGGTCCAGGCGAGGTGGGCGATCTGGTGGGCGACGGTCCAGCCGGGGGCGGGGGTCGGCAGCGACCACTGCTCCTGGCTCAACTCGGCTACCAGCAGGTCGAGTTCCTCGCTCTCCGCACACAGGTCGTCGATGACGGGCGTGGGGTCTGCCATGGGGTGAGGATGTCAGCGACCACAAAAACAAGCAAGCGTGCTTGCATTAATTCACGGCGTGGATATTCGGAGGCACTCGTCCTCTCCCCCGCAGTACGGTCCCCCGGTGATCGATGACGACGGTTACTTCGGAGAGGCCGTCGCGGCGACGTACGACGAGTCGTCGGCGGCGATGTTCGCGCCCGAGGCGGTCGAGCCGGCCGTGGAGGTGCTGGCGGGGCTGGCGGGACCGCCCGGAGAGGGGCGGGCCCTGGAACTGGGCGTCGGCACCGGGCGGATCGCGTTGCCGCTGGCCGGGCGCGGGGTCGAGGTGCACGGCATCGAGTTGTCCCGGGCGATGGCGGACCGGCTGCGGACCAAGCCCGGCGGCGAGGCGGTCGGGGTGACGATCGGGGACTTCGCGACGGCCCGTGCGCCCGGCACCTTCTCGGTCGCCTACCTCGTCTTCAACACGATCATGAACCTGACGACACAGGACGCCCAGGTGGACTGCTTCCGCAATGTCGCCGACCATCTGGAGCCGGGTGGGACCTTCGTCGTCGAGGTCATGGTCCCCCAGCTGCGCAAGCTCCCGCCCGGGCAGAACGCCGTGCCCTTCCACGTCGGCGAGCACCGCCTCGGCTTCGACACCTACGACGTGGCCACCCAGGCGATGGCCTCCCACCACGTCCGCGTCACGGAGGACGGACAGGGCTCGTTCCGGTCCATCCCCTTCCGCTACGTCTGGCCCGCCGAACTCGACCTGATGGCCCGACTGGCCGGCCTGCGACTGCGGGACCGGTGGGAGGACTGGGGGCGGCGGCCCTTCATGGGTGACAGCGAGCAGCATGTGTCCGTGTGGGAGAAGGTGGGGGGCTGAGGGACGGGGGGCAGGCTTCGCGGGCTGTGGGTCGCGGCGGTCGGCGGTCGGCGGTCGGCGGTCGGCGGTCGGCGGTCGGCGGTCGGCGGTCGGCGGTCGGCGGTCGGCGGTCGGCGGGGCGATTGGGGCCTGCGGTCGGCGGCTGCAACGGGCGCCTACGGGGGAGGCCCGCGACTGACACCAGCCACCGGCGGTCGAGACTGACTCCCCTCCGAGGCCGGCGGACCACGCCGCACCGCGCTGCGCCCGTTCCCGGTGGTTCCCCTCGACGCCTCGCTCTTCGACCTCTGCTCGGCCGGCGCCCAGGCCGGCGGGCAGGGCCCGTACGGCTCGCTCCGGTCTCACGGAGTAGTAGCTCTCCCCCGCTCCACCTGCGCCGGGACCGCTCAGCCGGCTGACGCCGACGCCCCCGCACACAAACCCGCCCGCACGGCACATGCGTCGCCCCGCCCGGGGCTCACGCGGCCCTCCCGCACCTCACCCACGGCCGCCCTCACGCTGCCGCCGGCACCCCGCCCGAGCCCGACCACGCGCCCGGCGCCCCGCATGTCCCCCGCTCAAGGAGTAGTGGCTCTGCCCCGCCCCACCTGCGTCCGCACCGCCCCCATGCTCGCCGCGATCACGAGTGCGACGGCGAGTGCCTGGAGCGGGGACAGGGCCTGGTCGAGGATGAGGAAGCCCGCGAGGGCGGCCAGGGCCGGCTCCAGGCTCATGAGGATCGCGAAGGTGGAGGCGGGCAGGGTGCGCAGGGCGAGGAGTTCGAGGGTGTAGGGCAGGACGGAGGACATCACGGCCACCGCCGCGCCCAGGCCCACGGTCACCGGGTCGAGGAGCCTGGTGCCGGACTCCGCGATGCCGAGCGGCAGGAAGGCCAGCGCGCCGATCGCCATGGCCAGGGCGAGGCCGTCGGCCTGCGGGAAGCGGCGGCCGGTGCGGGCGCTGAAGACGATGTACGCCGCCCACATGGCACCCGCGCCCAGCGCGAAGGCGACGCCGGCGGGGTCCAGGTCGCCGAAGTCGCCGCCGCCGAGGAGGAAGACGCCGGCGAGCGCGAGCGCGGCCCAGACGGTGTTGACCGCGCGGCGGGAGGCGAGGACGGAGAGGGCGAGGGGGCCGAGGAACTCCAGGGTCACGGCGGCGCCGAGGGAGATGCGGTCGACGGCCTGGTAGAAGAGGCCGTTCATCGCGGCCAGGGTGAGGCCGAAGACGACGACCGTGCCCCAGTCGGTACGGGAGTGTCCGCGCAGTCGGGGCCGGCAGAGGGCGAGGAGGACGAGCGCGGCCGCGAGCAGCCGCAGGGTCACGACGCCGAGGGCGCCCGCCCTCGGCATCAGTGTCACGGCGAGCGCCGCACCGAACTGCACGGAGACGCCCCCGGCGAGCACCAGGCCGACGGGCCCGAGGGAGCCGGAGCGGCGGGGCCCGGGTGAGGGCGTGGTCGCGACCGAGGTCGGGGCAGCTGGAGGTGGTCACGGGGCTTCCAGGGGTCGACTCGGGGTTCGTCCATCATGCTGCACTACTGAGTTCACGATAGTGGACCGAGTCAGGTGCGTAAACCCGTTATACGGCTGTCCCAACCACTACCCCCGCGGCCTGCGCACCATGAAGACGTCCACCGCGTCCTCGCTCTCCACGGTGAACCCGTGCCGCTCGTACAGCCGTCGGGCCGCACTGCCCTGGAGGACGTTCAGGCGGACGAGTCGGCCGTCGGTGTCGGTGCGGTGCAGCAGAGTGCGCAGGACGGCCCCGCCCAGGCCGCGGCCCTGGAGTCGCGGGTCGACGAAGAAGTGCTCCAGCCAGTGCGCGTCCGCGGCGGGGCGCAGGGCGACACAGCCCGCGAACCGGCCCTCGGTCAGGATGACCGACATGTGCCGCGCGACGAAGGCGTCGCGGAACCGCTGCCGTACCCGGTGCTCGTCGAACCGCCCCAGCCGTTCCAGGTCGGGGCGCATCACCACGGCCCGCAGCTCGGCTATCGGCTCGACGTCGGCGGGGTGCGCGGGACGCAGGGTCCAGTCGGTGACAGGCGTACTCGTTTCCACGGCGGGAGTATCGCAACGGCCTCGGGGCGCCGGTCCCTACACCCCCTTCCTCCCGTCCCGCGCCCCGAACACCTCCAGCGCCTCCGCGTCCGTCGCCCGCGCGTTGAGGTAGTAGTCCGCCCACTGCGCGATCCCCGGCCAGTCGCACTCCGCGACGAGCCGGTCGACGGCCCCCTGGATGTCGTACGGCGTCACCCTCAGGTCGGTGCCGGGACCGAGCAGGCACCAGTGGGCGCCGGGGCGGCCGTACGGCATGCCGACGCTGCCGGGGTTGACGATCAGACGGCCGTGGGCGAGGCGGACGTACGGCATGTGGGTGTGGCCGCAGACGATCGTGCGGACGGTGTCCGGGACGTCGGCCAGGACCTCCGTCCAGCGGGCGGGGCGGGAGTCGACCACGACGGCCTCTTCGTCGTCGCGGGGGGTGGCGTGGCAGAAGAGGACCTCGCCGTGGCCGCGGACGGTGAGGGTGAGGGTGGTGGGGAGGGCGGCCAGGAACTCGACGTCCTCGGCGGTGAGCCGGTCGGCGGCGTACGGGGCGATCGGGTCGGGGATCTCCGTCCGCAGTCCCCTGCGGTACTCGACGAGTTCCCGGTCCGCGTTGCCCGCGACCCAGAGCACTCGCTCCCCCTGCGCCCTCAACAGGGCAAGGACTTCCGCCGGTTGGGGCCCGGCCGTGATGTCCCCGGTCAGCACGATCCGCTCGGCGGCGGCCACCTCCGGCTCGGCGAGGACCGCCTCCAGCGCGGGGAGCACGCCGTGGATGTCGGAGAGGACGGCGACGCGGTGCGAGATCGGTTCGGTCATGAGGTTCGGTCCAGTTCCTCCGCCAGCACCTCCGCGAGATGCTTCCCCCGCACCCCCGCGAGCTGCTCCAGCTGCGTACGGCAGGAGAACCCGTCGGCGAGTACCACCGCGTCCCCACCTGCCCGGCGTACCGACGGCAGCAGTTGCTCCTCGGCACAAGCGCTCGACACCTCGAAGTGCCCTTTCTCGAAGCCGAAGTTGCCGGCCAGCCCGCAGCAGCCGCCGCTCAGGTCGCCGGTGAGGCCGGCCGCCTCGCGCAGCCGGCGGTCGGGGGCGTCGCCGAGGACCGCGTGCTGGTGGCAGTGGGTCTGGCCGGCGACCGGGCGGTTCAGGGCCGGTGGCCGCCAGCCGGGGGCGAGTTGCTCCAGCGCCTCCGCGAAGGTGAGGACCCGGGAGGCGAGACGGGTGGCCCGCGGATCGTCGTGCAGCAGTTCCGGCAGGTCGGTGCGGAGGGCGGCCGCGCAGCTCGGCTCCAGGACGACGACCGGGGCCGCGGTCTCGAGGACCGGGGACATCAGGTCGAGGGTGCGGCGCAACACCGTACGGGCGCGGTCGAGTTGGCCCGTCGACACGTACGTCAGGCCGCAGCAGACCCGGCTCCGGCCGCGCAGGAGGGACCCGGGGTCGAGCGCGACCGTCCTGCCGTCGCCCACCGGGGGCTTCTCCAGGTGCACCGTGGGCGGCAGCGCCACCCGCAGCCCCGCCGCCTCCAGCACGCGCACGGCCGCCCGCCCCACGGAGGGTGAGAGGTGCTCGGTGAAGGTGTCCGGCCACAGGATGACCGTCCTTGCGCCGGCACCACGGGCCGTACGCCTGTCCCACCAGCGGCTGAACGTCTGTCTCGCCAGCTTCGGGATCCGCCGCTCGGGCGCGATCCCGCCGAGCCGTTTGGCGACGGCCGCCAACGGCCCCACGGAGGCAAGGGCGTTGACCACCACCGCCGCTCTCGTACGGTCCACCAGGCGCAGCCACACCGGCAGCCGGCCCATGCTGTGGTGGGCCGCCGGGCGCCGTCGCCCGGCGTAGTGGTGGTGCAGGAACTCCGCCTTGTACGTGGCCATGTCGACCCCGACCGGGCAGTCGGACCGGCAGCCCTTGCAGGACAGGCACAGATCCAGCGCGTCACGGACCTCCGTCGAGCCCCAGCCGCCGGTGACCAGCTCACCGGCCAGCATCTCGTGCAGCAGCCGGGCACGCCCGCGCGTGGAGTGCGCCTCCTCGCCGGTGGCCCGGAAGGACGGGCACATGACGGCGGACCCGGTCGCCGGGGTCGTACGGCATTTCGCGACCCCGACGCAGCGCCGTACGGCGGCGGAGAAGTCACCGCCGTCGGCCGGGTACCCGAAGGCGACGTCGACCGGCTCGCGGGGCAGGACGGAGAAGCGGAGGCCGGTGTCGAGGGGGGCCGGGCGGACCAGCATCCCCGGGTTGAGCAGGTCGTCCGGGTCCCAGACGGCCTTCGCCCGCTCGAAGAGGGCGACCATCTCGTCGCCGTACATCCTCGGCAGCAGCTCGGCCCGCGCCTGGCCGTCCCCGTGCTCGCCGGAGAGCGAACCCCCGTGGGCCACGACCAGGTCGGCGAGCTCCTCCGAGAAGCGCCGGAACCTCCCGATCCCCGCCTCCGTCAGCAGGTCGAAGTCGATACGGACGTGGATGCAGCCGTCGCCGAAGTGCCCGTACGGGGTGCCCCTGAGGCCGTGGGCGACGAGCAGCTGCCGGAAGTCCCGCAGATACGGTCCCAGCCGCCGCGGCGGCACCGCGCAGTCCTCCCAGCCGGGCCAGGCCTCGGTACCGTCCGGCATCCGGGTCGCCGTGCCGCTGGCGTCCTCGCGGATGCGCCACAGGGTCCGCTGTCCGGCCGGGTCGGTCACCACGAGGGCGTCGAGGACGTCGGCCGCGCGCACGATCCGCTCCGCACGCGCGCGTGCCTCGGCCGGCGACTCCCCGCCGGTCTCCACGAACAGCCAGGCGCCGCCCCGCGGCAGCGCGGCCGCCGAGGGCACCAGGTCGGCCGCCATGCCCTCCACCGTCAGGGGGCGGTGCACCAGCAGCCCTGCCGCCGCTTCGGCGGCCGCGCCTTCGTCCGCGTACCCGAGCACCGCGAGCGCACGCGCGGGCGGCGCCTCCACCAGCCGCACGACGGCCTCGGTGAGCACCCCCAGGGTTCCCTCGCTGCCGCAGAAGGACCGGGCCACGTCGGCCCGGTGTTCCGGCAGCAGGGCGTCCAGGGCGTATCCGGAGATCCGGCGGGGCAGCTCGGGGAAGCCGGTCCGAAGGCGGGCGAGTTCCCCGTCGACCAGCTCCCGCAGCCCGGCCGGCGCCCCGGCCCACTCCTGTCCCAGCCGCAGCCGCTGCCCGCGCGCGGTGACGACGTCCAGCTCGGCCACGCTGTCCGCGGTGGTCCCCCACGCCACCGAGTGCGAACCGCAGGAGTTGTTCCCGATCATCCCGCCGAGCGTGCACCGGCTGTGGGTGGAGGGGTCGGGCCCGAACCGCAGCCCGTGCGGCGCGGCCGCTTCCTGGAGCCGGTCGAGCACGAGGCCGGGCTGGACGACGGCGGTGCGCGCCTCGGGGTCGAGTGCCAGGAGCCGGTTCATGTGCCGGGTGAAGTCCAGCACGACCCCGGTACCGGTGGCCTGTCCGGCGATGGAGGTGCCGCCGCCGCGGGGGACGACGGGGACGCCGTGGGTACGGCAGACCTCCAGCACGGCGGCCACGTCGTCGGCGTCGCGAGGAGCCACGACCCCGAGGGGGACGCGCCGGTAGTTGGACGCGTCCATCGTGGTCAGGGCCCGGGAGGTGACGTCGAAACCGACCTCGCCCCGGACGGCCTCGCGCAGGTCGGCCTCAAGATCCGTCATGACTCCAGCAAACCAGTCCGGTCAACACCGCCGCGTCTCACCCGACGGACTACGTTTCGACCAGGTTTCCCCCAGCGGCTACCCTCCAGTCGTGGCTGAGATCCAGATTCCCGCTGACATCAAGCCCGCCGACGGTCGATTCGGCGCGGGCCCCTCCAAGGTGCGGACGGAAGCGCTGGACGCGCTGGCCGCAACCGGTACCTCCCTCCTCGGCACCTCCCACCGCCAGGCCCCGGTGAAGAACCTGGTCGGCAAGGTGCGCGAGGGCATCAGTGAGCTGTTCTCGCTCCCCGAGGGCTATGAGGTCGTCCTCGGCAACGGCGGCTCCACCGCGTTCTGGGACGTGGCGACGCACGGCCTGATCGAGAACAAGTCGCAGCACCTGACCTTCGGCGAGTTCTCGTCGAAGTTCGCGAAGGCGTCCAAGCTGGCCCCCTGGCTGGCCGAGCCGACCGTGATCTCCTCCGACCCCGGCACGCACCCGGAGCCGCGGGCCGAGGCGGGCGTCGACGTGTACGCCTTCACGCACAACGAGACCTCGACGGGTGTCGCGGCCCCGGTCAAGCGGGTCGCGGGCGCGGACACCGGGGCCCTGGTCCTGGTCGACGCGACGAGCGGCGCCGGCGGCCTCCCCGTGGACATCGCGGAGACGGACGTCTACTACTTCGCCCCGCAGAAGTCCTTCGCCTCCGACGGCGGTCTGTGGATCGGCGTGTTCTCCCCGGCCGCGATCGAGCGCGCCGAGCGGATCCACGCGTCCGGCCGCCACGTCCCGGAGTTCTTCTCGCTGCCGACGGCGATCGACAACTCCCGCAAGAACCAGACGTACAACACCCCGGCCCTCGCGACCCTCTTCCTGCTGAACCAGCAGCTGGAGTGGATCAACGGCCAGGGCGGTCTCGCGTGGTCCACGGCCCGTACGAAGGACTCCTCGACGCGTCTGTACAGCTGGGCGGAGGAGTCCAAGCACGCGACCCCGTTCGTCACCGACCCGGCCAAGCGCTCCCAGGTCATCGGCACGATCGACTTCTCGGACGAGATCGACGCCGCCGCCGTCGCCAAGGTCCTGCGCGCCAACGGCATCGTCGACACCGAGCCCTACCGCAAGCTGGGCCGCAACCAGCTGCGCGTGGCGATGTTCCCGGCGATCGACCCGGCGGACGTCGAGGCGCTCACCAAGTGCGTCGACTACGTGATCGAGAAGCTGTAGTCGTCTCGGACCTACGACGAGCCATACGACGACGAGGGCGCCCGGCGACATGCCGGGCGCCCTCTCGTGCGTCTGCTCGGGTGGGTGTCAGCCCCGGAAGCCGAGGATCCCGTGCAGGGCGGTGCCGTCGGAGACGGCGGGGGCCGGGGCCGAGGTGCCGCTGAGGGCCGCCTTCGCCGACTGGGGCGCCGACGGCGTCGGGTCGGGCAGCTTCTTGCAGACCGCGTCGGCGGTGCCGTGGCCGCGCGGGACCGTACCGTCGGTCAGGTACTTGACCAGGTACTTGTCGAGGCAGGCGTTGCCGCTCAGCGAGATGCCGTGGTTGCCGCCGCCCTGCTCGACCACCAGGCTGGAGTGCTTGAGCAGCCGGTGGACGGTGACGCCGCCCTGGTAGGGGGTGGCCGCGTCGTTGGTCGCCTGGAACAGCAGCACCGGCGGGAGCTTGGAGTTGGCGACGCTGACCGGCTTCAGCTGCTTGGTGGGCCAGTACGCGCACGGCGCGTTGTACCAGGCGTTGTTCCAGGCCATGAACGGGGCCTTCTTGTACACGGCCCAGTTGTCCTTGCGCCACTGGTTCCAGTCGCGCGGCCAGGCGGCGTCACGGCACTGCACGGCGGTGTAGACGCTGTAGCCGTTGTCGCCGGAGGCGTCGATGGCCGCCATGCCCTCGTACGCCTTGACGAGCGGGGCGGTGTCCTTGTGGTTCACGTAGGCGGCGAACGCCTGGGCGAGGGAGGGCCAGTAACCGTTGTAGTAGCCGCCGGGGATGAAGGTGTCCTCCAGTTCGGAGGCGCCCACCTTGCCGCCGGCCGGGCTCTTGGCGAGGGCCGCCCGCATCGCGTACCACTTGGCCCCGACCTTGGCCGGGTCGGTACCGAGCTTGTAGGTGGAGTCGTACTTGGCGATCCACGCCATGAACGCCTTCTGCCGGGCGTCGAAGGCGTAGTCCTGCGAGATGTTGGCGTCGTACCAGACCCCGTCGGGGTCGACGATCGAGTCAAGGACCAGGCGGCGCACCTGGCCCGGGAAGAGCTTGGCGTAGACCTGGCCGAGGTAGGTGCCGTACGAGTAGCCGAAGTAGTTGATCTTCTTGGCGCCGAGGGACTTGCGGATCGAGTCCATGTCCTTCACGGCGTTGATCGTGTTGATGTACGGCAGCACGTCCGCGTACTTGCGGCCGCAGGCGGCGGCGAAGGACTTGGCGCGCTCCAGGTTGGCCTTCTCAATGGCGGGGGTGCTCGGCACGGAGTCCGGGCGGACCGGGTTGAAGTAGCCCGGCTTGCAGTCGAGGGCGGGCTTGCTCTGGCCCACGCCGCGCGGGTCGAAGCCGATGACGTCGTACTGGGACGCGACCGCCTTGGGCAGCGAGCCCGCGACGAAGCCGGCGAGGGTGAGACCGCTGCCGCCGGGACCGCCGGGGTTGACCAGCAGCGGACCCTGGTACTTCTTGGCGGTGTGCGGGACCCGGGACAGGGCCAGGGTTATCTTCCGGCCGTTCGGCTTGGCGTAGTCGAGCGGAACCTTCACCGAACCGCACTGCAGGGTCGGGTAGTCGTCGGTGCCGCACTTCGTCCAGCTGACCTTCGCCGCCGCCTGGGCGGTGGCCGTGGTGAGGGAGGGGGTGGCCTCGGCGGGAACGGCCGTGACGGTACCCGCGAGGACGACGGCCGCACCGCACAACACGACTGTGCTTCTTCTCATGAGGCCGCATCCTGTCGAATAAATCTCCGAATGAGAAACCTCTGAGCGAAAGATTTGAAACTCCTTTGATCCGGAGGCACTTGGACCACACCAAGCGCCTCCGGTCACACGACGTGCGGAGCCGCCTCACGCAGCCGTGCAGCTCACACTCGGCACACCACCGCCCCCGGGCGCGCCCCCGAACCCGAAGGCCGCCGAACTCCCCACCTCGACAGCACCGTTGTGAGCGGCGTTGGTCGCGGTCACGGTCGAGCCGGTCTGCGTGTACGACGCGTTCCACATGGAGGTGACCTTCTGCGAGCCCGGCCAGGTCCAGGTCACCGTCCAGGACCTGAGAGCCGTGGTACCCGAATTGGTCACCTTCACCTCGGCGTTGAAGCCGCTGCCCCAGTCACTGCTGACCGTGTACGTGGCGGTGCAGGCCGCCGTGGAGCCGCCCGGGTCGCCGGGGCCGGGGCCGCCGCCCGAGCCCGGGAAGCCCGGCGCCTTCACGCCGGCCAGGTAGCCGTCCTTCACCGTGTCCACCGTCTGCCAGTCGTCCTTCAGGATCCCGCCCGTGTCACCGGAGTTGGGGTTCCAGGACCAGAAGGTCCAGTGGAAGGAGTCGGCGCCGTACGTCGACGTCGGACGCAGGTAGGACACCAGTGCCGCGAGCCACTTCTGGTCCACGGTCGACTGGAGCGTGGTGCCGAACTCGCCCACCCACACCGGGGCGATGTTCTGCTTGAAGATGTAGCCCCAGTACTTGTCCCAGATCCCCGGCATGTTGGCGGGGAACGCCGGATCGCTGAACCAGCTCTGCTGGGCCACGCTGGTGGCGTAGTCGTGGGCGGAGTACACGACCCGGTTCGCGACGTTCAGCTGGACCGGGTACTGGGCGACGCCCATCAGGTTGCCGCCCCACCAGCCGGAGACGCCGTTGAAGGTCTGCACGCCCTCGACGAAGACCAGCAGGTCGGGGTTGATCCCGAGGACCGCGTTCCCGGCGCGCTGGGCGGCCAGACGCCAGTCCGTCGCCGTGTCCCCGCAGCCCCAACAGGCGGGATCGTGCGGCTCGTTGTGCAGATCGATGCCCACGACCGTGTCCTGGCCCTTGTAACGCGTCGCCAGCGCCTTGAGGTTGGCGATCCACGTCGACTCCGGGACCGCCGCCGTGTACCAGAGCGCCGACTGGCCGCCGGAGTCCGGGCGGTGCCGGTCGAGGATGACCTTGAGGCCGTCCTGACCGGCGTACGACACGATCCTGTCCAGGACGCCGAGGGAGTTGAGTCCCTGGAGGTCGGCGTTCTTGCCGCTGGAGAAGTCGATGCTGTTGGGGACGGTCCCCGGCTTGAAGATGTCGTCGCTGTACGGGATGCGGATCGTGTTGTAGCCCAGCGACTTCATCTGGTCGATCATGGACTTGTAGTCGCGGGACCAGAGGCCGTGGACGACCTGGTTGCTGGTCTCGAAGCCGAACCAGTTGATCCCGGCGATCCGGACCGGCTGCCCGGAGGCGTCCAGGATCTGGCGGCCGCTGGTGTGCCAGTATCCGGCACCGGCGTCGGCCTTCGCCTCGGCGGCGTGTGCCGTCTGCGCTCCGGCCAGGAGCGGCAGCAGAAGCGCCGCCGCGCACAGCGCTCTTCGCAAGCTGCGGAACATGTTCGCTGCTTCCTCTCGAAGGGGGGAGCAGGTCCGGAACCTGGTGGGAGCGCTCCCACCACCCTGCACCTCCCATGGAAGGCATGCCACATGCACACGTCAAGACACCTGACGTCACCTTGTGCGCGGGACGTCAACGGCTGAGCTTCTGGAACCTCCGCACCGCCAGTGGACGGTCTGGAGGTGTTCGTCGCGCGCAGGCGCGAGGAGTCACCTACGGCGGAATAGCCGTCGGAGCCCGAAGAAGCCGACGACGGCCACCAGGGCGAAGGCGCCGATCTTGACGGTGCCGTCGGAGTTCCCGCCGCCGTCGCTTCCGGAAGCCGAGGAACTCCCGCTCCCCGAGGGCGCCTTGGAGTTGCCGTCGCCGGGCGCGTTCTGTGCCTCCACCTCGCTGTCGGCGCCCTCCATGCCGAGCAGCAGCTTGGTCCCGTCCGGCGAGTAGGAGACGGACTCCCCCTGGCCGAGGGGCACGCTGAGCCGCCCCTCCTTCTTGATGTCGCCGCCGTTCCAGTCGTACCAGATGCCGCCGAAGTACCCGCGTACGGCGAGCTGTCGGCCGTCGGGCGAGAAGGCGGCGTCGGTGGCCCACAGGTCGACGGCCTTGACGGGCTTGAAGACGTTCGTCCCGGACGGGGAGAGGGTGGCGGGTCCCGCGTAGAGATGCCCGCCGTTCTCCTGCTTGTCGATGATGTAGACGCGCCCGGTCTTCGGGTGGACGACCATCGACTCGGCGTCGCGTGAGCCGTCGGTGTACTTCACGACGTACTGGGTGGCCTTGACCGACTGGTCCTCGAGGACCTTCGGCTCGGGCAGCTTGTAGATCCACACGTAGGGCCAGGTGACCCCGTCGTTGTCGCCGATGTCGCCGACCCAGATCTCGTTGCCGGGCCCGATGGAGATCGCCTCGACGTCCCGCGGGGTGCCCACGCCGGTCATCGTGATCCTGGCGACGGTCTTGCCGGTGGCGCTGTCGACGGCGTACAGGTAGGCGCCGGTGTCCTGGTCGTTGTGGGTCCAGTAGATCCCCGGGTGCTGCCGGGAGGCGGCGAGCCCGCTGGACTCGGTGATCCGGGGGTCGCTGATGGTGAAGCCCTTGTCCCCCTTCCCGTCCCCGTCGGCGGCGGAGGCGGTCACGGCGGCGGGCAGGACGAAGGCGCCCACGAGCAGGATCCCGGCGAGGAGGGCCCCGGCGAACCGGGCGAAGGGTCGACGCATGGCCCAAGTGTCTCCGATCAGCCAGGTGCCGCCGTGCGATCCGCGGTTGCGGTGCCGGCTGGATCGTCTTCCATCGGGGCGGGCGGTCGTGGAGACCTGGTGCCGGTGGGCTGCACGAGGCAGCGGCCTCCGGCCCGTGAGAGCGGGTCGCCCCCCCCCGGACGCTTGCCCGGACCCGGGGGACGGCGATCCGCCGGCGTCCTCCGGTGACGCGGCCGCCCTGCCGACCGCAGCCCGGGTGGGGACACAGGGCCCGTTTCCCAGCGCGGCGGACCGGTCCCTTCGGCTGGTCTGTGTGGTGGCCGGGGGGTGTGGTGGTGGCCCGCGGCCCGGTGGGCCGGATCGCGCGATCCGCCGACGGCCTCCGGTGACGCGGCCGCCCTGCCGACCGCAGCCCGGGCGGGGACACAGGACCCGTTTCCCACCACGGTGGACCGGCCCCCTCAGCGGGTCTGTGTGGCGGCCCGGGGGTCACGATGGTGACCGTGGCCCGGTCGGCCGACACCGCGCGATCCGCCGACGGCCTCCCGTGACGCGGTCGCCCCGCCGACCGCAGCCCGGGCGCGGACACAGGACCCGTTTCCCACCACGGTGGACCGGCCCCTTCGGCGGGTCTGTGTGGCGGCCCGGGGGTCACGATGGTGACCGTGGCCCGGTGGGCCGGCAGCGCGCGATCCGCCGACGGCCTCCCGTGACGCGGTCGCCCCGCCGACGGGGGCAGTGGCGGGAGTGCTCCGGTGGCCCTGCCGTCCGGCTCCGTCCCGCGGCCCCAGCGGGCGTCACGGCCCGGGCGCGTGGCCATCTTCACAGGGCCGAGTCGCCCAAGATCTGTTACCCGTCGATAAGGATCACCGATGATGTGCGCATGCTGCGATTCATGCCCGTCGGCGACTCCATGACCATCGGCAGCGCGGGCGAGCACACCTGGCGGTACCGGATGTGGCAGCACCTGCGCGACTCCTCCGGGGGCCCGTTCACCCTCGTGGGCCCGCGCGAGACGCTGTACGACAAGGCGGCCGACGCCCCGACGTCGTACGCGTACGCCGATCCCGACTTCCCCCGGGCCCACCTGGCCGGCTGGGGCGAGGGCTGGCTGCACATGGCCCCGCTGATCGGCGAGGCGGTACGGGCGCACCGCGCCGACGTGCTCCTTGTCTCGCTGGGCCTGATCGACCTGGGCTTCTACACGAACGCGGACCAGACGGCGGAGAACGTCCGCGCCTTCGTCGCCGAGGCCCGCCGGGCCAACCCCCGTATCCGGATGGCCGTCCTCCCGGTGATCCCGAACGTCCGGGCGGAGTCGGACCCGCTCTTCGCCAAGGAGGTCACCCGCTTCAACGAGCTTCTGGGCAAGGCGATCGCGGACCTGGACGAACCCCGCTCCCCCCTGCTGCCGGTCTCGCCCCCGTCGTCGTACGACATCAGCCACGACACCTACGACGGCACCCACCCGAACGCGCACGGCGAGCACAAGATCGCGGCGGCCTTCGCGGAGGCGATGCACCAGGCGTGGGCCCTGGGCGGGTCGTACGCGTCCGACTGATCCGGCACACGGCGCCGCACGTCCACGCACCCGCACGCCCGCCCTCCCCGCACGTACGGGGTGGACGGGCCGCGCGTCGCGGTCCGCGCTGTCCTCGCGGTCACTTCGGGTCGGCGTCGAACCTCGCGGTCGACCAGCGGTAGCCGAGCAGCGCGAGGCCGAGGCACCAGGCGACGGCGAGCCAGCCGTTGTGGCCGATCTCGGTGCCGAGGAGCAGTCCGCGCAGGGTCTCGATGGCCGGGGTGAAGGGCTGGTACTCGGCGATCGGCTGGAACCAGCCCGGCATCGCGTCCACCGGGACGAACGTGCTGGAGATGAGCGGCAGGAAGATCAGCGGCATGGCGTTGTTGCTGGCGGCCTCGGCGTTGGGGCTGACCAGGCCCATGCCGACGGCGATCCAGGTGAGCGCCGTGGCGAAGAGCACGAGCAGCCCGAAGGCCGCGAGCCACTCCAGGAAGGTGGCGTCGGTCGAGCGGAAGCCGATGGCCACGCCGACCGCGCCGACGAGGACCACGCTGACCACCGACTGGAGCACGCTCCCGACGACGTGGCCGACGAGCACCGAACCGCGGTGGATCGCCATGGTCCGGAAGCGGGCGATGATGCCCTCGGTCATGTCGTTGCAGACGGAGACCGCGGTACCGATCGTGGTGGAGCCGATCGTCATCAGCAGCAGGCCCGGCACGAGATAGGCGACGTAGTCGGAGCGGTCGCCGCCGCCGTCCCCGAGTCCGGCGCTCATGGTGTCGCCGAAGATGTAGACGAAGAGCAGCAACAGCATGATCGGGGTGAGCAGC
>NZ_JBIAUQ010000017.1:0-6978 GCF_042893155.1 Streptomyces sp. NPDC001668
TCGTGGCCGCCGACCTCCGCCTGTCCGGCGTCGGCGGAGATCAGGGTGGAGAGGATCTTCACGGCGGTGGTCTTGCCGGCGCCGTTCGGTCCGAGGAGGGAGAAGATCGTGCCGGCCGGCACCTGGATGTCGATGCCGTCGAGGACGGTCTTGTCCCCGTAGGACTTGCGCAGTCCGTTCGCCGTGATGGCCAGGTCGGTCATGGTGAGTGCTCCTCGTGAGGGCTGCGGGTCAGAGGCTGCGGGCGGTGATGTCGCCGTAGGAGGTGGTGGCGCGGACGGTCAGGCCGGCGTCGGTGCCTTCGGTGTTCTTGAGGGCGTTGTGGATACGGCCGTAGGAGGTGCCGGCGTCCAGGGCGGCGGAGGCGGCGGTGGCGAGGGTGATGTCGCCCTTCTGCGTGCTCAGTTCGACCCGGCCGGTGACGGCCTCGTTGACGGTGATGTCGCCGCGCTGGGTGCTGATGGTGGCGGGTCCGGTCAGGCGGCCGACGGTGACGTCGCCGTCGGCGACGGTCAGACGCAGGCTCGCGGCCTCGTCGATCTTGACGGGGCCGTGGGCGCCCTCGAAGGCGATGTCGCCGAGGCGTCCGACGGCGCGGAACTCGGCGGCGGCGGCCTTGGCCTGGACGCCGGAGCCGGCCGGGAGCCGGACGGTGATCTCGACGGAGCCGGAGGGTCCGAAGTACTGGTTCTTGGCGGTGGGGGCGGCGATGCGCAGCACGCCGTCGCGGTGGTCGACCTCGATCCGTTCGGCGGCCTGGGTGTCGCGCTTCCTGGCGGGGTCGACGGGCCGGACCTCGACGGTGGCGTCGGCGCGGTCGCCGGCGATGACCTGGACGCGTCCGGCGGGCAGGTCGATGACGGCGGTGACGGGGGCGGTGGTGTCGAACTTCTGCATGAGGAGCTCCTGCGTTCGTCGCTGTTGCTGATTTCCGATGAACGAAAAGCTACGTTGCATTCACGATCTCGGCAACAAGTTCGTTGCGACTTATAGGCATCATGGCAGCTCAGCGCGTCAATTTCATTGCAACGGTCCTGAAAGTAACGCAACGTCAGTCAGGCTGTCGTTGCAACCGACTGGAAGTGAACGCTATGCTGCGAGCACCAGGGACCACGAAGGAGACCGCGATGCCGGGAGGCAGGCTCACCCAGCAGGAACGTCAGCAGATCGCGCTGGGGGTGGCCGACGGCCTCGCCTACGCGGAGATCGCCCGCCGCCTCGACCGCCCCACCTCGACCATCACCCGCGAGGTCATGCGCAACGGCGGCCCCACCGGCTACCGCGCCGACCTCGCCCACCGCGCCACCGAGCGCCGCGCTCACCGCCGCCGGAAGAGCGCGCCCCGCTCGCCCGGGGCACCCGAACTCGCGCCCGGGCGCGATCCCGAGGCGGTGCGCGAGTTCGAGGAGACGTTCACGACCGTCCTCATGCAGGCGGGCACGCCCAAGATGATGGCGAGGGTGCTGACCTGCCTCTACACCAGCGACAACGGCAGCATGACCGCCGCCGAACTCGTCGAGCGCCTCCAGGTCAGCCCGGCGTCCATCTCCAAGGCGATCAGCTTCCTGGAGAGCCAGGGCCTGGTGCGCCGCGAACGCGACGAACGCCGCCGTGAGCGCTATGTCTCCGACGACGACGTCTGGTACCAGTCCATGATCGCCAGCGCCCGCGGCACCACCCAGCTCGCCGAGACCGCGCGCCAGGGCGTGGGCGTCCTGGGCCCCGGCACCCCGGCCGCCGTCCGCCTCGAGAACATCTCCCGCTTTCTCGACTTCATCTCCGAGAGCATCATCCGCGCAGCGGACCAGGCCCGCGAGGTCCTCTACACCCAGCCCGAGCAGACGCCCGACGCCCCGGACTGAGCCCGGGCGTGGGCGAGCGCGGCCCGCTCCTCCGACGGCAGCCGCTCGACGGCCCGGTCGAGGGGCGCGAGATCGGGCCGGCCTCGGGCTGGACTCGGGTTGGACTCGGGCCGGCCTCGGGCTCGGGAAGGACACCCCGCCCGCACTCCTCGCGCAGCCACTCTCCGTGGAGGAAGTCGCAGACGGGCGGATACCCCCAGGGCCATCAACTCCCCTACCAAAACCCGGCGTTCGCGGACGGCGGAGCCGTGGAGGCAGATGCCGAGGATGGTGTCGCCAAGGGTCCGGTGGAGAAGCGGGACGAGGTGGCGCGGCGACGTGGTCCTCCCACCTGGCATGTCCCTCCGTGTCCTGGTCACCGTGCGTATCGTTGTACTGCGCGGCTGCACTCGTCGATGGGGCAGCCGGGCAGGAGCGCCACGATGACCGTCCTCGAAGACCGGATCGCGATGGCCGAGAGTGGTCGAGATCGTCGAGGGGACCGTCTACATGTCGCCGCAGCGGGACACCCACTGGGAGATCATCGCGGCCATCTACGAGCAGTTGCGGACCAAGTACCCGCGGAAGCGCGTGAAGTCCGACGTGCGCATCGACTACCACTGATCCTACGAGGACGTCGAGTTCGTCGCCGAGGTGATCTCCAAGGGCACCGCGGCCAACGACTACGGCCCGAAGAAGGCCGCGTACGCCACGGCGGAAGTCCCCGTCTACGTCATCGCGGACCCCTGTCAGGGGCGGTGCCACATCTACACCGCCCCCAAGGGGAGCGACTAAACAGATGAGTTCCCCCGTGACTGACTGACAGAATCCGCTGCATGGCGATCATCCACAACACCACCCTCAAGCCGACCAAGCTGGAACTGCTCACCACCTGGCTGCCCACCCGCCCCTGGTACGCCGGTGACGGGGCACCGGAGTTGGCCAAGGCCGGCGGCTTCCGGCTGGACGATCCGGAGGGCGAGGTGGGGATCGAGTTCATGGTGGCCGTCGACACCTCGGGCCCCGAGCCCGTCGCCTACCACGTCCCCCTCACCTACCGCGCGGCCCCGCTCCCCGGCGCGGACCACGCCCTCGTCGGCACCATGGAACACGGTGTGCTGGGCCCCCGTTGGGCCTACGACGGCAGCCACGACCCGGTCCTGCGCACCGAACTGCTCGCCCTGTTCGAGGGCCGCGCCCAGGCCATGGCCCAGAGCATCAGCGACACCCCCGACCACGAGGTCACCCACGCCTACACCGGTCCCGGCCTTCCCACCGGCCCCGCCGAGGTCACCGAGGACCGGGACGGCACCGAGCTCGCCCTCCCGGACGGCACCAGCCTGCGCGTCCACCGGATCCTGACGCCCACAACTCCCGAGGGCGTGACCGGTCAGGTCTCCACGGCCTGGAACACCCCGGACGGCACCCGCGTGCGATCCGTCTTCGTGAGCCTGCGCACTCCCTGAGACCGGCGCTCCATACGGAGAACGCCAGGGACGGAACCCGCCCAAATCCCCACGGCTGCCCCCCGATTGCACCGGGGGGCAGACCACCGGAACCGTCAGAACATCGTGTTGTCGTTGGCGGACGTGGCCGGTACGTCCTGGGTCACGTCCCAGTGCTCCACGATCTTCCCGCCGACCACCCGGAACAGGTCCACGATCGCCTGCCCCCGCTCCCCCGGCGCCGGGATGTAGTGGCTGTGGACGGCCACCAGATCGCCCTCGGCGATGACCCGCTTCGGCTCCACCTTCAGCTGCGGCGCCGCCTTGAAGTACGCCGCGAGCCCGGCCTTCACCCCGGACAGACCGTTCGCGATGGTCGGGTTGTGCTGCTCGTACCAGGGCGCCCAGTAGCGGTCGAGGGCGGACAGGTCCTTCTTCACGATCAGCTGGTCGAAGGCGGTGACGACCAGCTTCTTGTTGTACGCGGTGAGGAAACCGGGGCCGGGCTGCGAGGTCCGCGGCCAACTCACCGTGGAGAACATGTCGTTGCCGTTGGCGGTGGTGTCCGGCACGTTCTGCCCGGTGTCCCAGTGCTCGGCGATCTTCCCGCCCTGGAAGCGGAAGATGTCGAAGACGGCGGTCCCCCGGGTCCCCGGGGTCATCACCACGTTGGAGTGCACGAGCACGAGATCGCCCTCGGAGATCACCCGCTGGACACGGTACTCGGCGTCCGGGAACTGCTGGTGCACGAACGTGCCGAGGTTCTTCAGGGTCTCGGCGCCGTCGGGCGCGAGGGGGTTGTGCTGGATGTAGTCGGGCCGCACGAAACGGTCCACGACCTTGGCGTCACCCCGCTCGAACACCCCCTTGAGCACCTGGACGGCGACGGCCTTCTGGTAGCCGAGGCGGGCGGAGTCGCCGTAACCGGCCTGCGCGACGGAAGCGGCGTGCGGCGTGGCCACGGCCGGTACGGCGGCGGCGCCGAGGAGCGCGGCGGAGGCGAGGACGGCGACGAGGGTCCTGCGGACGGGCGTAGTGGGGGGCACTTACTCTCCTGAGGCTTATATTGAAACTTCAAGCTCACACACCCCACAGGAAAGCACTAACTCCTAGTTAGCGTCAAGATCGCTGACAACCGTCAGCGCCGCACCCGAGTGGGAGCCTTGCCTTGAGCGGACTCCAAGGCGTTGGCTGGGGCTCATGAAGTACACGCAGCTCGGACGCACGGGGCTCAAGGTCAGCAGGCTGGTCCTCGGGACCATGAACTTCGGACCGCAGACCGACGAAGCCGACAGTCACACCATCATGGATGCCGCTCTGGACGCGGGACTGAATTTCTTCGACACGGCCAATGTGTATGGCTGGGGCGAGAACAAGGGCCGTACCGAGGAGATCATCGGGAACTGGTTCGCGAAGAGCGCCGCGAACCGCGACCGGACCGTCCTCGCCACCAAGGTGTACGGCAACATGGGCGCGGACGGCGAGGCCTGGCCGAACCACGACAAGCTGTCGGCGCTGAACATCCGCCGTGCCGTCGACGCCTCCCTCAAGCGGCTCCAGACCGACTACATCGACGTCTACCAGTTCCATCACGTCGACCGCGCGACTCCCTTCGAGGAGATCTGGCAGGCGATCGACACCCTCGTGCAGCAGGGCAAGATCCTGTACGTCGGCTCCTCCAACTTCCCCGGCTACAAGATCGCCCAGGCCAACGAGATCGCCGCCCGGCGGGGCGGAACCATCGGCCTCGTCAGCGAGCAGTGCCTCTACAACCTCGCCGAGCGGCGCGCGGAGATGGAGGTCATCCCGGCCGCCCAGGAGTACGGCCTCGGCGTGATCCCCTGGTCCCCGCTGCACGGCGGTCTGCTCGGCGGGGTCATCAAGAAGGAGGCCGAGGGCGGCCGCCGCGCCTCGGGCCGTGCTGCCGACACCCTCAAGGACCCGGCCAAGCGCGCCCAGATCCAGTCGTACGAGGACCTGCTGGAGAAGCACGGCCTGGAACCCGGCGAGACGGCTCTGGCCTGGCTCCTCACCCGCCCCGGCGTCACGGGCCCGATCGTCGGTCCGCGTACGGCGCAGCAGCTGGAATCAGCGATCAGGGCCTTGGAACTGGAGCTGAGCGAGGAGATCCTGGCGGGCCTGGACGAGATCTTCCCGGGGCCGGGGCCGTCGCCGGAGGCCTTCGCCTGGTAGGCGCAGGATGACGCAAGGCTTTTGAGGGGCGCGGGGAACTGCGCGACCAGCCACGACGGCGCGGCAGCCGACGACGGACCGCAGTTCCCCAAGCCCTACCTACCGAGGGCGGCAGCCATCGCCACCACAACGAACATCATCACCAGCACACCGGCCATGATCCGGTTCCGCGTCTTCGGGTCCACGCGTCGAGCCTAACCGCCCGCTCCGAGCGCCCAACGCCCGACCACCTCGTAGCGGGGCTGCTCCCCCGGCACCCCGGACCGCGGCAGATTGCTCCGCACCAGCGCCAGCTCGTCCACGCTCCACGTCCGGCTCACGAACCCGTCGAGCACCTCCAGATACGGCGCCACATCCACCGCCTCCCGGCTCCGCGCCACCGTCAGATGCGCCTTGTACCGCCGGTGCTCCCCCGTCTCCACCCCGGCCTTCAGCCCCGCCGCCTCCGCCCGCTCGGCCAGCCGCCGCAGTGCGGGCAGCTCACCGGAGGCCCCCGCCCACAGCGCCCGCCCCTGCCCGAACTGCCCACCGCCACGCACGGCCAGCGGGAAGGCGGACGTCCGCCGAGCCGCCCGCTCCAGCCTCTCCGACAGTTCCGGTACGACGTCGTCGTCGACATCGCCGTAGAACGCGAGCGTGAAGTGCCACCCCGGGACGCCGGTCCAGCGCAGCCCCTCCGCGCCGGGCAGCTTCCTCAACTCGGCGACGACGACGGCGAGTTCCTCGGTCACATTCTGCGGGGGCAGCACCGCGGCGAAGAGTCTCATGGGGCTCAGCCTGTCACCATGGGGGCATGGAGATCAGCATCAGGGACGGCGGACCCGACGACATACCCGTGATCCTCGGCATGCTCGACAGCTGTGTGGAGTGGCTGGTCGCGCAGGGGCGCCCGGGGCAGTGGGGGACGAGGCCGCTGTCGGGGAGCCCGAGGACGGTCGAGTCCGTCGCCCGGTACATCGACGAGGGCAGGGTGTTCGTCGCCGAGGCCGACGGCGTGCCGGCCGCGACCCTCACGATCACCGACTCGCCCGGCGCCTATCTGGCCCATCTCCCGCCGCCGGGCGAGCCCGAGCGGTACATCCACTGGCTCGCCTCCGACCGCCGCTTCAAGGGCCACGGCATCGGCAGCGCCCTCCTCGCGCACGCCGCCGAGGAGACCCGGCGGGCGGGCGTCGGCCTGCTGCGGGTGGACTGCTACGCGGGCGACGACCGCAAGCTGGTCGCCTACTACGAGGCCAACGGCTTCACCCCGACGCAGACATACACCGCCGGGGCGAACAACGACTGGCCGGGCCAGGTCCTGGCCATGCGCCTACGCCCGTAGCCGCCGCGGCCAACTCCTCCCGCGCCTCGCGCGGCACGAACCGCACCTGCGGATGACCACCGTTCCAGCCGACCAACAACCGCAGATCGCCGACACGACCCAGGACCAGGCCGGCCGTCACACCCGGCCACCGCCGCACCAGATCCTGGCCATGCCCGCACGACCCCGGCCCGCC
>NZ_JBIAUQ010000017.1:7075-178013 GCF_042893155.1 Streptomyces sp. NPDC001668
GACACGCTCAAGCCGCCGCGGCCAACTCCTCCCGCGCCTCGCGCGGCACGAACCGCACCTGCGGATGACCACCGTTCCAGCCGACCGACAACCGCAGATCACCGACACGGGCCAGAACCAGGCCGACCGCCCCCACCCGGCCACCACCGCACCAGATCCTGGCCAAGCCCGCACGACCCCGGCCCGCCACGCTCAAGCCGCCGCGGCCAACTCCTCCCGCGCCTCGCGCGGCACGAACCGCACCTGCGGATGACCACCGTTCCAGCCGACCGACAACCGCAGGTTGCCGACACGGGCCAGGACCAGGCCGATGGTCACGGCGGCCAGCGCGGCGATCGCGCCGCCCGCCGCGAGGCCGGCGCGGACGCCGTAGGCGTCGGTGATCCAGCCGGCGATCGGGGCGCCGATCGGGGAGCCACCCATGAACACCATCATGTACAGGGCCATCACGCGGCCCCGCATGGCCGGGTCGGTGCCCATCTGGACGCTGGTGTTCGCGGTGACGTTGACCGTCATGCCGAACATCCCGATCGGGGCCATGAGCAGGGCGAACAGCCACAGCGAGGGGGCGAGTGCGGCCACGATCTCCAGCGTGCCGAAGGCCACCGCGCCCACGACGAGCACCCGGAGCCTTGCGGTGCCGCGCCGGGCGGCGAGCAGGGCGCCGGCCAGGGAGCCGACCGCCATCACCGTGTTGAAGAGGCTGTAGGAGCCCGCGCCGGCGTGGAAGACGTCGTCGGCGAAGGCCGAGAGGTAGACGGGGAAGTTGAAGCCGAAGGTGGACACGAACCCGACCAGGACGATGGTCCAGATCAGTTCGGGCCGCCCGGCCACGTACTGAAGACCCTCCCGCAGCTGCCCCTTGCCGCGTGGGGCGCGCTCGACGACGTGCAGCTCACGCGCCCGCATCATCAGCAGGCCGACGAGCGGGGCGACGAAGGACAGCCCGTTGGCGAGGAACGCCCAGCCGGTGCCCACACCGGTGATCATCACGCCCGCGACGGCGGGGCCGATCAGGCGGGCGGACTGGAAGTTCGCGGAGTTCAGGCTGACCGCGTTCTGGAGCTGGTCGGGGCCGACCATCTCGGAGACGAAGGACTGGCGGGCCGGGTTGTCGACGACCGTCGCGAGGCCCACGGCGAAGGCGGCGAGGTAGACGTGCCAGACCTGGACGTGGCCGCTCAGGGTGAGGACGGCGAGCGCGATACCGGTGGCGCCCATCGCGGACTGGGTGAACAGCAGCGCGCGGCGCTTGGACAGCCGGTCGACGAGGACACCGCCGTAGAGGCCGAAGAGCAGCATCGGCAGGAACTGCAGGGCCGTCGTGACACCGACGGCGGTGGCGGAGCCGGTGAGGCTGAGCACCAGCCAGTCCTGGGCGATGCGCTGCATCCAGGTGCCGATGTTGGAGACGACCTGCCCGGCGAAGAACAGGCGGTAGTTCCTGACCCTCAGCGAGCTGAACATCGAGGACTTGCGGGGGTAGTGGGCGGTCGGTGCGGGGACGGAAGGTGTTCCGGGTCCCGTACTCAAAGTGCGTTCGCCTCCTCTTTGCGGCTTACAGGTGTGCGAGTTTCTCCAGCACGGGGGCGGCTTCGCGCAGTTTCGCCCACTCGTCCTCGTCGAGGCCGTCGACCAGGGTGGCCAGGAAGGCGTTCCGCTTGACGCGGGCCTCCGCGAGCATGGCCTCGGCCTGCTCGGTCTGGGTGACGACCTTCTGGCGCCGGTCCTCGGGGTGCGGCTCCAGCCGGACGAGTCCCTTGGCCTCCAGCAGCGCCACGATGCGGGTCATCGACGGCGGCTGGACGTGCTCCTTGCGGGCGAGCTCGCCCGGGGTGGCCTGGCCGCAGCGGGAGAGGGTGCCCAGGACCGACATCTCGGTGGGGCTGAGCGACTCGTCGACCCGCTGGTGCTTGAGTCGGCGGGACAGTCGCATCACGGCTGATCGCAGGGAGTTCACGGCGGCAGCGTCGTCGCCATGGGTGAGGTCCGGCATCTCTTTAGCGTAACTCATTACTCTGGCTAAACAAGCTGGCGTGCGCGGGGATTCCCGTGACTCCGGCCACTGAAACCCGATCTTCACCCATACGAGTGAGTCGGCAGCGGAACGTGAACGCCGCTCCCCGGCGGCGGCGACCCTCGTGTTCATGGGGACCAGCGTGCTCAGCCTGCGGATAGACGGGGAGCTGCTCGAGCGGCTCCGCGACCATGCGGCCAAAAGGGGAATGAGCGTCCAGGACTATGTGATCCGAACGCTCATCCGGGACGACTTCGACGAGCGGTTCCAGAGCGCCGTCGACGAGACCGAGAAGTTCTACGGGGTCACGTGAGGCCCAGCGCCGGCATCAGGTAGTAGAAGGTGAAGACGGCGGAGACGACGTACATCGCGGCCGGGATCTCCCGGCCCCGTCCGGCCGCCAGGCGCAGCACCACGAAGGTGATGAAGCCCATGCCGATGCCGTTGGTGATCGAGTAGGTGAACGGCATCATCACCATGGTGATGAAGGCCGGGATCGCGATCGTGTAGTCGACCCAGTCGATGTCGCGGACCGAGTTGGCCAGGATCATGAAGCCCACCGCGAGCAGCGCGGGGGTCGCGGCCTGGGACGGGACCATCGTGGCGACGGGCGTCAGGAAGAGGGCCACGGTGAAGAGCCCGCCGGTGACCAGGTTCGCGAAGCCGGTACGGGCGCCCTCGCCGACTCCCGCCGTCGACTCCACGAAGGCCGTCGTCGCCGACGACGAGCTCGCACCGCCCGCCGCGACCGCGAGGCCGTCGACGAAGAGGACCTTGTTGATGCCGGGCATCTGGCCCTGGGCGTCGGTGAGCTTGGCCTCGTCGGAGACGCCCATGATCGTGCCCATCGCGTCGAAGAAGCACGACAGCAGGACCGTGAAGACGAAGAGGATGCCGGTCAGCACGCCCACGTGGGAGAAGCCGCCGAAGAGGCTGACCTTGCCGAGCAGGCCGAAGTCGGGGGTGGCGACCGGGTTGCCGGGCCACTTCGGGGCCGTGAGCCCCCAGGACGGGACATTGGCGACGGCCTCGATGATCATCGCTACGACGGTCATCGTGACGATCGAGATCAGGATCGCGCCGGAGACCTTGCGGACGATCAGCGCGAGGGTGAGCAGGGCGCCCAGGATGAAGACCAGGACGGGCCAGCCGTTGAGGTGGCCGTCGCCCCCGAGCTGGAGCGGGACGGTGGTCTGGGCGACGTCCGGGATGCGGGAGACGAAGCCGGAGTCCACGAGCCCGATCAGCATGATGAACAGGCCGATACCGATGGAGATCGCCTTGCGCAGACCGAAGGGCACCGCGTTCATCACGCGCTCGCGCAGACCGGTGGCGACCAGCAGCATCACGATGAAGCCCGCCAGGACGACCATGCCCATCGCGTCCGGCCAGGACATCCGGGGCGCGAGCTGGAGGGCGACGACGGAGTTCACGCCGAGGCCGGCCGCGAGGGCGATCGGGACGTTGCCGACCACGCCCATGAGGAGGGTGGTGAAGGCCGCGGTCACGGCGGTCGCGGTGACCAGCTGGCCGTTGTCCAGGTGATGGCCGTACATGTCCTTGGCGCTGCCGAGGATGATCGGGTTCAGCACGATGATGTAGGCCATCGCGAAGAACGTGGCGAACCCGCCCCGGATCTCACGGGGCAGGCTGCTGCCCCTCTCGGAGATCTTGAAGTAGCGGTCGAGGGCGGTCGGCATTGGATGTTCCTACGAGCAGAAGTGGACAGATGTAAACCGTTTCAGTATGAACGTATAACTCGGACGATCGCCATCTCCGCGCGTAGATGTGATCGCCTCGTAAGCTGTCCCCATGGCCGGATTTTTTTCGGGACCCGTGAAGCACGAGGCGCCCGAGCCCCTGGAAGGGCCCGTGGTGGCCACCGTCACCGGTGGCACGATCCTCTGGTTCGTCCTCTTCCTCGTGCAGCTCCCCTTCTACGGCTGGTTCGACGACCACGGACACACCTGGTGGCTGTGGACCTGTCTGGCCGGGGGCGTGCTCGGGCTGTACGGCACCTGGTACGTGCGGAAGCGGGACGCGGCCCTCAAGAAGGCGGCGGCCGAGTCTGCTGCCGAGTGACGAGCAACCCCTAGTACCACGGCATCACTCGCCCGTTCCCGTCTCCTCCCCAGGTCGGAACTTCCGGTCACTCGGCGGGTGAAGCCGCAAAACCGCACGTACCGTCGAATGCATGACGCACACCGACGCGGGCGCCGAACTCGACCGCACGACGGGCCTGTCCCCGGCAGTGACCGGGCTGACCGCCGCCGAGGTCGCCGAGCGGGTGGGGCGGGGCCAGGTCAACGACGTGCCGGTGCGCAGCAGCCGGAGCCTCGCGGAGATCGTCCGGGCGAACGTCTTCACCCGGTTCAACGCCGTCATCGGTGTGCTCTGGCTGGTCATGCTGTTCGTCGCGCCGTTCCAGGACAGCCTGTTCGGGTACGTCATCCTCGCCAACACCGGGATCGGCATCATCCAGGAGTGGCGGGCCAAGAAGACCCTCGACTCGCTCGCGGTGATCGGCGAGGCCCGGCCGACCGTACGGCGGGACGGGACCGCGGTCCACGTCGGCACCTCGGAGATCGTCCTCGACGACCTCCTCGAGATCGGGCCCGGCGACAAGGCCGTGGTGGACGGGGTGGTCGTCGAGGCCGACGGCCTGGAGATCGACGAGTCCCTGCTGACCGGCGAGGCCGACCCGGTGGTGAAGCGGCCCGGCGACCAGGTGATGTCCGGCAGCTTCGTGGTCGCCGGCGGCGGCGCCTTCCGGGCGACCAAGGTCGGCCGCGAGGCCTACGCCGCCCAGCTCGCCGAGGAGGCCTCCCGCTTCACCCTGGTCCACTCCGAGCTGCGCTCCGGCATCTCCACGATCCTCAAGTACGTGACGTGGATGATGGTCCCGACCGCGATCGGCCTGGTCATCAGTCAGCTGTTCGTGAAGGACAACGACCTCAAGGACTCCGTCGCCCGGACGGTCGGCGGAATCGTGCCCATGGTCCCGGAGGGCCTCGTCCTGCTGACCTCGGTCGCCTTCGCCATCGGTGTCATCCGGCTTGGCCGGAAACAGGCCCTCGTCCAGGAACTCCCCGCCATCGAGGGCCTCGCCCGCGTCGACACCGTCTGCCTCGACAAGACCGGCACCCTCACCGAGGGCGGCATGGACGTCACCGAGCTCAGGCCGCTCAGGGGCGCCGACGAGTCGTACGTCCGCAAGGTCCTGGGCGCGCTCGGCGAGTCGGACCCGCGGCCCAACGCCTCGCTCCAGGCGATCATCGACGCCTACCCGGACGTCGAGGAGTGGCGCTGCACCGAGGCGCTCCCCTTTTCCTCGGCCCGCAAGTACAGCGGCGCCACCTTCAGCGAGGGCGACGGCGAGTCCGGTACGTGGCTGCTGGGGGCACCGGACGTGCTCCTGCCCCCCGCCGACCCCGCCCTCGCCGAGACGGGGCGGCTCAACGAGCAGGGCCTCAGGGTGCTGCTGCTGGCCCGCGCCTCCCGTGACCTCGACGATCCCGAGGTCGCCCGGGGAGCGCGGCCCACCGCCCTCGTCGTACTGGAACAGCGGCTGCGGCCCGACGCCGCCGACACCCTGCGGTACTTCGCCGACCAGGACGTGCGCGCCAAGGTCATCTCCGGCGACAACGCGGTGTCGGTCGGGGCGGTGGCGGCCAAGCTGGGGCTGAACGGCAGCGTGGTCGACGCGCGTGAACTGCCCGCCGAGCCGGACACGATGGCGAAGACGCTCGACGAGGGCACGGTGTTCGGGCGGGTCACCCCGCAGCAGAAGCGGGACATGGTGGGGGCGCTCCAGTCACGCGGGCACACGGTCGCGATGACCGGCGACGGGGTCAACGACGTGCTCGCCCTCAAGGACGCCGACATCGGGGTGGCGATGGGCTCCGGGTCGGAGGCCACCCGGGCGGTCGCCCAGATCGTGCTGCTCGACAACAGCTTCGCGACGCTGCCGTCCGTGGTCGCGGAGGGCCGCCGGGTCATCGGCAACATCACCCGGGTCGCGACGCTGTTCCTGGTGAAGACCGTGTACTCGGTGCTGCTGGCGGTCCTCGTGGTGTGCTGGCAGGTCGAGTACCCCTTCCTGCCACGGCACCTGACCCTGCTGTCGACGCTGACGATCGGCGTCCCGGCCTTCTTCCTGGCCCTCGCGCCCAACAAGGAACGTGCGAGGCCGCATTTCGTGCGGCGGGTGATGCGGTACTCGATTCCGGGCGGGGTGGTGGCGGCGGTCGCGACCTTCGTGACGTATCTGATCGCCCGTCACTACTACACGGGGTCCGGCGCGTTGGACGCGGAGACCAGCGCGGCCACGCTGACCCTGTTCCTGATCTCGATGTGGGTGCTGGCGATCATCGCCCGCCCGTACACCTGGTGGCGGCTCGCGCTCGTCGCGGCGATGGGGCTCGGGTTCGTCCTGGTCCTGGCCGTGCCCTGGCTCCAGGACTTCTTCGCGCTGAAGCTGGTGGGGATGGCGATGCCGTGGACCGCGGTCGGCATCTCGGTGGTGGCGGCGGCCGCCCTGGAACTCCTGTGGAGGTGGGTCGACCGCCGCGGTTCCGCTTAGCGCTGGGCTTCAGCCGGGACGGAGCCCTCGAGAGGCGCGTTCTACTGGACGTCGATGTAGTCGGCCGACGAGTTGACCGGCGAGGTCGTCGTCGTGCCCGCGAAGACGTAGCGGAAGTAGCCGTCGGTGGAGGCCGTCACCGTGGTCTTCAGGGCGCCCGTGGAGCTGGACTTGATGGTCTTCAGGGTGCTCCAGGTGGTCGCGCCCTTCTTCTTGAACTGGAGCTTCACCGGCTGGGTCGCGTAGCCGGCGTACTTGTTGGTGTCCCAGTTCGCGCGGGCGAGCTTGCCCGTGACCGTGATGGTCCTGCCCTTCTTCACCGGCTCCGGGGAGGCGTCGGTGGTGAGGGTGGCCTTGCGCTGGAGGTGGGTGGTGCCCTGGTTGCCCTGCCAGGTCATGCCGCCGGCGTCGTTGACCGCGAGGGCGCCCAGCTTCCAGGTGCCGGCCTCACTGCTGAGCAGGTCGCCGTCCTCGTCGGAGCCCTTGGGGCGGAACTGGATCTTCGCCGTGCACTTCAGGACGGTCGAGGAGGACGCCGTGCAGGTGCCGGGCTCGTCCCCGCCGAGCAGGTCGTCGGAGTTCAGTCCGAGCGTGGTGCCGCGGTAGAGGACGGGCCCGGTCTGGAAGGAACTCGCGTTCAGGTTCGCGGGCTTCGTCACGGTGTACGTCGCCGAGACCGTGACCGTCGTGGTCGTCCCGACCACGATGTTCTTGCCGCTGTTCACCTTCAGCTGGGAGAAGGTGACGGCCGGCCCGGCCGTGGCGGCCGAGGCGGACGGCACGGCGAGGGCGGAGAGTGCCACGGCGCCGGAGGCGGCGAGGACGAGGGCGCGTATGCGCATGTGCGTTCCCCATGAGGAGAGAAGGATCTCGGAGTCTGCTGACTCACTCCCTAGATCCGTGACGCAGGGGACTGGTTGTACGGGTGGGACATGATTTTCCCCGCACATGCGCAACGCTTTACCTCGGCACGACTTACTTGACGTCGATGAAGTCACCCGCGGCGTTGACCGCCGGGGTGGTGGAGGTGCCCGCGAAGCTCCAGCGGAAGAATCCGTCGACCGTGGCCTTGACCGTGGTCTTCAGGTCCCCCTTGGTGTTGGTCTTGATGGTCTTGACGGTGGTGTAGGTGTTGGAATTCTTCTTCCGGAACTGCAGCTTCACCGGCTGGGTCGAGTAACCGGCGTACGTCCGGGTCTCCCAGTTGGCCCGCGTCAGCTTGCCCGTGACGGTGATGGTCTTGCCCTTCTTCACCGGCTCGGGGGAGGCGTTGACCGTGAGCTTGGAGAGGCGCTGCACCTTGTGGGTGCCGTAGAAGTCGTTCCAGTAGACGCTGCCGACCTCGTCGTTGGCGAGGACCGCGGCCGTGACGTGCCAGGTGCCGGCCAGCGAGTTCATGTACAGGTCGCTGCCCGGGACGGCCGTGACGGTGAGCTTGCAGGTCGAGGTCGTGGCGTTGACCGCGGTGCAGGAGGCGACTTCCTCGTTCGGCGTGAGCAGGCCGTCGATGTGCTCGACGTCCTTGCCGTGCCACAGGTCGATGTAGGCGTCCTGGATGCCGGCGGAGTGGCTGGCGGTCAGGGACACGGTGAACTTCTTGGCGGCCGTCGTTCCGACGACGATGTCCTTGGCACCGTTGACCGTCACCTTGGAGACGACCGGCAGCTCCTCGTCGGCCGCGGCGGCGGTGCTCATCGCCGCACGCGAGACACCGAAGCGCTCGGCGGCGGTGGTCTTGTCGAAACCTCCGTCGGCGGCCTGCGAGGCCGGCACGGCGAGGGCGGAGAGGGCCAGGGCACCGGAGACGGCGGCCACGGTGGCACGAATACGCATGTGTTCCCCACGTGAGATCAGTGAGTCTGTGTGACTCGACTGATCAGATAAACGAGTGGGGCGAAAGGTTGCACGATTGGTAAGAGTTCTGTGTGAGCATCTTCTACGCCCTCTCCCGCTACCCGAAGGACGGCGAGTTCCTCGACTCGTCCGTCGATGTCACCGCGGTGGGCGGGCAGGCCTGGGCGGAACTCCTGGCGACCCCGCTGGAGCAGCTGGCCAATGTCCACCCCCCTGACCCGGGAACACGCCGAGCGCGTCCATCAGTTGACCGGCGTCGCGCTCGACCTGGCGAACTACGACTACTTCCTGGAACCGGAGAAGGGCCCCACCGCGTGAGACTCGCCCTCTCCCGCTACCCGAAGGACGGCGAGTTCCCCGACTCGTCCGTCGATGTCACCGCGGTGGGGCTGGACGTCCTCCCGAGCGTGTCCGGCGGCTGACCGGGATCACGCTCGGTCTGGAGAGGTACGCGTACGTCCTGGACCCCAGCTCCGGCTGAGCCGCTCAGTCGAACCAGCGGTCCCTCGCCAGTTCCTCCGTGCGGGTCGGGTCCTCCAGGAGGGCCGCCACCTCGAAGCGGCGGGGCCACTGACGGGCCGCCCAGGCGAGGCCCGCTGCCACGCCCTCCAGGGTGGCCGCATGCAGGACGCCGTCGTTCGTCAGGCGCCAGTCGATCTCCACGCCGTCGACGACCAGTTCCTCGTGCTCGACGTACGAGGACGGGGTGCCCGGACCCAGCAGGATCCGTACGGACTCCGGGACGTCGTGTTCCGTGCCCTCGGAGTCCACCGAACCCGTCACGGACTCGCTCAGGCGGCGGACCTGGAAGAGTTCGGCCAACTCCGCCGCCCTGGACGGCCGCACGGGGAGAAGGGGGACGCCCTCCGTGAAGGGAAGCAGGTCGGGTGAGTCGACGACCACCGCGTCGGCCGCGTCCACGACCTCGACCCGGCCGTCGGTCACCGCCCGCAGCTCGTCGGGCAGGGTGACCTGTTCGGGGTCCAGGTCGGCCAACGCTCCGTAGAGGGCGTGCAGTTGGCCGGAGGACACCGGCCGGTCGGGGTCGGCCAGCCGGTCGAGGAGCTCGGCCGCACCCCCCGGCTCCGCCAGCAGCGCGGCCACCGAGGTCCGCACCCCCAGCGCCCGCAGCACCTGCTCGTCGTCGAACCCGGTCGCGTCGGCCTCGTCGTACAGGCCGCGCAGGAGCGGGTCCCCGCCCGCCGCCAGCAGACCGGCGGGGCGGCGGCCGTCGAGCACCGGGTTCCCGCGCAGCCACCAGGCGGTGTACGGCCGTACGACCTCATGGGTGCCGTCCGGCAGCAGGATGCGGACCTGCTGGGTGAGGGCGTCCCGCAGCGGGGGCTGGGCGAGCAGGGCGAGGGCCTGGGGCCACTTGTCCTCGTCGACCAGGTCGAGATCGCGGACCGCGACCAGTTCGGTGGCGACCGGCGGCACCGGGGTGTCCGGGAAGCGGTCGAGGATGTCCTCGCACCACACGTCCACGGCGTCCAGCAGCCCGGCGTCGTCCGGCTCGGCGAAGTCGCCCTCGCGGGGCTCCAGTTCGTCCGGGTCCAGGACCACGTCGGTGGCGCGGACCAGGGCGAAGTTGGCGAGTACCCCGCAGGCGGCCAGCGGCTGCTCGCCCCACTTCTCCGCCAGCTCGGCGTCCACGAAGGCGAGTTCGTCCTCCCGCATGACCTCGGCGAACGGGCTGCCGGGCAGGACGAGTTCACCCGCGGGGACCAGTTCGCCCTCCTCGTCGGGCAGGGCGAGCGCCCCCAGCCACGGCTCCTCACCGGGCTCCAGGTCCGCGTCCCGGACGAGCGCGAGGACGGTGTCGGCCAGCTCCTCCGCGTCCGGGGTGTCCTCCTCCCAGCTCGCACCGCCGTCGTCGTCCAGGGAGGCGGCCACGGCGGCCCGCACCTGGGGTGTGGTGAGCACCGCGCGCGGGGTCCCGGGCAGCGCGCCCAGCTTCTCCAGGAGCGGGTGGGCGGCGTCCGGGTGGGCGACCTTGAGGCCGAGCCGGGCGAGGAGTTCGGGGTCGATCAGGGGGCCGTCCGAGGTGGGCAGCAGCACCTGCCGGGGCCCGATCGTCGTACGCCCGTCGGCGAGCGGGACGGGCAGGCCGGAGAGCCGGTCGGGGTCGACGCCCGCGAGGCTGTCGTAGAGCCGCTGCCACCACTCGGGTTCCTTCTCCAGGCCCGCCAGCCGGTCGATCGCGTCGGTCAGCGGGACCCGGGCGACGCCCAACGTCCGCAGCTCCACGCGCCGTTCGAGACCGGCGGGCAGCAGAGTCGGCAGCACCTCGGCGAGCACCCGCACGGTGTCGGCGCCGGCGCCCTCGACGACCTCGGCCTCGCGGGGGCGCAGGGCCTCGGGCAGCTCCGAGTCGTCACCGGGTTCGAGGGCGGGCGGTGGGAAGGCTGGGAGGGCGGGCGGGAGAAACGCTGGGAGGGCGGGCGGGAGAAACGCGGTGCGCGGGAGGCGGTCCAGGATCGCCTGCCGCAGCGCCCCGTCCAGTTCGCCCTTGCCGAGCGGGCCGGGCACCAGCGCGATGACCCCCTCGCTCACCGGCCGCCAGCCGGCCAGGAGTTCGGCGTACACGTCCGCCGCGCGCTGCACGAGGAAGTCGGTGAGGGGCCCGGGGGCCGCGTGCCGGCGGGTGGTGTCCAGCGGGAAGGACGCGATGAGCAGTGCGGGCACGCCGAGCGGTTCGTCGCTGGGGGTCGGGGCGTGCACGACGGGGCTGGTGCGGGGGTGGGCCGGGGTGCCGTCGGGGTCGGCGGGCACGGCCCAGGTGAGCGACCAGTGCGGCCGCAGCCGCTCCTCGACGGGCCGGCCGGCGAGCAGTTCGGGGGTGAGCGGACCGTGCGCGGAGGCCGTACGCCAGCGGGTCGTACCGTCCCGCGAGTCCTCCACGACGGTGAGGTCGTCCTCGGTGCGGCGGCTGATGGTGCGGGTCGTGTCGGCCGTCTCGATCACGACCTCCTCGAGCCCGGGCAGGGCGAGCAGGAGGGCGTCGTCGACGGCGTCCAGGAGGCGCTCGGCGAGGTCGGCGGCTGCGGTGTCGCGCAGCGGGAGGATGACGACGGTGTCGTAGGGCTCCGGCGCGGTGCCCTCGGCCGCGAACGGGAGCCGCAGCAGCGGGACATGGCCGTCGCGGCGGCGGATCTCGTCGCCGAGCCCCGGGCTGTGGCGGGCGGTGTCGGCCGCGTGGTCGCGGGCCTCGGCGAGCGACCAGCGCACCCCGCCGTGCCGGCCGACCACGGCGGGCTCGTCGGTGACCGCGAGGACGGCGGCGAAGCCGACACCGAAGCGGCCGACCGAGCCGTCGCCGTTGTCGCGCTTGGCGGAGGCGCGCAGCGTGGAGAGGGACTCGACACCGGCCGCGTCCAGCGGGGCACCGGTGTTGGCGGCGAACAGGACACCCTCGCGAAGGGTGAGGCGGAGCCGGCCGGGCACGCCCGCCCTGGCGGCCGCGTCGGCGGCGTTCTGCGCGAGCTCGACGACGAGCCGGTCCCGGTACCCGCCGAGGACGAGGTCCTCCTCGGCGTTGGCGTCCTCCCGGAACCGGGCGGGGCTGGTGGCCCAGGCGTCCAGCACCCCTCGCCTGAGCCGGGCGGTCCCGAACGGGTCGGCACCCTCGGCGGCGGGCCGCACGAACTTGCTCACGTTGACTCTCCTCATCGGCGTGACGACGAAGGTACCGCGAGGAGGGAGGACCGTAACTCGGGGAGGGTTCGCAACGGCGAAGACGGTCCGGGCCAACCGCTCCTTCGGCGGGACCGCCCGGACCCACAACCTGACGGTCGACGACCTGCACACCTTCTACGTGTTCGCCGGGCGGACGCCCGTCCTCGTCCACAACGCCACCTGCAAGGTCGCGTGGCTGTCCGGGAAGCTCCCGGCGGCGGGGGAAAGCGTCCTCAACGACCGGCGAGACGTACTACACCTGGACACACCATGGAGACGCGGGTGACCCGCCATTCGTACGGATTCGGTGAGCGACTTGGAATTCAGTGAAGGCCTGACGATCCTGTCCCCGGCCGAGGTGTCCGCCGTGCTGGCCGAGGCCGGGCGGCAGCACCTGCCGATGTTCGTCCTCGCGACGGACGGCCGGGTCGACCGGGAGACCTTCTTCCACGCCGTCCGCGAGACCCTGCCCCTGGACCCGCCGTTGGCGGGCACCAGGAGCTGGGACGCCCTCTCGGATTCCTTGTGGGAGGGACTGCGCACCCTGGAGTCCCCGCACGTCGTCATCGTCTGGCCAGACGCCGTGTCGCCCGCCGACGGGGCGGACGAGGACTTCCGGATCGCTCAGGAGGTCCTGCGTGACATCACCGAGTCACTGACCGACCCCGTCACCACCAGCGGCACACCGAAGCGGGTGTCCGTCTTCATCGCCGTCGACCCGGGTCCGTAAGGGCCCGCTCCCCCCACCATGAGCCCCGCGGTCCCCCGACGGCGGGGCTCACTCGTGCGCCGGGGAGGGGAACCGGATTGCCGCGAGCGGCGAAGTACGGGTGAAAGCCCGAGCTTCAGAGCGTGACAGCGACGTGACAGCGACGAAAGGAGCCCCGATGACCGTCGAACCGGGCGTCACAGTGGGGCAGGACAGCGACGCCGCGGTGATCGAACGGTCGTGGGAAGAGCCCGAGGCGTTCGCCGTGCTCTTCGACCGCCACGCCGACTCGGTGCACCGCTACGCGGCGCGCCGGCTCGGTGCGGAGACCGCCGAGGACGTCATGGCGGAGACCTTCACCACCGCGTTCCAGCAGCGCTTCCGGTACCGCACGGAGGCGGCCGACGCCCGCCCCTGGCTGTTCGGCATCGCGACCAACCTCGTCGGCCGCCACCGGCGTGCCGAGGCCCGGCGGCTGAGGACTCTCGGCCGGCTCCCCTCGGCCGCCCCCGCCGGACAGGCCGAGGAGGCGGTCGCGGACCGGGTGGCCGCACGGGTCAGCGCACAGGCGGTGGGCGGCGAACTGGCCGCCGCCCTCGCCCGGTTGCCCGCCCGGCACCGGGACGTGCTGCTGCTGGTCGCCTGGGCCGGCCTGGGCTACGAGGAGGTCGCGGCCGCCCTCGGTGTGCCGGTGGGGACGGTCCGGTCGCGGCTGCACAGGGCCCGCAGAAAACTTCGTGAGGCATTGGGCGGATCCGATCCGACCGCTCTTCGAGAGGAATCCGACGATGAATGAGATCGAGCTCCTGAGGGAGTGGGACGCGGACGCGCCCCCTCTCTCGGACACGGCCCGCGCCCGTGCCCGTGCCCGCCTGTACCAGGCGATGCGGGTCCCCGCGGCCGCGCCCGTCGTGGTGGGCCGCCGTCCGCTGCTGCGGATCGCCGTGGCCGGAGCCGCCGCGGCCGCGGTCACCGCGACCGTGGTGGTGGCCCAGGACACCGGGGGGAACGCCCCTCGCACGCAGACCGTCAGCGCGACCACCGTGCTGCGGGGGGCGGCGGCCGAGGCACTGCGCACCGAGAAGCCGCTCGCCCCGCGCGACGACCAGTTCATCTACACCAAGGAGGTCATCGAGCGCAGGCCGGTCTCGGGCGGCCCCGTGAAGAAGTGGGTCGACGAGAGCTGGAGCTCGGTGGACGGCTCCAAGAAGGGCTACGTCAGCGAGCTGGGCCACAAGCAGTGGGTGCCGGTGTTCCAGCCGGGTCAGAGCACCTGGCCGCCGTCCAAGTGGTCCGAGCTGAAGGAACTGCCCACCGATCCGGGGAAACTGACGGCCACCCTGCGCGACATGGGCGGCAAGCCGGACTACGGCAGGCCGACGAGGGCCGACGAGTGGCCGATGGTCCAGATCTTCCTTTCCGGACTGCTCCGCCACTCCGTCCTGCCCAAGGGGCTGCGCTCCGCGGCGTTCGAGGCGCTCGCCGCCGCCCCCGGTGTCAAGGTGCTGCCGGGCCGGACCGAGTTCAACGGCCACACCGCCATCGGCGTCCGGTACGTCGTCGGCCCGCCGGGCACCTCCGCGAAGGACGGCGGGCGGCTGCTGCTCTTCGACGCGAAGACGTACCGGTACCTGGGGCTGCGTGAGCGGGCCGCGGAGAACGGCACGGCCTACGCCTACGACCAGTCGCAGTACATCGTCGCCGACGGCGTCGTGGACCGGGTGTTCCAGCGCCCGTGAGCCGAAGGCCCTACGAGTGGCCCAGTTCCGCCGACGCCTCGTCCGCGGTCTCCGGCACCGAGCCGGAGTCCCGGGCGGGGCGCAGCGGGAACGGGTCCACCCGGGTCTCGTCGATCACCGGCGGGGCCGGCTGCGGGGGCTTCGGCATGACCGCCGCCTCCGAGTGGCCTCCGCAGCCGTAGGACAGGGAGACCACGCGGCCGTCCGCCGGGGCGAACTCGTTGGCGCACAGGCCGAAGGCCTGGCCCAGCGAGCCGCCCAGGGGGACCAGGAAGCCGCAGCTGACGCAGGGCGCCGGGGCCGCCTGGGCCATCGGCGTCTTCGCGCCGAAGGACTCCTCCCAGCGGTCGGCGGCGACATGGAGGCCGTAGCGGGACAGGACCCGGGCCCGGCGCATGCCCAGTTCCTCGGCGACCGCGGCGATCGAGCCGCGGGTCGGGGCCACCGGGAGGTTCGAGGGGGTGCCCCCGGTGAGCTCCGCGTCCTCGGCCTCGACCAGCTCGGCCATCTCCTCGGAGACCGGCGCGCTCGGCAGCGGCTCGTCCTCGCCGGTGTAGCCGGGCTCCAGGCGCAGGTCCTCGGCGTCGGTGGGGAGGAGGTCGCCGGGGCCCATGTCGCCGGGGCGCAGGCGTTCGCTCCACGGCACCCACTCCGGTGCCAGCAGCGCGTCCGGGCCGGGGAGCAGGACGACCTCGTCCAGCGTCACCAGCTTCGCCCGGGAGGCGCGCGCCACCGTGACGGCCCAGCGCCAGCCCCGGTAGCCGAGTTCCTTGCACTCGAAGAAGTGCGTGACGACACGATCGCCCTCGGAGACCAGGCCGGCGTGCTCACCCACCACACCGGGCGCGGCGGCCTCCTCGGCGGCCGTGCGGGCGAGGTCGACGGCCTCGGCGCACAGGCGGTCGGGGGTGCGGCTTCGCGTTGTCGCTGCGCTCACAGGTATCGCTTCTCTCCTACGCCGTCACTCGGGTGCGCCGGCCTGAAGGCGACGGATGCGGACGGAGCGGACCGGAGGACCGCGTCGACGTCCGCGCCCGATCGCGCTCGGGCGCACCTGCTCCCATCCATTCTGCGGGATGTCAGAGAGGCGCGCGGCCGAGAACGTTCGCCACGGCGCGCTACGCACGCTACCTGTTCGTCGCCGCTCGGCCTACACCGACGTGAGGGTTCGTTGCCCCAGTGGCCCTCCACCGGCCCCCCGGAGGGGCTTGATATGCGTTCATACGCGCGGTAACCGCACTACTCACAGCTTTCTCGGGGCACTATGACGGGGTGGCAGCCACGAGGACACCCCAGGGAGCCACCGGGATCGGTGGCGGTACGGGCCGGATGACCCAGATGACAGGGCCCGTGCGCGCCGTCGGCCGTGCCCTGCACTTCCCGTTCACCGGTACGGCCCGCGGCATCCGCAAGGCGACCCACGCCCACGGCGCGGGCGAGTCCGGGCTCGGCAAACTGATCGAACTGCACGCCGTCAACGGCGCGGGGGACGTGATGATCACCGTCGCCCTCGCCTCGACGGTGTTCTTCTCCGTGCCGACCGACGAGGCCCGCGGGCGCGTCGCCCTGTACCTCGCCATCACCATGGCGCCCTTCACGATCCTGGCCCCTGTGATCGGCCCGCTCCTGGACCGCCTCCCGCACGGCCGCCGGGCCGCGATGGCGGGCGCGATGCTCGCCCGGGCGATGCTCGCGCTGATCATCGCCGGGGCGGTCGCCACGGGCAGCCTGGAGCTGTATCCGGCGGCCCTCGGCGTACTGGTGGCCTCCAAGGCGTACGGCGTGGTCAGAAGCGCGGTCGTGCCCCGTCTGCTCCCGCCCCGCTTCTCCCTCGTCAAGGCGAACTCCCGCGTCACCCTCGGCGGCCTCCTCGCGACCGGCATCGCGGCTCCCATCGGCGCGGGGCTCCAGGCCATCGGACCGCGCTGGCCGCTCTACGGCGCCTTCGTGATCTTCATCGCCGGCACGTTCCTGTCCTTCTCGCTGCCGCCGAAGGTCGACTCGGCCAAGGGCGAGGACGTGGCGCTGCTCGCCGCCGACGAGGCGCACCTGCACGGACCGCACCGCAAGGAGGTCAAGCGGCCGGGGCTGCGCACGGTCGGCACGGCCGTCACCCACGCCCTCGGCGCGAACGCCGCCCTGCGCTGGCTCTCCGGCTTCCTCACCTTCTTCCTCGCCTTCCTGCTGCGCGAGCACCCGCTGACCGGCAAGAGCGCGGCGGTCTCGCTCGGCCTGGTGGTCGTGTCGGCGGGCGTGGGCAACGCGCTGGGTACGGCCGTCGGGGCCTGGCTCCGGTCGAAGGCGCCGGAGATCATCATCGTGACGATGGTCGCCTTCGCGCTGGGCGCGGCGATCGTCGCGGCGATCTTCTTCGGAGCGTTCCTGGTGGCGTGTCTTGCGGCCGTCACCGGGTTCGCGCAGGCCCTGTCCAAGCTGTCCCTGGACGCGCTGATCCAGCGGGACGTGCCCGAACTGGTCCGCACCTCGGCCTTCGCCCGCTCGGAGACCCTGCTCCAGGTGTCCTCGGTGTTCGGCGGTGTGGTCGGCATCGTGATGCCGCTCAACGGCTACCTCGGCCTCTCGGTGGCCGCCGCGGTGGTGGCCGCGGGCTGGCTGGCCACCGCGAGAGGGCTGCTCGGTTCGGCCCGGCACGGCAGCGCGTCCAAGGCGCGAGTGGCCTAACCGGGCTCCCGGCACACGGCACGCCGTACCCCGCATAAAGGGACCGTGAGGCACGCCCGATAGCCTTCCGCCATGACCACGCTGCAATCCGATGTGCGACGCCGCCGCGCCGTCGCCGCCGCCGGCCTCGTTTCCGCCGGACTGCTCGTCCTGTCGGCCTGCGACAAGCCGACGCCGCGCGTCACCGTCACGGTCGGTTCGACCTCGGTGAGCTCCGAGGCCGTCTGCTACGACGACGGCAACGACCTCGGCAAGGCGAAGGCCGCCAAGTGCGCCCTGGAGAAGTCCGACGTCAAGACGATCAAGGTCAAGCAGAGCGAGACCCTGCGCGTCGGCGTCGACCCCGAGGTCGCCGACACCGGCTGGGCGCTGTGGATCAACGGCCAGCAGATGACGTACGCCTACAAGAAGACCTACTACGCCTTCGACGGCGTCGACCTCTTCGCCCAGCAGCAGGGCCAGGCCCCGCAGAAGACGCTGTACATCAGCATCGTCGAGCAGGACAAGGCGTCCTCCGGCGAGAGCAAGGCGTACAAGGGCGTGTGGAACTTCAAGCTGGAGAACTCCGACTACTGATCCGCCGAATCCGATGCGCATCCTCGTGGCCACCGCCGTCCCGGTCGAACGGGACGCGGTGGCCCGCGCGTTCACGGGCGACCGCCTGACCGTCCTCGCGGCCGGGGTGGGCCCCGCGCTCGCCGCCGCCGCCACCGCGACCGCCCTCACCACGGCGGCCCTGCAAGGCGCTCCCTACGGCCTCGTCGTCTCCGCCGGGATCGCCGGCGGGTTCCTGCCGCACGCGCCGGTCGGGTCGCTCGTCGTCGCCGACGAGATCACCGCGGCCGACCTCGGGGCGGAGACCGCCGACGGGTTCGTGCCGGTGACCGAGCTGGGGTTCGGGACCGTCACCCACCGGCCTCCCGAAGACCTCGTACGGGCCGCCGCGGCCGCGACCGGGGCACGGGCCGGAGCCGTGCTCACCGTCTCCACGGTGACCGGTACGGCCGCCCGCGCGGCCGCCCTGCGGGAACGCCACCCCACCGCCCTCGCCGAGGCCATGGAGGGCTTCGGGGTCGCCGAGGCGGCCGGGGCGCACGGGCTGCCCGTGCTGGAGGTCCGCGCCGTCTCCAACCCGGTCGGTCCGCGCGACCGGGCCGCCTGGCGCATCGGCGACGCGCTCGCGGCCCTGACGGAGGGCTTCGGGAAGCTGACGCCCGTACTGGAGAGTTGGACCCACCATGACGACTGAGCCGCTGCAGATCGCGTACTCCCCCTGCCCGAACGACACGTTCGTCTTCGACGCGCTGGCCCATGGCCGGGTGCCGGGGGCGCCCGCGCTGGACGTGACCTTCGCCGACATCGACGTCACCAACGGGATGGCCGAGCGCGGTGAGTTCGACGTCCTGAAGGTGTCGTACGCCGTGCTGCCGTACGTCCTCGACGAGTACGCGCTGCTGCCGTGCGGGGGCGCGCTGGGGCGGGGGTGCGGGCCGCTGGTGCTGACGCGGGAGGCCGGGGTGGACCTCGCGGGGCGTACCGTCGCCGTGCCGTCGGAGAGGTCGACGGCGTATCTGCTGTTCCGGCTGTGGGCTGCGGACGTGCTCGACGGCGGGGTCGGGAAGATCGTCGTGCTGCCGTTCCACGAGATCATGCCGGCCGTGCGGGACGGCCGCGTGGACGCGGGGCTCGTCATTCACGAGGCGCGGTTCACCTACCAGAACTACGGATTGCACAAGCTCGCGGACATGGGCGAGCACTGGGAGTCGACGACCGGGCTGCCGATTCCGCTGGGCGCGATCATCGCGAAGCGGTCACTGGGCGCGGAGCGGCTGTCACTGCTGGCCGAGTCCATCCGTACGTCCGTGCGGGCCGCCTGGGAAGAGCCCGAGGTTTCCCGGCCTTATGTCATGGCCCATGCGCAGGAGATGGATCCCGCGGTCGCCGATCAGCACATCGGTCTGTACGTCAACGAGTTCACCGCGGACCTCGGCGAGGACGGATATGCGGCGATTCGGGGGCTGTTGACCCGGGCGGCCGCGGAAGGTCTTGTACCCGCTTTGCGGCCCGACGCGTTGTCGTTTATCTGACGCGTTCCTTTGCGGGCATCGGCCATTGGGCCAGTTTCAACATTCCCAGGACCCGGTGGATCAGGAAGCCCGCCAGCGGGAGTTCCACGCACACCGCCAATGCGGCCGACCACCAGACGTCCGGGGTGCCCAGCGCCAGCGAGACGTCGAACCACGCGTCACAGACCAGCAGGGCACCCGTCGTCACCGCCGCCACCACGACCCCCCGGTGGCGGCGCCAGCCGAGCAGGGCCGTGGCGGCCATCGCGAGGAGGAGCAGGACGTCGAAGCCGACCCAGGTGGTGCGCCACTGGCGGACCGTGTAGCCGCTCGGCAGCGTGAAGGCCAGCAGGACCGTCCAGGGGACCAGGCCCGCGGCGCACACGGTCAGCAGTTCCAGGGTGTGGCGCCGCTGCCGCCGGATCTGCTCCAGCAGCCGGGGCGACGGCGCCTCGGCCCGTATCTCGCTCACTACACGTCGAGTTGGTCGGCGACCGCTCGCAGCAGACCGGCGATCTTCTTGCCCGCGACCTTGTCGGGGTAGCGGCCGCGCTCCAGCATCGGCGTGATGTTCTCCAGGAGGGTCGTCAAATCCTGGACGATGGAGGCCAGTTCGTCCGGCTTCTTGCGCGTCGCCGCCGCCACCGAGGGGGTCGGGTCGAGGACGGTCACCGAAAGAGCCTGGTCACCGCGCTGACCGGCGACCACTCCGAACTCCACCTTCTGTCCGGGCTTCAGCGTCTCGACTCCGGCGGGGAGGACCGAGGAATGGACGAAGACGTCGCCGCCGTCGTCACGGGAGAGAAAGCCGAAGCCCTTCTCACTGTTGAACCACTTGACCTTGCCGGTAGGCACGTCTGTCCTCGTCCTCGTACTCGTCGGAAAACTGCTTCTGAAACGGCTCTTGATAGCACTCGGGCGGGTCGTCGGGACCCGCCGGTACCAAGGCTAATGGTCTTCAGGCCGGTGACAAGACGTCGCCCGGTTGTTCCTTCGCGCAGGGAACTACCCTGGTCCGGTGCGTGACAAAACCCAAACGAATTCCGCCGCTCCCGGTGACCGACTGATCCGTGCCGGAGCCATCGTGTTCTTCATCGGTGCGGTGGCCACTCTGGTCACCGTGGCCCCGTTCCTGCTCGGAACGAAGCCATTTCCTACATACATGTTCGGATTGAGCATGCTCATGGCCGTCGGCTTCGTGGTGGCCGGCGCCGGGGTCCTGCAATCCGTCGCGGCGGGAAGGCGTCAGGCGCGGGCCGGAACGGCGTCCGGCCGGTAGTCCGAAAACCACCCCGGGAACTCGGTGAGATCACCGAGGACGACATCGGCTCCGGCCTCGGCCAGTTCCTCGGCGCTGCACGGGCCGGTGGGCACCGCGACCGAGAGCGCCTCGGCGATCCGCGCCCCGCGCACATCGCCGACGTGGTCCCCGACGTACACGCTCGCGCCGTGCTCGCGCAGGGCCTCGCCCTTGCTCTCGGCCCACAGGTTGCCGATCACCGCGTCGGGCTCCATGCCGAGGTGCCTCATGTGCAGCTTGGCGTTGGGCTCCCACTTGGCCGTCACCACGATCGCCCGCCCGCCGGCCGCCTGAACGGCGCGGACGGCCTCGCGGGCGCCGGGCATCGCCAGGCTGCCGCTGACGGCGTACGACGGGTAGAGCTCGCGGTAGAGGTCGGACATGGCCGGGATCCGGTCCGCCGGGAACCAGTACGCCATCTCCTCCTCCAGGGGTGGCCCGAGCCGCGTCACCACCAGGTCGGCGTCGACGTACGTCCCCGTCCGCTCGGCCAGCTCCACCCAGCAGGCGTGGATGCCGGGGCGGGAGTCGATGAGCGTCATGTCGAGATCGAAGCCGACGGTCGGAGCGGACGTGCTTGTAGAGGCCATATGAGCCATTGTGCCCAAGGGGTACGGCCGTCGGACAACGATTTCCGGTGACCTGTTCCGGTGACCTGTTCCCGGGCCCTACCGCCGCCGCTGCGAGCGCCACACGAGGAACAGCGCCGACGCCACGGCCGCGCCCCGCACCACCCACGGCCAGGTCTCGGCGACCGCGTCGTTCATGTGGCCCTGGGCGATGGGCTCGCCCCAGCGGCCCTCGTTGCGCCCCCACAGCCAGACGAGCCCCGCGGTGAGCGACAGGCCCGGCAGGATCACGACGGCCCATCTGGTCTCGGCGTCGCTCAGCCGGCGCGAGGCCCACGCGATGAGCCAGCCGACGACGAGGACGAGCAGGTTGCCGAGCACGGCGCCGGCGACCAGAAGGGCTGCGGCGAGCAGGAGGAGGGGGTTGCTCCAGCTCCCGGGGCCGGAGAAGGGGCGCCGACGGGCCGGGGCGGCCTCGACGACCGGCTCGACGACCTTGGTGACCTTCCTGGGCTTCCACCAGGCCGTGCGGGCCTTGGCCACCGGAGCCTGCGCCGTCTGCGCCGCCTGCTGCACGGCGGGCGCGGGCTCGGGTTTTCTCTCCTCCTTGGGCGGCGGCGGCTTCAGCAGCTCCGGGATCTCCACCCCGCCCACGAAGCCCGGCACGCTGTCGCCGACGCCGAAGGGGCTGCTGTCCACCCGCCACCAGTCGGGCTGCGCCGCGGTGTCGCCGAGTTCGTCAAGGCCGGCCAGGTGCGGCCCGTGGGAGGTGTCCCGTTCGGCGGGTGCGGGCCGCGGCGGGGTGTCGGGGCGCTGCCGGGGGACGACCTTGCGCAGCCCCTTGGGCCGCTCGGTCTCCTCCGTCTCCCGGTCCCGCTGTACGGGCATGGCGACGACCGGCGCCTGCGGGGCACTGCCCGCCGTGCCCCCGGCGGCGGTGACCACCTCGTCGGGACTGCCCAGCTTGGCGATGATCCGGCGGACGGCGGCCGGCGAGTCCACGGTGACCTTGGCGCGCCGCCGGTCGATCTCGTTGCGCAGTTCCGAGACGAGCCGCATACGGGTGGACGACGGCAACTGCCGCTGCTGCGCGACATCGCCGACGCGGCTCAGATACTCGTAGACGACCTGATCGCTCTCGATACCCACGAAGTCCCCTCCGGGGCGGGTGCGTTGGATACCCCGTGGGACGACGTTAGCGCAGGCAGCCGCCGACCGGAGGGGCCCTGGCGGCCTGCGGGACGGTTGCGGGAGCGCGGGGTACGTCACCCCTGCCCCGCCCCACCACCCGCTACCGTTGGTCGGATGAGCAACCCGGCCGTACCGCCGCGCTCCCTCGCGGAAGCGCTCCGGGCCAGGGACGACGTCTCCCTGGCCGCGCTTCTGCGTGCCCGCCCCGACCTCATCACGCCCGTGCCCACCGACCTCACCCAGCTCGCGACCCGGGCCGGGACGCGGGCGTCGGTGGTGCGGGCGCTGGAGCGCCTGGACCGTTTCGCGCTCCAGACGGCGGAGGCGCTGGCGGTGGCGGCGGACCCGGCGCCGTACGAGGAACTGCGGGCCCTGCTGACCGGTGACGGCGGTGACCCGGCGGTCTCGGCGGCGCTCCCGCACGCCCTCGCCACCCTGCGGGAGCAGGCCCTGGTGTGGGGCGACGACGACCGGCTGCGGCTGGTCCGCACGGCCCGTGAACTGCTCGCGCCCTCGCCGCAGCATCCGTCGCCGACGGGGCTCGGGCCGACCGTGCAGGAGGCCACGGCGGGCATGTCGCCGGGCCGCATCCAGGAGATCGTCCAGGCGGCGGGAATCGGCTCCACCCACGACGCCGTGTCGGCGGTGGCGGCGCTGACGGCCCTGTTCACCGACCGCGAGCGGATGTCGGCGCTGCTCGCCGGGCTCCCGGAGGAGTCGCGGGAGGTGCTCTCGCGGCTGGTGTGGGGTCCGCCGTACGGCCAGGTCACCGCCGACCCCGCGGTGCACCTGCGCCGTCTGCTGGATGTGGGGCTGCTGGTGCCGACGGCGCCCGGGACGGTCGTACTGCCGCGGGAGGCGGCCCTGCACCTGCGCGGCGGCCGGGCGCACCGGGAGGTGGAGCCGCTGCCGCCGGCCGTGGAGCCCGCGGCGACCCACCGTCCACAGGTTGTGGACGCGACGGCGGCCGGGCAGGCGTACACCGCGCTCGCGACCGTCGAGGAGCTGCTGAAGGACTGGGACGAGGGCGGGCCCGCGGTGCTGCGGGCGGGCGGCCTGAGCGTCCGTGACCTCAAGCGCACGGCCGTCGCCCTGGACGTGGCCGAGCCGGTGGCCGCGTTCTGGGTCGAGCTGGCGTACGCGGCGGGCCTGCTGGCCTCCGACGGCGAGGCCGACGAGCGGTACGCGGCGACCCCGGCCCACGACGAGTGGCTGGAGCAGCCCCCGGCACAGCGCTGGGCCCGCCTGGCGGAGGCGTGGCTGACGGCGACGCGGGTGTCAGGGCTGGTGGGCGGCCGGGACGCGAAGGAGCGCACCCTGTCGACGCTGGGCCCCGGACTCGACCGCAGCGCGGCGCCGGAGGTACGGCACCGGGTGCTGACGCTGCTGGCGGGGCTGCCGGAGGGGGCGGCGCCGTCGAGGGAGTCGGTGCTGGCCCGGCTGCGCTGGGAGCGGCCGCTGCGGGGGCCGCAGCGCGAGGACGATCTGCGGTCGCGGCTCGCCGAGTGGACCTTGGCGGAGGCGGAGCTGCTGGGCGTGACGGGGCGGGGGGCGCTGTCGGGGCACGGGCGGGCGCTGCTGGGCGCGGCCGCGCCCAAGACGGTGGACAAGGCGGCGCCGAAGACGGCGGAAAAGGTGCCGCAGGGTCCCGGCGACAAGCTTCCCGTGCACCACCGGCCCGCCGTCGCCGAGCCCCTCTCCCCGGCCGAGCAGGCCACCGCGTCCGCCGCGGCCGCCCGGCTGCTGGCGCCGCTGCTGCCCGAGCCGCTGGACCACGTCCTGCTCCAGGCCGACCTGACGGCGGTGGCCCCGGGCCCGTTGCAGCGGTCGCTGGCCGAGGTGCTGGACGTGCTGGCCGACGTGGAGTCGAAGGGCGGGGCGACGGTCTACCGCTTCACCCCGGCATCGGTACGCCGTGCCCTGGACGCCGGTCAGTCCGCCTCCGACCTGCACGCCTTCCTCGCCGCGCACGCACGTACGCCGGTGCCGCAGCCGCTGACGTATCTGATCGACGACGTGGCGCGCAGACACGGCCACCTCCGGGTGGGCGCGGCCTCCGCGTACGTCCGCTGCGACGACGACGCCCTGCTGAACGAGATCCTCGCCGACAAGCGTGCCGCGGGGCTGCGGCTGCGCCGGCTGGCCCCGACGGTGCTGGCCGCGCAGGCCGACCCGGCATCCCTGCTGGACGGCCTGCGCGCGATGGGTTTCGCCCCGGCCGCCGAGTCCGCGGACGGCGACGTCCTGATCACCCGCGCGCACGCCCACCGCACCCCGCCGCGCTCGGCCCCGGAGCCCGTCCCGGACGGCCCCCCGATCCCGGACCCGACCCTCCTGTCCGCCGCGATCCGGGCGATCCGCGCCGGTGACCTGGCCTCCACGACCCCCCGCAAACAGAGCGACCAGCCCCCGCCCGCCACCGGCGAGCTGCCCCGCACCAGCTCCGCCGAGACCCTCGCCACCATGCAGGCCGCCGTCCTCACCGGCGAAGCCCTGTGGATCGGCTACGTCAACGCCGAGGGCGCCGCCAGCCAGCGCGTCATCGCGCCCATCCGCGTCGAGGGCGGCTTCGTCACGGCCTACGACCACACGGCGGACGAGGTCCGCACGTACCCGCTGCACCGGGTGACGGGAGTGGCGGAACTGGCGGAGGAGTAGGGCTGTCCTGGTGCCCTGGAGCCGTCCGAGGGCGAGCCCGTGATGGCCCACCGCCCGCCACCCGCGCACCGGAAGACCCCGGCGGCCCTTCCCGGCCTCCTCGGCCCTCCCTTGATCGTCCCTGGTTGAGGCACACTGGACGTTTGGCCCGTGCGGAAGGATGCATGTACGTGAACGGTCCTCTCATCGTCCAGTCCGACAAGACCCTGCTGCTCGAGGTCGACCACGAGCAGGCCGACGAGTGCCGTCGGGCCATCGCGCCGTTCGCCGAGCTGGAGCGGGCGCCGGAGCACATCCACACCTACCGGGTGACACCGCTCGGGCTGTGGAACGCGCGGGCCGCCGGGCACGACGCCGAGCAGGTGGTCGACGCGCTGGTGCAGTACAGCCGGTACCCGGTGCCGCACGCCCTGCTCGTCGACGTCGCCGAGACGATGGACCGGTACGGGCGGCTCACACTCAGCAAGCACCCCGCGCACGGGCTCGTGCTCACCACCACCGACCGGCCGGTCCTCGAGGAGATCCTGCGCTCGAAGCGGATCATCCCGCTGGTCGGGGCGCGGCTGGACCCGGACACCGTGGTCGTGCACCCCTCCGAGCGCGGGCAGATCAAGCAGACGCTGCTGAAGCTGGGCTGGCCCGCCGAGGACCTGGCCGGGTACGTCGACGGCGAGGCGCACCCGATCGAGCTCGCCGAGGACGGGTGGGCGCTTCGGCCCTACCAGAAGCAGGCCGTGGAGAACTTCTGGCACGGCGGCAGCGGGGTCGTGGTGCTCCCCTGCGGCGCGGGCAAGACCCTGGTCGGCGCCGGGTCCATGGCGCAGGCCAAGTCGACCACGCTCATCCTCGTCACCAACACCGTCTCGGCCCGGCAGTGGAAGCACGAGCTGGTGAAGCGCACCTCGCTGACGGAGGAGGAGATCGGCGAGTACAGCGGGACGCGCAAGGAGATCAGGCCCGTCACCATCGCCACCTACCAGGTGCTCACCACCCGCCGTAAGGGTGTCTACCCGCACCTGGAGCTCTTCGACTCCCGGGACTGGGGGCTGATCGTCTACGACGAGGTGCACCTGCTGCCCGCGCCGGTCTTCAAGTTCACCGCCGACCTCCAGGCCCGGCGCCGGCTCGGGCTGACCGCGACCCTGGTGCGGGAGGACGGGCGGGAGTCGGACGTCTTCTCCCTCATCGGGCCCAAGCGGTTCGACGCGCCGTGGAAGGAGATCGAGGCGCAGGGCTACATCGCGCCGGCCGACTGTGTCGAGGTGCGGGTCAACCTCACCGACTCCGAGCGGCTCGCCTACGCCACCGCCGAGCAGGAGGAGAAGTACCGCTTCTGTGCCACGACCGCGACGAAGCGGAAGGTCACGGAGGCCCTCGTCAAGCGCTTCGCGGGCCAGCAGATCCTGGTGATCGGCCAGTACATCGACCAGCTCGACGAGCTCGGCGAGCATCTGAACGCGCCGGTCATCAAGGGCGAGACCTCCAACGCCCAGCGCGAGAAGCTCTTCGACGCCTTCCGGGAGGGCGAGATCAGCGTGCTGGTGGTGTCGAAGGTCGCGAACTTCTCCATCGACCTGCCGGAGGCGACCGTCGCCATCCAGGTCTCGGGGACGTTCGGGTCGCGCCAGGAGGAGGCTCAGCGGCTGGGGCGGGTACTGCGCCCGAAGGCCGACGGGCACCAGGCGCACTTCTACTCGGTGGTGGCCAGGGACACGATCGACCAGGACTTCGCGGCGCACCGCCAGCGGTTCCTGGCGGAGCAGGGCTACGCCTACCGGATCGTGGACGCGGACGAACTGCTGGCGGACGGGGCCTGAGCGCCGGGGGCTACGGCATCGGCAGCGTGAGGACCAGCAGAAGGACCGTCGCCGGCGGCAGCACCGCGAGGACCGCCAGCCACGCGCGCAGGGCGGACCAGCGGCGCTGCCAGGGCAGGGCCCAGGAGGCGACGAAGGCGGGCAGGGTGACCAGGACCCCGAACTCCAGGATCCCGTAGATCACGGTCAGGGAGGTCATCAGCGCCCGCGGGCAGTCGTCGGGGCCGCAGGAGTCGGTGGCCATCGCGGACAGGCCGCCGAACAGGAGGGCGGGCGGGCCGAGGAGAACCAGCAGAACCGTCGCGACGAGCGGGGCCACCCAGGCGTGGCGGTCCTGGTCGCGGTCGGGAACGGCCGGTGCGGTCGCTGTCGTCATACGCCGAGTGAACCGCCGCCGGGGGCGGCCGGACATCGGCTCGGGTACTCATCCCGAACCGCGTGCCGTACTCAGCGGCGGCGGACGCCGGCCTCCTCGCCGTACTCGCCGAGTATGACGACGTCGAAGGCGGCGCCGGCGAAGACGCGGATCGCCCGGAGGGCGTTGCCCAGGCGGTGGGTGCTGTGGGTACCGGAAAGGGGGGTCGCCCCGGACGGGCGACCGGGTGCTGGGGTGAAGGTCGCTGCGCTCATGCCTCCATAGTGGCTTTCGAGGCATAAGGAGGGCATCGGTCCCAGGTAGCCACTTCTTGTACTACCTGGGTACAAGCCGCGGGTGGAGCCTCCCCTGGCAGAGGGAGGGGCGAGCCCCTAGGGGACGGAATCCGGGGGACGGAAAACCGGGGGACGGAAGACCGGGGGACGAAAAACGGTTGGCGGCGCGCCCGGTGCTTCCTCTACTATCTCCGCTCTTGCCCGCCTCCCTCCCGGAGTGCCGCCGCCCGGACGGAAACCGGTCGGCATCTCGCTGCCGCCCACCCGGCAGCCGCCCACCCCGCAGCACCTTCGGAGGCACCCCCTTGTCTGCCCTGCCCGCGCCCGTCGACGAAGACCCCCTGGCCCGCGAACGCTCCCACCTGGCCCGCTCCCGCGCCGCCCTGCGTGCCATGCGCGAGGACGTGGAGTCGCTGGACATCAAGGACGTCACCGCGAACTGGGTCAACGCCGAGGTCCTGGCCCGCCAGATCGACGAGCGCATCAAGGCGCTGGCCGACCTCAGCGACACCCCCCTGTTCTTCGGCCGCCTCGACTACCTGCACTCCCCCGGCGCCGACCGGGCCGAGGGCGCGCAGGGAGAGCGCTTCTACATCGGGCGCCGGCACGTCCACGACCACGACGGCGACCCGATGGTGATCGACTGGCGTGCGCCGGTCTCGCAGCCGTTCTACCGGGCGTCGAAGAAGGACCCGATGGACGTCGGGCTGCGCCGCCGCTTCGGGTACACCCGCGGGGACATCACGGCCTACGAGGACGAGCACCTCTCCGACCCCGCCGAGGCCGCGACGACCAGCAAGCTGCTCCAGCAGGAGATCGAGCGCCCGCGCGTCGGCCCGATGCGCGACATCGTGGCCACCATCCAGCCCGAGCAGGACGAGATCGTACGGTCCGGTCTCGGCGGCACGGTCTGTGTGCAGGGAGGTCCCGGCACCGGGAAGACCGCCGTCGGCCTGCACCGGGTGGCCTATCTCCTGTACGCCCACCGTGAGCGGCTCGCCCGCACCGGCACACTCGTCATCGGACCGAACCGCTCCTTCCTGCACTACATCGAGCAGGTGCTGCCCGCGCTGGGTGAGCTGAGCGTCCAGCAGGCGACCGTCGACGACCTCGTCACCAAGAGCGTCGAGGTCCGCGGCACCGACGAGGCACCCGCCGCCGTCCTCAAGGGCGACGCGAGGATGGCGGAGGTGCTGAGGCGGGCGATCTACTCCCACGTGACGATGCCCACCGAGCCGGTGATGGTCGTGCGCGGATCGCGCAGGTGGCGGGTCCCGGCGTACGAGATCGAGGAGATCGTGCGGGAGCTGCTGGACCGGGGCATCCGCTACGGCGCCGCCCGCGAGGCCCTCCCGCAGCGCATCGCGCACGCGGTGCTGGTGCAGATGGAGCGGTCCGGGGAGGCACCGGACGACCGGGTGCAGGACGCGGTGGCCCGCAATCCCGCGGTGAAGGCGGCGGTCAAGCAGATCTGGCCGCCCGTCGACCCCGCGAAACTCGTCCTGCGGCTGCTGACGGACGCGGACTTCCTCGCCGTGCACGCGGAGGGTGTCCTCGACGAGGACGAGCGGAAGACGATCCTGTGGGCGAAGCCGGTGCGGTCGGTGAAGTCGGCCAAGTGGTCGTCCGCGGACGCGGTGTTGATCGACGAGGCGACCGACCTCGTGGAGCGTACGCACTCGCTCGGCCATGTGGTGCTCGACGAGGCGCAGGACCTGTCCCCGATGCAGTACCGCGCGGTCGGCCGCCGCTGTTCGACCGGTTCGGCGACCGTCCTCGGCGACCTCGCGCAGGGCACCACGCCGTGGGCGACGCGCAGTTGGGACGAGGCGCTGGCCCACCTGGGCAAGTCCGACGGTGTGATCGAGGAGCTGACGGCCGGTTTCCGCGTGCCGACGGACGTGATCACGTACGCCTCCCGGCTCCTGCCGCACATCGCGCCGGGCCTGACCCCGGTCGCGTCGGTCCGTGAGAACCCGGGCTTCTTCGACGTCCGGGAGATCGGCGGCAGGGCCGAAGTGGTCGCCGCGTGCGAGGAGTTGCTGCGCAACGAGGGCTCGACCGGGCTGATCGCGGCGGACGCCCGGGTGCCGGAGCTGGCCGAGGCGCTGACGGCGGCGGGGATCCCGTATCTCGCCCCCGGCGAGGAGACCACGGACGAGACCCGGCTGACCCTGGTCCCGGCGTCCCTCGCCAAGGGTCTGGAGTACGACTACGTCGTCCTGGACGAGCCCCGGGCGGTGGTGGACGGCGAACCGGACGAGCGGACCGGGCTGCGGCGGCTGTACGTGGCGCTGACCCGGGCGGTGTCGGGGCTGATCGTGACGCACACCGCGGCACTGCCCGCGGCGCTCGCCGAGTAGGGTGCTGCTCCGGTCCGCCATGTCCCCCCGGAAAGGCTCCCGTTGAGCACGCCGCCGCCCTCCCGTCCCGCGTACCAGCCGACTTCGGGGCCCTACGCTCCGAACTCCGCGCCCTACCCGCCGAATCCCTGGCCGTATCAGCAGACGCCGGCTTCGGGACCGTACCCGCCGCCGGCGGCCTGCCAGATCTGCGGAGCGGCGCCCGCCGCCCCGGTGACGGTCCGGGGTCACCAGGGGATGGTGGTGATCATGCGGTTCCTGCGGCGGGAGGGTGTGTTCTGCCGCACCTGTGCGCTGGCGAGCTTCCGGGACATGCAGGCGGACACGATGGTGCTGGGCTGGTGGGGACCGCTGTCGGTGCTGATCACGCCGTTCACCCTGCTGGCCAACCTCAGCGCGCTGTCCGGCATCAAGCGCATCCCCGAGCCGGTCGCCCCGGGGTTCCGGCCGCCGCTGGATCCGGGCAAGCCGGTGTTCAAGCGCCCCGCCGGGATCCTGGCGCTGATCCCGATGGGACTGCTCGGTGCGGCGGTGTTCGCGTTCACGGCACTGCTGGTCATCGGGCTGGTGGCCGGGCCCGGCGGGCTGGGGGGCCAGGAGAAACTGACGGTCGGCTCATGCGTCCGCAACGACGGCACCTGGACCGACGAGGATCTCGAGACCGTGGACTGCGGGTCCTCCGACGCGCAGTTCCGCGTCAACGCGCCCGTTGACGCCACGTGTCCCTCCGGGGACTACCTCGCAGACCTGGAGTACAGCGAGCACGGCGACACGATCCTGTGCCTGCACCCGCTGAAGGGCTAACCGCGCCCCTCGTCGACCACCCGCCGCCATTCCCGTACGGCCTCCGCCGACACCGGCGATTCCCACCCGTCCGGCCTCGCCGCCCCGCCGATGTGGAAGGCGTCGATCCTCGCCGCGCGCAGGCCCGGCACATGGTCGAGCCGCAGTCCTCCGCCCACCAGGAGCTGCTGCTCGTACCCGGGCTCCCCGTGCCGTGCCGCCTCACGGAGCAGTACAGGCAGCCCCTCGTCCACGCCGACCGCCGAACCCGCCGTGAGGTAGGTGTCCAGTCCCGGCAGGCCATCGAGTTGCTTCCGCAGCGCGTCCCGGTCCGCGGCGTGGTCGATCGCCCGGTGGAACGTCCAGGGGCACCCGTCCAGCACCTCCACGACCCGCTCCACGGCGGCCAGGTCCACCTCGCCGGAAGCGTCCAGGAAACCGAGGACGAACTCCTCGGCCCCGGCGGACCGCGTCTCCCGGGCGACCTGAACCACCCGCGAGACGTCCCCGGCCCCGAACCCGTCCGACAGCCGCAGCATCACCCGCACCGGGATGTCCACGGCGGCCCGGATCGCGGTGACCGTGGCGACCGCCGGCGTCAGACCGTCCGCCGCCATGTCGGTCACCAGTTCCAGCCGGTCCGCGCCTCCGGCCTGGGCGGCGACGGCGTCCTCGGCGTCGAGGGCGATCACCTCCAGGACTGCACGCTTGCTCATGGGACCCCATTCGTCGACGGTCTCGGGCGGCTACAGGTCTAGTCCAATTCAAGAATACGCCGCTACGGGTTCCCTCTCACCAGTGCGTCTCAGCCGAAGATGTTCAGCTCCTCCGCCTCCGCCCCTACGTCCCCGCGTGCACCCTCCCCCACTGCCTCAAAGGCGTGGGGGGACCCCCACCCCCAGCCCGATGAGGGTGCGGCGCGGGACAATGAGGCCATGGCCGATCTCGACGACCTCCGCGACCGTTTCGTCCGTGCCCTGGAGAGCGCCCGGGCAGGCGACGGCCCCGACCCGGCGCCGTACGCCGGCAACCTCCTCGACCGCTGGCAGGAGGCGCAGCGCCACTACCACACGGTCGAACACCTGACGGCGGTCCTCGACCACATCGACGTACTGGAGGAGTACGCCCAGGACCCCGACCTGGTCCGCCTCGCGGCCTGGTTCCATGACGCCGTCTACCTCCCGGACCGCTCCGAGAACGAGGAGCGCTCCGCCCGTCTGGCCGAACGCGCCCTCTCCGAAGCCGGAGTCCCGGCCGCCGCGACGGCCGAGGTCGCCCGGCTGGTCCGCCTCACCGTCACCCACGCCCCCGCCGACGACGACCGCAACGGCCAGGTCCTGTGCGACGCCGATCTCGCGATCCTCGCCGCCCCGCCCTCCGCGTACGCCGCCTACACGGCCGCCGTCCGCGAGGAGTACGGCTTCGTCCCCAGCGACGCCTTCCGGGCGGGCCGGTCCGCGGTGCTGCGGCAACTGCTGGAGTTGCCGCGGCTGTTCAGGACGCCGTACGGGGAGCGGGAGTGGGAGGCCACGGCCCGCTACAACCTCGCCTCGGAGCTGGAAATGCTGTCGCTCTGAGGCCCCGGCGCCATAGCCTGCCCGCATGGCAGACATGGGCGCGGACCAGGGCGCGGAACGGGTGACGGAGGCCGTCGCGGACGCGGTGGCGGTGCTGCGGACGGCGGTGGACCGGGACTGGGCCGGGGTGCCGGCCGGCCGGGTGGAGTGGAGCTGCCTGAAGACGGCCGAGCACATCGCGGGCGATCTCATCGCGTACGCGGGGCAGTTGGCGGGCCGGGCCCAGGAGACGTACGTCCCCTTCGAGATCTTCCTGGACGACGGCACGGACGCCGAGGGCGCCCTCCAGGTGATCGAGACGGCCGCCACGCTGTTCGCGGCGACGCTCCGCAGCACCCCGCGCGAGGTCCGCGCCTTCCACCCGTACCCCTTCCGCAGCGCGAACCGCGTCGGCTTCGCCGCGATGGGCGTCGCCGAGGTGCTGCTGCACACGTACGACATCGCCGGGGGCCTGGGCCTGACGTACGAGCCCCCCGCCCGCCTTCCCGAGTACGTCCTGACCCGGATCTTCCCCGAGGCCCAGCCCGGCCCCGACCCCTGGCACACCCTGCTGTGGGCCACCGGCCGCGGCGACCTGCCGGGCCGTGCGCCGCGCACCGAGTGGCGCTGGAGCAACAACCTCGTCCTGCCGACCGAGCGCCTCACCCTCCAGGGCGTCACACCCGCGTCCGCCGCCGAACTGGCCGCGGGCGGCGACGGCGACTTCGAGTGGGTCGAGGACGGCCCCTTCGACGGCACCCGCGAGGCCGCCGGCATGACCATCAAGGCGTACGAGGCGGGCGTCCACCGCCCGGAGTTCGGCCTCTTCGCGCTGGTCCGGCGGGAGGACGGCCGCGCGATCGGCGGCATGGGCTTCCACGGCGCCCCCGACGAGGACGGCCGCGTGGAGGTCGGCTACGACCTCGCCCCGAGCGCCCGCGGCCACGGCTACGCCACGGAGGCCCTGCGCGCCCTCAGCGACTGGGCCCTGGCCCGCGACGACGTCCGCAGTCTCTGCGCCACCATCGAGCACGACAACGCGGCCTCCCAACGCGTGGTCGCCCGCGCCGGTTTCGCCCGCGCGACCGTGGAGGAGGAGCAGGCGTACGGCGAGACGGAGACGGCGCTACGGCTGTACGTGCTGCCCGGCCGGGCCGGTTAGCGGCCTTTGGGGCGCCGCAGTCCCGCCGCCGTGAGCAGCCGCACCACCTCGCGGCTGCTGACCTGCACCGCGCCCGCCGCGACCACGTCCGCGTACCGGTGCGACGGGATGTCGTAGTGGTCGCGCTCGAAGGCGCGGGAGGGCACGCCCGCCTGCTCGGCGAACGCGTGCAGTTCGTCGAAGGAGACGTCGCTGATCAGGTGGGACCACATACGGCCGTGTCCCGGCCAGTCGGGCGGGTCGATGTAGACCGTCACGAGGAGGGGGTCCCGCCCGTCGCGGTCCCCAGCGAGCCGACCGCCGCGACCTTCACACCGGCCTTGTGGCACACCCAGTGCGGGTCGGGGCCGAGTTCCGGCTCGACCTCCAGGGCGTGCGGGTCGCCGGAGCCGCACACCGGGCACAGGGGCCAGCGGCCGTACGTCTCCAGGAGCGCGTCCTGGACGTCCTGGGCGACCAGTCCCGCCACGAACTCCGCGCCCTCGGGCCACTGCTCCACCCACCAGCGCCGCTGCACGACGGAGTCCTCGACCATCGACACCACGTCCGCGGCGGCGACCTCGCCCGCGGCCAGGTCGGCGAGCACGAGCGCGCGTGCCGTGTGCAGGGACTGCTCAAGTGGACCGATGGACTCCATGCAGCCATTGTGCGGGCTCTTGACCACGAACCGAGCCGAAAATATCTTTCATGCGTGCCCCAGGAAGTGAAGGAAATTTTCGGCAGCGCTCTCGCCTCGAAGGTGCGCACGCTGGGTCCGTCCATGACCCGCTCCATGCAGCGGGTCGCCGAGGCCGTGGCGAAGGACCCCGCGGGCTGCGCGGCGCTCACCGTCACGGGCCTCGCGGAGCTGACCGGGACGAGCGAGGCGACCGTCGTGCGCACGGCCCGGCTGCTGGGGTATCCCGGGTACCGCGACCTGCGGCTCGCCCTCGCCGGCCTGGCCGCGCAACAGCAGTCCGGGCGGGCCCCGGCGATCACCACGGACATAGCGGTGGACGATCCGATCGCCGACGTGGTCGCCAAGCTCGCCTACGACGAGCAGCAGACCCTCGCGGACACGGCGGCCGGCCTGGACACCGTGCAGCTGGGCGCGGCGGTCGCCGCGACGGCCTCGGCGCGGCGGATCGACGTGTACGGGGTGGGGGCGTCCGGTCTGGTCGCGCAGGACCTCACCCAGAAGCTGCTGCGGATAGGGCTGATAGCGCAGGCGCACAGTGATCCCCACCTCGCCGTGACGAACGCGGTGCAGCTGCGGGCGGGGGATGTCGCGATCGCGATCACCCACTCCGGGTCCACCGGGGACGTGATCGAACCGCTGCGGGTCGCCTTCGAGCACGGGGCCACGACCGTCGCCATCACCGGGCGGCCGGGCGGGGCGGTCGCCCAGTACGCCGACCATGTGCTGACGACGTCCACGGCCCGGGAGAGCGAGCTGCGGCCCGCCGCGATGTCGTCCCGGACCAGCCAACTGCTGGTCGTGGACTGCCTGTTCGTGGGCGTGGCGCAGCGGACGTACGAGACGGCGGCGCCCGCGCTGGCCGCGTCGTACGAGGCGCTGGCGCATCGGCACCGACGGTAGACACCACAAGACGTCAGCTGCGAAAGCTACGAAGAAAGAGCCGCTCCGCCATGACTTCCACCTCCAACCCCCGTGACCTGCAAGCCCAGTTGGAATCGCTGACGACCGAGGCGTTCCGGCCCGAGCTCGCCGACGTCGATCAGTTGCCCACGCTCGACATCGCCCGGCTGATGAACGGCGAGGACGCCTCGGTACCCGCGGCCGTGTCCCGGCAGCTGCCGCAGATCTCCGCCGCCATCGACGCGATCGCCGAGCGGATGGCCCGGGGCGGCCGGCTGATCTACGCCGGTGCCGGCACCGCGGGACGCCTCGGCGTGCTGGACGCCTCCGAGTGCCCGCCGACCTTCAACACGGACCCGGCGCGGGTCGTGGGCCTGATCGCGGGTGGCCCGGAAGCGCTGGTCACGTCCGTCGAGGGGGCCGAGGACTCGGCGGAGCTGGCCCGGGCCGACCTGGACGGGCTCGCGGTGACCGCGCTGGACACGGTGGTCGGGGTGTCCGCGTCCGGCCGTACCCCTTATGCCGTGGGCGCGGTGGAACACGCCCGCGCGCAGGGGGCGTTGACGGTCGGCCTGTCCTGCAACGCGGGCAGTGCGCTGGCGGCCGCGGCCGATCACGGCATCGAGGTGGTCGTCGGTCCCGAACTGCTCACCGGCTCGACCCGTCTCAAGGCGGGCACGGCCCAGAAACTCGTCCTCAACATGCTGTCGACGATCACGATGATCCGGCTCGGCAAGACCTACGGGAACCTGATGGTCGACGTCCGCGCCTCCAACGACAAGCTGCGCGCCCGCTCCCGCCGGATCGTCGCGCTCGCCACCGGAGCCGGTGAGGAGGAGGTCGAGCGCGCGCTGGCCGCCACGGACGGCGAGGTCAAGAACGCGATCCTGACGATCCTGGCGGACGTGGACGGCCCGACGGCCGCCCGCCTCCTGGAGGAGACGGGCGGCCGTCTGCGGGCCGCGCTGGCGGCCGGGGGACGATGACCGTCCGGGCTAGCTCACGCTCACCGAGTACGCGCTGGTGCTCAGCTTGCCCTTGCCGGTGAAGACCTCGGTGCCCGCCTCGACGCTCGTCAGGTACGAGGTGTTCGCCAGCAGCCGCTTCTGGACGAGGGTGTTGGCCAGGCCCGTCAGGTCGGTCGTGGCGCTGTTGGTGTTGGCGGTGCGGACGAACGAGTAGACGTTCCAGCTGCTGGTGACCTTGCCGCTGCTGTCCTTGTTGACGATCTTGCCGACGTAGAGGTCCCACTTGGTGCCGGCGGCGGTGACCGTCTCGCGCTTGGTGCCCAGGGGGCCGGCGCCGTTCTGGCGGTTGAGCCAGACCATCATCTCGTCGTGCGGCTGGTCCTGCCAGTCCGGGTTGGACTTGGTGTGGAACCACACGTCGTAGGCGACGTTCATCACCGTGGGGGTGTTCTGGGTGATGGTGAAGCTCCAGGAACTGTTCACCTTGCGCCCGCTGTTCAAGCGGATCGGCAGCTTGGTGTTCTTCTCCTTCCAGCCCCAGTGCCAGCCCAGTACGACACTCCCGTAGGCCTTCACGCTGGTCTTGTCGCCCTTCCAGTCGAAGGACGTCTCCCAGTTGGCCTTGCCGTTGCGGTAGGAGTTGAGCCAGGTGCACTGCTTGCCGGAGGCGTTCTTGGCGCCCCAGACGTTGTTGTTGAGGTAGTACGGCGCGATGCTGACGGTGCTGAACGCCGTGCAGCTGTCCGCGGCCAGGGCGGGGGCGGCCGTCGCGGCCTGGGGGACGAGCAGCAGGGGCGCCGTCGCGAGGGCGGCGGCCAGGAGTATCCGGCGCTGGTTCATGGTGCGGTTCCTTACCTGTAGGTGACGTCCGTGGACCGGTAGACGCAGTTCCTGCCGTCCGGCCCGGACCCGGTCTTCGCCGGCTCACCGGAGGTCGTGCCGCGGAACTTCTGACAGATCACGATCTTGCGGGCGGAGTCACCGAGGACGGTGATCCGTGACAGCCGTGCGGTGTCCCCGTAGGGCGTGGCGTTGATGCCGACGACGTCGACACCGGGAGCCCGCACGGTGACGTTGTCGACCACGACATGGCGCGTGTACTGCGTCCGGCAGACACCGCAGGAGCGGTAGAGCTTGCCGAAGCCGGACACCTCGAAGTTGCGGATGACGAACGTGCCGGGCCCGTTGTGCTGGAACACCTTGTCCGCCGCCTTGCGGGCGCCGCCCCCGTCGATCGTCATGGTCTGGTTGGCGCGGGTGCCCTTGAAGGTGGCCGCGTCCTCGCCGACGTCCTCCCACCACACGTTCTTCAGCGTGCAGGTGCCCCGGCAGTGGATGCCGTCGGCGGCCGGGGACCCGATGATCACGTTGGAGACCGTGGTCCCGTCGGCCAGCTCCAGGATCGGGTCCTGGCCCTCGCCCTGACCACCGCCGCCGAGGGCGCCGGTGCCGACGAAGCGGGTGAAGTCGAAGTTCTTGGTGCCGCTGACCGGCTTGGTCTTCGCGACCTTCTCGGTGCGCTTGGCGGTGGGCCATACGGCGGTGGGGCGGGACTGCGCCTGTTCCTGTGCCGCATCCGCTTGCGCGGGGGTGGACGGGGTGAGGGCCGTGGTGCTCAGTACGGCGGTGACGGCGGCCAGGGCGACGCCGGCGGCGCGCAGCGAACGGAACCGGATCCTGCCGCCGAGCCCAGTGGGTATGGGCTCGGACGGCGGCGTGAACCTGCGTGTGCGGATGGTCATGGACGCATCTTCATCAAATTCACGTGATCTTCGCATTTCGGGCAGGCCGAATGGTGGTCGCCGGGGTCGTGGCCGCCGACGGCTCAGCGGCGGACGAGCAGCGCGTGGGTGACGTTCGGTGAGCTGACCAGCTCGGACACGCGGTAGCCGGCGATCCCGTCGCCGAGGTCGTCGAGCAGCCGCTCGCCGCGTCCGATGAGGAGCGGCGCGATCGCCAGGTGGACTTCGTCGATCAGCCCGGCGCGCAGGTACTGCCGGATGACCGCCGCCCCGCCGCCGATCCGTACGTCCTTGCCGTCCGCGGCGTCGAAGGCGCGGCGCAGGACCGCCTCCGGCCCCTCGTCGGTGAAGTGGAAGGTGGTGCCGCCCGCCATCTCCAGCGCCGGGCGCAGATGGTGGGTGTGGACGAAGACGTCGTGGTGGTAGGGCGGGTTGTCGCCCCACCAGCCCTGCCAGGACTCGTCCTCCCACGGACCGCGCTGTGGGCCGAACATGTTCCGCCCCATGATCGTGGCGCCGATGTTCCGGTCGCCGCGGACGAAGTGGTCGACGTCGATCCCGGACTTTCCCGCGGCCGCGTCCTCGGACGCGGACATGAACCAGCTGTGCAGCTCGTCGCCCCAGCCGACGCCGTCGCCGAAGGGGGCGTCCAGCCGCTGGTTCGGGCCGGCCATGAAGCCGTCGAGGGAGATCGTCACGTTGTGTACCCGGACCTTGGGCATGGTCTTCGCCTCTCGTGTGGTGTCGCGCTCTCACCTCTGCGTCGTTCAGAGCGTGCCTGGATCGACATCCCCGCGCACTTTTTTCCAGACAAGGGTGTAGCGCCAGAAGAGCCGCCGCCGCAGCCGGACGCCGGGGAGGACCCGGCGGGCCTCGCGGACGAGCTCGGTGTACGGGACGTCCGGGTGCCGGGTCACGGCGGTCATCGCGACGGGCTTCTCGGTCACTCTCCGCCCCCGGTTCTTGACCCAGCCGTAGATCAGGTTGAGCGGCACGGAGACCAGCCCGAGCAACTGCTGGACGCGGGTGTCCTCCTGGGCGACACCGACGATCACCAGGGTTCCGCCCGGGACGAGTTGGTCACGGAAGCGGGTGAGCGCGTCCGTCAGGGGGAGGTGGTGGAGTACGGCGACGCAGGTGATGACGTCGTAACGGCCCCCCTCGCCGTACGACAGCACGTCCGCGACGGAGAAGTCGACGGGCAGCCCGGGGCCGGCCGACTCCCTCGCCTTGGCGATGATCCGCTCGTCGCTGTCGATGCCGTGCACGTGGGCCGCGCGCGTGGCCAGCAGCCGGGCGAGGTCACCGGAACCGCAGCCGACGTCCAGGGCACGGTCGAAGCGGTCCGGCAACTGACGCATGATCCACGGGTGATAGTGGGCGTTGTGGCTCCAGGGGTGGGCGGCGTTGAAGCGGGCGAGGGCGTCCAGGAGAGGCATGGTTCATTTCAACAGGGCTCAACACGGCATACGACCCTCCCTGTTGGCCTTCCGCACCCGCGCCCGCAACACCTCGCCCTGCGGGGCGGGCCCGGCGGACTCCGGCGGACAGTCCCACTCCCGCCCGCCCCCGAGGGGCCTGAGCTGCACCCTCCCGCCCAGGTGCCCCATCACCTCCCCCACCCGCCCGTCCCGTACGTCCACGACGTACGCCCCGACCGGCGGCCGCTCCCCGCGCAGCACGGAGGCCAGCCGCTCGGCCGTGCGTACGTTGCACCGCCCCAGGTCGACCAGCGGGAACGGCTCGTCACCGGCGCCGGTGAGGGGGTCGACGGCGAGGGACGGCAGCGTCACGCCGACGCCGGTGAGGGCCTCCCGCAGGGACTCCAGGACTTCTTCGGTGGACCGCACGCTTTCCTCCATCGGCACTCTGGGTTGGTGATTCACGACACAGCGTGTCCGGTACGGCCCTAACCTGGCCATACGGACCAGCCCAACAACCTCACCTGGTGGACGGGGAGTCACACATGCCGGGACCGAAGGACCTCGACCCGTCGTCCTCACCGAGGGCACTGCTGGGAGCGGAGCTGCGGCACGCGCGGGAGAAGGCGGGGCTCAGTCAGGAGGAGCTGGGGCAACGGCTGTTCGTGAGCGGGTCGTTCGTGGGGCAGCTGGAGGCGGGTACGCGGAGGATGCAAGCGGATGTCGCGCGACAGCTGGACGAGGTGCTCGGGACGGAGGACTTCTTCCTACGGAACTGTGGGGCGTCGGCGAAGTCGAAGTACCCGGAGCACTTTGCGGAGGCGGCCGAGGCAGAAGCACGGGCCTCGGCGATCAGCCAGTACGCGCCACTGCTGATCCCGGGGTTGCTCCAGACGCCCGCGTACGCACGGGCGGTGTGCCGGGCGTATCAGCCGACAGCTCCGGAGGAAGAGATCGAGAAGCTGGTGGCCGCCCGGCGGGAGCGGGCTCGGCTCCTCGACGATCCAACAGAGCCGATGTTGTGGGTGGTGATTGACGAGGCAGCCCTGCGCCGAGTGACGGGCGGCCGGGCGGTGATGGGGGAAGCCCTGCGTCACATCGCCGAACTGGCGCGCCGGAGCAGGGTGATCGTGCAGGTGCTGCCGTTTGATGCGGGAGCGCACGCGGCCATGGAGGGCTCCACCAAGCTCATGGAGTTCCAGGATGCCCCTCCGCTGGTCTACTTCGAAGGCGTCGGCACCGGGCGGCTGGAGGACGATCCGGCCATTGTCAGGCACCAGCGCTTCACCTATCGGCTCCTGATGGCCTCCGCCCTGTCTCCTCAGAAGTCCCTGGCCCTGATCGAGGCGATGGCGCAGGATTACGCCCATGAGGAACACCCCTGAGTCCTGGCGCAAGTCGAGCTACAGCGGCGGCAGCGGCGGCGACTGCCTCGAAGTGGCCGTGGGCCACCCCACCGCCGTCCCCGTCCGTGACTCCAAAACCCCCCACGGCCCGAAGCTCATGCTCCGGCCGGAAGCGTGGTCCGCCTTCGTCGAGGCGGTCGTAGAGGTCAGGATCTGACCTATACGGCTCCTAGCGTGGCGCCCATGACCGACACCACGCACGCCATCAGCACAGACAAGCGCACCGACGAGCGCACCGACCTGCTGGAGGCGCTGGCCCACAGCCGGCGCTTCCTGCGCTTCACGGCCCGCGACCTCACCGACGAGCAGGCCGGGCAGCGGACCACCGCCAGCGAGCTGTGTCTGGGCGGCCTGATCAAACACGTCACGTCGGTGGAGCGGCACTGGACGGACTTCATCGTCAACGGCCCCTCGGCGATGCCCGACTTCACGGCCATGACCGAGGCCGACTTCGCCCAGCGGGCCGAGGAGTTCCGGATGCTGCCCGGCGAGACGCTGGCCGGCGTACTGGCCGACTACGAGGAAACGGCCCGCAGGACCGACGGACTCGTCACGACCCTGCCCGACCTGAACGCCGCCCATCCCCTCCCCGAGGCGCCGTGGAACGAGCCCGGGGCGCGATGGTCGGCCCGCAGGGTGCTGCTGCACATCGCCGCCGAGACGGCCCAGCACGCGGGCCACGCCGACATCATCCGCGAGTCCCTGGACGGCGCCAAGAGCATGGGCTGACCCGCGCGGTCTCAGGGGGATCCCGTGGCCGGCCCCCTCGTACCCTGAAAGCATGAACCACGCCCAGCTCACCGCTCTAGGCCGTGCTCTCCGTGTGCTCGGGGAGCACGGCGACTCCCTCACGTCCGACGCTCCGGACGCCAAGCTGCACGAGGTCAGGGCCGATCTGAAGCGTGCGCTGGAGCTGCTGGAGGACAGCGTCACCACCGCCGCCCCCACCACCCGCTGCGCCGAGCACCCGAACGGCCCGGTCGACGAGAACGCCCCCGACCTGTGCCTGCTGTGCGAGACGCGGCGCAGGGCGGCCCGCCGCGCCGAGATCAACGGCCCCTCCGCGCGCCCCCGCTCCGCCGAACCCGCCCCGTCCCGGTACGGCGTCCGTGAGGACCGTCCGCAGCCCCAGCAGCGCTGGCTGCCGGAGCAGTGGACCGGCCAGGAGTGGCAGCTGTGCGGGACCCCGAGGCGGGACCGGCACGAGGCGGAGCTGTACATCCACGCCCAGCGCCGTGGCCCGCGCGCCGCGATGGCGTACCGGCTGGTCCACGAGTTCACCGACTACGAGGTGCTGCGGGTGTGGGGCACCCCGGTCAGGGTCGACATCGAGCCGCTCGGCAACCTGTAGAAGCGCCGCCTACTTCAGCAGCGGCAGCGCCGGGAAGTCGTACCCCTCCCACAGCCGCCGCGACTGCTCCTCCGGGTACGGCCGTGCCTCCGCCGCCGCCGTCCCGTCCAGCACCCGGGTCAGGCGGCGATCGCCGTCGTACGCCGGCCACCCCGGGTCCCCGGTCCGCGCGAACCCCGTCCACGCGGACTGGAACAGCGAGGTCAGCGCCCTCGCCTCGTCCGGCACCCCGGTCCCCGCGAACAGCAGCATCCCGAGGTCGGCGTCGTACGTGCCGAACAGCAGCGGGACGTCCAGTCCGTGACAGGCGCCGAGCGCGCCGCCGAACCCCGGTGCGGACCAGGTCAGTTCGTACAGGTGGGCCCGGCCGCCGCCCGCGACCTGCGCCTCCGCCAGCCGAAGCGACGGCAGGGCGAACAGCCAGTCCGTCTGCACGCGTTCGTACAGGCCGGTCGGCGTGGCGTCCGGGAAGGCCTCGCGGTAGGAGCGCTCCCCGTCCGGCCCCGGCGCGAACATCCGCAGCGCCGCGGCCGTCTGCTCCTCGGTGATCCTGCCGAGCTGCTCACCGAGGGCGAGGAAGAGGCGGTACTCGTCGCGGGTGTGCCCGACGAGCAACTCCACATCCCGTCCGGCGCCTGCCGTCAGCGCCTCCCAGGGCGTGCACGGCAGCACCTCGCCGTCGACGACCGGCGAGAAGGGGGTGACCGTGGGCGCCGCCTGTCCCCACCGGTCGTCGTACTCACGCATGCGCAGGCTCAACCGCTCGCCCGCCGCCGGGAGTTCACGCGGGTCCACGGCGGACAGCGCGGCGGCCGCCGCCGCGAGCCCCGCCTCCTTGCCGATCTCCACCGCCATGTCCCGGGCGAGTTCGGCGGAGAAGTACGTGCCGGGCACGCTCTGTGCGACGGCCCGCCGGAACAGCCCCCGCGCGCTCGGCATCGCCAGCAGCGAGGCCACCGACCCGGCGCCCGCCGACTCCCCGAACACCGTGACCTGCCCGGGGTCCCCGCCGAACGCCGTGATGTTGTCCCGCACCCACTCCAGCGCGGCGACCTGGTCGAGCAGCCCCCGGTTCGCGGGCGCCCCCTCCAGCAGGGCGAACCCCTCGATGCCGACACGGTAGTTGAGGGTCACGACGACCACGTCACCGGCGCGGGCGAGGTGCTGGGCGTCGTAGCCGGGGCTGCCCGCGTGGCCGAGCTTGTAGGCACCGCCGTAGATCCACACCATCACGGGCCGGCGGGCCGCCGGGTCGGTCGCGGGCGTCCAGACGTTGACCGTCAGCCAGTCGTCACCTGTGGGGGTCTCCACCACTGCCGCGCGTCCCTGGAAGCCCGACTCCTGCGGGGGCGGGGGCCCGAAGGCGTACGCCTCCCGGGTCCCCTCCCAGCTTCTGACGGGCCGCGGCGCCTGGAACCGGGCCTCGCCGACCGGCGGTTCGGCGAAGGGGATCCCCCGGAAGACCACCAGTCCGTCCTCGGCCCGCCCGCGCACGGTACCGGCCGCGGTGCGCACTTCGAGACCCTCGGCTGACGTCATCGGTCGAACTCCTCACAGGTCGGGGCTGCTTCGCTCACTCCAGCCCACGTCCTTTGCCCGGGTCAACCGGCTCGGGGTCCCTTGTGCCGTCAGCTCAACGACTTCAGCGCGGACGCGTCGTACGGCGCAAGCTCGTCGAAACGGCCGGCCAGCACCTTCGCGGCCCACTGCGGGTCCTGGAGCAGCGCCCGGCCGACGGCGACCATGTCGTACTCCTCGCGCTCCAGGGCGTCGAGCAGGTCGTCGATGCCCTTGACCGGGGAGCCCTCGCCCATGAAGCCCTTGATGAAGTCGCCGTCGAGGCCGACCGAGCCGACGGTGATGGTGGTCCGGCCGGTGAGCTTCTTGGTCCAGCCGGCGAGGTTGAGGTCGGAGCCGTCGAACTCGGGGAGCCAGTAGCGGCGGGTGGAGGCGTGGAAGGCGTCGACACCGGCCGCGGCGAGCGGGGCGAGGATCGCCTCCAGCTCCTCCGGGGTCTCGGCGAGCCGCGCCTTGTAGGCCTCCTGCTTCCACTGCGAGTACCGGAAGATGATCGGGAACTCGGCCGACACCGTCTCGCGTACGGCCGCCACGATCTCCGCCGCGAACTTCGTACGGGCGACCGGGTCACCGCCGTAGGCGTCGGTGCGGCGGTTGGTGCCCGCCCACAGGAACTGGTCGAGGAGGTAGCCGTGGGCGCCGTGCAGCTCCACGCCGTCGAAGCCGATGCGCTCGGCGGCGGCCGCGGCCTCGGCGAACGCGCCGATGACGTCGTCCAGGTCGCGCTGGGTCATCGCCTTGCCGGTGGGCTCGTCGGCGCCGGGGCGGATGCCGGAGGGGCCGACGGCGGGGGCGTCGGCGTAGGGCGCCTCGCCCTGGTTGCGGACCATGCCGATGTGCCACAGCTGCGGGACGATGGTGCCGCCCGCCGCGTGCACCTGCTCGGCGACCTTCGCCCAGCCCGCCAGCTGCTCCTCGCCGTGGAACCGAGGGACGTTGTCGCTGTTCCCGGCCGACTCGTGGCCGACGTAGGTGCCCTCGGTGACGATCAGACCGACTCCGGCGGCCGCGCGGCGTGAGTAGTACGACGCCACGTTCTCACCGGGGACGCCGCCCGGGGAGAACATGCGGGTCATGGGCGCCATCGCGATGCGGTTCGGCACGGTCAGGCCGTTGATGTGGGCCGGGCGGGAGAGGATCTCGGCGGCGCGGGAGGCGGCGGGTGAGGCTGCGGGGGCAGTCACGTGGGGGTACTCCTCGGTATGTGCATGCGCATGGATAGTTCCCCTGGTACCAACCACCTCGCCCGCCTCAGGATTTCCGGACGGGCTGTGACTCCGGCCACGCATGGAAGAAGCCCGCCCCACAACCGTGAGACGGGCTTCGCTCGAGCGCCGGGCAGGCCTTGCACCTGCATTTCCCCGCAGGAAGCGGGGCGTCTTTCCTTGGACCACCAACGCGTAGTCGGCCGACGGGAGTTCACGTCGGGCGGCTCGTGATCAACTATAGCGCAAGAAAAGACCGGGGGCGGCCACCCCCTGTTCCCAGGAAGGGCCGCCCCCGGCGAGGACATGATCATCCGTCAGGCCTCGCGGCCCGGAGTCGATCAGAAGTCCATGTCACCGCCCGGCATACCGCCACCGGCGGGCGCGGCGGCCTTCTCCGGCTTGTCGGCGATGACGGCCTCGGTGGTGAGGAAGAGCGCGGCGATGGAGGCGGCGTTCTGCAGGGCAGAGCGGGTCACCTTCGCCGGGTCGATGATGCCCTCGGCGATCATGTCGACGTACTCACCGGTCGCGGCGTTCAGGCCGTGGCCGACGGGCAGGTTGCGCACCTTCTCGACGATGACGCCACCCTCGAGACCACCGTTGACGGCGATCTGCTTGAGCGGGGCCTCCAGCGCGAGCTTCACGGCGTTGGCACCGGTCTGCTCGTCACCCGAGAGGTCCAGCTTCTCGAAGACGCTGGAGGCCTGCAGGAGCGCCACGCCACCACCGGCGACGATGCCCTCCTCGACGGCCGCCTTGGCGTTGCGCACGGCGTCCTCGATGCGGTGCTTGCGCTCCTTGAGCTCGACCTCGGTCGCGGCACCGGCCTTGATGACGGCGACGCCACCGGCGAGCTTCGCCAGGCGCTCCTGGAGCTTCTCGCGGTCGTAGTCCGAGTCGCTGTTCTCGATCTCGGCGCGGATCTGGTTGACGCGGCCGTTGACCTGGTCCGAGGAACCGGCACCGTCGACGATGGTGGTCTCGTCCTTGGTGATGACGACCTTGCGGGCGCGGCCCAGGAGGTCCAGGGTCGCGTTCTCCAGCTTGAGGCCGACCTCCTCGGAGATGACCTCGCCGCCCGTGAGGATGGCGATGTCGCCGAGCATGGCCTTGCGGCGGTCACCGAAGCCCGGGGCCTTGACGGCGACCGACTTGAAGGTGCCGCGGATCTTGTTGACGACCAGGGTCGACAGGGCCTCGCCCTCGACGTCCTCGGCGATGATCAGCAGCGGCTTGCCCGACTGCATGACCTTCTCCAGGAGCGGGAGCAGGTCCTTGACGGAGCCGATCTTGGAGTTGGCGATCAGGATGTACGGGTCGTCGAGCGACGCCTCCATACGCTCCATGTCGGTGGCGAAGTACGCCGAGATGTAGCCCTTGTCGAAGCGCATACCCTCGGTGAGCTCCAGCTCCAGACCGAAGGTCTGGGACTCCTCGACGGTGATGACGCCTTCCTTGCCGACCTTGTCCATCGCCTCGGCGATGAGCTCGCCGATCTGGGTGTCGGCGGCGGAGATGGAGGCCGTGGAGGCGATCTGCTCCTTGGTCTCGACATCCTTGGCCTGCTCGAGCAGGGCGGCGGAGACGGCCTCGACGGCCTTCTCGATACCGCGCTTGAGGGCCATGGGGTTGGCGCCGGCGGCTACGTTGCGCAGGCCTTCCTTGACCAGGGCCTGGGCGAGCACGGTCGCGGTGGTCGTACCGTCACCGGCGACGTCGTCCGTCTTCTTGGCGACTTCCTTGACCAGCTCGGCGCCGATCTTCTCGTACGGGTCCTCGAGCTCGATCTCCTTGGCGATGGAGACACCATCGTTGGTGATCGTGGGGGCGCCCCACTTCTTCTCGAGGACGACGTTGCGGCCCTTGGGGCCGAGCGTCACCTTCACGGCGTCCGCGAGCTGGTTCATGCCGCGCTCGAGGCCGCGCCGCGCCTCCTCGTCGAACGCGATGATCTTGGCCATGTGAAGTGGTCCCTCCAGGACTGGGGGTGATTCCTTCGGACCGCGCCCGCGCCCGCGACGGACGGCTCGCCGACCCGTGGGTTCCTTGCCCCACCCGGTCTGCGGGCCTCACCGACCCGGTCCATCTTTGTCACTCTCACCTTCAGAGTGCTAACGCCAATGATTAGCACTCGGCATGGTCGAGTGCAAGCGCCCGCCGAAGACCGGGGCGGGTTCGGCCGTCGGGCGGCCACCGGTCGGCGGGGGCTGAGCGCGCAGTTCCCCGCGCCCCCGGGGAGGTTGCAGTCGGGCAATCAGGGGCGCGGGGAACTGCGCAAAACGCCCGCCCCACCAGCCCGCACCAGATGACGAACCCGCACCCGCACAACATCCCGCTCCACCGCCGGAGGCACATGCACATGCCGAAGGGCCCGTACCCATGACTCCCCATGGGGTACGAGCCCTTCGAAGAAGAACGAAGAACGACGCTGTTGTTACCCGGCGCGTGCTTCAGCCAGTCGCGAGACGGACCATGTCCGCCTGCGGCCCCTTCTGACCTTGCGAGATCTCGAACTCGACCCGCTGGCCCTCTTCAAGGGTGCGGTAGCCGTCCATCTGAATCGCGCTGTAGTGGACGAATACATCCGCACCACCGTCGACCGCGATGAAGCCGTACCCCTTCTCCGCGTTGAACCACTTGACGGTGCCCTGAGCCATGCCTAACTCCCCTATTACTGGCCCTTGCACGGACCCACACTTCATGGATCCGGGTCAGACCTCACCCCCCACATGGTTGGGGGCGTGCGCCGGAACGCGTCGACCGCGGCTGAATGTATCTGTCCAACTGCCGTCTGCAACAGGTCAATCGGACGAGAATTCTGGACGGAAGGGGTCCGGAATGTAGCGAGAATTCGCCCGAATTCGGGGCAAGTCGGGCCCCATAAAGGGCACATAAGGCGCATAAGACGTGCACACTTTGGCTACTTCTCATCGCCCGCGAAGCGAGAACTCATATGCGTGCGGCATGAAGAGAGCCGCAGCTTCCCCAACTGTACCGTGCTCAACCATAGAGAATTGCCCCCTCCGCTTCTCTCGCGGAGAGGGCAATCAGATGAACACTCGGTAATTACTGTTACCGAAGGTAATCACCAGTCATACGGTCACCCGCCGGCGACCGCCGGGATGATGGAGACGCCGGCCCCGTCGGGCGTCGCCGTCTCCAGCCCCTGCTCGAACCGCACATCGTCGTCGTTCACGTACACGTTCACGAACCGCCGCAGCTTGCCCTGGTCGTCGAGAACGCGCGCCGCGATACCCGTGTGGTTCTTCTCCAGATCCGCGATGACCTCGCCGAGGGTCCCACCCTCGGCCTGCACCTCGGCCTGCCCGCCGGTGTAGGTGCGCAGGATGGTGGGGATGCGGACGGAAACGCTCATGTTCAGGACCTCCGGTCGGGTAAGGGCTTTTAGGGGCGCGGGGCTGCGCGACCAGCCCCCACCGGCCCGCAGACGCAACGACTACGCGAGGCCGGCCTCACGGAACGAATCCAGGTTGGGACGAATGGTCGCCGTCAGACCCGTACCCGCCACCGCGTCAAGCGTCTTCAGACCGTCCCCGGTGTTCAGCACAACGGTCGTGAGCGTCGGGTCCAGCACACCGTTCTCGATCAGCTTCTTGGTAACACCCACGGTCACCCCACCCGCGGTCTCCGCGAAGATCCCCTCACTCCGGGCGAGCAGCCGAATCGCGTCCACGACCTGCTCGTCGTTGACGTCCTCCACCGCACCGCCGGTACGACGCGCGATGTCCAGGACGTACGGCCCGTCCGCCGGGTTCCCGATCGCCAGCGACTTGGCGATGGTGTTCGGCTTCTGCGGCCGTACGACGTCGTGCCCCGCCTTGTAGGCGACGGACACCGGGCTGCACCCCTCCGCCTGCGCGCCGAAGATCTTGTACGGCTTGTCCTCGACGAGCCCGAGCTTGATCAGCTCCTGCAGACCCTTGTCGATCTTCGTGAGCTGCGAGCCGGAGGCGATCGGGACCACGAGCTGGTCGGGAAGCTTCCAGCCCAGCTGCTCGCAGATCTCGTACGCCAGGGTCTTGGAGCCCTCCGCGTAGTACGGCCGCAGGTTGACGTTGACGAAGCCCCAGCCCTCGCCGGCCGGGTCGCCGATCAGCTCGGAGCAGAAGCGGTTCACGTCGTCGTAGTTGCCCTCGATGCCGACGAGCTCGCCGCCGTAGATCGCGGCCATGACGACCTTGCCCTGCTCCAGGTCGTGCGGGATGAACACGCAGGAGCGGAAGCCGGCCCGGGCGGCGGCGGCGCCCACGGCGCCGGCGAGGTTGCCGGTGGAGGAGCAGGACAGGGTGGTGAAGCCGAAGGCGCGCGCGGCCTCCAGGGCCTGCGCGACGACCCGGTCCTTGAAGGAGTGCGTCGGGTTGCCGGAGTCGTCCTTGATGTACAGGCCGCCGGTCACGCCGAGCTCGCGGGCGAGGTTGTCGGCCTTGACGAGCTGGGTCCAGCCGGGGTTGATGTTGGGCTTGTCCGCCACGTCCGCGGGGACGGGCAGCAGCGGGGCGTAGCGCCAGATGTTCGCGGGTCCCGCCTCGATCCGCTTGCGGAGCTCCTCGGTGTCGTAGGCCGAGAAGTCGTACGCGATCTCGAGCGGGCCGAAACACTCCTCGCAGGCGAAGACCGGGCCGAGGGGGACGCGGTGGCCGCACTCGCGGCAGCTCAGCGCCGCGGCGGGACCCAGGTCGACGGAGTTCGTGGTGCTTGCAACAGTCTGCACAGCCATGGAGGCGAGGCCCTTTCCTCATCTTCCTCACGACGCACTTCGCCGTGAGACGGATTTGGCACCTTCCCTAATCGGGAGCCTCGCGGAGACGATCGTCAGCGATCGCTACGAGAACCGACTGGAGGGTTGCCGGGGCTTCATCGGGCCGTATCCCTCTGCCCCTCTGGATGAGCGGTATGAAGTTGTGAACGGCGGGCCACCCAGGACATGCGATGGTCATCCGCGTTGTTCAAGACTGTAACCGACGACCAGGACAGTTGAGAGAGTCGTCCGAACCGCGAGATGGATCACTCACGCAGAGGAGCCGCGCACTGTGCTGAACGAAGTCGAGCACTGGCTGGCCACCCGTTCCTGGTCGGTGACCGATCGCCCGCTGCATCGGATCATGGCCGCGAAGCGGAGCTCGGGTCAGACCGTCAGTGTCGTCCTGCCCGCGCTCAACGAGGAGGAGACGGTCGGTGACATCGTCGCCGTGATCCGTCATGACCTCATGCAGCAGGTCCCGCTCGTCGACGAGATCGTCGTCGTCGACTCGGGATCGACCGACCGCACGTCCGAGGTCGCCGCGGCGGCCGGTGCGCGGGTCGTCCACCGTGACGACATCATCCCGCGCATACCCGCCGTGCCCGGCAAGGGCGAGGTCCTGTGGCGCTCCCTGCTGGTCACCAGCGGGGACATCGTCTGCTTCATCGACGCCGACCTGAAGGAGTTCTCCTCGGACTTCGTCTCCGGCATCGTCGGACCGCTGCTCACCGACCCCGGGGTCGACCTGGTCAAGGGCATGTACGACCGTCCCCTGGGCGGGGCCGCCGGACAGGGCGGCCGGGTCACCGAGCTGATGGCGCGTCCGCTGCTGAACATGCACTGGCCGCAGCTGGCCGGTTTCGTGCAGCCGCTGGGCGGCGAGTACGCGGCCCGGCGCTCGCTGCTGGAACAGCTGCCGTTCCCCGTCGGCTACGGGGTGGAGCTGGGGATGCTGGTCGACGCCCTGCACCTGGTGGGCCTGGACGCGCTCGCCCAGGTCGACGTCGGGGTGCGCAAGCACCGCCACCAGGACGGCCAGGCACTGGGCCGGATGTCCGCCGCGATCTACCGCACCGCCCAGCTGCGGCTGGCCCGCGGCCATATGATCCGGCCCTCCCTCACCCAGTTCGAGCGGGGCCGGGACGGCTTCGAGCCGCGTACGTACTCCGTGGACACGGAGGAGCGGCCGCCGATGACGGAGATCCCGGAGTACGCGAAACGAAGGGCGGCGTAGACCGGCCCAGGGCCGCGGCCGAAGACGCTACGGGAACGTTTGAGCGGTTGGACACCGGGCTAGGTTTCGAGGCATGGCTTCATCGCACAACGCCCACGTACTGGTCGCGTCCAACCGCGGCCCGGTCTCATACGAGGTCCAGGAGAACGGCTCGCTGCAAGCCAGGCGCGGCGGCGGCGGGCTCGTCTCCGGACTGTCGGCGATCGGTCCGGAGGCGGGCGCGCTGTGGGTGTGCTCGGCGCTGTCCGACGGCGACCGCGAGGCGGTACGGCAGGGGGTCGGCGAGGACGGCGTCCGGATGCTCCCGATCCCGGCCGACGTGCACGCGGACGCGTACAACGGCATCGCGAACTCGGTCCTCTGGTTCGTCCACCATCTCCTCTACCAGACCCCGCTGGAGCCGTCCTTCGACGCGGAGTTCCGGCGCCAGTGGGCGTCGTACGAGACGTACAACCGCGCCTTCGCCGAGGCGCTCGCCGAGGAGGCGGCCGAGGGGGCGGCGGTCCTGGTGCAGGACTACCACCTGTGCCTGGTGCCGGGGATGCTCCGCGAACTGCGGCCCGACCTGCGCATCGCCCACTTCTCGCACACGCCGTGGGCGCCGGTGGACTACTTCCGGATGCTCCCCGACGACATCGCGTCCCAGCTGCTGCGGGGCATGCTCGGCGCCGACCGGCTGGGCTTCCTCACCCGCCGGTGGGCGGACGCCTTCACGGCCTGCTGTACGGAGTTCGCGGGCGGGCTCGGCCGGACGGAGGTCGGGGTGCACGGGCTGGGCGCGGACGCGGACTTCCTGCGGGCGCGCTCCCACGAGGCCGACGTCGAGGAGCGCATCGTCGCCCTGCGCGAGGAGATCGGCGAGGGCCGCAGGACGATCGTCCGGGTCGACCGCACCGAACTGTCGAAGAACATCGTGCGGGGTCTGCTCTCCTACCGGCGGCTGCTGGAGTCGCGGCCGGAGTGGCGGGAGCGGGTGGTGCACGTGGCGTTCGCGTATCCGTCGCGGCAGGACCTGGCGGTGTACCGGGACTACACGGCCGAGGTGCAGCGAGTGGCGGAGGAGATCAACGACGCGTTCGGCACGCCTGGCTGGACCCCGGTCGTGCTGCATGTGAAGGACGACTTCGCGCGCTCCCTCGCCGCGTACCGGCTGGCCGACGTGGCGCTGGTCAACCCCATCCGGGACGGGATGAACCTGGTCGCGAAGGAGGTGCCGGTGGTCTCCGACGAGGGGTGCGCGCTGGTGCTGTCGCGGGAGGCCGGGGCGTACGAGGAGCTGGGCGAGGACGCGATCGTGGTGAACCCGTACGACGTGGAGCAGACGGCGGCGGCCCTGCACGAGGCCCTGACGCTGCCGGCCCACGAACTCGCCGAACGCGCCAAGCGGCTCGCCGCGGCGGCGACGGCGCTGCCGCCGGCGCAGTGGTTCCTGGAGCAACTGAACGCGCTGAAGGCGCTGAGCAGGTGAGCATGAACCTTCCCACTCCCCTGACCACCGCCGGCCAGGAGGGCCTGCGGGCGATCCTCGCGGAGCCGCACCGCGCGGTGATCGGGCTCGACTTCGACGGGACGCTGGCGCCGATCGTGGCGGACCCGGAGAAGGCGTTCGCCCACCCCGAGGCGGTGCCGGCGCTGGCGGCCCTCGCGCCGAAGGTGGCGTCCGTGGCGGTGATCACCGGCCGCCCGGCGGCGGTCGCGGTCCGCAACGGCGCTTTCGCCGACGTGCCGGGCCTGGAGCATCTGACCGTGCTGGGGCACTACGGGGCGGAGCGGTGGGACGCGGCGACGGGCGAGGTCACGGCTCCCGCCCCGCACCCCGGGGTCGCGGCGGTCCGTGCCGCACTGCCGGGGCTGCTGGCCGGGACCGGTGCGTGGCTGGAGGAGAAGGGCGGCCGGGCCGTGGCCGTCCACACCCGCCGGGCCGCCGACCCCCAGTCCGCCTTCGAGTCCCTCCGCGGACCCCTCACCGAGCTGGCCGCCCGCAACGGCCTGATCGTGGAACCCGGCCGTCTGGTCCTGGAGCTGCGGCCACCCGGCATGGACAAGGGGGTGGCCCTCCTGAAGCACGCCCGCGAGGTCTCCGCCCGGTCCGTTCTGTTCGCCGGCGACGACCTGGGCGACCTGCCCGCGTTCTCCGCCGTCGACGACCTCCGCGCCGCCGGCACACCCGGCCTCCTGGTGTGCAGCGGCAGCGACGAGGTGACCGAGCTCCGCAAACGGGCCGACCTGGTGGTGGCCGGCCCGACCGGCGTGGTGAACCTGCTGCGAGCCCTGGCGGAACGACTCGCCTGACGGGGTACGGGGGCGTCGGCACGATGGACCGGCCGAGCCCCCGGCCGAGGTACCGCCGCCACGCGGGCGTGCCACCCGCGCCGCCCCCAGCCGACAGACCTGCCCCCCACCCAACTCCGCGACACCGGTCCGTCGGACCAGTCCCCCGCCCCGCTGCCCCCGCCGAGCGCTACCGCTCCGACCGCCGCGCCTCCCGCACCCTCCGCAGCCGGTTCACCGTCACCGGGTCGTGGGCGAGGGCGCGGGCGTCGTCCAGGAGGGCGTTGAGGAGTTGGTAGTAGCGGACCGGGGCCAGGCCCAGTTCCTCGCGTATCGCTCGCTCCTTCGCGCCGGGCCCGGCGAATCCGCGGCGCTCCAGGGCGAGGATGTCCCGCTCTCGGCGGTCGAGTTCCGCATGGTCCATGTCCGGAACCGTAACGCCCGCCACTGACAGCGACTACTCCGCGTTCTGCGCGGTCAGCTGCAGCGCGCGCAGCACCTCCGAAGGGTTCCCGTCCGGGCTCACCGCGGACCCGACCCGCTTCTTCACGGCCGCGCTGACCGAGGCCCAGGACGTCTTGCCCACCGGGGGCAGCTCCGCGCCGGGCAGCGCGTCGAGGAAGGGCTTGAGGTCGGCGTCCCGGGAGGCCCGGCTCATGACCTCGGACGCGGAGTTGGTCACCGGCAGCAGGTCGTACTCGCGCGAGAACGCGAGCACGTTCTTCTCGCTGTAGACGAAGTCGAGGAAGTCGCCCACCTGCTCGGCGTGCCCGTTCTGCTTGAAGGCCATCATCCAGTCGGCGACGCCCATGGACGTCCGGGTCTGCCCGTCGGTCCCGGGCATGGGCACCATCCCGAACTTCACCCCCTTCGCGGCGGCGCTCTTCATCAGCGAGGGGTGCCCGTTGAGCATCCCGACGTCCCCCGCGGCGAACGCCGAGAACGCGGCGGCCCGGTTCAGGTTCTCCGGTGCGACCGGCCCGGTCAGCCCCTTGTCGACAAGGTCGTCCTTGAGCCAGTTCAGCGTCGCCACGTTCTCGTCGGAGTCGATGCCGTACGTCCCGGTCGAGTCGACGTACCCGCCGCCCCCGCTCAGCAGCCACTGCATGGTCTCGGCCTGCGCCTCCTCGGGACCGAGCGGCAGCGCGTACGGGTACTTCACCCCGTCCGCCTTGAGCGCCTCGGCGTCCGCGGCCAGCTGCTTCCACGTCTTCGGCGGGGTGAGCCCGGCGTCGGCGAAGAGTGTCTTGTTCTAGAAGAGCAGCCGGGTCGACGCGGCGAACGGCATCCCGTACTGCATCCCGTTGATCCGCCCGGCGGAGCCGAGCTGCGCGACGAAGTCGGCCTGTTCCCGGATCCCGAGCAGGTCGTCGGCCTTGTACAGCAGCCCCTTGTCCGCGTAGTCGGCGTACGCGCCGATCTGCGCCATGTCGGGCGCCTGACCGGCGTCGACCTGCTCCTTGACCTTGCGGTCGACGTCGGTCCACGAGTACACGCTGACGTCGATCCGCACGCCGGAGTGCTTGGCCTCGTACTCCTTGACGAGCTTGTCCCAGTACTTCTGGGAGCTGTTGGCCGAACTGTCGCCGTAGTCGGCGGCGACCAGCTTCAGCGTCACCTCGTCCGACCCGCCACCGAGCCCGCAGCCTCCCAGTACCGCCGTCATACCCAGTGCGGACACCGCCGCGATCGTTCCCGTCCTACGCCGCCGCACCGACAACCGCCCCACACTCACGTTCGAAAACTTTCGAAAAGTCATACATATCTCGGAAGTAAGGTCTACACCACGTGAGTGGACTAGACCTCTTGCGGGTCCAAGGGCCACACTGTCCCCCGTGAGACATGTCATCGCCCTCGACGTGGGCGGCACCGGGATGAAGGCGGCCTTGGTCGGCGCGGACGGCGCACTCCTGCACCGGGCCCGCCGGGCGACCGGCCGCGAGCGCGGACCGGACGCCGTGGTCGACGCCATCCTCGACTTCGCCGCCGAGCTGCGCGCGTACGGCGCCGAGCACCTCGGCGCCCCCGCGGCCGCGGCCGGTGTCGCCGTCCCCGGCATCGTCGACGAGGAGCGGGGCATCGCCGCCTACGCGGCCAACCTGGGCTGGCGGGACGTACCGCTGCGCGCGCTGCTCGCCGAACGTCTCGGCGGCGTCCCGGTCGCCCTCGGCCACGACGTCCGCACCGGCGGCCTCGCCGAGGGCCGCATCGGAGCCGGCCGGGGCACCGACCGCTTCCTCTTCGTCGCCCTCGGCACCGGCATCGCGGGCGCCATCGGCATCACCGGTCAGGTGGAGGCGGGCGCCCACGGCTTCGCGGGCGAGATCGGCCACATCGTCGTACGCCCCGACGGCACGCCCTGTCCGTGCGGCCAGCGGGGCTGCCTGGAGCGGTACGCCTCCGCGGCCGCGGTCAGCGAGGCCTGGGCCTCCGTCACCGGGAACCCGGACGCGGACGCGGCGGACTGCGCGAAGGCCGTGGAGGCGGAGGACCCGAAGGCCCGCGAGGTCTGGCAGCACGCGGTGGACGCCCTGGCCGGCGGCCTGGTCACCGCCCTCACCCTCCTGGACCCCCGCACCCTGATCATCGGTGGCGGCCTGGCCGAGGCGGGGGAAACGTTGTTCACACCGCTGCGGGAGGCGGTCCGCGACCGGATCACCTTCCAGAAACTCCCGACGATCGTCCCGGCGGCCCTGGGCGACACGGCGGGTTGCCTCGGTGCCGGGCTCCTGGCCTGGGATCTCCTAGACAAGACCGACAGTTCGGAGGTAACGCCCTGATGGCAACCCCCCCAGGGGCGCGGGACAGCGTCGAATGTGCGGCTACCGCCGCGCGGGCGCGACCAGCCACAACGCACCCGCAGCCCGCAACCGGCACGTCGCCCCTCGTCCTGTCCGGCGCGACGGTCGTCCTCCCCACCGGGACCATCAATCAGGGCCGAGTGATCGTCGACGGCACCCGAATCACCGGTACCGCCCCCAAAAACGCCCAGGTCATCGACGTAACCAACCACTGGCTGGTCCCCGGTTTCGTCGACCTCCACAACCACGGCGGCGGCGGAGCCTCCTTCACCTCGGGCACGATCGACGACGTGCTCAAGGGCATCGCCACGCACCACGCCCACGGCACCACCACCCTCGTCGCCTCCACCGTCACCGGCGACATGGACTTCCTCGCCCAGCGAGCCGGTCTCCTCTCCGAGCTCGCCGAGCAGGGCGACATCGCCGGCATCCACTTCGAGGGCCCGTTCATCTCGCCCTGCCGCAAGGGCGCGCACTCGGAGGGGCTGCTGCGCGAGCCCGACCCCGCGGAGGTCCGCAAGCTGATCGACGCGGCGCGCGGGCGGGCGAAGATGGTCACGCTGGCCACCGAACTCCCCGGCGGCATCGACTCCGTACGGCTCCTCGCCGAACACGGTGTCATCGCGGCGGTCGGGCACACGGACGCGACGTACGAGCAGACCGTCGAGGCCATCGACGCGGGCGCCACCGTGGCCACCCACCTCTTCAACGCGATGCCGCCGCTCGGCCACCGCGACCCGGGTCCGATCGCCGCCCTCCTGGAGGACGAGCGGATCACGGTCGAGCTGATCGACGACGGCACGCATCTGCACCCGGCCGCACTGCAACTCGCGTTCCACCACGCGGGCGCACAGCGGGTCGCCCTCATCACCGACGCCATGGACGCGGCCGGTTTCGGCGACGGGCGCTACATGCTCGGCCCCCTGGAGGTCGAGGTCAGCGAGGGTGTCGCCCGTCTCGTGGAGGGCGGCTCGATCGCCGGCTCGACGCTGACCCTGGACCGCGCCTTCAAACGGGCGGTGACCGTCGACCGGCTCCCGGTCGAGGACGTGGTCGCGGCGATCTCCGCCAACCCGGCCCGGCTCCTTGGCATGTCCGACCGCATCGGCTCGCTGGAGCCGGGCAAGGACGCCGACCTGGTCCTCCTCGACCATCATTTCGACCTCAAGGGCGTCATGCGCCGGGGTGAATGGGTGGTCGATCCCCAACTGGGGTGATGTGTCCCGCTGTTGGGGCCTGCGGCATCCTGGGAGACTGGACGGGCACGTTTCTGTCTTCCGGGGGAGGTCGGCCCAGGTGATCCTCACGGTCACGCTGAACACCGCTCTCGACATCACCTATCGCGTACGGTCGCTGCGGCCGCACACCAGTCACCGGGTCACCGACGTCGTCGAACGGCCCGGCGGCAAGGGCGTGAACGTGGCCCGGGTGCTGGCGGCGCTCGGCCACGAGGTGACGGTCACCGGGTTCACCGGCGGCGCCACCGGCCGCATCGTCCAGGACCGGCTCAGCGCCGTACCGGGCCTGGTGGACGCGCTCGTCCCGGTCACCGGCCCGACCCGGCGCACGATCGCCGTCGTGGACGAAGAGTCCGGCGACACCACACAGCTCAACGAACCGGGTCCGACGGTGGCGCCCGAGGAGTGGTCGGCCTTCCAGGAGGCGTACGAGGATCTCGTCCCGTCCGTCTCGGCGGTCGCCCTGTGCGGCAGCCTGCCGCCGGGGGTGCCGGTGGGGGCGTACGCGGGCCTGATCCGCACGGCGAAGGCGGCCGGGGTCCCGGTCCTCCTCGACACCAGCGGGGAGGCACTGCGCCGCGGGGTCGCCGCGCGGCCCGACATCCTCAAGCCGAACACCGAGGAACTGTTCGAACTGACGGGCTCCCACGACCCGCTGCGGGCGACCCAGGACGCGCGTCGCCGGGGCGCCCGGGCGGTGGTCGCGTCCCTCGGCAAGGAGGGACTGCTCGCCGCGACCCCGGAGGGCCGCTGGCGCGCCGCTCCCCCGGCCCCGGTGCACGGCAACCCCACGGGCGCCGGCGACTCGGTGGCGGCGGGCCTGCTGTCGGGGCTGATCGACCGGCTCCCGTGGCCGGACCGCCTGACCCGAGCGGTGGCCCTGTCGGCGGCGACCGTACTGGCCCCGGCGGCGGGCGAGTTCGACCGGGCGGCCTACGAGGAGCTGCTGGGCCGGGTCACGGTCACGGGGGAGGTCAGCGCGGCGTGAGTGCTACGAGTCCACCCAGCCGTTCACCAGCCACAGCTGGTCGATCAGGGCGTCGCACTGGTTGCCCTGCTCACAGGACACCTTGATCGTGTTGGTGCCCTTGTTGAGCTGGATGTAGTTGTAGGTCTGCGTCCAGCCCTTCTCGTAGTCGCCTTCTTTCGCGTGCGCGTAGTTGTCCATGCCGACCGGGGTGGTGGAGGCCGTGCCGTTGACCGTGAGGGTGGCGGTGGCGTCCTTGCCGGGCACGCTGTAGCCCGTGTACAGGGAGTACTTGCCCTTCTTGGGGATGCCGTTGACCGTCCAGGTGACCGAGGATCCGACCTGGTTGAAGCCGGTCACGTAGATGCCGCCGTCCGCCTTGGCCCCCTTGACGTCGGAGGCCGGCGCGGCGGTGCCGCCGAGAGCCAATGTCTTGGCGTCGATCTTCGGCAGTTCCTTGGCGCTCGCCTCGTCGCTGCTCGACGGACTCGGCTCCGAGCTCTGTGACGTGCTCGGGGTCGCCGCCGCCTCGTTGCCGCTGTCGTCCTTCTTGTCGTCGCCGCCCGCCATCGCGATGCCGATGCCGATGACCACCGCGGCCACGACCGCGATCGCGCCGATCAGCAGACCCTTGGTGTTGGGGCCACCGGACCGGCCGCCACCCCCGCTGTAGCCCGGCATGGGCTGCTGGCTGGTGGGGGCCCCGCCCGGGAGGGTCTCGGGGGCCTGGTAGTGGGCGCTGGGCTGGCCGTAGCCGCCCTGGGTCTGCTGCTGCGGGACCTGGCCGTACGGGCCGTTCGGCGCGGCGGGTGCCTGCTGCTGGCCGTACTGGCGCTGGCCTACCGAGCGGGTCCGGTTGACGGAGTTCGGGTAGCCGTAGCCGTAGCCACCGCCGGAGGGCGGCTGGGCCCCGTTGGCCTGGCCGTCGGCGTAGAGGTAGCCGAACGGGTCGTCGTCCTCGGGCGTGCTCGCGCCGTTGTTGCCGGACGTCATCCCTTGGTACTCCTCAGCAGGTGCGGGTCGATCGATACGTGGAGTCAGAATGGCGAGCCTACCCGCTCCTGCTGGCCCAAACAGGTGACCCGGATCGCATCAACTCGCTGACCTGGGAATCAGCCCGCGCGTCGGTGCTGTTTGGGACGAGATCGTTTCTCGACGTACATCCGCTCGTCGGCTGACTTCAACACTTCGTCCGCGGTCATGCCGCAGTGCGCCCAGCCGATGCCGAAGCTGGCGCCCACCCGCACGGCCCGTCCCTCGGCGCGGATGGGCTGGATGATCTCGTTGCGCAGGCGTACCGCGAGGTCGGCCGCGTCGGCCTTGCCGAGCCCGTCGGCGAGGATCACGAACTCGTCGCCGCCGAGCCGCGCCACGGTGTCGCCGTCGCGCACGCACTGGGACAGCCGCCGGGCGACCTCGATGAGCACCGCGTCGCCCGCGTTGTGCCCGAAACGGTCGTTGATCGACTTGAAGCCGTCGAGGTCACAGAAGAGCACCGCGAGCCCCTTGGTGCCGTCGTCGCGCTCCCCCTGGGGGGCGACGGTGTGCACATGGTGGTCGAAGGCGTCGTACGCCTCGGTGCCGCCCTGCCGGAAGTCGAACCCGTGGCCGCCCGCGTCGAAGGCGGGGTGGCCGAAGGCCGCGTCGACGGGCTCCAGGGCGCCAGTGTGGGTGGGGCGCTGGCAGAGCCGGGAGGACAGCCGCGAGCGCAGCTCGGCGGAGTTCGGCAGGCCGGTGAGGGAGTCGTGGGAGGCGCGGTGGGCGAGCTGGAGCTCGCGGCGCTTGCGCTCCTCTATGTCCTCGACGTGGGTGAGCAGGAAGCGCGGGCCGTCGGCGGCGTCGGCGACCACCGAGTTGCGCAGGGACACCCAGACGTAGGTGCCGTCCCGGCGTCCGAGGCGCAGCTCGGCGCGGCCGCCCTCCGCCGAGGTGCGCAGCAGGGTGCCGATGTCCTCGGGGTGGACCAGGTCGGAGAAGGAGTAGCGGCGCATCGCGGACGCGGGGCGGCCGAGAAGGCGGCACAGGGCGTCGTTGGTGCGCAGGATGCGGCCGTGCTGGTCGCCGCCCATCTCGGCGATGGCCATGCCGGAGGGGGCGTACTCGAAGGCCTGCCGGAAGCTTTCCTCGCTGGCCCTGAGGGCCTGCTGCTCCCTTTCGAGCCTGACCAGTGCGCGCTGCATGTTCGCGCGTAGACGCGCGTTGCTGATCGCGATGGCGGCCTGGAAGGCGTACATCTGGAGCGCTTCGCGGCCCCAGGCGCCCGGCCTGCGGCCGTTGCGCGGGCGGTCCACGGAGAGCACGCCGATCAGCTCGCCGGACGCGCCGCCCTGCACGCCCGGCGTGTACATCGGCGCGAACAGCCGGTCGGAGGGGTGCCACTCGTCCTCGAAGCGGGGCGCGGGCCCGTCGGTGTACCACTGCGGGACGTCGTCGTCGTCGAGGACCCAGCCCTCGGTGTGCGGTATGAAGACCAGGTCGCCCCAGGTCTCCCCCATGCTCAGCCGGCGCTCCCAGGACTCGCGGGAGCCCACCCGGCCGGTGATCAGCGCCTCGGCGGCCTGGTTCCCGGAGAAGGCGGCGACCACGAGGTCGCCGTCGGGGCGCACGAGATTGACGCACGCCAGTTCGTAACCGAGTGCGGTGACCACGCCGTTCGCGACGGTCTGCAGTGTGTCGGCCAGGCTTCGGGCCGTGTTCATGTCGGCCATGACCTGGTGCAGCTGTCGCAGGGACGCAAGGCGGACGTACGGCTCCGACTCGCTCTCCATTGCTTGCCCTCCCCCCGAGACCTCGCAGTGAATCAAGGGTCATCTGTCCAGCCACTGAATCACAGCGCGCTGCCCGCTCGGTACACAGGGTCAACAATTGGCATCCCTTGTGACTCAAGTCACAGCAAAAGGTGAGCAATTGAACGGGGTTTCTGCGTTTTTCCTGTGTGCTAAATGAACACAAACTTTGGGTCTTTGCGAAGGCTCCGGCGCACGACCCCCCGGCGGTCGGTCACGAGACCTAGGTCCGGCCTCGGACGAAGGCCCGATGCGGGGCCCGCGGCGCCACGACTAGCGTTTCCGGCGTGTCGAACACTCCCGTCCCCACCGCCCCGATGATCCCCTCACCCGCCTACGGGCATGCTGTGGGGGTGAGCAACGACGAGTTCCGCGCCGCCATGTCCCGGCTGGCCGCGGGCGTGGTCCTGGTGACCGCGTTCGAGCCCCCGCTCGACGCCGAGGGCCCGGGGGGCGAGGACGTCGGCATGACGGCGACGGCGTTCCTGTCGGTCTCCCTGGACCCGCCACTGGTGCTGGTCAGCCTGCGTACGGGCTCCCGCATGGACGACCTGCTCGACGAGCAGCCGCTGTGGGCGGTCTCCGTCCTCTCGGAGAGCCAGCGGCACATCGCGGGCCGCTTCGCCATGAAGGGCCGCATCAGCGACCGGCTGCTGTTCGAGGACATCCCGTACGTCCGCGGCTCCGCGACCGGCGCCGTTCTGGTGGGCGGCGCGCTCGCCACCCTGGAGTGCCGAACCGAACAGCGCGTGGAGGCCGGCGACCACACCCTGGTGATCGGCCGCGTCCTGACGGCCGACGTGCCGAGCGCGGACGGCGGTCCGCTGACCTATTTCCGGGGCCGGTACCGGCAGCTGGGATGAATTCCGTGGCCGCGCCCCGGTGCTGCGACCTAAGGTCCCCGGATGACATTCGCACCCCGCCTCGAAGACATCACACCCGGGAATTTCGAAACAGCCACCGGCATACGCGTCCGGCCAGAGCAGGAATTCGCGGTGATGGCTTCGCCTGACCCCGGCTGATCGTCGACGGTGAGCGCACGCGGCGTTCTGATGGCCTTCCTCCACATCGACTGGCGCACCGAGGGGCACAGCTTGGTCCGCTCCGGCCTGTGGCACCTGAACATCGCGGCCGACGCCCAGGGCCAGGGCTACGGCCGTTTCGCCGTCGAGTCCGTCGCCGCGGAGCTGCGCCACCGGGGCATGAAGGAGCGGGGTCCTGGACCTCGCCTAGAGCAGGGTGATCTTCAGCCGTGCCGCCCTCTCCCGGTCCGTGGTGATGTCGATCACGCTGATCCGGTCGTGTACGAACGTGAACGCGAGCGTCCGCTCCACCCGGCCGTCCCGCAGCAGCGCGATACCGGTCGCGCCCTCGACGAGAGCGGGCACCGGGACACCGACCATGTGCCGCGAGTAGGTGGCCGCACCCTTGGCCACCGCCGACGCCCCCGTCGTCACCCCGGCCTCCGTGCGCACGACGACATCCGGGTCGAGGACGTCCAGCAGCCCCTCGAAGTCACCCTCGCGCGCGGCGGCGAGGAAGGCGTCGACCAGTTCGCGCCGCCGGGCGGGGGTGACGTGATCGGAGTCCGCGCTCCGGGCGCCCCGTACCCGGCGCCGGGCTCTGCTGGCGAGCTGGCGGGTGGCCGCCGGGGACTTGCCGATGACGTCGGCGATCCCGTCGTAGGGGACGGCGAAGAGGTCGTGGAGGACGAACGCGAGCCGTTCGGCGGGGGTGAGGGTGTCGAGGACGACGAGGAGGGCGCTGCCGACCGAGTCGGCGAGCAGGACGTCCTGCTCGGGATCGGGGACGGCGGCCGGGACCGGCGCCTCGGGCTCCAGGGGCTGTTCGGCACGGGACCTGCGGGAGCGGAGCATGTCGAGACAGACCCGCCCGACGACGGTCGTCAGCCAGCCGCCGAGGTTGTCGACGTGCGTGGTGTCCGACCGGCTCATCCGCACCCAGGCCTCCTGCACGGCGTCCTCGGCCTCGGCGGCCGACCCGAGCATCCGCCGCGCCACCGCCCGCAACTGCCCCCGGTGCGCCTCGAACCGCTCGGCAAGGAACTCGTCGTCGCGCATGGGGTCACCGCTCTCGTAGTCGTCCGCCGTCGATGAGTTGACGGTGAGACGGGGCACGATGTGACACACGCCGACGAGGGCGCCCCTTCAGGGGCGCGGGGAACTGCGCGAGAAGCCCCACCGGCCGGCACCGGACAGACGACCGACTACCCCCAGTCCCGCCCCGACCGCCCCCGCTTCGTGTCCGACCGCGCCTTCTTCTCCCGCAGCCGCCGCTCATTGATCCCACGAGGAATCCGGGTCGCCCGCCGCGGCTTGGGCGGCGGCGCGGTGGCCTCGGCGAGCAGCGCCGCCAGGCGTACGGCCGCGGTCTCGCGGTTGCGCCACTGCGAGCGGTGCTCGGAGGACCGTACGGTGACGACCCCGTCGACGAGCCGTCCGGCCAGCTTGGTGAGCGCCCGCTGCTTCCACACGTCGGGCAGGGACTCGGTGCGGGCCAGGTCGAAGCGCAGCTCCACCTGGGAGTCACTGGTGTTGACGTGCTGCCCACCGGGGCCGGAGGAGCGCGAGAAACGCCACATGAGCTCGGCCTCGGGCAGGGAGACGGAGCCGCGGATGACGTAGGGACCGGACATGGGGTCCATGTTCCCGCCCCTGTCCGGTCCACGTCACCCGAATATCGCCTGCTCGTCCCCCGTGCGGGCTTGGGTAAAGAAAGTAAAGAAGCGGGGAACCTTCGACACCTCTCGCGGCGTTCATAGAGGTAGCTGTAGCTTCGTGCCCGTTACTTAACGAGGGAAGGGACTCCCAACAATGGCTGTAAGCCTGTCCAAGGGTGGCAACGTCTCGCTCACCAAGGAGGCTCCGGGCCTGACCGCCGTCACCGTGGGCCTCGGCTGGGACGTCCGCACGACCACCGGCACGGACTTCGACCTCGACGCCTCGGCGATCGCGGTCAACACGCAGGGCAAGGTCTACTCCGACGCCCACTTCGTGTTCTTCAACAACAAGCAGACCCCGGACAGCACCATCGTCCACACCGGTGACAACCGCACCGGCGAGGGCGCGGGCGACGACGAGGCGATCAACGTCAACCTGGCCGGCCTCCCGGCCGACATCGACAAGATCGTCTTCCCGGTCTCGATCTACGACGCGGAGAACCGCTCGCAGAACTTCGGCCAGGTCCGCAACGCCTACATCCGCATCGTGAACCAGGCCGGCGGCGCCGAGATCGCCCGCTACGACCTCTCCGAGGACGCGGCCACGGAGACGGCGATGGTCTTCGGCGAGCTGTACCGCAACGGCGCGGAGTGGAAGTTCCGCGCGGTGGGCCAGGGCTACGCGTCCGGCCTGGTCGGCATCGCGCAGGACTTCGGCGTCAACGTCTAATCACTGCGATTCGCTGCGCTGAGCGTGAGCCCCTGGCCGTACCGGCCGGGGGCTCACGTCTGTGACACGAAGGCGGTCCAGGTGGCGGGGGTGAAGGCCAGGCGGGGGCCGGCGGTGTCGTTCTTGGAGTCACGGACATGGACCGTGCGGGGCGCTACCGCGATCTCGACGCAGGAGTTGCCGTCGTTGCCGCTGCTGTAGCTGCTCTTGAACCACGCCAGGTCGGAGACGTCCCCGGCAGCGGACTTGCGGATCATGTTGCTCCCAGCAGTTGTTCGATGAGGACCAGCGACTCTCTTGGTGAGAGAGCCTGCGCGCGGATCGTGCCATACCGCAGTTCCAGGATGCGCAGCTGTTTCGGATCCGAGGTCGCACGACCGTCGGAACGCCCAACCGCCGTTCCGTCGGGAAACTTGAGCATCTCGATCTTTCCGTCCAGACCGGAGTGCACCTCGGAGTTCAGCGGCATCACCTGAAGCACGACGTTGTGCAACTGCCCCACCTCCAGCAGGTGTTCGAGCTGACGTCGCCACACCATTGTGCCTCCGATGGGTCGACGCAGGGCCGCCTCCTCCAGCACAAAATGGATGGACGGCGCCGGAACGCGCTCGAAGACCGACTGCCGCGCGACCCGAGCGTTCACCATGCGCTCCACGTCGTCCGGCGAATAGGGCGGCTGCGCGGCGGAGATCACGGCCCGCGCATGCTCGGGTGTCTGCAACAACCCGTGGACGCTATTGCACTCGTACACCCCGATCTCAACGGCCTGCCCCTCCAACTTGGCCAGCTCCCGCACCTTCTTGGGATACCGGACCTTCTTCACGTCCTCCCAAGCCGCGGCGATGAGCCCACCCGCCCCCAGCACCTCGTCCGCCCTGTCCAGATACTCCTGCCGGGGAATCCGCTTGCCGCCCTCGATCTTGTAGACGAGGTCCTCGCCGTACCCCACCGCCTCCCCGAACTCCGCGGCCCGCATCCCCACGGCCTCGCGCCGCAGCTTCAGTTGCCGCCCGACGGTCGCGATGACCGCGACCCCCCACTCGTCGTCCGGGTCGACCGTCTCGCCGTCCACACTCATCCCGCACCTCTCCGACAGCCCGGACACGACCGGACAGGCTCCGGACAGTCACCGTACGTATTGACTCCATCACTGTTCACGGTATGCGAGCGCCGCCACGCTGAGTGACGTGAATCAAGAAACCGCCGTGATCCGCAACTTCAGCGTCCTGCTCTCCCCAACACCGCGAGGCGCCCGCCTGGCCCGACTCCTGGCGACGGAGCAACTCCGCGAGTGGGGACTCCCGTTGCACCCGGCGGAGCACATCGTGGCGGAGCTGGCGGTGAACGCGTCCACGCATGGCCGGGTCCCCGGACGCGACTTCCGCGTGACGCTCTACGTCGTCGGCGGCACCCTGCGCATCGAGGTCACCGACACCCGGGGTGACCGTCTGCCGCACACCGAACTCCCCGCACCGGACGCCGAGTCGGGCCGGGGCCTGCTCCTGGTGGACGCGCTCGCCGACCGTTGGGGCGTGGCGCCGGGTCCGCGTCCGCGCAAGACGGTGTGGGCGGAAATCGACCTGTCACCGAAGCCCGGAAACCCGTACGTCGGTGGTGCGGGCACCCTTTCCCAAAGAACTCTGGGGAGAAAGAACCCAGACCAAGCCCCACCTTTCCTCCCGCCTCGCGGCGCAGCTCACCCGCGCGGGTGAACATCGCCAACTCGACTGGATTTCGCCCCGGTTGCCTGCCCTACAGTCGGCGCAACACAACCGCAGACATGCAACGGCCCTCGCTGGGACTGGCATCCCAATGCGAGGGCCTGACCACCAAGGAAGAAGGAAGCTTCCCGGTGGCGCCCACCAAGGAAGAAGGCACTTCCCGATGGACACCCAAAACCCTAGCGCGCCCTCGCGCGCCCGGTCCCGTAACGCGGGCAAAAACCACCCCCACGCGGGGGGCCTCGTTCACGAGAACGCCCCGCACACCACCCGCTTCACGGTCATCGGCAACCACCTCGCCCAGCACCCGGAGCTCTCGCTCGTGGCCAGAGGCCTGGCCCTGTACATCCAGTCCCTCCCCGCCGGTGCCTCCGTCGACATCAAGACGCTCGCGACCCGCTTCCCCGAGGGCAGGGACCGTATCGCCGCCGCCCTGCGGGACCTGGAGACCCACGGCTACCTGCGCCGCGAACGGCAGCACCTCTCCGGTGGCCGCATCGTCACCCGCACGGTCTCCTGCAACCGGCCAGGTCACCGCGGCCGGGTCGGCGACGACCAGGCCCCCGGGCCGCCGAAGAAACGGCAACCGCCCCGCAAGAAGCTCCTGCCCGCCGTACCGCAGCCGGGCTACCCGGCCCCCGCGCTCATCCAGCAGGCGATCGAGCTCCTGGCCACCCTCCGCCGCCACGACCCCCGGCTGCTCCTGTCGGCCACGGACGCGGAACACCTGGCCCCCGGAGTCGCCGCCTGGCTGGAACGGGACGTGACCCCCACCGCCGTACGGGACGCCCTGACCGCGCGCCTCCCCATGGACCCCCTGCACCGGCCGGCGGCCCTCCTGGCCCACCGCCTCACCGCCCAGCTGCCCGCCCTGCCCCCGATCCGGCCCCCGGCCCCACCCCCGGAGGTCCGACACCCCCTCCAGACCTGCGACGGCTGCGACCGCGCCTTCCGCGCCCCCGACCCCGGCCGCTGCCGGGACTGCCGAGGCGATCTCCTGGAGGCCACCTAGCATGGACGGGACGATCCTGGCCCCTGGGCACAGACGAGGAGCGAGCGCCATGACCATCGCACCGGACGACGCGCGGCAGAACGCTTCCCACCTCTACCGGGCCATGAGGGACTTTCTCCAGTCCATGGACGACACCCTCCCCGGCAAGTTCGAGATCACCAAGGAAGGGATCGTTCACGACATGATGTCGCCCGTGAGGCAGCATGAGCTCACTGTGCTGCACCTGCGGAAGCGCCTGGAAAGGGTGATGCCGGAGGACGTCGTGGCCCACACGGGTGAACCCGACGTGGAGGCGGCCCCCGAAGGAATCATGCGCCACCCCGACGTCATGGTGATCCCCTGGGCGGACATGGAGGGCGACGGCTCCTTCGACCCTCGGACGCTGATCGCCGCCATCGAGGTCGTCTCCCGCTCCAACCCGGACAACGACTGGGCGGGCAAGATGCGGGATTACCCCCTCATGGGCGTCCCCGTCTACGCGATCTTCGACCCCCGGACCGCCACAGGCGCCGTCCTCACCGACATCCACCCCACCCCCGACGGCCCGCGCTACGCCACCCGCAAGGACTTCGTCTACGGCGAGGACGTCACCATCGGCGACTGGACGATCTCGACGGACGGCCTGCCGCGCTACCAGGACTAGGCCGTTTCTTTCGGATCATCTCGCTGACCAGATGAGGACGGCGGCGAGGTGGAGTGCGGCCTGGTAGGCGATGGCGAGTTTGTCGGTTCGTGGTCCCAGGTCGTCCGGCAGCACCAGGTGCCGTTCCTCGCCGTCGATGACGGCGACCCCCTGAGAGCCCCGCGCGATCGTGTCGACACGAGAGTGAGGGGCCGGCTGTGACCGCCGGCCCCTCACCGTCGGACGATCTTTCCCCGCGCCCCGCCTTTGCTCACGAGTTTGAGCATAATTCGCCAGTTTGGAAGGCACCGAAGGCGCAGCGGAATCGAACGTCGACCTGCGGCGCATGCTCTGTCAGTCCTGGAAGCCATGCGGCCCCGCCGCTGGGGAGCGGCGGGGCCGTGGGAAGGCGGTTCCCTACGGGCGGACTCCTCCTGATCGATGGTCAGAGCCATGATCAAGCTAGGTGTGGGGGCGTCCACTCGTGAACAAAGCCACCGGACCGGTCGTCGGGTCCGGCGAGCGCGGGGGAGGGGTGCGGGGCTTAGGACGCGGCCAATCCCTGCACCATCTGGCGGAGCAACTCCCGATGGGGCCCGATGAATTGGCCCGCACGATCGGCGTTCCGGAAAGCGATGAAGGTGGGCATGCTGGTAATTCCGATGTCTTGGGCCAGTTCGTAGTTGGTGTCGACGTCGACGGACAGGAACGTGACGGTCCCGTGCTGCGTCGAGAGGTACTCGAATTCGGGCGTGATGGACCTGCAGGGCGTGCACCAGTGGGCCGTGAACATGGCGATGACTCTCGGCTCCGAGTGGAGCAGCTCGGTGAACTGCTCGGTGCTGGTCACCTCGATCACCGCCCCTCCGGCACGTACGGAGGGAGCTTCGATGCCTGCCTGCTGCGCCGCCCCGGCTGTCGCTTCCTGGATTGCGGGGCGGGAGGTGGCCGGTGACGCGCTGGCGTACGGGGCGGCGGCGAGCGTCACGACCAGGGCGACGGCGGCGGTCCGGCACAGTCGGCGCCAGCGGGAGGGTGCTGGCCGGGGGGCGGGGGTGTGCGTGTTGGTGTTCACTGGTCAACGCGTATCGATTCATCTGTAACGACGGGGGGCAAACCGCGCTGCGCCACTCGTATGGACGGGCCGGGATTCGCCTCGACAGCCCAGCGCAGGGGCGCGTTCGTGCGGCACAAGCCGCAGCGTTCAATGCGGCACCTTGAGGAGGCCCTGGACACCGCCCGCGGCCTGCCGGGCGCCGACTCACACACAGAGTCGTACGAGCTGGAGGAACAGGTCCATCAGCGAGTCGGTGATCTCCGTCTGTCGCTTATGGCACAGCAGCGGTCAGCAGGGTCAGCAGGGTCAGCAGCCGTAGCTTCTCTCAGCAAGTTCACGACTCCCTTCCCCTCATACCTCCAGTCCGAACTGACCCGGGTGGGCCCGCCCCGACGGCGGTATGCCCCCGGCGAACTCGCGTGGCCACACCCCAATCGGCCTGGCCACCGGCCATAGAACGCCACAGATCACCGGTTGTGATACAGCTGAACCGCCAGCGGGATCACTGGGGTTCGTGTGAGAGTGGGCTCCCAGCGGGTTCTCGGAGCCGGTCCGGGTGGATTTCCGACCGTGAACTCGAGAACGATGCGTAACGGGTGTGCACGTCTCCGGCACACCGCTCGACGTTCTCGCCGCGACTATGCCTGGGCATCTCTGGCCGGTCGTGGCGACCTGCAGTCGTCCGACTGGATTCATGTGATCGGACAGGCCGGAAGACGTGAGCGGTGACATGCCGCTGGGGAGACAGCGCCGGAAGGACGGCTGGGGTTCCGCCCTCTCCAGGGGGGCCGGCCGTCACAGTCGCTCAACTACTCTGCCCCGCATGCTCCTCACCCCTCTCGACCTCACCCCCGACCACGACATCCCGGCCCCCTTCCTGACCGAGCTCACCGCCCTCTACGCCGCCAACCACGAGTTCTTCGCGCTCAGCGGTGACTTCCCGGACGCGGACGACATCCGCCCGGAGCAGGTGGCGGAGGCGCTGGCCGAGGAGCTCGCGCACCCGGACGCGGAGGTGCTGCTGGCCCGCAGCGAGGGGCGGCTGGTGGGGGTGGCCATCACGCTGGCCCAGCACCCGGACCCGGCCGACCCGGACCCGTGGATCGGGCTGCTGATGGTGGACGCCGATGTGCACCGGCAGGGCTACGGCCGCCGTCTCACCGCCCTCGTCGAGGACCGCTTCCGCACCGAGGGCCGTACCGCCGTACGCCTCGCCGTCCTCGACGGCAACGACCGCGCCCTCACCTTCTGGACCGCCCTCGGCTACGAGATCATCGACCACCGCCCGGACCGCCAGCACGCCCGCCCCTGCACGGTGTTGCGCAAGCCGCTGGGCGAGCGGGACTGACCGGCGTTCCTCAGGGCTGTTCCGGTTTCCCGTCCCCGTACAGCCACTCCTCCCAGACCGGCCCGAAGTCCTCGTCGGGGGCGAGGTCCTCGACGTACGTCGTGAAGTCCTCGGTGTCCACGGTGCCGTGGCGGTGGGTGGTGGGCCAGTCGCGGAGGAGGGCGCGGAAGGCGGTGTCGCCGAGGCGCTGGCGGATCTTGTGGAGGACCATCGCGCCGCGCTGGTAGACGGGGCTGTCGGAGAGGTGCGCGGCGCTGGACGGCTTGCCGGGCGGGAAGGACCAGAGCTCGGCGTAGTCGTCCTCGCCGTGCGCGTACAGATCGTCGAAGGTCTTCTGGGCGCTGTCGCCGCCGTGGTCCTCGTCCCACAGCCACTCCGCGTAGGTCGCGAAGCCCTCGTTGAGCCACATGTCCCGCCAGGTCCGCAGGGTGACCGAGTCGCCGTACCACTGGTGGGCGAGTTCGTGGACCAGGGTCACGGTGTCGGGGGCGCCGGGGAAGTAGGGGCGGTTCTGGGTCTCCAGCGCGTACCCGGCGTCGCCCTGGCGGTCGACGATCGCGCCGGTGGAGGAGAAGGGGTACGGGCCGAAGGTGTCCTCGGACCAGGACATGACGGCCGGGAGCTGTGCCAGCGCCTTCCGGCCGGCGGCGGCCTCGGCCGGGTCGACGGCGGTGCACACCGGCAGGCCGCCGGGCAGGGTGGAGCGCTGGATGTCGTAGTCGCCGATCGCGAGGGTGGCGAGGTAGCTCGCCATGGGTTCGGCGGTGTGCCAGGTGGTGGTCGTACGGCCGCCGCTGGTCCTGCTCGCCGTCAACTCGCCGTTGGAGACTGCCTGGAAGCCCTCGGGCACGGTGATCTTGAGGTCGTAGGACGCCTTGTCGGAGGGGTGGTGGTTGCCGGGGAACCACGCCATCGAGCCGGTCGGTTCGCCGAGGGCCACCGCGCCGTCCTCGGTCCGGAGCCAGCCCTCCTCCGAGCCGTCCGGGTCGGTGATCGTCCTCGGCGTGCCGGAGTAGGCGACGGTCACGCGGAAGACGCGGCCCTCGTCGAGGTCGTCGGGCGGGCGTACGGTCAGCTCCTGGCCGGCGCGGTTCCAGCGGGCCGCTTTGCCGCCGACGGTGACCTTCCTGACGTCCAGGCCGTCGAGGTCCAGGTCGAAGGCGGTCAGGTCCTGGGTGGCGCGGGCGGTGAGGGTCGCGGTGCCGGAGAGCCGGTTCGCGTCCGGGTCGTAGGCGAGGCGGAGGGCGTAGTGGGTGACGTCGTAGCCGCCGTTGCCCATCTTCGGGAAGTACGGGTCGCGCAGGCCGGGGCCGCCCGGGGTGCCGTGCACACCGCCGTCGCACGCCGTGAGGACGCTCACGAGGAGCAGGGCGACGGGGACGAACGGCGCGGATCGGGGCACGCGGTGATCCTACGAGAGGCCGCGTGACACCATCTCGTACGTGCTCGACATCGGCTACGCCCTCTCCAACCGTTTCCCGGACCCCCCGCAGACCGACTACCGCCGCGCGGACGTCCACGCGCTGCGGCACGACCTGTTCTGCGGAGACGTGTACCTCGCGGACACCAAGGAGGACCGGGAACTGGCCACAGCCTGGGGATGGGTGCCGGTTCTCGACTTCGCGTGGGCGCTGTGCGACATCGTGGAACGCCTCGACCGCGACCCCGCGGGCTCCCGCGCCTCCCGCCCCCAGCACGCGGAGCTCGACTTCACCGAGTCCACCGACCGGATGCTCTTCGAGCGCCGCTTCGGGTGGGTGGACATCGAGGCCGACTGGATGCCGGTGGAGGAACCCCCGCTCACCTTCTCCCACGCGGACCTGCGCCGCGAGGCCCGCGACTTCCTGCATGACCTGATCGCCGACCTGACCGACCTGCACGACGACCTGGGCGAGAACCCGGCGATCTGGACGCTCCAGGCCCGCTTCCCGAGAGTGGGATGAGCCACGGCCGGCCGGTCTCGCCCCGCTGTCAGCCCTCCACCCGGATCCCCACCTCCGCCGCCAGCACCGGCGCCAGATCCAGCAGCTGGGACGGGCTGATCACCGCTCCCGCGAGGCGGTCGACACCCCGGGCGATCTCCAGTGACGCGGCGCCGCGCAGGTCGACGTCCTTGAGGGTCGCCGCCGTGAGGTCCACGCCCTTCAAGGCGCAGTCCACGAACTCCACACGCTCCAGGCGGGCGCCGCCGAAGTCCGGTTCCACCAGGACGCAGCTCTCGAAGACGACGTCCTTCAGGACGGCCGTACGCAGATTCAGGTAGTCGATCTTGCCGCCCCGGATCACGACCCGCTCCAGCGCCGCCCCGTGCAACTGCACTCCGCCCAGGCGGGCGTCGATCAGCTCGACGTCCCGCAGGGTCGACTCCGCGAGGTCGGTGCCCACGCCCCGTATGCCGATGAGGACGGAGTCGAGGAAACGGGCGTGGTGGAGCCGGGTCTCGTCCAGCGCGCAGCCTCTCAGCGCGCAGTCCATGAAACGGGCCCCCGCCCCGTCCTGGCCCACGAAGTCCGCTTCCAGGAACTCCAGCCCGTCGTAGTCCCCGTCCGGCTCCAGCTCCCCTCCCCCGTGCGGCTCCAGCGGCGGCAGCCGCACCTCGGGCCGCCGCGCCCCCTTCACACTGCTCGCACTGCCCGCACCCGTCGCTCGCCTCACCATGCCCCCATCCTGCACCCCACCACTGACAATCCCCCTGACCTGCCCGAACAGCCTCCATGTCACATTCCGGTGCCCTCAATCAGTCATACCGGCGAGGACGACCACGAAAAAGAAGACGCGACCCCGAACAGAGGGAGACCCCAGCCATGCACCGCATCACCGTCATCGGCGGCGGCCTCGCCGGGCTCACCGCGGCGATCACCGCCGCCGAGGCGGGCGCCAAGGTCACCGTGTACGAGGCCCATCACACGCTCGGGGGCCGGGCCAGGACCGCCGAGGGGCCGTACCGGACCAATGACGGCCCGCACGCCCTCTACAACGGCGGCCCGCACTGGGCCTGGCTCCAGCAGCGCGACCTCATCGGACCGCTCGCCCCGCTCCCGCCCCTGGAGGCGGCCCGGCTGCGCCTGCGGCACAAGGGCGCACTGCGCCGCACCCCGCCCTTCGCGATGCTCAAGCTGCTGCGCCGCAGCGCCCAACAGGCGCCGGTCGACGTGGACTTCATGTCGTGGGCAACCGCTCAGGCCGGCGAGGAGGGTGCCCGCGCCGCCGCCCACTACTCCGCTGTCGCCCTCTTCCACCACGACCCGGGCGCCCTGTCCGCCGCGTTCGTGCAGGAACGGCTGCGGCGTGCCACCAAGCTGCCGCCCGAGGCGCACTACCCGCGCGGCGGCTGGGCCGGCGTCGTCGACCGGATGGCCGCCCGCGCCTGGAACCTGGGCGTCCGGATGGAGACCCTGTCCCGCGTCGACGCCCTGCCCACCGACACCCCCGTCGTCGTCGCCACCTCCCTCGACGCGGCCCGCCGGCTCCTCCGCGACGACTCGCTGACCTGGCCCAGCGGCCGTACGGCACTCCTCGACCTCGCCCTGCGCACCCGGCGCGGTGACGCCTTCGCCGTCTCCGACCTCGACTCCCCCGGCTGGATCGAACGGTTCACCGCCCAGGACCGCACCCTGGCCCCCGCGGGCGAACAACTCCTCCAGGGGCAGCTCCCCATCGCCCCGCACGAGACCAGGGCCGACGGCATCGCGCGCGCGGAGCAACTGCTCGATCTCGCCTTCGACGGCTGGCGCGAACGCGTCACCTGGCGCCGCGAGTCCGTCGCGAACGGCCGTACGGGAGCCGTCGACCTGCCCGGCACCAGCTGGCGCGACCGGCCCGCCATCGACCGGGGCGACGGCGTCTATCTCGCGGGCGACCAGGTCGCGGCGCCCGGGGTGCTCTCCGAGGTGTCCTTCAACAGCGCCCTCACCGCCGTGTCCCTGGCGCTCGGCCGGAACGCCCTTGACCTCAAGCACGCTTGAGGTCAGAGAGTGGGCGCACACCGACACACAGGAGGGTTCCGCCCATGCACGCCATCCGCCTGCACGCCTTCGGCCCCGCCGAGAACCTCACCTACGAGCGGACCGACGACCCGGTACCGAGCCCCGGCCAGGTCCGTATCGCCGTACGGGCGGCCGGGGTCCACCTCCTGGACACCGCCCTGCGCGAGGGACAGCAGGGCCCGCTGCCCGAGCCGACCGCGCTGCCCACCATCCCCGGCCGTGAGGTGGCCGGAGTCGTCGAGTCCCTCGGCGAGGGCGTCGCCGGGCTCTGGCTCGGCAAGCGTGTGGTCGCCCACCTCGGCTTCGCCCCCGGAGGCTACGCCGAACTCGCCGTCACCGATGTCGACCGCGTCCACGAGATCCCCGCGAACCTCGACTTCGCCCAGGCCGTCGCCATGATCGGCACGGGCCGTACGGCCATGGGGATCGTCCAGTTCGCCGAACTCGGCCCCACCTCCGTGGCCGTGATCCCGGCGGCGGCCGGAGGCATCGGCACCCTGCTCGTGCAGTACGCGAAGAACGCCGGGGCGACCGTCGTCGGCCTCGCGGGCGGCCCGGCGAAGACGGCACAGGTGCAGGCCAACGGCGCCGACCTCGCCGTCGACTACACGGACCCCTCGTGGCCGGACAAGGTCCGCGCCTTCCTCGGCGGTCGGCCCGCCACCGTCGTCCTCGACGGCGTAGGTGGCGAGATCGCCCGCGAGTCCGTCGGCCTCCTCGGCGACCAGGGCCGGCACCTCGTCTTCGGCTGGTCCGGCGAGGGCATCCACGACGGACAGCCGTACCTCGTCGAGGGCGTCTCCGAGCAGGTCCTCGGACCCGTCATGGCGCGGAAGGCCGGCGGCCCCCATCCGATCCGCACCCTCGAACTGCGCGCCCTCGCCGAGGCCGCCGCGGGCCGCCTCGTCCCCGCCGTACAGCGCTTCCCGCTCGCCGAGGCGGCCGCCGCGCACCGGGCGCTGGAGACCCGCGGCACCACCGGAAAGGTGGTCCTGGAGCCCTGACGCACCCAGGACAGGTCAGTGCCTCCCGGCCACCCGGTCCGCCCACCGCGCGAGCCGGGACGAGTCCGCGCTGTGACTCGTGAACTCCCGCCGGTCCGCGGTCCGGTACGTGGCGTACATGCCCTGCACGCCCAGCCAGCGCAGCGGTTCCGGCTCCCACCTGCGCACCTTGTGGCCGACCCACGGCAGTTCGGTCAGCTCGGTCCGGCCGCCCTGTCCGGAGTCCTGCTGGACCAGGTCCCGCAGGGTGCGGGCGGCCAGGTTGGCGGTGGCGACGCCCGAGCCGACGTAGCCGCCCGCCCAGCCGAGGCCCGTCGAACGGTCCAGCGTCACCGACGCGCACCAGTCGCGCGGCACGCCGAGGACGCCCGACCAGGCGTGCGCGATCCGCGTCCCGGCCAGCATCGGGAAGAACCCCACCAGGATCTCCCGCAGCGCCTCGACCGTCGCCGCCTGCGTCCGCCCGTCGTTGTCGGTACGCGAGCCGAAGCGGTACGGCACCCCGCGCCCGCCCAGCGCGATCCGCCCGTCGGCGGTGCGCTGCGCGTACATGTACGCGTGCGCCATGTCCCCCAGCGTCTGGCGCCCCTCCCAGCCGATCGCCGCCCACTGCCCGTCCGTCAGCGGCTCGGTGGCGATCATCGAGGAGTTCATCGGCAGCCAGGTCCGCTTCTGGCCCTTCAGCGCGGCCGTGAAGCCCTCCGTGCAGCGCAGCACATAGGGCGCGCGGACGGTGCCGTACGGCGTGATCGCGTGCTTGGGCCGGATCTCCGTCACCGGCGTCTGCTCGTGGATGACCACGCCCAGCGCCTCGACGGCCGCCGCGAGCCCCTTCACCAGCTTCACCGGGTGCACCCGCGCCCCGTGCGGCGTCCACGACGACCCCACCGCGTCCGCGACCCGGACCCGCTCCGCCGTCTCCCGGGCACCGTACAGCTCACGGTCCTTCTCGCCGTACGACAGCTCGTGCTCGTGGAAGGCCCGCAGCCGCGCCAACTGCGCGGGCGTACGCGCGACTTCGAGAACGCCGCCCTTGTGGAGCCCGGCGTCGAAGCCCTCCTCACCGACCACCCGGACGACCTCGTCGACGGTGTCGTTCATGGCCTTCTGCAGGCGTACGGCGGCCTCGTGGCCGTGCAGCTTCGCGTACCGGTCGCGGCCCGCGACGCCGTTGTACAGCCAGCCGCCGTTGCGCCCCGAGGCGCCGTACCCGCAGAACTTCTGCTCCAGCACGGTGATCCGCAGGAAGGGCACCGCCTTCTTCAGGTAGTACGCCGTCCACAGCCCCGTGTACCCGCCGCCGACGATCACCACGTCCGCCGAGGCGTCACCGCCGAGCGGCTCCCGCGCCTCGGGAAAGCCGTCGTCCGCGTACCAGAAGGAGACGCCGCCGTTCACGGCACTGCTGCTCATGGCCTGGGACGTTAACCCGCCGACGCACCCGCTGTCTCCTTCGGATTCCGCACTCTCACCAGCGGGTAGCACCCGAATCCGATCAGCACGGAGGCGAAGTGCCCGAGATCGGTGAAGGTCCGCCCGGTCACCAGGGGCACCGCGTACACCACGAGCACCGCGAACCCGTAGACGTACCGCCAGGGTTCCGGAATCCGGTACACCAGCACCGCGATCACCCCCGCCAGCGCGTAACTCACCCCGATGTCCAGCGTGTTGACCGCCGAGGCCGGCGCCATCCCGTGCCGGATCCCCCACAGCAGCGCCCCCTCGCTGATCAGCGTGGCCAGCACATGCGCCGCCGCGCACACCGCCAGCCAGCGCGCGGTCCCCAGCCAGCGCTCCGCCGGCGCGTGGAAGACGGAGTAGAGGACGACGTACGGCAGCCAGTGCCCGCTGTCGATCCACATGGCGCTGGAGACCAGGACCCGCACCGGATTGCTCGACAGCTCATGGATGTTGGTCGAGCGCTGCCGCAGGAACTCCTCCTCGAACTCCGGCGACATGTGGTGCAACGCCACCGTCGTCACGAACAGGACCGCCAGCCACACATAGGTGCCGGGGGCTCTGCGGACGTAGACCCGCACCCTGTGGACACCCCGGTTAATTCGCATGAGGCGATTCACCCACGCCGGTAGGGTCCGGCACGTGATCGACATCCCGGAGGAACTGGCGGCGACACAGGAGCTTTACAACGGCGACAGGGGACGGGAGTTCATCGCCGGACTGCCCGCCCTGGTCGAGGACTTCCTGGAACGCTGGCAGCTCAGACCGGACGGCTCCCCCATGCACGGCGTCACCGCGCTCGTCCTGCCGGTCGTCAGCGTCGACACCGGCACCCCGGCCGTCCTCAAACTCCAGCTCCTCGACGAGGAGAGCGCCGGCGAACCCGTCGCCCTGCGCCAGTGGGACGGCGACGGCGCGGTCCGCCTCCTCGACCACGACCCGGTCACCCACACCATGCTCCTGGAACGCCTCGACTCCACCCGCATGCTGTCCACCCTGCCCGGCACCCGGGACGCGGTCCTCGTCATCGCCGGCCTCCTCGCCCGGCTCACCGCGGGGCCCGCACCCGCCGGGACACGCCGGCTCGGCGACATCGCGCGCACCATGCTGGACCGGACCCCCGAAGCCCTCCGCCGCATCCCCGACCCGCAGACCCGCCGTACCGTCGCCGACTGCGCGGCCGCCGTACGCGAGGTCGCCGGCGAACCCGGCGACCGGCTCCTGCACTGGGACCTGCACGACGAGAACGTCCTCGCCTCCGAACGCGCCCCCTGGCTCGCCATCGACCCCAAACCCCTCGCCGGGGACCCCGGATTCGAACTCTGGCCCGCCCTCGCCAACCGCTACGACGCCGACGAGGTCCTCTGGCGCTTCGACGCCATGACCGACGTCCTCGGCCTGGACCGCGCACGCGCCCGTGCCTGGACCCTCGGACGACTCCTCCAGAACGCCCTCTGGGACATCGAGGACGGCCGCCCCCTGGAACCCCGCCACCTCGACATCGCCCACCGCCTGCGCACCCCCCGGAGCCGACAGCCGTGATCCGCCCCGCCACCCCCGCCGACATCCCCGCCATCCACACCCTGATCCGCGAACTCGCCGACTACGAAAGGGCCCTGGAGGAAGCCAAGGCCACCGAGGAACAGCTCCACGAAGCCCTCTTCGGCCCCCACCCCGCCGCCCACGCCCACGTGGCCACCGACACCACCGGCACCGTGGTCGGCTACGCGATCTGGTTCCTCAACTTCTCCACCTGGCGCGGCGTCCACGGCATCTACCTGGAGGACCTCTACGTCCGCCCCACCGCCCGCGGCGGCGGCCACGGCAAGGCCCTGCTCACCGAACTCGCCCGCATCTGCGTCGCACGCGGCTACCAGCGCCTCGAATGGTCCGTCCTCAACTGGAACACCCCCGCCATCGACTTCTACGCGGCCCTCGGCGCCCGCCCGCAGGACGAGTGGACGGTGTACCGCCTCACCGACGAAGCCCTCCTGAAGGCCGCCGACACCGCGTGACCACCCCCGCCTTCGTCCCCGGCCTCGAACTGGCCCGCCGCTTCCACACCGAAGCGGTCGGCCCCCTCCTCGCGGAGACCGCACCCGGCATCCCGTACTCCGCCGCACGCATCGGCCCCGGCTCCGAAGTCCTCGGCCACGACACCCCGCGCTCCGCCGACCACGAATGGGGCCCACGCCTCCAGCTCTTCCTCCACCCCCAGGACGTCCCCCGCCACGCCGCCCGCATCCGACAGGCCCTCGCCGAACGCCTCCCGAAGACCTTCCACGGCTACCCCACCTACTTCGCCCCCACCGGCGAGACCCGCGACATCCGCGTCATGCGCGCCACCGACGGCCCCGTACACCACCGCGTCGAGATCACCCACGTCCCCGCATGGTTCACCGACACCCTCGGCTTCGACCCGACCTCCGGGATCACCCCGGCCGACTGGCTCGCCGCCCCCACCCAACGCCTCGCCGAAGTCACCGCCGGCGCCGTCTTCCACGACGGCCTCCACACCCTCACCCCGGTCCGCGCCGCCCTGCGCTGGTACCCGCACGACCTGTGGCGCTACGTCCTGGCCTGCCAGTGGCAACGCATCGCCCACGAAGAGGCCTTCGTCGGCCGCTGCGGCGAGGTCGGAGACGAACTCGGCGCCGCCGTCGTCGCCGCCCGCCTCACCCGCCACCTGATGCGCCTGTGCCTCCTCATGGACCGCCGCTACCCGCCGTACGGCAAATGGCTCGGCACCGCCTTCACCCGCACCCCGGCGGGCCACCGCCTCACCCCGGTCCTCACAGCCGCCCTCACGGCCACCGACCCTCACCAGCGCGAGACCCACCTCGCCACCGCCTACGAGACCGTCGCCGGCCTGCACAACCGGCTCGCCCTCACGGACCCGCTCGACCCCACGACACGGCCGTACCACTCCCGCCCCTTCCAGGTCCTGCGCGCGGACCGCTTCGCACAGGCCCTCCTGTCCGGCGTCACGGACCCGGCGATCCGGGAACTGCCACTGCCGGGACCACCGGACACCGAACCGGAGAACGCGCCCCACCCATAAAGCCCCCGGTCACCAGCTGATCGCGGCCGCCACCGGACGGTGGTCGCTCCCGGTCGCCGGAAGCACCCAGGAACTCCTCGGGTCCACTCCACGCACCAGGATCTGGTCGATCCGCGCCACCGGGAACCCCGCAGGCCAGGTGAACCCGAACCCGTCACCGGCCGCGTCCTGGACCGAGCTCAGACGCGAGGTGAGACCGGCGAACGCGCGGTCGTCCGTGGTGCCGTTCAGATCACCGAGCAGCACCACCCGCCCGCTCGGCTCGGCGGCGACGGCCTTCGCGAGCGCCTCCGCGTTGCGGTCCCGGCTCTCCGTCCAGAACCCGGTCCCGGGCATCACCCGCACGGACCCCAGGTGGGCCACATACACCGCCAGCGGGCCCCCGTCCGTGGCCACCGTGGCACGCAGCGCCCGGTTGGAGGGCAGCGTGTCGGCGGCCGACTTGGCGGCCCCCAGCGGCCCGGCGTCCTGCGCGGTGTCGACCACCCGGGCGTCCGACAACGGCAACCTGCTCCACAGCCCGACCGTGCCCAGCACCACGTGGTACGGATACGCCGTCGCCAGCGCCTTCTCGTACACCGGCACCGCCTGCGGGGTGATCTCCTCCAGCCCCAGCACGTCCGCCCCGGAGGCGGCCAGGTCACGAGCCGTGCCGACCGGGTCGGAGTTGCCGGCGCCGACATTGTGGCCGACCACGACGAGATCACCGCCCGACCGGGACTTGTCGCCGAGCAGCCCCCCGAACAGGCTCAGCCACACCGTCACCGGCAGCAACAGCGCGACCACCGCGGACGCGGAACGGCGCCAGAGCGCCCCCGCCAGCAACACCGGCACCAACAGCCCGAACCACGGCAGGAACGTCTCCACCAGGCTGCCGAGACCGCCGTAGTCCGGGATCTGCGCGTGCAGCAGCATGAACAGCCCGAGCAGCAACCCCAGCACGGCAAGCACCGGGCCACGCTTCCAGGGGCCGGGGCGCAGGCCGGCCCGGACGATCCGGCGGACGGGCCCCTCCTGCCCGGTGTCCGCCATGTCCGCCGTGTCCACGCGAGCCGTTGTCACTGTCTTGCTCACTGAGTCGTCCTCGGGTCCTGAGTCGGGTCGGCACACATCCACCGCCAGTGAAGGCGGCGCGGTGTTGCCGGCACGTATGCGGATTTCGATACGCCCGCGATATGCGCCCGCTCGTAGCATCGAAGACATGCGTGTGCTGATCGTCGAGGACGAGCTCTACCTTGCGGAGGCCATCCGCGACGGCCTGCGCCTGGAAGCGATCGCGGCCGACATCGCGGGCGACGGCGACACCGCCCTCGAACTGCTGGGCATCAACACCTACGACATCGCCGTCCTCGACCGCGACGTCCCCGGACCCAACGGCGACGAGATCGCCAAACGCATCATCGCCTCCGGCAGCGGCATGCCCATCCTCATGCTCACCGCCGCCGACCGCCTCGACGACAAAGCCTCCGGCTTCGAACTCGGCGCCGACGACTACCTCACCAAACCCTTCGAACTCCGCGAACTCGCCCTCAGACTCCGAGCACTCGACCGCCGACGCCCGCACAAACGGCCCCCCGTCCGCGAGATCGCCGGCCTGCGCCTCGACCCGTTCCGCAGAGAGGTCTACCGCGACGGCCGCTACGTCGCCCTCACCAGGAAACAATTCGCCGTACTGGAAGTCCTCGTCGCCGCCGACGGCGGAGTCGTCAGCGCCGAAGAACTCCTGGAACGCGCCTGGGACGAGAACGCCGACCCCTTCACCAACGCCGTACGCATCACCGTCTCCGCCCTGCGCAAACGACTCGGCGAACCCTGGATCATCGCCACCGTCGCCGGAGTCGGATACCGCATCGACACCCAGCCGCCGACCGGACACGAGACCGTGAACGAGGGAGCGGACCGTGGATAGAGCGCCCGGCCTGAGCGTCCGCCTCAAACTCGCCCTCAGCTACGCCGGGTTCCTCATGCTCGCCAGCGTCCTGGCCATCGCCGCCGTGGGGGTGTTCTTCCTGCGCAACGGGCAGCTCGGATACAACGAATCAGGGGCGCTACAAGCCACCCCCGGCACCTGGTTCCTGAAGGGCTTCGCCCCCACGGCCGCCGCGGTCATGGCGTTCCTGCTGGTGTTCGGCCTCCTGGGCGGCTGGATCCTCGCCGGCCGCATGCTCGCCCCCCTCACCCGCATCACGGACGCCACCCGCACCGCCGCCACCGGCTCCCTCTCCCACCGGATCCGGCTGCCCGGCCGCAAGGACGAGTTCCGCGAACTCGCCGACGCCTTCGACGCGATGCTCGCCCGCCTCGAAGCCCACGTCGCCGAACAGCGCAGATTCGCGGCCAACGCCTCCCACGAACTGCGCACCCCGCTCGCCATCTCCAAAGCCCTCATCGACGTGGCCCGCACCGACCCCGGCCAGGACACCGGCGAAGTCCTCGACCGCCTCCACACCGTCAACACCCGGGCCATCGACCTCACCGAGGCACTGCTCCTGGTCAGCCGCACCGAACAGCGGTCCTTCACCCGAGAGCCCGTCGACCTGTCCCTGCTGGCGGAGGAAGCCACCGAAACCCTCCTCCCCCTCGCGGAGAAGAACGGCGTCACCCTCGAGACCCACGGCGACATCGCCCCGACCACCGGCTCCCAGGCACTCCTGCTGCAACTGACCACGAACCTCGTCCACAACGCGATCGTCCACAACCTCCCCGACCGGGGCACGGTCCGCGTCACCACCGACGCCCACCCCACGACAGTCACCCTCACCGTCGAGAACACCGGCGACCAGCTCGCCCCGGAACTGATCTCGACCCTCGCCGAACCCTTCCGGCGCGGCACCGAACGCATCCACACCGACCACGCGGGCGTCGGCCTGGGCCTCGCCATCGTCAAGACGATCACCCAGGCCCACGACGGCACCCTGACCCTCACCCCACGCCCCGAGGGCGGCCTGCGCGTGAGCGTGGAACTACCGGCGACGGATCCGTCCACCCACGACAAAAGCCCAGGTCAGGCGTGATCTGACCTGGGCTTCCAGAGAGCCCCCTGTCGGATTCGAACCGACGACCTACGCATTACAAGTGCGTTGCTCTGGCCAGCTGAGCTAAGGAGGCGCCCGTGCAGTGTACCCAGGTCACCAGGGCGCCCCGTCGAAAATTTCCGCGAAGTTCACAGTCCTCCAGGTACTGACAGACGCGTGAACGCCGGGTACCGTCCTGACCCAGTCCACCTGCGTGGACTACACCACCACCTTCCTACAACGGATCGTCCGGCACGTTCCTGCCGGTAGAAGGGGGCCTCTGAGCCATGGCCACTGTTTCGTTCGACAAGGCGACCCGTATTTACCCGGGTTCCACGAAGCCCGCCGTCGACGGTCTCGACATCCACATCGAGGACGGCGAGTTCCTCGTCCTGGTCGGCCCGTCCGGCTGTGGCAAGTCCACCTCGCTCCGCATGCTGGCGGGGCTCGAGGACGTCAACGGCGGCGCCATCCGCATCGGTGACCGCGACGTGACGCACCTGCCGCCGAAGGACCGGGACATCGCCATGGTGTTCCAGAACTACGCGCTGTACCCGCACATGACGGTCGCCGACAACATGGGCTTCGCGCTCAAGATCGCCGGCATCAACAAGGCGGAGATCCGGCAGAAGGTCGAGGAGGCCGCGAAGATCCTCGACCTCACCGAGTACCTGGACCGCAAGCCGAAGGCCCTCTCCGGTGGTCAGCGCCAGCGTGTCGCGATGGGCCGCGCCATCGTGCGTGAGCCCCAGGTCTTCCTCATGGACGAGCCGCTGTCGAACCTCGACGCCAAGCTCCGTGTGTCGACGCGTACGCAGATCGCCTCGCTCCAGCGCCGTCTCGGCATCACCACCGTCTACGTCACCCACGACCAGGTCGAGGCCATGACGATGGGCGACCGCGTGGCCGTGCTCAAGGACGGTCTGCTCCAGCAGGTCGACTCCCCGCGCAACATGTACGACCGCCCGGCGAACCTGTTCGTCGCCGGCTTCATCGGCTCCCCGGCGATGAACCTCGTCGAGGTCCCGATCACCGACGGCGGTGTGAAGTTCGGCAACAGCGTGGTGCCCGTCAACCGCGAGGCCCTCAAGGCCGCCTCCGACAAGGGTGACACCACGGTGACCGTGGGCGTCCGCCCCGAGCACTTCGACATCGTCGAGCACAACGGCGCCGCCGCCTCGGCCCTCTCCAAGGACACCGAGGACGCCCCGGCCGGTCTCGCGGTCTCCGTGAACGTGGTCGAGGAGCTCGGCGCCGACGGTTACGTCTACGGTTCCGCCAAGGTCGACGGCGAGCTGAAGGACCTGGTCGTCCGTGTCAGCGGCCGCGCGGTCCCGGAGAAGGGCGCCACGCTGCACGTCGTGCCGCGTCCGGGCGAGACCCACGTGTTCTCGACCTCGACGGGCGAGCGCCTCTCCGACTGAGGACGAACGGCGACAATTCACCCAGGTTGACGAAGAGGGCCCCGCAGCGCGTCTGCGGGGCCCTCCTCGCGCTCGGAAAACCGCGGAGGTTGTCGACAAATACCCCGGCAGACCGGTCATTTCGAGCAGTGTGCGTCAACGCCCTACCCAATGAACGGCACCATCTCATCCCCCGAACCGGTGACTAAATGTCGCCAAATCATTACCGCACGCTACCCTCACACGCGTGAAGCACTCCACTTACCAACAGACGCGACGCGGCCGGGGCCCCGCCCGCCGTATCGGCCGCTCCCTCGCCCTTGTCCTGCCCGTCGTCCTGGTGCTCTCCGGGACCCTCGCGGTCACCCGAGTCAACTGGTCGGGGGATCCCTCGAGCTCCTCGGTGCTCACCGCCTCGGACGCGACGGTCTCGGACAGCAAGCCGCGCAGCGCGCCCCTGGCCCCGCAGGACGTCCTGCGCGGGCGGCTGCTGACCGAGCTCCAGGAGAAGAACCCGGGCATCGCCCTCACGCACCTCCAGGAGGCCGTGAACGAGCGTCCGTCGCTCGCCAGGCACTGCGTGTCCATCGCGCGGGCCCTGGGCCGCGCGGCGGTCCGTGTGTACGGCCCCACGCGCGCGCAGTCGTACGCCCGCCCCGTCTGCGACACCTCCTTCGCGACGGGTGTGGCGGCGGCACACAGCTGACCCTCGCGAGACGGGATGCCGCCCTGGGTCCGGAAGGGGCGCGTCGTACAGTTTCGGTCATGACCGATCAGAACGCCGCGTCCCGTCCGACCCAGGCCGTGATCCTGGCCGGCGGCCAGGGCTCCCGGCTGCGTCCCTACACCGACGACCGGCCCAAGCCGATGGTCGAGATCCCCGGTACGGGGACTCCGATCATCGGCCATCAGCTTGTCTGGCTCGCCGAGGAAGGCGTGACGGACGTGGTGATCAGCTGTGGGCATCTCGCCGAGGTGCTCCAGGACTGGCTGAAGACGGCCGACCTGCCGGTGCGCGTCCAGACCGTCATCGAGACGGAGCCGCTCGGCCGGGGCGGCGGTCTGAAGTACGCGGCGGCGCGTCTGCCGCACCCGGAGCGGGCGTGGTACGCGACGAACGGTGACATCTGGACCCGGTTCTCGCTGCGCGACATGGCGGACTTCCACATCGAGCGCGACGCGGTGGCGACGCTGGCGCTGGCGCGGCCGCGGATTCCGTGGGGGGCGGTGCAGACCGACGGGTTCGGTCACATCACGGACTTCATCGAGGCGCCGCCGTCGACGTTCGAGATCAACGCCGGTGTGTACGTGTTCTCGCCCGCGTTCGCCGAGCTGCTGCCGGAGCGGGGGGATCATGAGCGGACGACGTTTCCCACGCTGGCGCGTGAGCTGCGGCTGGCCGGGTTCCCGATTCCGCAGGGGGCGTACTGGCGGGCCATCGACACGGCGAAGGATCTGACGGAGGCGGCGAAGGAGCTGGCGGCGCTCGGTCGCTGAAGGGCGCCGGTCGTTGGAGGCCGCTCGGTCGTTGAAGGGCGCCGGTCGTTGGAGGCCGCTCGGTCGTTGGAGGCCGCCGGCCGTTGGAGGCGCTCGGTCGTTGGAGGCCTACGTCGCTGGAGGCGTACGCCGAGAAGGTCCCGCACATTCTCTGTGCGGGACCTTCTCGTTGTGCGGGCGGTGTCCTTCAGCCGGTGGGGTCGCCCAGTACGTCGCCCACCGGCCCGCCTACCCCAACAGGCCGCCCACCAGGCCCGGTTGACCGGAGGAAGAGCCTCCGGTGCCGGAGCCGCCTGTGGAGCCGCCGGAGGTGCTCGTGCCGCCGGTGGGGCCGGAGGTGGTGCTGGGGGCCTGCTCGGCCGGGGAGGACTGCTGGGGCGAGGTCTGTCCCGTGGTGCCCTGGGTCTGGCTGGGTGAGCCGCCGGTGCCCGTGCCGGTGTCGCGGGTGGCGCCGGGGGTGGCGGAGGTGTGGGTGGACGGGCCGCTGGTGGCGCCCTGGCTGGGCTTCGTGGACGCCGACGGGCGCTTCTTGTGGGCCTTGGCGGAGTCCTGCGGGAGCGGGGAGCCGGGCAGTTCGTTGCGTGGGGCCTCGCCGGGGCCGGGGACGATCACCCGGTCGGCGTCCCGGACGGCTCCGCCGAGGACCGAGCCGATCAGGAGGGTGAGGCCGGTGACGATGGCCGTGATGAGGGCGCCGCGGCGCAGGACGAAGCGGCGCAGTTCCCAGATGTCGGAGTGGGGTCCGAGGCGGCGCCAGGCGTTGCCCGCGAGGCGGCCGTCGATGGAGTAGACGGGGGCGCCGGCGATGATCAGCGGGGACCAGGCGGCGAGGTAGATGATGTCGGGGGTGTCGTAGGCGGGGACGCTCTTCCAGCTGACGGTGACGAGGAGCGCGGCGGAGAGGCCGGCGCCGACGACCGCGGCGACGCGCTGCCAGCAGCCCAGGATCGTGAGGACGCCCACGATGACCTGGAGGAAGGCGATGACGAGGCCGGAGCCGACGGGGTGCTGGAGGGCGAACTGGCGCAGTGGTTCGGCCACGTCCCACGGGTGCAGGGTGTTGAGCCACTTGACCATGGAGCCGCGTTTGCCGCCGTCGAAGTAGACGGGGTCGCAGAGCTTGCCCATGCCGGCGTAGATGGAGATGAAGCCGAGGAAGATCCGGAGCGGGAGGAGGACGACGCCGAGGTTCATACGGCGGCCGGGGTAGTAGGCGTGCCGTGCGGCCTCGTCGCCCTGTCGCCTGGTGGCGCGGTCGGCGCGGGCCTCGTCGAAGCCGTCGTCGAACTCCTGGCCCGCGTAGGCGGGTTCGTCGTCCGCGCTGCCGACCGTGCGCATGCTGGGCAGGAGTCGGGTGCCGTCGCCGCCGGGCGTGCGCTGGGCGCCGACGACCGGGGTCTCCATGGTCTGGGCCAACTCGTCGTCGTAGTCGCCCTGGTAGCCGTGGTCGACGTCGATGCGGGGGATGACCTGGGTGGCTCCGGCGTCGGCGGCGGGCGCGTCGGTATGGCCGACGCTGCCGCCCCGCACGGCCTGGAGCAGGCGGTGGGCGCCGGTGTCGTCGGGGGCGGACCTGCCGCTCCACACGACGGGCCTGCGGCGCCCGGCGGCGGGGGCGGCGCCGGTTCTGACCGCCGTGGTGCCGACGGCCGCGATGCGCGCGGTCTCCTCGGCGGCGCTCAAGTGCCGTGCGATCCGCTGGGATTGGGCGGTGCGCCGCGTCGACGCGCCCAGCTGGACGCGGAAGCTGGCGTGGTTGACGATGATCTGCGCCGGATCGCTCGGCACCTTCACCATGCTCAGCGCGGGAGCGTCATCGAACCCGGTATCGAATCCCGACGAGCGGCCCCCCGTGGGTGTGCGGGGTGTTCTGGTGTCCACACTCATCTAACCGAGTGACGTGTGATTAGGACACTGCTTTGACCCGCCGGATCTGTCCGGACCCCGTCAAGGTTGCCCGGTGGGCGAGGAACACCCCGTGTGGGGGACCGCGCCGAACGACCGTTCAGACATTCGGCGCGTGCCCGTCGGCGCGGTCAGCCCCGTCGGCGAGCCGCCTCGTACAGCACGATCCCGGCCGCCACACCGGCGTTCAGCGACTCGGCGCCGCCCGGCATCGGGATCCGCACCCGGTAGTCGCAGGTCTCGCCGACCAGCCGGGACAGGCCCTTGCCCTCGCTGCCGACGACGATGACGACGGGGCCGCCGAGGGCTTCCAGGTCACCGATCTCGTGCTCGCCGTCGGCGGCGAGGCCGACGACCGCGATGCCCTGCTTCTTGTACGCCTCCAGGGCGCGCGTCAGGTTGGTGGCGCGGGCGACGGGGGTGCGGGCGGCCGTGCCGGCGGACGACTTCCACGCACCGGCGGTCATGCCGGCCGCGCGCCGCTCGGGCACGAGGACGCCGTGGCCGCCGAAGGCGGAGACGGAGCGGACGGCGGCACCGAGGTTGCGCGGGTCGGTCACGCCGTCGAGGGCGACGATCAGGGGGTCCTGACCCTCGTCGTAGGCGGCGTTGGCGAGGTCCTCGGGGTGCGCGTACTCGTACGGCGGGACCTGGAGGACCAGGCCCTGGTGGTTGAGCCCGTTGGTCATCCGGTCGAGCTCGGGGCGGGGGGCCTCCATGAGGTGGACGCCGCCGCGGTCGGCGACGAGCTGGAGCGCCTCGCGGACCCGCTCGTCGTTGTCGATGAACTGCTGGACGTAGAGCGTCACGGCGGGCACGCCCTCGCGCAGCGCCTCGACGACGGGGTTGCGTCCGACGACCATCTCCGAGGTGCCCTTGCCGCCGCGGCCGCGCGCCGCGGGGCGCCGTACGGCCTGCCGTGCCTGGGCGTTGGCGACTCGGTTCTTCTTGTGGCCCTTGCGCATCTCGGCGGGCGGGGTCGGCCCCCTGCCCTCCAGGCCCTTGCGCCGCTGGCCGCCACTGCCGACCTGCGCGCCCTTCTTGCCGGACATGCGGCGGTTGTTGGCTGCCATGACCTACCTGTTCTGCGTCGGTGAAACATGCGTACGTCTATGCAGTGTGCCGCCCGGAGGGCCGGGCGGCACAATCGATCAAGAAATGGGGCTAGCGGGGACCCAGCGTCCAGCGCGGTCCCTGCGGACCGTCCTCGATGGTCAGCCCGGACTGGCCCAGCTGGTCGCGGATGGCGTCCGCGGTGGCCCAGTCCTTGCGGGCGCGGGCCGCCTCCCGCTGGTCGAGGACCAGGCGTACGAGGCTGTCGACCACGCCGTGCAGGTCCTCGCCCCGGTCGGACTCGCCGGCCCAGTGCGGGTCGAGCGGGTCGAGGCCGAGGACGCCGAGCATGGCGCGCACCTCGGCGAGGCGGGCGACGGCTGCTTCCTTGTCGTCGGCCGCGAGCGCGCTGTTGCCCTGCCGGACGGTGGTGTGCACGACGGCGAGCGCCTGCGGCACGCTGAAGTCGTCGTCCATGGCCTCGGCGAAGGCGGGCGGCACCTCGGCGGAGGGCTCGACGGGACCGGCCTTCTCCACGACCCGCTGCACGAAGCCCTCGATCCGCGCGAACGCGGACTCGGACTCGCGCAGGGCGTCCTCGCTGTACTCGATCATCGAGCGGTAGTGCGGGGTGCCGAGGTAGTAGCGCAGCACGATGGGGCGCCACTGCTTGACCATCTCGGAGACGAGGACGCCGTTGCCGAGCGACTTGGACATCTTCTCGCCGCTCATGGTGACCCAGGCGTTGTGCACCCAGTACCGCGCGAAGTCGTCGCCGAAGGCCTTGGCCTGGGCGATCTCGTTCTCGTGGTGCGGGAAGATCAGGTCCAGGCCGCCGCCGTGGATGTCGAAGGCGGAGCCGAGGTACTTGTGGGCCATCGCCGAGCACTCCAGGTGCCAGCCGGGGCGGCCGCGGCCCCACGGGGTCTCCCAGTCGGGCTCGCCGGGCTTGGTGGCCTTCCACAGGGCGAAGTCACGGGGGTCGCGCTTGCCGGAGACGCCCTCGTCGGGCTGGCGCAGGTCGTCGATGTCCTGGTTGGACAGCGACAGGTAGCCGGGGTAGGAGCGCACGTCGAAGTACACGCTGCCGTCGGCCTCGTACGCGTGCCCGCGCTCGATGAGGCCGCGCATCATCTCGACCATCTCGGTGACATGGCCGGTGGCACGGGGTTCGTATGTGGGCGGGAGGCAGCCGAGGGCGGTGAAACCGTCGTTGAACGCGCGTTCGTTGTCGTAGCCGATGGACCACCACGGGCGGTTCTGGTCGGCGGCCTTGGCGATGATCTTGTCGTCGATGTCCGTGACGTTGCGGATGAAGGTGACGTCGTAGCCGCGGTACTCGAACCAGCGGCGCATGATGTCGAAGTTCAGGCCGGAGCGGATGTGGCCGATGTGGGGGGTCGCCTGCACGGTCGGGCCACAGAGGTAGATCGAGACACAGCCCGCTGTGAGCGGGGCGAAGTCACGGATCTGCCGGGCGCTGGTGTCGTACAGGCGAATGGTCACGGGTCCAGGGTAGTGGGCGTTGTGTGGTGCCTTCGACGGGTTGTGGATAACAGTCAGCTCGCGGTCCTGACCACCAGCGCGGTCGCCACCGCCATCAGGCCCTCGTCCCGGCCGGGAAACCCGAGTCCGTCCGTGGTCGCCCCCGACACCGACACCGGCGCTCCGGCTGCCTCGGACAGGATCTTCTGGGCCTCGTCCCGCCGCTTTCCGATCTTCGGGCGCGGACCCACCACCTGTACGGCGATGTTGCCGATCCGGAAGCCCGCCTCGCGCACGATCCGGGCCGCCTCCGTCAGCAGCGTGACGCCGGACGCGCCCGACCACTCGGGGCGTCCGGTGCCGAAGTGGTGGCCGAGGTCGCCGAGGCCGGCCGCGGAGAAGAGGGCGTTGCAGGCGGCGTGCGCGACGACGTCCGCGTCGGAGTGGCCGGCCAGGCCGGTGCCCTCGCCCTCCCACTTCAGGCCGGCGCACCACAGGTCGCGGCCCTCCTCGAAGGCGTGGATGTCGGTGCCGATGCCGACCTGCGGCAGGGGCACGGGCTGCTCAGAAGCCATCGTTGAGCCTCCTGCGGGCCAGGACCGCCTCGGCGAGGACCAGGTCCAGCGGGCGGGTCACCTTGAAGGCCTCCTCGTGACCGGGCACGACCACGACGGTGTGCCCCAGCTGCTCGACCATGCTCGCGTCGTCGGTGACGTCCTCGGTGACCGTCTCGTGGGCGTGGATCAGGGTCGCCCGGTCGAAGCCCTGCGGTGTCTGTACGGCACGCAGGCGCGCGCGGACCGGGGTGGCCACCACCGGTTCCGGCTCGCCGGGGGCGGTCGCCGGCTCGACCTCCTTCACGGTGTCCGCGAGGGGCAACGCCGGGACGACGGCGGGGGCGCCCTCGCGTACGGCCTCGATGACCGCGTCGACGGTGTCGACCGGGACGAGCGGGCGGGCCGCGTCGTGGACCAGGACGATGTCGAAGTCGGCGGGCAGGGCGTCCAGGCCGAGCCTGACCGACTCCTGGCGGGAGTCGCCGCCCGGGACGACGAGGAAGTCGGTCCGCTCGGGCAGCGCGTGCGCGTCGAGGAGTGACTTGACCTCGCCGGCGCCGTCGGGCGGGGCCACGACGACGACCAGGGAGACGGCACGGGAGGCGGCCATCGCGCGGACCGCGTGGATCAGCATGGGGGTGCCGTTCAGCGCGCGAAGCGCTTTGGGGGCGCCTGGACCAAGGCGTACGCCCCTTCCGGCGGCGGGAATCACCACCGCGGTGCGGGCCTCCGCACGTGCTTCGGCGGGCGACGGGCGCGAAACGTCAGACATCGGTTCCTGTCAGGTTTGTGTGCTCGGCCAACGTGGGTACGGAGACAGCGTGCCGGGCGCGACGCCTTGACCGGACCCTTCCGTGACACCGGTCGAGCCTGCTGCCCGGGCCCGGCACGCCAAGTATCGGGGGATCTTTCTCCGAGCGGAACACGCGCGAGGACATGCGCGCGGCACTCCAGGGCGTGACGGGCAGGGCGTGACAGGCCCGGCATCAGAACATTTGATTCCGGAGACAGACATGCCGCAGCGCCCGGCGACAGCTGTTGCGTCATCGGGCACCGCGGCATTTCAATGCGGCACTTCTATTCAGGACTCAGTTGTGTGCTGAGCGTTGTGTGCTGAGCTGGGCGGGCAAGGTGCCTGCACAGGGACGCTCAGGACGCGAGAACCTCGTCGAGCAGCGCCTCGGCCTTGTCCTCGTTCGTGTTCTCCGCGAGAGCGAGCTCACTCACCAGGATCTGCCGAGCCTTGGCGAGCATGCGCTTCTCACCTGCGGAGAGTCCACGCTCGCGCTCACGACGCCACAGGTCACGCACGACTTCCGCGACCTTGATGACATCGCCGGAGGCGAGCTTCTCCAGGTTTGCCTTGTAACGACGGGACCAGTTAGTGGGCTCCTCGGCGTACGGCGCGCGCAGCACCTCGAAGACCCGGTCCAGCCCGTCCTGACCGACCACATCACGCACGCCGACGAACTCCGCATTGTCCGCTGGCACACGTACCGTCAGGTCACCCTGGGCGACCTTCAGCACCAAGTAGGTCTTGTCCACGCCTTTGATCTGGCGAGTTTCGATAGCCTCGATCAGCGCGGCCCCGTGATGGGGATAGACCACGGTGTCGCCAACCTTGAACGTCATGTGACAGGTACCCCTTCCGTGGCTATCCAGGGTAACACGGAAACTGCGGGTTCTGAATGGCGTTTTCGCAGGTCAGGGCATATCTCGGGGCTTGACAACAGCAACAGGAACGTGCTGCGGACGCCGAGCGGAAGAAGGAATTCGCAGGTCGGAGCGGCTCTCCGGGCGAGGTGAAACGCGTACGTTACACGCATCCGGAGGCTCCTCCGAGCGGGCTAACGTCCACAAATGTCCGGTTCCAAGTGTGCGACTTCCGCTACTCCGTTCGGTGGCCGGAGTCACTTCGGCGCCGAATCCGGAATTGATCACACAGGGCCGGAGGATCACGTGGTGATCAATTCCGGAGGCGGTCGCGCATTCCTTCACGGAACTTTTGCCACCGGATGCCGAAACCTCTTATGTGAATGACGGACGAGCGCCGGCGCGCGAGGTGCAAGTGACTCAGGAGTCACTTGTGAACCGGGATGACACGCCTCTTGGGGAGGGTCGGGTGCGGAGCGGCGGGAACGGCTCGGTAACCTAAGCCCGCTGACAGACACTTAGCGCGGCTTTACGGGCCGCCCCGCTCAAGTCAAGGAGTTGCCGCCGCCGTGAGCAGCAGCCTTCGACGCGGCGCCCTCGCCGCCTCCGCCCTCGCGTTCTCGATCGCCTCGCTCTCCGCGTGCGCGGCCGGCAACAACGCCCAGACCCTGGAGGTCAAGCCCGACAACGCGGAGATCCGCGTGGGCGACATCAAGCTCCAGAACGTCGTGGTGATCACCCAGCCGAGCACCGAGGCCTCCGGCGAGACCAAGGGCCCCGCCGCGATCTCCGCCACCGTCTTCAACGGCGGCGACAAGGCCCAGACGCTGGAGGCCGTGAGCATCGACGGTGGCGGCAGCGCCACGATCAAGCCCGCCAAGGGCAAGGGCGAGGTGACCGTCCCGGCCCACGGTTCCGTCGTCATCGGCGGCAAGGGCAACGCCTCCGCCGCGGTGAACGAGCTCGGCGCGGGCGTCAAGAACGGCAACGCCCAGAAGGTCACGTTCACCTTCAGCACGACCGGCGAGGTGAGCCTGCGCGCCTTCGTCGTCCCGGCCGACAGCTACTTCACCAAGTGGGGTCCGACCGCGGTCCCCTCGGCCCCGGCGGCCTCGCCGAAGCCGACCGGCTCCGCGACCCCGACCGGCGCGGCCACCCCGACCGGCTCCGCCACGCCGACCGGCGCGGCCTCCGCGAGCGCGACGGCCACCGAGTCGGCCGCGAGCCACTGAGCGGCCGTACGGGACGGTCGTGACCGTCGTACGACACGAAGGGCGGGACCTCCGAGGAGGTCCCGCCCTTCGGCGTGCGTGAGGTGTCCTGGTTTAGGGCTCGAACTTGTAGCCGAGACCGCGGACCGTCACCAGGTACCGCGGCGCGCCCGGGTCGGGCTCGATCTTGGCGCGCAGGCGCTTGACGTGGACGTCGAGGGTCTTGGTGTCGCCCACGTAGTCGGCGCCCCAGACCCGGTCGATGAGCTGCATGCGGGTCAGGACGCGGCCGGCGTTGCGCAGCAGCATCTCCAGGAGGTCGAACTCCTTGAGGGGGAGGTCGACCTTGGAGCCGGAGACCGTCACGACGTGGCGGTCGACGTCCATGCGGACGGGACCGGCTTCGAGGGCGGCCGGGGTGACCTCCTCGGGCTCCCCGCGGCGGCGCAGGACCGCGCGGATGCGGGCGACCAGCTCGCGCGAGGAGAACGGCTTGGTGACGTAGTCGTCGGCTCCTATTTCGAGCCCTACGACCTTGTCGATCTCGCTGTCCTTGGCGGTCACCATGATGACGGGGACGTTGGAGCGGCCGCGCAGCTGGCGGCAGACCTCGGTGCCGGGCAGGCCCGGCAGCATCAGGTCGAGGAGGACGAGGTCGGCGCCGTTGCGATCGAACTCGTCGAGTCCGTCGGGGCCGGTGGCCGCGATGGCGACCTCGAAGCCCTCCTTGCGGAGCATGTACGACAGGGCGTCGGAGAAGGACTCCTCGTCCTCGACGACGAGCACTCGGGTCACGGAAGGACCTCCGGGGCGGGAAGCGGGTCGTAAGAAGCCGACTCGGTGGTGGAATGCCCGTCCTCGTCGTCGAGGTCGGGGTGCTGGAGCGCGCGGTCGCGGGCCGCGCCCGCCTCCGGCAGCCTGAGGGTGAACGTGGAGCCCTGTCCCTCCGAGCTCCACACCGTGACCTCCCCGCCGTGCGAGGCGGCCACGTGCTTGACGATCGCGAGACCGAGGCCCGTGCCGCCGGTCTGGCGGGAACGGGCCGGGTCGACGCGGTAGAAGCGCTCGAAGATGCGCTCCTTGTCCTTGTCGGAGATGCCGATGCCCTGGTCGGTGACGGCGACCTCGATCAGGTCGCCGCCCGGGACGGACACCCGGCGGGCGGCTATGCCGACGCGGGTGCGGGCGGGCGAGTAGTTGACGGCGTTCTCGACGAGGTTGCCGAGAGCGGCGGCGAGCTGGCCGCGGTTGCCCCACACCTTGAGCTCGGCCGCGCCGGCCGCGGCCATGGTGATCTGCTTGGTGCCGGCCTGGTGCCGGCAGCGGTCGATGGCCTCGGCGACCAGTTCGTCCACGCGGACGGGTTCGGCGTCCTCCAGCGGGTCGTCGTTCTGTACCCGGGAGAGGTCGATGAGCTCCTGGACCAGGCTGGTCAGGCGGGTGGCCTCGATCTGCATCCGGCCGGCGAAACGCTCCACGGCCTCCGGGTCCTCCGAGGCGTCCATGACGGCCTCGGAGAGGAGGGAGAGCGCGCCGACCGGGGTCTTGAGCTCATGGCTGACGTTCGCGACGAAGTCGCGTCGTACCGCTTCGATCCGCCGGGCCTCGGTGAGGTCCTCCACGAGGAGCAGCACCAGCCGGGACCCGAGGGGCGCGACCCGCGCGGAGACCGCGAGGGCCTCCCCCCGTCCGGTCCCCCGCCTGGGCAGGTCCAGCTCGACCTGGCGTATCTCGCCGTCCCTCCTGGTGTCCCGGGCCATCTGGAGCATGGGCTCCACGGAGAGCTTGCCGCCGCGGACCAGCCCGAGGGCGTACGCGGCGGAGCTGGCCTTGACGACGGCGTCGGCCTCGTCGAGGACGACGGCCGAGGAGCGGAGCACGGAGAGGACGGTGTCCACGCCCGGCGGGAGCACCGGGTCGGTGTGCAGGGAGGTGCGGGTGGGGCGTTTCTGCTCCCGCTCGCTCCAGCGGAACGCCAGCATGGCGATGACACCGGTGAGCACACCGGCGATCGCTGCCGCTGCGGCGACCGCCGCGTTCACGTCCATGCCTCCAGGTTAGGCATGGGATCGGTCCTGGCCACAGCCGTCCGAGTACCAGCTCGAACACTCGTCGCCCAGAGTTCACCTTGGAGCCAGTATTGGTTCATTTGGGAGGGCCGAAACGGACGCGTACAGGCCCGAACGTGGGAGCGTGGGGTACGCAGCACCGGTTTCACGGCCGGTTTTGGCCCCTGGAACCCACAGGAATGACGTACGAGAGGGAACCGACAATGCGGGACGCGTACCACGAGGAACTTGATTCGATCGGCGACGGTCTGGTGGAGATGGCCCGCCTGGTCGGCTCGGCGATCGGACGCGCCACGACGGCCATCCTCGACTCCGACCTCAAGCTGGCCGAGAGCGTGATCGAGGCCGACCAGAAGGTGGACGACCTCCAGCACGACCTGGAGGCCCGGGCGATAGCACTGCTGGCCCGCCAGCAGCCGGTGGCGACGGACCTCCGTATCGTCGTCACCTCCCTGCGCATGTCGGCCGACCTGGAGCGCTCGGGCGACCTGGCCCAGCACGTGGCCAAGCTGGCCCGGCTGCGCTTCCCCGAGAAGGCGATCCCCCACGACCTGCACGCGACCATCCTGGAGATGGGCCAGCTCGCCCAGCGCCTGATGGCGAAGGCGGCGGAGGTCATCATCACCAAGGACGTCGACCTCGCGCTCCAGCTGGAGCAGGACGACGACGAGATGGACCTGCTGCACCGCACGCTCTTCCAGCACCTGCTGGACGACAAGTGGAAGCACGGCATCGAGACGGCGGTGGACGTCACCCTCCTCGGCCGCTACTACGAGCGGTTCGCCGACCACGCGGTGTCGGTGGCCAAGCGGGTGGTGTACCTGGTGACGGGTGAGCACGCGGACGATCTCCAGAGCGACATCCAGCCGGTGACGGGGGTGGAGGGGGCCTGACCGGCCGCTGCCGGGGGCGCCTTCGGTCTGTTCGGGGCTTGCGCGAGCCTCTGTGCGCCGTTGATGCGCCCAGCGGGGCGGGCGTCCAATGGGCACAGGGCCCGATCCGACAGTCGGTCCGGCGGTCGGCACGTTCTGGCTCTCGCCTCGAGGAGGGACCCATGGCCGAATCCCCCAGCACTCCCCAGCCCGACCCCACACAGGAACGCCCGACCGAGCAGCCCGCCGCGATCAGGACCCTGACGGTCATCGGCGCGTGCGGGTGCGGCTCGGGCTGCGGGTGCGGGTGCCAGTCGGGCAATCCGTGCCAGTGCGGCTGACGCGGTAACTTCTGGATCTCGTACGGCATTGAGGGGCCCCGGGTGATCCCGGGGCCCCTCGTCGTCCCGGGTCGACCGGACGGGCGGGGAGGAGGAGCATGAGAGGGGGGCGGTGACCGTCGGGCTCGGGGATGGCAGAAGGGTGCAGGCCATGGCTCGGTTCATGGACGTACACCGCGGGATGCAGGGCATCACGGCCGACCAGCTGATGGCGGCCCACCAGGCCGACCTCGCGATAGAGCAGGAAGAGGGCGTGCACTTCGAGCGCGCCTGGGCGGACCCCGAGTCCGGCCTCGTCTACTGCCTCTCGGAGGCCCCGTCGGCGGAGGCGGTCCAGCGCATCCACGAACGCGCGGGACACCGGGCGGACGAGGTGCACGCGGTGCCGCTGTCGGTTTGACGGGGCTGCGCGACTATCGGCTGGGGCCGGGCCTGGACCGTTCACCCGGCCCGCACCTCCACCCCGGCATGTGCGAGACGCCGTTCGACAGACACTCCGTCTCCTCGAACCAGGCATCGCCGTGCCAACCGGCTGGGTGACATCCTCGCCCACACCTGCGCGTACCGGTTGGTGACGCACGGCAGCGGACTGCTCGACCCCGAGATCCCGAACCTCACCCGCTACGTCTTCGCCGACCCACGCGCCCGTACCTTCTTCGCCGAGTGGGACGAGGTCGCCGACGAGCAGGCATTCGACCTGTGGCTCGCCCCCTCCGTGGAGAACTCCGAGTGGTTCACCACGGAACTCGCACGCCTTGCCGGCGCCGACCTGACCCGGCGCCTGAACCGGCACGTCGTGCCGCAACGCGGAGTCCTGCGGCTCAGCCATCCGGCCGGGTGCGAGCTCCGGCTGCTGCGGGAAACACTCGAACTACCCGATGACGCGCAGCAGTTGACCGTCTTCCTCCCCTCGGACGGCGAGACCGCCGAGGCCGTCGAGGAACTCCGCCGCGGGCGTCGGCACGGCACGCGCTGCGGGCCCGGGGCGTCGATGATGGCTGCGTCGGCCACAGCCGTACACGTTCAAGCCAGTTGACGAGACTCGGCCGCAGTAGTCGGCGTCTGTGGCCGATCGAGCTTCTCCAAGACACGGTCGCGGAGAAGCTCGTACTCCTCACGGAGCCTGCGCCACTCGGTCACGGGCGGGCGAGGAATCACGATGCCTCCGGTGACGGTCTCCTCCGGCCCGAACTGCTCGCGGGTGAGGTCGATCTCGATGCCCATGCCCAGCCGGTTCCACCAGTGGTAGTCCACCCGCTCCCCGTCGACGTGGACCTCTCCGCGGATCAGCTCGCCTCCCAACAGGTCATTGAGCACCATGGCGGTCACCCCGCACTGGTCCCGGGCCGGATTGTCCTTCGCCCAGCGCGACCGGAACTCAGGCGTGCACGTCTCGGCGCTCCAACTGCCGCGAACGGCCCGTTCGATGTCGGTGAGAAGCAGTGGTGTCATGCCCGTGATCCTGCCAGCAGGCACTGACAACGGGTCGGCACCGACAGATCGATACGCTGCCGATAGGTGCCGCCGGTGAGACTGCCCGATGACAACCCGATGACAACCGGAGGGAAGCTGAGGTGGCAGGGTGCGGCTCGAGGGGTGGCACGACTGGGCCGGGACGTTCACCGGGGTGGTGTTCCTCACGGTGGCCACGTTGCCGTCGGCGGTGCTGGCGGCGTGGGCTCTGGCCCGCCGGCGCAGGCTCGGCGGTGCCGGGGCGGCGAGGGCGTGGCGTACGTCGATCGCCGAGGTCGGCATCGTCTACGGGACAGTGCCGCCCGTCTGGTTGATCCTGCTGCCGGGCGACGAGGACGGGGCGGTCGTGAACCTGGTGCCGCTGCGGGACCTGCTCACGATGGACACGGGTCAGATCGTCGGCAACCTGCTGGTGTTCGCGGCGCTGGGGTTCCTCGCCCCGCTGCGGTTCGCGGCGCTGGCATCGGTACGGCGGGTTCTCGCGCTCGGGGCCGGTTGCTCGGTCCTGGTCGAGACGGCGCAGTACGTCCTGCACCTGGACCGGGTGTCGTCCGTGGACGACGTACTGCTCAACACCGCCGGCGCCGCTCTGGCCGCACTGGCGTCACGCCGCTGGTGGCGCGACACCGGCAAAGACTCTCCCCCTGCCCGGCTCTCGCGGGCGTGAGACTGCCTCCCGCCGACGCCGTATGCGCAGGCGGGAGGCATGATCACAAACGTTACTTCTTCTTGCCCTGGTTCTTGACCGCCTCGATGGCCGCCGCGGCCGCCTCCGGGTCGAGGTACTTGCCGCCCGGGGTCACCGGCTTGAAGTCGGCGTCCAGCTCGTACGCCAGCGGGATGCCCGTCGGGATGTTCAGGCCCGCGATGTCGGCGTCGGAGATGCCGTCCAGGTGCTTGACCAGGGCGCGGAGGCTGTTGCCGTGTGCCGCGACCAGGACCGTGCGGCCGGCCAGGAGGTCCGGGACGATGCCGTCGTACCAGTACGGGAGCATGCGGACGACGACGTCCTTCAGGCACTCCGTGCGGGGGCGCAGCTCCGGGGGGATGGAGGCATAGCGGGGGTCGTCCGACTGGGAGAACTCCGTGCCGTCCTCGAGGGGCGGGGGCGGGGTGTCGTAGGAGCGGCGCCAGAGCATGAACTGCTCCTCGCCGAACTCCGCGAGGGTCTGGGCCTTGTCCTTGCCCTGGAGGGCGCCGTAGTGGCGCTCGTTCAGGCGCCAGGAGCGGTGGACCGGGATCCAGTGGCGGTCCGCGGACTCCAGGGCGAGCTGGGCGGTGCGGATCGCGCGCTTCTGGAGGGAGGTGTGGACCACGTCGGGGAGCAGGCCGGCGTCCTTGAGCAGCTCACCGCCGCGGACTGCCTCCTTCTCGCCCTTCTCGTTGAGATTGACGTCCACCCAGCCGGTGAACAGGTTCTTCGCGTTCCATTCGCTCTCGCCGTGGCGGAGGAGGATCAGCTTGTACGGTGCGTCGGCCATGCGTATGAGCGTAATCCACGCCTTCGGTACGGGCAGTGCCCGCTCGACAGACGGACGGTTGACGGGATCTGTTAATTGAGTGGCACGCCGTCACCACCCCTTCGTAAGTTGTGCTCGCTGTCCGAGCCACTTACACAAACGGGGGTCCTTCCATGCCGCTCGCCACCCTGAGACGCGCCACCCGCGAGACCGTCTCCGGGCTGCCCCGCGAGTTCTGGTGGCTGTGGACCAGCACCCTCGTCAACCGCCTGGGTGCCTTCGTCGCCACCTTCATGGCCCTGTACCTCACCCTCGACCGCGGCTACTCCGCCTCCTACGCCGGTCTCGTCGCCTCGCTGCACGGGCTGGGCGGGGTCGTGTCGTCGATCGGGGCGGGGGTGATGACCGACCGGCTCGGACGGCGGCCCACGCTCCTTGTCGCGCAGTCCGCCACCGCGGCCTCCGTCGCACTGCTCGGGTTCATGCACCACCCCGTCGCGATCGCCGCCGTCGCGTTCCTGGTCGGCATGGCCTCCAACGCCTCCCGGCCGGCCGTGCAGGCGATGATGGCGGACATCGTGCGGCCCGAGGACCGGGTCCGGGCCTTCTCGCTCAACTACTGGGCCATCAACCTCGGCTTCGCCGTCTCCGCCATGGGCGCCGGGTTCATCGCCGAGTACAGCTACCTCGCGGGCTTCCTGATCGAGGCCGCGATGACCGCCGTCTGCGCGGTCGTCGTCTTCCTCAAGCTGCCCGAGTCCCGGCCCGCCGCACCGCAGGACACGAAGACCCCCGACGACGTCCGCCTCGGCACCGTCCTGCGCGACGGGCGGTTCATGAGCGTCGTCGGACTGTCCTTCCTGGTCGCCGTGATCTTCCAGCAGGGTTCGATCGGGCTGCCCGTCGCGATGGGCGAGGCCGGGTTCACGCCCGCCGACTACGGCCTCGCCATCGCCCTCAACGGCGTCCTGATCGTCGCGCTGCAGATCCCGGTGACCCGGTTCATCCAGGACCGGGACCCGCAGCGGCTGCTCGTCGTCTCGTCCCTGCTCGCGGGATACGGCTTCGGGCTCACCGCCTTCGCCGGGTCTGTCGGCCTGTTCGCCCTCACCGTGTGCGTGTGGACCCTCGGCGAGATGATCAACGCGCCCACCCAGACCGGGCTCGTGGTCCGTCTGTCCCCCACCCACGGCCGCGGCCGCTACCAGGGCATGTACACGCTGTCCTGGTCGGTCGCCGCCCTCGTGGCGCCCCTGATGTCCGGTTTCGTCATCGACCGGTTCGGGGCGGAGTGGCTGTGGGGGCTGTGCGCGGTCGTCGGGACGGTGGCGGCGGTGGGGTACGCGGTCCTGATGCGGCACCTGTCCGGGGAGACGGCCACCGAGGTCGCCGTCACCGGGAAGTCCGAGACGTCCGCCGCCGAGGTCAGCCCCGCCTGACCCGGCGGCCTGACCTCCCGGCCCGGCCGACCGTGATGTCAGGGATGCATCCGCGCGCCCTTGAGCACCTTGTCCACGGCGTTGCGCGGCCCGTACACCGCGAGCCCCACCAGGTCCAGCTCCCCCGTCGCGACCGCCCGTACCGCCGCGCGGTTGTCGCGGTCGTTGCCGGTCGCGAAAAGGTCGCTGGTGAAGAGCGCGCGCGGGAGGGAACGGGACAGCACGCGCGCGTGGGCCGTCTTCAGCATCTCCTTGGTGCCCTCGAAGACCAGCACCGGCTGGCGGAACATCGGCAGGTAGGGCACGCCGTCGGCGTCCTCGTAGGGCTCCCCGACCACCTCGGGGGCCTGGGTGCCGAGGCCGCTGACGAGGAACGCGGTGACGTTCAGGCGCTGCCAGGTCTCCAGGTCCTCGCGCAGCAGGACGGCGATCTTGGTGTCGAAGCGGATGGGTTCAGTACTCATGGGACGAGACTCGCGGGCGTCGTACGGCCTCGTCTTGTACGTTCTTTGCATGGCCACCCGGGAGAACGTCACCGCGTGGCGTCCCACCGTCCCGGGCGTCACCGAGGTCTTCCACGCCCATTTCACCGAGTACGCCTATCCGATGCATGTGCACGAGGCGTGGACACTGCTCATCGTGGACGACGGGGCCGTACGGTACGACCTCGACCGGCACGAGCACGGCACCCCGGACGACACCGTGTCCCTGCTGCCGCCGCACGTCCCGCACAACGGCTCGCCCGCCACGCCCGACGGCTTCCGCAAGCGGGTTCTCTACCTCGACCACACCCACCTCGGCGACGAGCTGATCGGGCCCGCCGTCGACGGTCCCGATCTGCGGGATCCCGTACTGCGGCGGCGGGTGGGGCAGTTGCACACGGCGCTGACCAGGCCCGGCGAGGAGTTCGAGGCGGAGAGCAGGCTGACGCTCATCGGCGACCGGCTCAGGACCCTGCTACGGCCGCGGCTGTACGACGGCCCCGCGCGCCGGGACCCCGCCCTCGCCCGCCGGCTGCGCGAACTCCTCGACGAGCGGGTCGTGGAGGGGCTGTCGCTGGAGGCGGCCGCGGGGGTCGTACAGGCGCATCCGGCGCATCTCGTACGGGCGTTCAGTGCCGCCTACGGCATCGCGCCGCACCAGTACCTCACCTCCCGCCGGGTCGACCGGGCCCGGCGTCTGCTGCTCGCGGGGCAGGGTCCCGCCGAGGTCGCCGCGCTCACCGGTTTCCACGACCAGGCCCATCTCACCCGGCACTTCAAACGGCTGGTGGGGGTGACGCCGGGGCGGTATCGCACCAGCGTCGGGAGCCCTCCGGCTCGCTGACGCCCAACTGGGCGCAGGACAACGGAGACGACCCGGAGTCAGTCCTGCGCGCGCTGTCGGTCCTCCGTGCGCTGGGTCAGATGCGCGAACGCGTCCAGGTTGCGTGTCGGCTCGCCCCGGGACACCCGCCACTCGTACTCCTTGCGGATCGCGCTCGCGAAACCCAGCTCCAGCAGGGTGTTGAAGCTGCCGTCGGCGGCCTCCAGGACCTGGCCGAGGAGGCGGTCGACCTCCTCGGCGGTGACCGCGGCGAGGGGGAGCTTGCCGGCGACGTAGATGTCACCGAGCCGGTCGACGGCGTAACTCACGCCGTACAGCTTGAGGTTGCGCTCCAGGAGCCAGCGGTGGACGCCGGGTTCGTTCTCGTCGGGGTGGCGGATGACGAAGGCGTTCAGGGAGAGCGAGTGGCGGCCGACGAGGAGTGAGACGGTCGTCTTGAGTTTGCGGGTGCCGGGGAGCTGCACGACGTAGTTGCCGGGTGCGGGGCTCTCCCACTCGACCTCGGCGTCCTTGAGGACGCCCTCGATGACCTGCGCTGCCTTCTCTGCCGCTGCCTTCTCTGCCTCAGCCATGGTGGGAGCGTACGTGACGCCGGTACGACTGCGCCGCGGCCACATACACGTCCGCCGTGGCCGCGGCCGCGGTGTCCCAGCCGAAGGACTGGGCGTGTCGTGCGGCCGCCTCGCCCATGCGGGGCGTGAGCGTCGGGTCGTCGGCGAAGTCGCGCAGCACGCGCGCGTAGGCGGCCGGATCGTGTCCGCGTACGAGGAACCCGGTGCGTTCGTCGGCCACGGCCACCGGCAGCCCGCCGACCGCCGCCGCGAGCACCGGGGTGCCGGCCGCCTGGGCCTCTATGGCGACCAGGCCGAAGGACTCGCTGTAGGAGGGCATGACCAGCACGGACGCGGCCCGGAACCACTCGGCGAGCTGTTCCTGGCCGACGGGCGGGTGGAACCGTACGACGTCCGCGATGCCGAGCCGGGAGGCGAGCTTCTGCAGACCCTCCGGCTTGGCGAGCCCGCTGCCGCTGAGGCCCCCGACGACCGGGACGAGGATGCGGGAGCGCAGGTCGGGACGCTGGTCGAGCAGGACCGCCACGGCTCGCAGGAGGATGTCCGGGGCCTTCAGGGGCTGGATGCGGCCCGCGAAGAGGGGGATCAGGGCGTCCTGGGGGAGGCCGAGGCGGGCGCGGGCCGCCGCTCGGCCGTCCGCCGGGCGGAAGCGCTCGAGGTTCACGCCGGGGTGGACGACGGCGACCTTGGCGGGGTCGGCGGCGTAGTGGTGGACGAGTTCCTCGCGCTCCTCGGCGGTGTTCGCGATGAGACGGTCCGCGGCGGCGACGATCTGGGTCTCGCCGATGACGCGGGCGGCGGGCTCAGGGGTGTCGCCGTCGGCGAGGTTGGCGTTCTTGACCTTGGCCATGGTGTGCATGGCGTGCACGAGGGGGGTGCCCCAGCGCTGGGCGGCGAGCCAGCCGACATGGCCGGAGAGCCAGTAGTGCGAGTGGACCAGGTCGTAGTGGCCGGGGCGGTGACCGGCCCAGGCCTGCATCACACCATGCGTGAAGGCGCACAGCTGGGCGGGCAGGTCCTCCTTGTTGAGGCCCTCGTAGGGGCCCGCGTCGATGTGGCGGACCAGGACGCCGGGGGCCATCTCGACGGTGGGCGGGAGGCCGCCCGTCGTGGCCCGCGTGAAGATCTCGACCTCGACGTTGATCGCGGCGAGGCGCTGGGCGAGCTCCACGATGTAGACGTTCATGCCGCCCGCGTCGCCGGTGCCGGGCTGGTGGAGCGGTGAGGTGTGCACGGAGAGCATGGCGACGCGGCGGGGGCGGCGGTGCAGGCGCAGCCGGTGGGAGGTGGCCTGGGAGCGACGCTGGAGCCTGCTGACGTACTGGCTCACGTGGCGTTCCTCCTTGCAGCGGGCATGCCGGACGGAGGGTGTGGGGGACCCTCCGAGGGAGGCAACACCGGAGGACGGCGTTCCCATTCCGGGCGGGGCGGTTTTTGCCGAGGTATTACCGGGGGTCGCTCAACCGTTCGAGGGTGTGGTGCGTGGGGGGATGGTGGTGGTGGTGGGGGTGGGGCGAGGGGTCGTGGGCATGCCCCCTCGGTGTCGTGAGCGCCGCATACCCTCGTAGGCATGACATCCCGCGCCGCCTCCCGCCCTGTGGGCACGGTCACGCGCGGGACGACCAACCCCAACCGGCTGCGCCGCATGGACCGCTGGATCGCCGCCACACAGGGCGCCGAGCTGCGCCGCGCCGCCGATCCGGTCGCCGTCGACCTCGGGTACGGGGCCGCGCCCTGGACCGCCGTCGAACTGCTCGCCCGGCTCCGTGAGACCGCTCCACGCACACGCGTGGTCGGCGTCGAGATCGAACCGGCGCGGGTGGCGGCGGCGAAGCCGTACGAACGGGACGGGCTGGTCTTCCGGCACGGCGGGTTCGAGATCCCGCTCCCCCAGCGGCCGCAGCTCATCCGGGCGGCCAACGTGCTGCGCCAGTACGACGAGGCCGAGGTGGCCGCCGTGTGGGAGCGGCTGTGCGCCCGGCTGGCACCGGCCTCGGGAGGATCCCGTGGCGGACTGCTCGTCGAGGGGACCTGCGACGAGATCGGGCGCCGGCATGTGTGGGTCGCGCTCGGACCCGAGGGCCCGCGGACGGTGACCTTCGCGACCCGGCTTGGCTCCCTGGAACGACCCTCCGACCTCGCCGAGCGACTGCCTAAGGCACTGATCCACCGCAACGTCCCGGGCGAGCCGGTGCACTCCTTCTTGCGCGACTTCGACCGCGCGTGGGCGGCGGCCGCGCCCTACGCGTCCTACGGCGCCCGCCAGCGGTGGATCCGAACGGTACGGACCCTCACGACCGACTGGCCGGTCCTGGACGGGCCGTCGCGGTGGCGTCAGGGGGAAGTGACGGTGGGGTGGGGGGCGTTGGCGCCGCGGGGGGTGGGGGCGGGGGTGGTCTGACTCCGGTGGGGGTCTGGGCTAGGGGGGAGGTGGGAGGGCGGGGTTCCGGTGGGGCAGCCTGCGCTGGGTGAGGTGGAGTGGGAGCGGGGAGGGTTCGGTGCGGCCCAGGTGGAGTGAGGTGGGGGCGGGACGGTCTGACCCGGCGGGACTCTGCGCCACGCGAGGTGGAGGCCAGGATGGCCTGACCCGGCGGGCTCCGCGTCACGCGAGGTAGCGCCCAAAACGGTCCGACTCCGGTACGACCCGCACCGGAGCAGGGCGGGATGGCCTGACCCCGGTGCGGCCCCGTGCCGCGCGGGATGCGGCCTGGTGTGAACTCCGGTGCGCCGTAAGCGTGGAGCCGCGCTTGCGGGGTGAACTCGGTTGCCGCTTCTGGACTCCGGTACACCCCAGCGCTTGCGGCCCGCCTGAACGCCGGTACACCCCAGCGCTTGCGGCCCGCCTGAACTCTGCTGCGCCGCGAGAGCGCACCCGCCACCGACCTTCCACTCCCCCGCCCCCGGCAACCCACCCGCCCCGCAAAGCGAACCCCCAGGGAACGATCTCCGTGAGTCGTTCGTCACATAGGCGGGGAGATCGTCTTCGGGAGGCGGGGAGAGGGGGAGGCACCGGAAGTGCCGGTCGCGAAGGGGTTCACAGGGCAGGCCTGCCTCTGTCGTTTTCGGCCCTGACGTGGCACGATCCCCCGAGCACCGTAAGTTACTGACGGTTAATCAGCTTTGGGGGCACAGGTATGGGGACGGGCAAGCGCGGTCTGATCGCCACGGCCGTGACCGTGATCGGCGCGGTAGCCGTGCTGGCGGCACCCGGCGCCGCCTTCGCCGCCCCCAGTCCGACACCCACCCCCACGGCCTCGCCGACCCCCGTCACCAACAAGGACATCGAAGCCGTACGCAAACAGCTCGACACCCTCTACCACGACGCGGCCGTCGCCACCGACGCCTACAACGCCGCCGAGGAGAAGGCCGAGCAGCAGTCGGCGCAGATCGTCGCGCTGGCCCAGAAGATCGTCAAGGGCCAAGAGAGGCTGGCGGAGCTGAAGGCCCGCGCGGGCGCCGCGGCCGCCGCCCAGTACCGCACCAACGGCCTGCCGGACGAGGCCCAGCTGATGCTGAGCGACAACCCGCAGGAGTTCCTGGACGGCACCGGCCGCGTCCTCCAGGGCCAGCGTGCCACCAAGGCGCTGATCGCCGAACTGACCCGGACCCAGCAGGACTTGAAGCAGTACGCCGACGACGCCTCCGCCCAGTGGACCAAGCTGGAGGCGAACCGCAAGGCGAAGGCGGCGGCCAAGAAGAAGGTCGAACAGCAGATCGCGGCGGCCGAGAAGCTCGAATCCCGGCTGGAGGAGAAGGAGAAGAAGCGCCTCGCCGAACTGGAGGAACAGGCCGCCCACCAGGCCCAGACCGCCTGGCTGGACTCCGGCATCCTCGACGAGATCAACGGCAAGGCGAGCGCGGCCGGGAAGACCGCCGTCGAGTACGCGACGAACCAGATCGGCAAACCGTACGAATGGGGCGCCGAGGGCCCCGACTCCTACGACTGCTCCGGGCTGACCTCGCAGGCCTGGGCCGACGCCGGCAAGCCCATTCCGCGCACCTCGCAGGAGCAGTGGAAGCAGCTCAAGCACATCGACGTCAAGGACATGCGGCCCGGCGACCTCATCATCTACTTCGACGACGCCAGCCATGTGGCGATGTACCTCGGCGACGGCGCGATCGTGCACGCCCCGCGCCCCGGGCGGACGGTGACGATCGCGGGGGCCGGCACGATGCCGATCCTCGGGGTGGTCCGGCCGGACGCGTGAGCGTCACCTGGCGGCCGGGAGTGAGACCTGGGTCATGTGACGCGGGGCACGCCTGACGGCCCCGCAAACCTGCCGCGAACGTGACGTTCGTCATCCTCGCGGCACCCCCCACCTGTCCAACTGCGGTGGATAACGCGGCATATGACAGTGGCCACCGGCCAAGCAGCGTGTCTCACGCCATTCCTTTCCCGGCCCGGCACCCGCTATGGTCCCCGTCGGTGGATCGAGACCCCTCGCTCCGCCATGCCCTCGGGGGGAGGGAAGGAATCCGAGACCATGCCCGTACCCATACCGCGGCAGCGAGCGATCCCGGCCGTGGAGAGTGGTCAGGCGCCGGCCGTACCCCAGGACGAACCCTCCAAGGAAGCAGCCCCGCGCAAGGAAGCCACGGTCGACAACAACGCCGCCACCCAACTGAGCCTGCTGGTGATCGAGGACGATCCCGGCGGGTCCACGGTCGTCCCCGAACTCCTGGACTCGGCCGGCAAGCCGATCCGCGTCCGCACCGCCCGCAACCTCACCGAGGCGGAGCGGCTGCTCACCGACGACGTGCACTGCATCCTGCTCGACCTCGCGCTGCCCGCGCCCGGCCGCCTCGATGACGACGACGAGCTCGCCGTACTCCGTCATGTCCTGGAGCTCGCGCCCCGGCACGCCGTCCTCGCGCTCACCGCGTCCGGAGACGCCGAGCGCGGTGCGGAGGCGGTGCGGGTGGGAGCCCAGGACTATCTCTTCCGGGACGAGCTGGACGGACGGCTGCTGAGCCGGGCGATCCGGTACGCGGTCGAACGGAAACGTTCCGACACCGCGGAGCGCAGGCTCGCCGAGGGGCGCGTGCGGGCGCAGGAGAACCGGCGTCTGGAGCGCGGGCTGCTGCCCACACCGCTGCTGGAGGGGTCCTCGCTGCGGTTCGCCGCGCGGTACCGGCCGGGCCGGTCGCGTGCGCTGCTCGGCGGTGACTTCTACGACGTCGTACGGACTCCCGACGGGACCGTGCACGCGATGATCGGCGACGTCTGCGGGCACGGCCCGGACGAGGCGGCGCTCGGCGTGGAGCTGCGGATCGCCTGGCGCGCGCTGACCCTGGCGGGGCTGTGCGGGGACGAGCTGCTCGGCACGTTGCAGGAGGTGCTGGAGCACGAACGCTCGGACGACGAGATCTTCGCGACCCTGTGCACGGTGGACATCGCGCCGGACGGGCGGCGGGCGGGCCTGTGTCTCGCCGGGCATCCGTCCCCGCTGGTGGCCCGGCCGGGACGGCCCCCGCGGCTGCTGCCGTACGACAACAACGGACCCGCCCTTGGCATGCTGCCGGGGGCCCGGTGGCCGCGGATGCAGGTGGAGCTGGGTGCCGAATGGAGCCTGATGCTCTACACCGACGGGCTCATCGAGGGGCGCGTCGGCGAGGGCGGGGAACGGCTGGGGCAGGACGGGATGGTGTCCATGATCCGTCGCCAGCTGTCCGAGGGGCTGCGCGGCGAGGCGCTGCTGCGGGCCGCGGTGAACGAGGTGCGCTCACTCAACGGCGGCGAGCTGGCGGACGACGTGGCGGTACTGCTGCTCGACCGGGAGGCGTGACCTCCGCCGCGATCGTGGCGGAGCCGCGCGTCGCCTAGCGGCCGCCGTTGTACGGGCCGTACGGGCCGTCGCTGCTCGAACCCCTGCCCCGGCCGCTGCGGCCGCCGCCCGGGAGGGCGCGGATCGCCGGGCGTACGTCGACCATGTAGACGATCGTCGCGACGAGACCGATGATCGGCAGGAACGACAGGATGTTGAAGATCAGGTTCACCACGAAGGCGAGCCCGAGGATGATCAGCCAGAACGGCTTGGTCTTCTTGTCGGCCGCGCGGTAGGCGTCCTCACGGCGGATGGCTGCGTCGAACAGCGCGAAACCGCTGAAAACGATCAGGGCCATGCTCAGCAGCCACATGAAGCCTGCGAACCCCTGCATCAGCACAACGTCCACCACCCGACTCGGCTCGTCATTTCGCGGTTTCGCGGTTCCGCGACCACGCGGTCACCGTACCCGTTCCCGTTCCCCCACGGTCGCTACCCGCACAACGGGCCGGGCACTCGGTAAGTGCCCGGCCCTGAGTCGTGCGGTGTCCCGCGGTGCCTTACTTGGCGGGCGGGGTCTTCTTCGCCGGGGTGGTCTTGCGCGGCGTGGCCTTCTTGGCGGCGGGGGCCGTCTTCTTCGCCGGGGCCGGGGCGGCGGCCGCGGCGGGCGTGACCGGCTTCGCGACCGGGGTCGCGGGCGCCGGCGTCTTGACCTCGCCCGGCTCGGCGTTCGGCTCGACGGCGATCGCCAGCTCCTCGATCTCCTCGGCGGCCTCGCCACGCCAGGTCTTGACGGCCTGCTCGCCGTGCTCGGCGACCTTCTCGTAGGTCTCACGGGCCTTGACGGCGTACTCGGCGGCGACGCCGACACCGCGCAGGGCGAAGTCCTGGGCGGACTCGCCGAGCTTCTTCAGGTCCGCGTCGATCGTGGTGCCGAGCTTCTTCAGGTCACCGTCGAGGCTGCTGATGAACTCGCCGACCTTGGTCTGCAGGGTCTCCTGGGTCTCCTTGACCCTGGCGCCGGCCTCCTTGGCACGGGCCTGGGCCTTCTCCTGGACGGCCTTGGGGTCGGTGCCGCGCACGGCCTCGATACGAGCCGGCGCCTCGGCGCGCAGCTGCTCCACCAGGCCGGGAACCTTCTTGGCCTCCTGGAGGGCCAGATCACCGGCGCCGGCGAGGAAGTAGAGCGGGGTCGGGTCCGTGACGGCCTTGCGGATGTCGTCGGTGATGGCCATGGTGATGGTCCTCCCGGGTCGCTTTCTGATGAGGGTTTTGGGTCCCGCGGTGCGTGTCGGCGGCTGTCGAGCCAGGTGGGTCGTACCGGGTCGGTCGTACCAGGTCGACTCAGCTCTCAACTGGCCGTCTGCTGCGGGTCGGCGTCGCTGCCGTCGGTCTTCGGGGTCTTGCGGGTGGTGCGGGGCTTGCGGGGCCGGCGGGCCTCCCGTACGGCGGTCTCGCCGTACGGGACGTCACCGGCAGGGACGTCACTGTCCCGAAGTTCCTCCTGGGCGTCCGCCGTACCGTCGTCCGGCGCGGGGGCCGCGTCCGACGGGGCGATCTCGAAGCCGTTCTCCTTGCGGAAGGACTCGTAGATCTGGAGCAGCACCTGCTTCTGCCGCTCGTTGAGCGTGGGATCGGCGAGGATGACCGCACGTGTCTCCACGTCGTCCCGGTCGCGCTCGGCGTCGAGAATGCCGGCTCGCACGTACAGCGTCTCGGCGGAGATCCGCAGGGCCTTGGCGACCTGCTGCAACACCTCCGCGCTCGGCTTGCGCAGCCCGCGCTCGATCTGGCTCAGATACGGATTGGACACCCCGGCGGCATCGGCGAGCTGCCTGAGCGACAGCTGCGCGGTGCGCCGCTGTTCACGCAGATACTCACCGAGATTGCCGACGTTGAGCGATGCCATGTCCCCACTGTGCCCCACCCGCGCTAACTATTGCAAGCAGCCGCTTGCAATAGTGCGCCACGCCACTCGGACGGGGGAGTGAGGCTGAGCACGACAGGTGACACGCCGCCGTACGTGGCTGTCTACGGTCGTCGTACATGGTCAGCGCCGGGTGGGGGTGTCTGGTGGAAGCTGAGGACGTCCGGCTGGAGTACGTCGACGCCGGCGGTGACCCGCATGAGGGGCCGCTTGAGGTGATGTGCCGTACTTGGCACCGCTCTGGCCAGGCGACACCTCGGTTTGAGCGAGACAGCCGACCCGCCCCCGGCTCGCTCAAACTCGGCGGCCTCTTCGGTCGAAGGTGGCGATCTGGTCCGGGTCGCGGACGGTTCCGACGACGGTGTGTGGCCGAGATCGGCCTCTTGGCCAAGGTCGGTGTCACCGTCAACGGCTGTTCGCGGACGCCTCGTTCGACGTGGTGACCGCATCTGGTTCGGTAGAACGGTGTGGCGCCGCGGAGCCTTCCACGGGCTTGGACCTCGCCAGCCACAGGCCGGTGAACACGGCGGTGGCCGAAGTGACCGCCCCGGCGGCGAGGAAGGCGCTGTCGAGGCCGGTCTCGAAGGAGGCGCCGCCGGATTGCCGGGTGCGGACGACGGCTCCGAGTACCGCCACGCCGAGCACCGCGCCGATCTGCCGCGTGGTGCTGCTGACGCCGGAGGCGAGGCCGCCCTCTTGCGGGCCGACCGCTTGGATGGCGGCGCCTGTCAGGGGAGACATGGTCAGTGCGAAGCCGATGCCGACGACTCCCAGCCGCCACCACACGTTCCCGTAACCGGTGTCGGCGTGCACCGTGCCCAGCGCCAGCAGCCCTCCTCCGGCCAGGGCCAGGCCGACGGTGACCACGATCCGGAAGCCGTACCGGGCGGCGAGCCGGCCCGCGAACGGGCTGACGATCACCATGGCGAGGGTGGCGGGGAGGGTCTGCAGACCGGCGCGCAGGATCGAGCTGCCCTGGACGTACACGAAGAACTGGGAGAAGAAGAACGACGAGCCCATGAGCGCGAACCCCACCACGACCATGGCGGTGTTGGACACGGTGAACAGCCGCTGCCGGAACAGCCGCAGCGGCAGCATCGGAGCGGCCCGACGCGCTTCGACGGCAACGAAGGCGGCGAGGAGAAGCACCCCGGCGGTGAAGCTGCCCAGGATCACCGGCGACGTCCAGCCGCGGGCGCCCCCCTCGATCAGCCCAAAGGTCAGCGCCCCCACCCCCAGGACCGACAACGCCGTTCCCGGGATGTCGATCGCGGGGGCGCCCGGATTGCGGGCCTCTTCAAGGCTGCGCAGACCGACCAGCAGGAGGATCACGCCGATGGGCAGATTGACCAGGAAGATGGCGGGCCAGCCGAAGGCCTCTGTCAGCACGCCGCCGGCCACGGGGCCTGCGGCGAGACCGATTCCGCTGAATCCGGCCCACAGTCCGATCGCCTTGATTCGTTCCTGCGGCACGGGATACGCGGCGGCGAGCAGGGCCAGCGAGGCAGGGCTCAGCGCCGCGGCCCCGATGCCCTGCAGCACCCGGCCGGCGATCAACCAGCCGACCGTGGGCGCGAGACTGCACAGCACCGATGCGGCGGTGAACACGGCAACGCCCGCCAGGTACACCCGCTTGCGGCCGAACCGGTCGGCGAAGATACCGCCGGACAGCAGCAGCATGGCGACCAGCAGTACGTACGCGTCGACGATCCACTGGAGACCGGTCAGCTGGGTGTGCAGCCGGTGCTGCATGTCGGGCAGCGCTGCTCCGACGATCGTGTTGTCGAGCAGCACCATGAATTGGCCTAGGCAGGTCACCGTGAGCAGCACAGCCCGGTTCCGTCGACCGCCTAGGGCCGCAGGCGATGCAGCCATGAGGGTTCCTCTCCATCGGTGGTTGCGCCTCTCCACGGCCGACGTGGTCAGCCTCAGTCGACCCCCGGCGCACTAAAGCAGTCGTTGACTGCATTAGGAGACCGTAAGGGAGCCCTTCCGTAAACGCAAGTAACTACTGCGTTAAGGTGGAGGCATGGACGAGCGACAGCGAGCCCGGCGACCCGGCGGGCGCAGCGCCCAAGTCGGCGCGGCGGTGCACCAGGCCGTCACCGACTTGATCAGCGAACGCGGCTACGGCAAGTTCTCCGTCGGCGACGTCGCGGCCCGCTCGGGTGTGGCCGACAGCAGCATCTACCGCCGGTGGGGCAGCCTGGAAAACCTGCTCACCGACGTGGCACTCACCCGCCTCAACGAGCGGTCGCCGATGCCCGACACCGGGAGTCTGGCCGGCGACCTGCGCGCTTACGCCGCCCAAGTGGCCCGAGAGATCACCGGACCCGACGGCCTGGCGTTGCTGCGGCTGGCCGTCGCCCTGTCGAGCAGCGGTCAGCAGGGCCGGCTGGCGGGTGACGACCTCCTCGCCGAACGCACCCGGCAACTGCAGTCCATGCTCGATCGCGCCCGCGAACGCGGCGAGCGCGCACCCGACGCGTTCGACGTGCTGGACCACATCCTGGCCCCGATGTATGTCCGCGTCCTGCTCGGCGTGGGCCCGCTCACCCCGGACTACGTCGACGGGCTGGTCGACCGCTTGCTGTGACCTCGGCCCTGCGACGATGCCCCGCATGAACGACGCGGACCTCCTCGATGAGCTCATCTCCTCCCTGGCCCAGGACGAGTGGGTGTACGCGCGCTGGTGCCGGAGTTCGGGAGCCGACCTCGCCCATCATGTGCACGACCTCGCCAAGGCGGCCGAAGCCGACTGGGCCCACGAGGCGGCGAAGGGTGCCACCGGACCGACCGGGACCGGGGAGATCGAGTCGGCCCTCCATCCGGTCCCGCGCGACACGGCCACCGAGTTGCTGGTCGGTCTCTCGAACGACAGCCTGGTGTTCTCAGGACACCCGCGGCGCGACCGTACGCGTGTGAGGCAGACCGCGGCGAAGGCGATCTCGATTCTCGGCCCGGGGTCGGAATGGTTCTCCAACCTCGACGGTTCCTGGCCGAACACAGGGGCGTGGAATCCGGTGACCAGGCACACCTTCGACGGCGTGGTCGCGGGCCGGGGACGCGGATTCGTCGTCGTGCTCCTCCAGGTCGGCGAGGACTGAGCGCTCCGCCGGACGGCACCCAGGCGTGCGGAACGGCTGCATAGGATCGCCGGCATGGCGCTGCGACCCGTTCAGGTGAACGTGAAGGCCCTTGACGCGTCGGCGGTCGGCCGGTTCTGGGCTGAGGCGCTCGGGTGGAGTGCCTACCGTCCCGGTGTGACCACGTACGTCGGCCCCGCGGGCGGTCTCGTGTGGCCGGCCCCGGTGGGCCTCGGCATCGACGTCGTGCCGGTCCCGGAAGCCAGGACGGCGACGAAGAACCGCGTGCACCTCGACCTGGCGACCACCTCCACGGCCCACCAGGCGGAGTTGGTCGCCCGCCTGAAGACCCTCGGCGCGACGCCCGCCGACGTGGGCCAGGGCGACGTGCCGTGGACGGTCCTCGCCGACCCCGAGGGCAATGAGTTCTGCGTGCTGGAGCCCAGGGAGGTCTACCGGGACACCGGGCCGATCGCCGCCGTGGTGGTCGACTGCGAGGATCCGCGGGCCATGGCCCGGTTCTGGGGCCGGGCGACGGACTGGACCCTGCACGAGGTGACCGACGACCAGGCGTCGCTGCGTTCGGCCCGGGGCGACGGCCCGTATCTCGAGTTCCTCCGCGTGCCCGGTGCGAAGACCGTGCCGGACCGCGTCCACCTCGACCTGCTGCCGTACCCCGGCGACGACCAGGCCGCCGAGGTGGCCCGCCTCCGCTCCCTCGGCGCCACCGACCTGGACCTCGGCCAGGGCGACGTCCCGTGGACGTGCCTGTCCGACCCGGAGGGTCACGAGTTCTGCGTCCTCGCACCGCACTGACGCGCGTCAGCTCCCTGCGCCACGTGGGCCTCAAAGGCGTCGAGGGCACCCCCGGCGGCTGTGTGATCACGCAGAACGGCTACATGCCGAGCGACAACGCCGTATTGCAGGCGATATCGGCGGGCACCAGCGCCTACGGGGTCTACTTCAACCCGAAGGGCGGGACCTTCGGCACCCTGGCCCGCGACGGCGAGATCGTCGCGTACGACGAGATCCGCGTCGGTCCGCACGCCTCCGACCCGGACGCCTACTGGACGTTCCGCTTCTGGCAGCGCAATCACGCCTTCCCCTACGGCGCCGACACCTTCGCCTACGGCTGCTCCGCGGCCGGCCTACGGATCACCGACGCCCGCGACGCGATCGACCCCCGCGCCCCACGCCGCTGGGCGGCCCTGCCGTCCCGCCTTCAGCGCTGACCCGAGACCTTCCGGGAGCCGTGTGGTCTTCCCGGCCTCCGGGCGGGAGCGTGGCCAGGTAGACCACCTGATCCCGTCACGACCGGCGCCGCGCCTCGATCTCCTCCCGCTCCCCGGAAGGGCATACAGCGGATACGCCCCCACCGCCCCGAACGGCAGCAGCGTCCCGCCGACGTCCGGGAAGAGCAGCACCTCAGCCCTCGAAGCCGGCCGCCGCGAGAATCTCGTCGATACGGGCCCGATGCGCCGCCTCCCACGCGTCGAGCGTCTCGCCCGCCTCCTTCGCCAGCTTGGCGCGCGCGGCGGCGAGGACGTCGGCCCGGCGCGCGGCCGGGACCGCGACGACCCCCTCCTCGTCGGCGACCACCACGTCCCCGGCCTCGACCGGCACCCCACCGCACCGCACCCGCTCCCCCAGGGGCACCACGGCCTTCTTCGCGCCCGGGATCGGGATGACCCCCCGGGCGAACACCGGGAACCCGGCCTCCCGCACCTCGGCGAGGTCGCGGATCAGCCCGTCGAGGACGAAGCCCGCGATGCCCCGCCGCTGCGCCACCGCGCACACGTTCCCGCCGGCCAGGGCGTAGTCGAGGTCACCCGACTCGACCACGATCACCGAGCCGGCCGGCGCCCGGTGGATCGCCGCGTGCAGCATGAGGTTGTCGCCGGGAGGGCACCGTACGGTGAACGCCGGTCCCGCGATCCTCGGCACCGGCCCCCACAGTGGCCGGATCCCGATGTCCATGACCCGGTCACGGCCGAGCAGATCGGCCAGGGTGGTCGTGGGAACGTCCGCAAACTCAGTGGTCTCGATCATGCCCCGGACGTTACCGTGCGGGTATGACTGCCGGGTCGGCCTTGTGCCGTGAGCGAGTTGGGTGCCCGGCCTCTGAGTGAGGCCGGGGAGGGCCAGGAGCCCTCCGCTTTTTCTGAGTCGTGAGTCGTCAGGAAGTGACCGGAGACCAGAGAAAGCAGAGAGAGTGCCCCATCCCATCCAGGACTTCAACCAGAAGATCATCGACGAGTTCCGCGCCCACCACGGCCGTGTCGGCGGCCCCTTCGAGGGCGGCCGGCTGATCCTCCTCACCACCACCGGCGCCCGCACCGGCACCCCGCACACCACCCCCGTCGGCTACCTCCCCGACGGCGGCGACCGCATCCTCGTGATCGCCTCGGCAGGGGGTTCGCCCCGCCACCCCGACTGGTACCGCAACCTCGTCGCGCACCCCCAAGTCACCGTCGAGAGCGGGGTGTTCACGTACGAGGCGAAGGCGGTCGTCCTGGCGGGCGAGGAGCGGGACCGAGCCTTCGCACGGGCCGTGGAGTCGGACCGAGGCTGGGCCGCCTACCAGGAGAAGACCGACCGCGTCCTGCCCGTGGTCGCCCTGCACGAGATCGCCCGGCCGGGCCCGCCGAACATCAACGCCTCCTCCCCCGGCGAGGCCATCAGGCTCGTCCACGACGTCTTCCGCCGCGAACTCACCCTGATCCGCAAGGAGATGGCGGCGGGCGGCCCGGTCCTCGGCGCCCAGCTCCGCGTCAACTGCCTGACGTTCTGCCAGGGCCTGCACAACCACCACACCGGTGAGGACGTGGCGATGTTCCCGTTCCTGGCCGACCGCCACCCGGAGGCCGCCCCGGCTCTCGCCCGTCTGCGTGCCGAGCACGAGCACATCGCCGCGCTGGTCGAGGAGTTGCGGGAGGCGCTCTCCGGCACGGACCTCGATTCCGTGCGCACGGAGGCCGACCGTCTGACGACCGAGCTGGAGGCTCATCTGACGTACGAGGAAGAGCAGTTGCTGCCCCTCCTGGAACCCGCCTGACCTACCCCCGGGCGGCCGCCGGCGCGCTAGAACGGCAGCGGCCGCCCGTGCACCACCACCAGCCGCGACACCGCCCGGGTCAGCACGACATACAGCCGGTGCAGCCCGCGCTCCTCGGCCTCCGCGATGGCCGCGGGCTCGACGGCCACGACATGGTCGTACTCAAGTCCCTTGACCACAGCGGCCGGTACGACGCTCACCCGCGCACCGAGCTCGTCCGGTCCGGCGGCGGCGATCCCGGCCGCGTCGAGGGCCCGCCGTACGCGTTCCACGTCGGCGTCGGCCGCGACGACCCCCACGGAGCCCTCATGCGCGAGCGAGTCCCGTACGGCCTCCACGACCGCGGCCGCCAGGTCACCGGCCGCCGGGACGACGCTCAACTCCCCGTCCCTGCGCAGGGACCGGCCCTGAGGCACCTCCACATCCAGCTGCCCGAGCAGCCGGTTGGCAAGCCCCACGACGGCCTGTGGCACCCGGAACCCGAGGGTCAGCGGTACGACGGCCGCGTCCGGCTTGCCGAGATGCCGCAGGACGGTGTGCCATGAGCGGGCCGCCCAGGGCGTGGTCCCCTGAGCCAGGTCACCGAGCACGGTGACCGACCCGAAACGGGCCCGGCGCGCGATCGCCCGGCACTCCATCGCAGACAGGTCCTGCGCCTCGTCGACGACGAGATGGCCGTACCCCTCAGGGTGTTCGATCAGCCCGGCGACCTCGTCGAGCAGCACCAGATCGGCCGCCGACCAGCGCGCCGACTTCCAGGACCTCGGCGGCTTGGCCCACAGCAGGTGCCGCTGTTCCTCGGCGTCGAGAATCCCGTCGGCGGCGGCCGCCAACTCCTCTCCGTCACTCAGCAGTTCGGCAAGGACCTCCTCGGGCCTCGCCTTGGGCCACACGGCGTCGAGGAAGGCCCCGAGCACCCGGGCCCGCGAAACCCGCTGCACCCAGGCGCCGTTCTGCGGCCCCGCGCGCCGCTCGGCCTGCATCTGCACACACCGCACCACCCGGCTGCGCACCCGCTCCCGCCCGACGGCGTACGGGGGTTCCTCCTCCCGTACGTCCGCCACGATCCGCGTGAGTTCACCGGCCCCGACCCGCCAGTGGTACGAACCGTCCTTGATCTCGACGGAGTCGACCCGCGCGGTCGTGACCCGCGCGTACAGCGCCCGGCGCAGCACCTCCGCCATCCGGGGGTCGTGCTTGAGGACGGCGGCGGCGCGGGCATCGGTGCCGGTGACCGGGTGGCGGGCAATCTCGTCCTGGAGCGTGGACTGCCGTACGCCGGTCTCCCCGAGCGCGGGCAGCACCTGGGAGATGTAGGAGAGGAAGGTCCGGTTGGGCCCGAGGACGAGGAGTCCGCCCCGCCGCATCCGCTGCGGGTGGGTGTACAGCAGATAGGCGGCCCGGTGCAGCCCGACGGCGGTCTTGCCGGTGCCGGGAGCGCCCTGGACACACACGGAGAGGGCGAGGTCCCCTCGTACGAGATCGTCCTGTTCGGGCTGGATGGTCGCGGCGATGTCCCGCATGGGCCCGACCCGGGGCCGTTCGATCTCCTGGGTGACGATGTCGCTGACCTGGGGCGTCTCTCCGTCCTTGAGGTACTCGTCCTCTAGTCCGGTGAGGTCGGCGGAGGCCCCCTCGCTCCCCGGCGCCCAGCCGAACCGCCGCCGCACGGCGACCCCCTGCGGATCGCGGGCGCTCGCCTGGTAGAAGGCCCGGGAGACGGGAGCGCGCCAGTCGACCACGAGGGGCGGGGCGGCGGGGTGCTCGGTGATCCGGAGCCGGCCGAGGTGGTAGCCCTGCCCTGCGTGCTCCCCGTGGTCGAAGTCCAACCTGCCGAAGAACAAAGGCCCTTCGGGAAGCTCCCGCATCTCCTTGGCCTGACTTCGCAGCCGATACCCGAGCACCTCGGCATCCGCCCCGGAGGCGGAGACGTCCTCACCGACGACGACCTGCCGCTGGGCACCGTCGACCATGGCGGCGAGGGCGGCGCGGCAACGGTCGTGGTGGACGCGCTCGCGGTGCAGGGCCTCTTTCAGCGCGGGAACGAGAGCGGCGGGGTCGGCTGACGTCATGGGGACGAGCGTACGCGAAAAAATGTAACCGAGTTAAATATTTTACCCAGTCACGCTCAGGCGAGCCAGGCCAGCCCGCTCGCCAGCACCCCGAACCCCCGCTCGGCCGCGGCCACGGCATCCCCGCGCACGTCCTCGACGGACTCCCCCCGGGCGATCCGCCCCCAGTTCTCCATGGCGAGAATCCGCCGCACGGCGATGATCTGCCCGGCGGCCAGCCGAGCGTCGAGATCACCCCCGAGCACCTCGGCGAGCGCGGCCTCCTGCCGCTCCAGGTGACGGTGTGCACGGGCGACGAGGGCGGGAGTGCCGTAGAGAAGCCGGTGGAAGGCGAGAACCTGGGGATGGTCACTGAGTCCGGTGACGGGATCGCCCCGCTCCAGCCCGTCGAGAAAATGCCGCCGCAGCGCGACCAGGGGCGCCTCGTCCGAGGCGACGACCACCCGCGCCGCCTCGTCCTCGTGATCGGCGATCCGGTGCAGGACGAGGTCCTCCTTGGCCGGGAAGTACCGGAAGAGGGTGGGCTTGGAGACCCCGGCGACGGCGGCGATCTCGGCGACGGAGACGGCGTCGAAGCCCTTCTCGAGGAAGAGGCGGATGGCGATCTCGGAGAGGGTCTCGTACATCCGCTGCTTCTTGCGCTCGCGCAGGCCGGGGTGGGTCATGGGGGTGAGCCTACGGAGTGGGACCGCCTCTAGCGCAGCGCGAGGGTGAGACAGCCGTTGACGTCCCGGCGGTCCAGGAGGCCCAGGGCCGCGGTCGCCTGGGCCAGCGTGGTCAGGTAGGCGTCCACAGCCCCCCGGACGTGGGGAACGTCGCACCCCGCACCTGTCACCAGGCGATGGAGGTCGAGGTAGACGGAGCGGGCGACCTCAAGCCGGCGGTACGTCGAGTAGTCCTCGTACAGGTTCGTCATGAACCCCTTCTCGTACAGGGTCCCCGGGAACCGCTCCTCCATCCGCAGCGCCCAGCGGCGGAGCATCCGCTCACGCATGTCCGGCCGGGTCGGAGTGAGGTGATGGTGGCGGGCCAGGTCGTACAGGGGGTCACCCACCATCGCCATCTCCCAGTCGATCAGGGTCAGGGCCAGGTCGTCGTCGCGCCTCACGAGGTTCTGCGGGCGGAGATCACCGTGCAGGAGGGACGGGGGCCGGCCCTTCACGTGCGTCCAGAGGATCTCGCGCAGGCGCTCCGCGGGCGGCAGGCCGAGAAGATCCGCCAGGTGCCGTGTCTCCTCCGGCAGACCGCGGACCATGTCGACGAGCTGGTCGAGCTGTGCCGCGTAGAAGTAGCCGGCCGCGCACACGGTCGGATCGAGGTACGCCCCGTCGATCTGCCGCAGGGCCACGAGCTGATCGACCAGCGCGTCCCCCTCGCGCGCGGTGAGTCCGCCCGCGGGATGCTCGGGCGGCGTCCTGCCCCGCCGGTCTCCCTCATAGGTGTGGATGGCGAACCGTTCTCCCCGGCCGTCCTCCCCCAACGCCAGGACCCGGGGCGCCGCCACAGGAGCCTTCGCCTCCTCGATCAACCGCAGTACGGCGTGCTCGCTGAGGTGACCGCGTTCGAGCCGGACGGCATCGCTGCGCTTGCGCCGCACCACGACACCGAAGTCGGCTGCCGGAACCCTGACCACCGAGTTCACATGTGTGGTACCGACGAAGACCAGCCGGGCCGAGACCTGTCGCTCCCGCTCCAGAGCTTCGGTGACGGCGCCGCGCGGGAAGTCGGGGTGCTCCGGCACGCGGCGGTCCGGCAGCCATACGACCGGCTTCCCGGTCCCGCTCGGCCCACCAGGGCCCCTCCCTTTCCCCCGGCTGCCCAGCCAGTCGGTCAGAACCCGCTCGATCCTGCGCTTGCCGGGAGTCCTCCGGAGCTTCAGCGGGCGCTTGGCCGCCTCCAGAGCCGCGTGGATCTCGGTCACCGCCTGGTCCAGACGCCGCCGGTCGACGGGGCCCTCCCGCAGTGATATCGCTGCCCTCATGACGTCGGGGTAGACGGACTGGGCCCGCTCGAAGGCCACGTAGTGGCGCAGGTCCTCTTCCACTCCGGCAACCGCCTCCGGGCAGACCAACGACATCTGCTCCACCCACGAGTTGACGACCTGGTGCCACTGACCTTGCGGATACCCCATCCGGACGAGGTGCGTCGCGAGGTCGTGCAGCGGGTCCCCGTAGGACGCCAGCTCCCAGTCCACGCAGATCAGGGGTTCCTCGGCGCCGAACGACACGATCACGTTGTCGCCGTACAGATCACCGTGCAGGAGGCCGAAGGGGCGCTCGGTCATGACCGTTACCCGCTCGGCGAATCGCACGAGAGCCTTCTCGGGCACCCAGAGCGCCTCGAACAAGCCCCCGAACTCGGGCCAGTTGTACTGCCTGATCTGCCGATCCGCCTCCAGCGCGAACGTCCGCAGGTACCCCTGGGAGTCCGAGTGATCCTTGGGCCACGTGACCGGCCGGGGCGGCAGCACGTGCTCGGGTACCAGCCGCATCAACGCGAACAGCCTGCACAGCGCGACGATGAGCGCCTGAGGTTTTGGCCGATCGTTTCGGCACATTCGGGAGAGCGGGATGCCGTCCACATAGCTGTGCACATCGAACCCGTCGCCGGCGTACAGGACCTCGGGAACACTCCAGTCTCCGCGGCCGACGGCCCTCAGGATCGCCGACTCGTCGTTCCAGGTACGGGTGACGACCCGCAACGCGCCCTTGCGAGGAACCCTCACGACGACATCGGTGCCGGGCGGGATCCCGATCAAGTCCGCCATCTCGTAGGACAAGGGCAGTACGAAGTTGTTGTTGTGATGACCTTTGCTCGGTTTCCCGGTCTGTTCTGCGCGCTTCAGAAAATCGGCAGCGACAACAGACTCAACAAGCGTCAAACGGGAGGCGGGAGTTGCACGCACTGGTTGCTCCGTTGAACGTGAACTGTTCGGAAAGCAGGATCAGCACGTTAGTACACGCACGACTCTGACAGCACGTGAAAACAGAGAGACTCATGCCGCACACGACATGCAATAAACTGGAACAGGCTACTGCGCCACTACGGCAAAACCTGTCCTACGCGGTCGAGTTCATCCCGTAGGCATCCTGTGCCCGGCTCCATCGCACGAGCGCCCCCGCGATCTCCGAGTGACTGGGCACCCGCTTCAGTCCCAGTGTCCCGGCGGCGTCCCCCAGCACCTTCTGCAACTTCAGCGCCGCCCACGGAATCCCGGCACGGCTGAACGCCGCACCTTCGGGCCCCAGCAACGACTGCGACACCCGAACGATGTCCGTGTACACAGACTGCGCTTTCTTGAAGGCCAGGATCTTCGGCAGATCCTCCGCCCATCCGCGCGAGCTGCCGGGCCGGGCCTGCTCCACGACCTCGCACCAGGCCCGGGCCATGCCGCGCTCCTGGGCCGCAGGGTATTTCATCAGGTAAAGATGGGTCGCCAGGTCGTACAACGGATCACCGAACATCGCCAGTTCCCAGTCGATCGCCCACAGTCGACCACCCGGGTCGACGATCAGGTTCTGCCGGTGAAGGTCGCCGTGAAGAAGACAGAAAGGGCGTTCTCCCAACCCGGAAACATGCTTGCGGAGATGGCTGAACGATTCTCTCTCCACGCCCAGTTCACCGAAGAGCTCACCGAAGCGCTCGCTGTTCTTGTCGAAGACCTGGTCCTCGCAGAAAACGATCAGACGGTCGAGAAAGCCGTTGCAGTCGCCTTCCTCCGCGCGATCCCTGTTCCCGCACCGCCGGTCCACGGTCAGCGTGTCCGGGGTGATCCGCGCCATCTCGCGGAAAAGGTCGACGATCTGACCGAAGACCGAGGCGGGCACACGCCGCCTCCACCACAGGGGTCCACCGCCGACCGTCCGTCCCTCGATGAAGCCCTGAAGCCCCATGCCCTCGACATCGACGATGTCGGGGATACGGGTGATCCGCCCCTGCAGGGCACGCAGCAGATCCTCCTCCGACCGGAAGCACCGGCGGTCGAACCAAAGGATCTCCGCACGCGGTTCACGGACCTTGACGATCCGGCTTCCGCCAGGGAGGAACAGCACATACGTCTCGTGGTGGTAGCCCTTGAGCGGGCCCTTCACCACGCTGGAGCCGCCGCCCAGGACGTCGGCGAGACGCCTGGCCTCGGAGACCAGTTGGGGAGTCATTCGCTGGGTTCAGCCGTTCCGGTGGAGCCGCAGGTGTAAGGGATGAGGCACGTTACTCCATCGTCGAGCCGCGTCGAGGGAGAACTCGTCCATCGGACCCGCCCGGCGGACGCCCTGCCCCGAACGAGCGTGCTCCGGGCGCAACCCGGATCCCTCCGGGGCCTCGGATCGTTGCCAGGCCGACACCCCGGGGGTAGCCCAAGTCACTCACGGGTAGGGACAGTCGGGACATAGGGAGGCCCATGAGCGACGCGATCGACGATCAGGAAGCCGTATTCCAGCTGCTCACCGAAGCGCGGGCGGTGCTCTTCGACTTCGACGGGCCCGTCTGTGATCTCTTCGACGGAGCGTCCACCAAGGGCGTGGCGGACAAGATCAAGCGCAGGGCACGGTGGTACTGGCGCACGCTCGACCAGGAAGTCGAAGAGTGCGACGACTCCCACAAGATCCTGAGGCGGCTCAGGGACATGTACGACCGGTCGGACCCGAAGCCTCGTTTCCGGCGGCCGCTCACCCTCGCGGAACGCATCGTGGCCCGGCAGGAGCGGGGGGCGGTCAGAGAGGCCGTGCGGACACCGGGCGTCGTCACCCTGGTGCACCTGCTCCACGACCTCGGCCTGCCGCTGGCCGTCGTGAGCAACAACGCCGAGGGCCCCATCCGGAAGTACCTCAAAGCTCCTGAGCTGAAGGAGAAGTTCGTCCATGTATGCGGCAGGGACCCCAGGAACGCGGGGCTCATGAAGCCGGATCCGGACTGCGTGGAGCGGGCCCTCGTCCGGCTCTCCCTGGACGCGTCCGCCTGCGTGCTGATCGGCGACCAGCTGACCGACCTGGAGGCCGCCCAGAAGGCGGGAACGCCGTTCATCGGCTTCACCCAGGACCGCTCGCGCGCGCAGGAGATGAGCGCCCGCGGAGCCGAGGCCGTGGTCACCTCGTACGCCCCTGTCATCGCGGCCGCCGAGCAGCTCCTCGACCGGGTGGCGCCCGCGAGGCCCCTGTCGCCTACCGGCCGGTGAGGATCTCCCAGGTGGATTCGAACCACTCCCGCATACCGTCCACGAACACCGTTCCCGGCGCGTACGGATCGTCCGGGTTCTTGACGTGGTGGGTGAGTCCGGCGCCCAGGCCCACCACGTCCACGGCGCCCTCGATCTCCGTGCCGTCGTCCAGCACGATGGAGCGCCGGTACGGCTTGTAGGGGCCGGACACCGCCTCGACTCCATTGAGCAGGTAGAGCTTGGCGTGCGGGATCAGCTCGACATGACGGATCTGCACGTCCACCGAGGACACCAGCTCTTCCGCCTCCAGATTGCGCAGCACCGAACGGACGGACGCGGTGTGCCGCCGGGAGATGGCCAGGTATCGCTGCTTCAGCAGTTCGTCGTCCGCGGCGCGGCCGGTCCGCCAGTAGGGCGGCACCAGCGACTCGGAGGGCAGCAGCATGCGTACGACGATGCGCTGCGGGGCGATCTGACGGAGCCGGATGCGCTCGGCCTGAAGGCGGATATGGGTGTCCAGCGACTCGGACGTCAACGTGAAGACGTCGAGCATGACGTCGGGCTGCTCGAAGGCGTGGTCTATGAGTGGCCGCAGCGTGACCATGCGGTCGCTCGTCGGTGATTGGATGCGCTGCCCTCTCACCACCCTGGACCCGCTGCCCTGCTTCGATACGATCCAGCCCTCGCTGGACAGTTCCCGCAGCACCCGCTGGATGGTGTCCCGGGAGACACCGAACTCCTCGGCGAGCGCGCGTTGGGACGGCAGGAGCGAACCCACGGGGTAGGTGCCGTCGGTCAGCCGCGCCCGCAGATCACCCGCGACGCGCTCGAACTCCTTGCCGCCGCCCTCGCCGCTGTTGCCGTCACTCACATCTCGACCGTACCGCGCATCTCCATCCAGCAGGCCACTTCCAGTCAAGTAAGTGGCCCAGTTTTGCTGCCAGTTACTGGATCAGCACTTCCGGGAATCACTCCACTGAGTCAACCAGTCCAATTGGACTGAAAGTTGATCGGTATCGGGAATGGGTGTCCGGCAGCGTCAACTGGGGGAGTCGTGGTCGTTCCGCAACTGCTTTTAGCCGTCCTCGCGTTGAGCGTGGACCAGATGTTCACCTCACGCTTCGGGATGCTCGGCGTGATGTGCCTGCTTCTCGTCGGCGCGGGTCTCAAAGCGCGCAGCACGGCCTGCGTGTCCACGGGAGCTGTGATCTTCGTCGTCCTGATGCTCCAGGCCTAGGCCTGGAGCACTTCGAGGACGGACAACAGCGAACCCACGATCGACGTGGCTCCAGCGTCCCGTAGCAGCTTCTCCTTGCGCTTGTTACGCGCGTAGCCGAGGAACGGGACGCCGGCGCTCCGGGCGGCGAGGTAGTCGGAGGGGGTGTCGCCGATCATCAGGGCGTCGGGGAGGGCCGCTCCCATCGCGCTCAGGGCCCGGTTGAGACAGTGCGGGTGCGGTTTCAGATGGTGCAGGTCGGAGGTACGTCCGTAGATGTGGGGGGCGAAGCAGCTGACCAGGTCGCGGCCGGCCAGGTACGTACGGACCACACGGGGTGAGTTGTTCGTCGTGATGGCCAGACGAGAGCCCACAGCCGTCCAGGTACGTATCAGAGGGTCGGCGTAGGCGGTCGGCATCGCCGATGCCGCCGCTCTCAGCTCCTCCTTGGTGAGACGTTCCTCCAGCTCCGCGACCAGGTCGCTGCCCGGGTGCCGGGCGTCCACGGCGCGCAACACGGCGTGCGGGTCCAGGGTCTGCCGCTCATTGTCGGTGACGAGGCCGTGCAAGCCGCGTCCTTCCAGCCAGGCCACCAGCTCCATGGCCACCTTCTCGGCCGAGTGCCCGGAGAACAGGCTGCAGATCGGCCCGTCGAAGTCCCAGAGCACCACCCGCGCGCGGGCGATCAGGTCCTGCAGATTCCCGGTCTCGTTCTCGGTGTGCGATGCCACCTGATCTGTCTCCGTCGTATCAGAAGTCACTAGGAGAGTGTCAGGTCCGTGGTGATGGTTGCCCAGAGGGCGTCGAACCACTTCTGCGACTGGTCCACGAACGCGGCGTCCCGTTCGCCCGCCCCCTTCTCGAAGGAGAACAGGAGGGACTCCGTGCCCAGGACGTCGTACATGTCCAGCAGTCCCGCGTCCGTGGCCTCCTCCCGGCGGGCGACCATGTAGTACGCGATCAGCGCCTCCGAGCCGTTGAGCAGGTACAGCTTCACCGGCGGGGTGAACGGCAGGGCGCGGAACGTGACCTTGACGTCGATGCCGTGGGAGGAGCGCAGGGAGCGGAGGTTGTGGCGCAGGACGTGACCCTGGGCGTTGCGCATGTCCAGCCAGCGCTGGTGGACCGGGTTGTCGTCGTCGGGGGCCTCCACCGGCACCGGGAACGCGAGGTTGATGTCGCGGGAGGGCAGCAGGATGCGCACGTCGATGGACTCGGGGTGTATCCGGCCCTCGTGAATGAGGCGGACCGGCTCGCTCAGGGCCACCATCAGGGTCTCCGAGGTCAGGCAGGCCGCGTCGACGCGGACGTGCGGACTGGAGAAGGCCTCCGTGAGGCGGGGGGCGAGGCCGACCATCGTCGGCTGGGGCTCCCCCGAATGGCCCGGCACCCGCTCCGCGATCCGCGGCGGGCTCCCCTTGCTCACGTTGCTGAGCAACCCGTGCTCCTGGAGGGCGCGCAGCGCCTGGCGGACCGCGCCCCGTTCCACCCCGAACTCCTCCGCGAGTTCGGCCTGGGTGGGGAGGCGGTCGCCGGCCTTGAGGTCGCCGGTGCGGATGCGTTCCCGCAGAGTGTCGGCGATTTCCTGGGGCGAGAGCCTTCTGTTGCCGTTCACTGCCACGTTCTCCTGGGTCACGACCAAACGTTACAACTCCAATCCATCTATGGGGAGTTGTTCTGAAGTTGTTTATCAACTGCCACCAAGTGGGGACAACATAGTTAGAGTTGGTTGCCAACTTGGTTGAGTTGGTGAAAGTTTTGCCTCCGCACTGCTCGCCTCGCCCGCCTCGCCCGCCCCGAAGCCTGAAGGGGGAACCACCATGCCCGCCCTCGCCCTCCTCTCCGCCGTCTTCGTCGTCGGTGTCGAGCAGACCCTGCAGTGGAAGTACGGAGCCAGCGGCATCATCGGGATGCTCCTGCTCACCATCGGCCTCAAGGCCAAGAACCCCGCGATCAGTTCGACCGGGGCCGTCGTCCTCGCTCTGCTGGTCGCGGGGCCCGCCCTGTGACGGAACAGGGCAACCGGATCACCGGGCAACCGGATCGCCGCTGTGGGAGACCTCAGCTCGTGAGCGCCAGCTCCGAACTGATGGTCTCCCACAGTGCGTTGAACCAGAGATGGGACTGCTCCACGAACGTCGTGTCCCGCAGGCCGGCGCCCTGCTCGAAGGCGAACAGCATCGACTGGGTGCCCTCGGAGTCGTAGAGCTCGAGGTGCTCGTCGTCGATCTCCTCCTTGCGACGGCTCAGCGTGTAGTACGCGAAGAGCGCCTCCGAGCCGTTCAGCAGGTACAGCTTCACCGGCGGGGTGAACGGCAGGGCGCGGAAGGTGACATGGACGTCGATGCCGTGCGTGGCGCGCAGGGCCAGGAGGTTGTGCTGGAGGACCTGCCCCTGTGCGTTGCGCTGGGCCAGCCAGCGCTCGTGGACCGGGTCGTCCTCGCCGCGGCCCTCGACCGGCACCGGGAAGGCGAGGTCGATGTCCCGGCCCGGCAGCAGGATACGTACGTCGATCTTGGCCGGATTCAGTCGCCCGGCGTGGATCTGACGCAAGCCCTCACCGAGGGCGAGGTTGAGGGACACCGACGTCAGGCACAGGGCGTCTATCTCGACGTGCGGGGCCGCGAGCGCGGTGGTGATCCGGGGGCCGAGGGAGACCATCGTGGGCTGCGGCGGGGCTCCCGGGCCGGTGAGCGACCTGCTGAGGCCCAGGTCGGGGGCGACGGTGGCCGGGCTTCCCTTGGAGACGTTGGTGAGCAGGTGCTCCGTCTGCAGCAGGTACAGCGCCTGCCGTACGACCCCGCGCTCGACGCCGAACTCGTCGGCCAGCCGCGCCTGCGTGGGCATGCGCTGACCTGCCCGCAGCGTGCCGGACCGGATCCGGGCGCGGAGCTCGTCGGCCACCTCACGGTGGGACTTCTGTGGCCGCTGTGACCTCTTCCGTCCAGTGACGGGGGCGTGTTTCGGGTCCACGACCAAACACTACAACTTCCCGCCATCTTTGGGCAGTTCACTGGAAGGTGGTTATGAGACGCATCCAAGCGGAGATAAGTACAGTGAAGTTGGTCGCCAACTTGAGCAACCTTGGGAAACATGGTCAAAACTTCACAGGGTTGGCCACGTCGGTGGTCGACAGGTGCCACCGTCCCGAAGGGGGGACCGTCATGCCGTTCCTAGCTGTCGCCATCGCCGCCCTCGCCGTCGGCTTCGAGGCGCTCGTCCAGTGGAAGTGGGGTGCGATGGGCATCATCGCGTTCCTCGCCCTGACGATCGGCGTGAAGTCCAAGAACGTCGCGATCGGTGGCATCGGAGCGGTCATCCTCGTGATGCTGCTCGCCCAGTCCGGATGACGCCCGCCCCGCCGGGCCCAGGATCCGGCTGACCGGGCTCCCCCCTGGAGGGGAGCCGGGAGCCCGGTCGGTCTGCACAGCCACAACTGAACACCGACAACCGAACAGCGGCGTCCGCCGCACCACCCGCACAGCCACAACTGAACAGCTCTCGCTACGGATGCGAAAGCACGGCCAGGAAGGCCGTCCAGAAAGACCGTCCGGAAAGACCCCGGAAAGAACACCGTCCACCCGTCCCCGCCGGAAGGGAGTCCCAGAACAGGTCCGGGCACCAAGGCCGCCTGGACGTACGCAGAGGGCGTCGGCCTCCCGGCCGGCGCCCACTCGTTCTTCCCGCACCCGCACCCGCACCGCGCCCTAAGTCAGCAGATCCTCCACCTGCGCCTCCCCCTCCCGGTACCGCCGTGCGATCTCCCCGCTGCACTCGTCCGCCGTCCGCTGCAGCCGCTGCCGGCGCCCCGACACCTGCTGCTCGTACCGCACGAGCCGGCCCATCGCGGTGCTCAGTTCCAGGTCGGTGCGGGCCGAGAGGTCCGAGAGTTCGACCTCGGCGAGCATCTCGGCGGCCAGCAGCCGGTACTCCTCGCTGTGCGGGGTGCCCAGCGTGACGTGGCGGGCCGAGGAACGGTGGCGGGCCGGGGCGTCGGTGAGGATCTCCGAGAGCCGCTCGACCACCGAGGCCTCCGGGAGGCGGTCCGGCACCGAGGCTGTCGGGGACCGGCGGAGCAGTTCCGCGCGGAGGATGTCGATACGGCCCTGCAGCAGCCGTCGGACGTAACTGAGGTCGGCCTCGTCCCGCTGGGCGTCCCGGCGCAGGGTGCGCAGTTCGGGCAGGCTCAGTGCGGCCAGATCGTGCTCGGACGGTTCCGGGGGCAGCAGGTGGCTGTCCGTACGCTGCGCGGGCGGCCGGGGTGGCTCCGGCTCCGCCCTGCGGGCAACGCGGACGGGCCCGGAATGCTGCCCGGTACTCGGTGTGCTCATGCGCCTCTACCGTCCCCTCGACCGGCGTGTGGAAGCATCGTGCCACCCCAAGTGGCCGCTATGTGACCGAGTGCCCCCGAACGGCCCCGAACAGCCCCAGATGGGGGGTTAAGGATCAAATACCAACCCGAACACGGCCCCTTCCCGCGGGACCGGCATGATGGGGCCCATGCGTGCAGTGGTGCAGAGGGTGGACGGCGCGAGCGTCGTCGTCGACGGGGAGACGGTCGGGGAGATCAGCGGCGAGGGGCTCTGCGTCCTCGTCGGGGTCACCCACGAGGACACCAAGGAGAAGGCGGCCCAACTCGCCCGCAAACTCTGGTCGGTGCGGATGCTGCACGACGAGAAGTCGTGCAGCGACATCGACGCCCCGCTGCTGGTGATCAGCCAGTTCACCCTGTACGGCGACGCCCGCAAGGGCCGCCGCCCCACCTGGAACGCCGCCGCCCCCGGCGACATCGCCGAGCCCCTCGTCGACGAGGTGGTCGCCCAGCTCCGCGCCCTGGGCGCGACGGTGGCCACCGGGCGCTTCGGGGCGCAGATGCGGGTGTCCCTGACGAACGACGGCCCGTTCACGGTCCTGCTGGAGATGTGAGCTCTACGGCTCGACGACGACCTCCTGGGCGGCGGCCGTGCTGTCGGCCATCAGCCGCGCGTCCAGAGGGATGTTCCGCTTGACCAGCGCCAACGCGACCGGGCCGAGCTCGTGGTGCCGTACGGACGTGGTCACGAAGCCGATCTTGCGGCCGTCGGGCCCCTCGTCCGCGAGCCGGATGTCGGCGCCCGCGGGCGGCAGGTGCACCTCGCTGCCGTCCAGGTGCAGGAAGACCAGGCGGCGCGGGGGCTTGCCGAGGTTCTGGACGCGGGCGACGGTCTCCTGGCCGCGGTAGCAGCCCTTCTGGAGATGGACCGCCGTACCGATCCAGCCCAGCTCGTGCGGGATCGTGCGGTGGTCGGTCTCGAAGCCGAGGCGGGGGCGGTGGTGCTCGACGCGCAGCGCCTCGTAGGCCAGCAGACCGGCCGCGGGACCGGACTTCTCGGCGTACGGCTCCAGCTCCGCGCGCGGCAGGAACAGGTCGCGGCCGTACGGCGTCTCGCGTACGACGACCCCCTCCGGCACCTCGGCGATGGAACCGGCGGGGAGGTGGACGATCGCGAACTCGTCCGTGCGGTCGGCGACTTCGACCCGGTAGAAGAACTTCATCGACTCCAGGTACGCGATCAGCGCGTCCTGGGTGCCGGGTTCGACGTGCGCCCAGACGGTCGTGCCGTCGTCGACGAGGTACAGGGCGTGTTCGATGTGTCCGTGCGCGGAGAGGATCAGCGCTTCGGTGGCCTGACCGGTGGGGAGGTCGCTGACGTGCTGGGTGAGCAGCAGGTGCAGCCAGCTGAGGCGGTCGTCGCCGGTGACGGAGACGACCCCGCGGTGCGAGAGGTCGACGAAGCCGTTGCCGTCGGCGAGGGCGCGCTGCTCGCGGAACAGGTCGCCGTAGTGCGCGGCTACGCCTTCGTCCACGCCCTCGGCGGGGACGGCGCCGGGCAGGGACAACAGGGGGCTTTTCATATGCACAAGCCTACGACTCGGTAGTTGAAGCCTTGAGGGAACAGTCCTTGCAGCGGCCGAAGATCGCGAAGTGCTTCATGTCGGTCTCGAAGCCGAACTCCTGCCGGAGCTTCGCGGTGAAGTCGGCGGCCACCCCGATGTCCGCCTCGATGACGTTCTGGCAGTCGCGGCAGACCAGGTGGATGTGGTGGTGGCGGTCGGCGAGGTGGTAGGTCGGCGCCCCGTGCCCGAGGTGGGCGTGGCTGACCAGGCCGAGCTCCTCCAGGAGCTCCAGGGTCCGGTAGACCGTGGAAATGTTGACCCCCGACGCCGTCTTCTTCACTTCCGTGAGGATGTCGTCGGGGGTCGCGTGCTCCAGGGTGTCCACAGCTTCGAGGACAAGCTGGCGCTGCGGCGTCAGCCGGTAGCCGCGCTGCCTGAGGTCGCTCTTCCAGTCGGTGCTCACCACACTGGAAGTCTAGGACCACTCGGCGGAACTACTTGAAGAAAGCGATCCCGTCGTCCGGCATATCGTCGGGCAGGGCCTTGGCCCAGCGCTCGACCTCCTCCGGGGTGACGACCTTCTTCAGGTGGGCGGACATGTAGGGGCGCAGCTCGACCTCGGGGGTCTGCTTCTCGCCGACCCACATGAGGTCGCTCTTGACGTAGCCGTACAGGCGCTTGCCACCGCTGTACGGCCCCGAGGCGGCCGTACGCGCGACGGCGTCGGTCACCAGGTCGATCTGGGGCTTCTGGGCGGCCATCTCGCCGTACCAGATCTCGACGACACCGTCGTCGCGGACCATCGTCACCTCGACCTTGCGGTCGGCGTCGATGCGCCAGAAGCCGTGCTCGCTCTCCAGCGGGCGGACCTTGTTGCCGTCGTTGTCCAGGACCCAGGTGTGGGACTCGTACTCCAGGAAGTCCCGGCCGTCGTGGCTGAAGGTCACCTCCTGGCCGAAGTTGCACTTCTCCGAGCCCGGGAAGTCGTGCACGCCCGCGCCGGCCCAGTTGCCGAGCAGGAAGGCGAGCGGGACGAGGTCCTTGTGGAGGTCGGACGGGATCTCGATCATGAGTGGCGGTTCCTAGACGGGGGTCAGCGCTGGCCCTGGTACAGCTTCTTCACGGTCAGTCCGGCGAAGGCGAGGACGCCGACGCAGACCAGGACCAGCAGGGCTTCGAAGAAGATCTCCACGGGGTGCTCCTCGGATGAGCGGAGTGCGGTGCATGTACACGGGCCGGGCCCCAGCTTACGCGGCCGGGGCCCGGGGGACCGTGCGAGGTTCCCCTGCCGGGACTCAGCCCAGGAGTTGGGCCTGGAGGGTCACGGTCTGCTGGAAGGGGACGGGGTTCGCGGTGCCCTTGCGGGACTGGACGACCAGGGCGAGTACGTCGCCGGCGCCGAGGTAGGCGTGGCGGGTCTGTTCCTCGCCGTACGGCTTGGACTCGACGTAGACGGAGGCCGTGATGTCGGTGATCCGGGCCGCGTCCGGGAAGTGCTCGTCCGAGACGGAGTCGGGGGCGCCGCGCAGGGCGTAGCCGGGGCTGCCGTAGGGGGCGATGTCCTTGCCGAACAGGTCGTCCACGACGGCCGCGGTGTCGAACTGGAGCAGGTAGATCCTGGTGTGCGTGCCGTCGGGGGTGGTCCAGCCGCGGGCCGCGATGTGCCGCAGACCGTTCTCGGAGAGCTTCTTCCCGAGCTCCTCGCGGTCTTCCTTCCCGGCGTACTCGGAGAGCAGGTCCTTGGTCGCCGACCAGCCGTCGGTACCGCTGAGCGCCTTGTCGACGGTCGCGCCCTCGGGCGCGGGCAGCACGAGCGCCCGCAGATCGGCGTAGTGACTGCCGGCCTTGTTCTCCGCGGCGAGCGGACCAGGACTGCCCGAGGGCAGCGGCGCCTTCGTCAACGTCGGATACACCCACCGCCCGTCCGACACCGTCGCCAGTCCCGGCACGTCCGTCCGCTCCATCCCGGCGATCCCGTACGCGGTCCCGGCGCCGAACGCGGCGAAGGTCACCAGGGCGGCGGTCCAGCGGAGGGCTGCTCGTAGGACGCGGCGGTTCTGGGCAGTCGGGGCTGCCGGGGACGGCACGCCGTCCTGCGGCTCGCCCGGCTCGGGCCGGACGGCGCGCTCCTTCTCGGCGGTCTGCTCCGCCGTCTTCGCCAGATGACTCTGATCGGCCCTGCCGGCCGGCTCCGCCACCCCGACCCGGTCGGTCGTGTCTTCCGTCTGCTCGGTCATACCGACTCCCCCGGCTCCGCGATGCGGTCGAGCTGCTCGCGCATGAGCATCGCGACCCCGTGCTGCTGCATTGGCTTCGCGCTGTCCGCTCTGAGGCTGACCAGGACGTTGCCCTGCAGGGCGGAGCAGAGCATCGAGTCCAGCTTCTCGGCCTTGTCCGTCGGCAGCAGGAAGCAGCGGGCGTCCTTGTGGCCCTCGATCCGGGGCCCGTCACGCAGGACATCGTCGAACGCGTCGAGGAACTCGTTCTGGAACCTGGTGATCCCCCGCGCCGCCGCCTTGTTGTCCAGCTGCACCAGCTCGATGGTCACCGTGGAGGCCTTGTCCGTGTAGACGGAGGAGAGCTCGTCGGTGCTCAGGTAGCTGCGCATCGCGATACCCGTGAGGCGCTGCTTGTCGATCTGCTTCTCCAGCTCCTTGCGCTGGGTACGGGGCAGCCCGGCCAGCGACTCCTTGCGCAGGGCGGTGGCCTTCGCACCGCTGAGCTCGGCGTCGTAGCCGTACTCCCCGATGTCCGGTCCCCGGCTCCAGCCGTCGGCGCCGTACGGCACGAGCATCGCCGACAGCCCCTTGGCGGGGGCCGCCTTCTCCTCGGCGGCCCGGTGCTTCGGGAACTTCCACACGGGCGCACCCGCGTCACGGTCGGCACCGTCGACGGTGACCACGGTGTAACCGACCCCGGCGACGACCGCCACGGCCAGCACCACCGACCCGGCCACCGCGGCGACACGGCCGCGACGGACCGGCTTCTTCGCGGGCGCCACGGGCTCGACGGGCTCGCTGGACGCCGTGAGCTCGGCGGGACCGACCTCTCCCACCCGCTGGTTCTCTGTCTCGCTCACAGCTTCTTCACCTGCCGCTCGGCCAGGTCCATGATCTTCGCCTTGGGGATGGGCCTGGTGTCCCAGACGAAGATCTTCATGACGATGTCCCCACGCCAGGCGACGGCCGTGGCGTTGTACTGCGGCAGATAACCGGGCTTCGTGTCCGGCTTGGTGTGGACGTACACCATGCCGTTGTCGCTGCCCGGGACCGGCCAGCTCCTGGTGCCGGCCTCGGAGTCCTCGTAGTAGTTCTCGCCGTCGGCCAGGTCGGAGGCCTGCAGCTGCTCCTCCTGCCGGTACTGAGCGAGGCGGATCTCGACGTTGTAGGTGCCGCCGACCTCCCAGCCCGTGTCGGCCGCGCGGCGGAACTCCTCGGCGACGAGGTCGCTGAACGCCCCGGCCTGATCGTCGTACGTCTCCGCCAGGTCGGCCAGCGTCATCCAGCCGTCATCGCTCGCCCAGTCGGCCGTCCTGGCCCCGGACGGCTTCTTCAGCAGCAGCTTGCGCAGGTCGCCGTCGGTCTTGACCCGACGGTCCTGGGAGGCGGGCAGCGGATCGGGCGCCGGGCCCTTGGCCTGGGCGAGGGCCGGCTGGGAGAGCGAGGGCAGCTTCGTCGGCTCCCGGTCGGCCTGGATCAGATAGCCGGTACAGCTTCCGGCGACGACCCCGAGTACGGCCGCGGCGGCGATCAGCAGTGTCGTACGACCCCGGCGGCGCCCACCGGTTCTCGCCACGGGAGTTTCGGGTGCTTCGGGTACCACCGGTACCTCGGGTACTTCCAACGCGTCCCCCACAAGACGTGAAGCGCGCATTCCGTATGCGCGCTTCACAGGAGACTGCTGGTCAACCCCCAGAGTTGCGCTGGAGGTTGATCACGATCCGGACACATCCGCAACGCACAGGGCCCGGGCGGCATCAGCTTCGGGATGCGCACCCCGGCTACGCTGCCCGTATGGCGAAGAAGCTCGTGATCAAGGTGACCGCCGGGACCGACGCCCCCGAGCGCTGTTCGCAGGCGTTCACCGTGGCGGCGGTGGCCGTGGCCAGTGGGGTGGACGTCTCGCTGTGGCTGACCGGGGAGTCGGCGTGGTTCGCGCTGCCGGGGCGGGCCGCGGAGTTCGAGCTGCCGCACGCGGCGCCGCTGCCGGAGCTCATCGAGGCGCTTCTGGCGGGTGGGCGGGTGACGCTGTGCACCCAGTGCGCCGCCCGCCGGGACATCACGGAGAAGGACGTCATCGAGGGCGTACGGATCGCGGGCGCGCAGGTGTTCGTCCAGGAGGCGCTCGCGGACGGGACGCAGGCGCTCGTCTACTGAGCGGGGCGGACACCGGTCGGGCCTGTCACAGGTGATCGACAATTTCCCGGTCTCCTTACCGGGCGGGACTACTCTCACGCTCGACGGCCACCCGTCCGTCGACACCACCGCCGCTCTGGGGGAATCCACCGCATGCGCGCCCTGCGAATACTTCTGATCACCGCCGTGATTCTCGGCGGCCTGTTCGTCGCCGCCGACCGTCTGGCGGTCCACTTCGCGGAGGGCGAGGTCGCCGACCGGCTGAAGACGCAGGAGGGGCTGACCACGACGCCGAGCGTGGACATCAAGGGGTTCCCGTTCCTGACCCAGGTGGCCGGCGGTGAGCTGGACGACGTCGAGGTCGGGATGAAGGACTACGACGCGGACACCGGGACCAGCGGCGGCACCATCCGCATCGACGACCTGAACGCCGCCATGAAGGGCGTCGCGTTCTCCGGCGACTACAGCTCCGCCACCGCCTCCACCGCCCTGGGCTCGGCGAACATCGCCTACAGCCAGCTGCTGAAGGCGGCCAAGTCGCAGGAGACCCAGCTGCCGCTGGGTGTCACCGCCAGGGTCGTCGGCCTCTCCGACGGCGGGAACGGCAAGATCAAGGTCGACATCGAGGTGAGCGCCCTCAAGAACCCCGTCACCGTGCTGAGCACCGTCTCCGTCGTCGACGGGGACACCGTCCGGGTGCACGCCGACTCGATCCCGAGCTTCGGCAACCTCACCCTCGCCGACTCGGACTTCCGTTCGATCGCCGACTTCGACCAGAAGATCGAGGGCCTGCCGGGCGGCATCAAGCTCGACAAGGTGGAAGCGGGTGCGAACGGTGTGGAGATCACGGTGAAGGGTTCGGACGTCAAGCTCGCCGGGTAGGACGAGCCTCGTACCGGACACGGTTCGTCCGACAGGCGAGACGGTGACGTCCGTACCGCAGATGTGATGACGGCTGCATCCGCCCGGGAACCGTGGGACCACGGCCCGGGCGGCTTTCTGGTCCCACATCCCGGACGATAGCGTCTCAGCATGCGACACACCGGTGACATGCCGGTATGTCCGTCCCTACGATCGACGACATGAAGCGACAGGCGGATCTCACGAAGCGGCGGGCAGTAGACCTGTGCCGCGTCGCCGCCATGCTCTGTCGCCCCTTCTGAGCGGACGGCACCGGCCTCCGCATCCCCTCGCCCTGGCGCCCCAGGGCATCCGTGCGCCCCGCGCACCCTTCCGCACGCCCCGCCGCAACTGCCCCGGAGGAGAACGAGCATGAGCCGCAGCGACGTCCTGGTCGACGCCGACTGGGTCGAGGCCAACCTCGACAACGCCGACATCGCGATCGTGGAGGTGGACGAGGACACGTCCGCCTACGAGAAGAACCACATTCGCAATGCCATTCGGATCGACTGGACCAAGGACCTGCAGGACCCGGTCCGCCGCGACTTCATCGACCAGGAGGGCTTCGAGAAGCTCCTGTCGGCGAAGGGCATCGCCAACGACACGCTGGTGGTCCTGTACGGCGGCAACAACAACTGGTTCGCGTCCTACGCCTACTGGTACTTCAAGCTCTACGGCCACGAGAACGTGAAGCTTCTCGACGGCGGCCGCAAGAAGTGGGAGCTGGACGCCCGCGATCTGGTCGAGGAGGTGCCCGAGCGCCCGACGACCGACTACAAGGCCAAGCCCCAGGACACCTCGATCCGCGCCTTCCGTGACGACGTGGTGGCGGCCATCGGTTCGCAGAACCTCGTCGACGTGCGCTCCCCCGACGAGTTCTCCGGCAAGCTGCTCGCCCCGGCCCACCTGCCGCAGGAGCAGTCCCAGCGTCCGGGCCACGTCCCGTCCGCGCGCAACATCCCGTGGTCGAAGAACGCCAACGACGACGGCACCTTCAAGTCGGACGAGGAACTCAAGGAGCTCTACGCCGAGGAGCAGGTCGACCTCGCCAAGGACACCATCGCGTACTGCCGCATCGGTGAGCGCTCGGCCCTGACCTGGTTCGTGCTGCACGAGCTGCTCGGTGTCGAGAACGTCAAGAACTACGACGGCTCCTGGACCGAGTACGGCTCCCTGGTCGGCGTTCCGATCGAGCTCGGCGCCAACAAGTAAGACACCCCGTCCAACCCGACCGGCCTTCCTTCCGGTCAGACCTTCTGAATCTGGAGAAAGACATGTGTGGAGCGAAGGCCGGCGGCCCCGACGCCTCGACGATCAAGCCCGGTGAGACCACCATCCAGGGCCAGGTGACGCGTGACGGCGAGCCTGTGGTGGGCTACGTCCGCCTCCTGGACTCGACCGGCGAGTTCACGGCGGAGGTCCCGACCTCCGCGACGGGCCAGTTCCGCTTCTACGCGGCCGAGGGCACCTGGACCGTCCGCGCCCTGGTTCCGGGCGCCACCGCCGACCGCACGGTCGTCGCCCAGCAGGGCGGGCTCGCCGAGGTCGCGATCGCGGTCTGAGGCATCCAGCTCGACCGGAGGGCCGTACCCCTGCCTCGGGGTACGGCCCTCCGGCCTTTCCGGGCCTACGCTGGACCCATGCTGGCGCGACGACGGCGTGTCTACTTCGCCATGATGGGCACCTGTATCGGGCTGTTCGTCCTGGCCTGGGGAGTCGTGCGGCTCTGGTCGATGCCGGTGGCGGTGGGGATGTGCGTGGTCGCCATGGTGATCCCGCCCCTCGCCGCGATGGTCGCCAACCGGCGCGGCCCCGACGACCGCTGGTGGGACGACCCGTCCGGCGACCCCAAGTCCGACGAGTGGTGGGACGAGCTGGACGGGAAGAAGCGGCGGCGGTGACCCTCCGGGGGACCGAGCGGCGTCGGCGTGACCGTGGCCGGGGCCGCGCCCCATACCCTCATCGGCCTGAACGGCCTCGCCTCAAACGCCGGGCGGGCTGGAAAGCGCCGGCCGCCGAACACGTGCTGCCGACCCCGCTCACCGCTGACCGGGCGCCTGGCTCGCCGGGGCAGCCGCAGGACGGCGTACGGGTGCTGTACGACCCGTCCGGGCACCCCTTCTGCCTCTGGACGGGGCCGCCCCCGGGGTCTAGCCGATCGCCCGGCCCAGCACGTACACCGCCGGGGCCGCCGCGGACAGGGGCAGGGCCACGCCCGCCGTGAAGTGCACGAAGCGGGACGGGTAGTCGTAGCTCGCGACCCGGTGGCCGATCAGCGCGCACACCGCGGCGCCCGCGCCGAGCAGGGCGCCCTTCGCTCCGAGGCCCGTCATCCCGCCGACGGCGATGCCCGCGCCCGCCGCGGCGAGCAGGGCGACGACCACGGAGACCGGGGTCGGCAGGGGCAGCGCGCGGGCCAGGACCGCCACGGCCACCGCGGCCGCGCCGACCGTCACCGCGTCCGGGTCCGCCGCGAGGTGGCCGGTCGCCACGATCGCCAGCGCGGCCGAGGCGACGGTCGCCATCAGGCCGTACATCCGCTCGTCGGGGTCGGCGTGCGAGCGCAGCTGCATCACCAGGCTGAGCAGGACCCAGACGCCGAGGGTGCCGAGGATCGCCGCGGGCGCGTTCTCCCGGCCCGCGGTCAGCAGGGCCGCGTCCGCCACCAGCGCGCCGAGGAACGCCAGCGCGATGCCCTGCCGGGCGGGCCACATGCCGTTCAGCCGGAACCAGCCGGCCGCGGTGACCGCCTGGAGGACGACCAGGGGGACGAGGAGGGCGTACGACCCGATCGCCGCCGTGCCGGAGAGCAGCAGGCCGAGCAGCGCGGTGAGCGCGGCGGGCTGGATACCGGGCTCGATGACCGGGGACCGGCCCTCGAGACGGGCACGCTGGGCGTCGGTGACGCGGGCGTTGCCGGCGACGGTGGCGGGACCGTAGCCGGCGGAGGAGGAAGCGGCGGCGGGGGAGGCCCCTCCAGGATGCGCGGGGTGCGGCCGGCCGGCGTCCGGGCTCACCGGCGCGGAACCGTAGGCCCCGGGGGCGGCGGCCTGCTGCTGCCAGCCGCCGTACCCCTGGGCCTCGCCCTCGTACGCCTGCTGCGGCAGATACGCCGTCTCAGCCGGGCCTGCCGGGCCTGCCGCCCCCGTGACCGGCGCCTGGACCTGGGTCTCCCAGGTCTGGCCCTGCCACTGCTGGGTGTGGTGCTGGGGGGCCTGCGGGTCCTCGTAGCCCTGCTGGGCGTGGGCGGGCCAGCCCTGCTGCGGATACTCCTCGTAGCCCTCGTACGGCTGGTTCGTCATCGTCACCCTCCTGCGAACGGCGGGAGCACCTCGACCGTGCCGCCGTCGGCCAGCCGTACCGTCTCATGTCCGCGGGTGCCCACGGGGTCACCGTCGACGAGGAACGAGCATCGCCGCAGGACCCGCACGAGTTCGCCGGGGTGTCGCTCGCGTGCCGCGTCCAGCGCCTCGGCGAGCGTGGCCGCGTCGAACGGCTCCTCGGCGATCCCGGCCGCGGCCTTCGCGGCGGCCCAGTAGCGCACCGTGACCTTTGGCATCCGCTTCCTCAATCGTTCGGTGGTGTACGGGGCCAGGCTAGCCGCCCGCTGCGACAGCCCAGTCCCCGATACGGTCCAGCAGCTCGTCGCCGACCGCGTGCTCGGCGTGGCCCATGGGCTCGATCCACAGCTCGGCGTGGCCGTCCGCGGCCTCCGCGAGCATCCGCGGGTGGTCGAGGGGGAAGTAGCCGTCGCGGTCGCCGTGGACGACGAGCAAGGGGGTGGGGGCGATCCTCGAAGCCGCCTCGGCCGGGGAGAGGGGGACGGGGTCCCAGTCCCGGTGGTGGATACGGGTGCGGAATCCGTAGCGGCCCACCAGACGGCCCGCGGGGCGGGTCACCAGCCAGTGCAGCCTGCGCATGGGGGCCGTGCCGCGGTAGTACCAGCGGGCCGGTGAGCTGACCGAGACCACCGCGTCCGGGTGCGCGTCCACCTGCCCCGGCGTGCCCTCGCCGGTCTCCTGCCGGTACAGCGCCGCGTGCCGCAGCACCACCGAACCGCCCATGGAGAAGCCGACGGTCGCCACGCGCGTGTGGCCGAGTTCGCGCGCCCACGCCACCGCCGCGGCCAGGTCGAGCACCTCGCGGTCGCCGACGGTGGAGCGCCCGCCGGAGGCTCCGTGGCCGCGGAAGGAGAACGTGACCACGGCGCCGTACCGTGTCAACGCCTTCACCACCCGGCGAACGTGTGGGCGATCCACATCGCCCGTGAAACCGTGCGCGATCACGAACACCAGGTCACGCGCGGGTGGCCGGGAGGAGTCGTATACGAAGGCGGGCGGGTCGTATACGGAATCGATCGTCACACCGTCGTCGGTGTGCAGAAACGTCCGTATAGGTGCGTGTCTGCGCGTCTCAGAGTGCGGACTCACCGTGGAACGTGCCACACGACCTGCCGGATCCATGCTCATGTGGGCTATTCTCCTGGGAAGAGGACTCGGGCAACGCAGCCCCCGGGTCCTTTTGTGCTTTCGGATACCCCCGTATACGAAAGCCGTGACCTCGCGGGACCGAGGAGGAACCAGACATATGAGTTCTCTGCTGCTCCTGACCAATGCCCTCCAGCCGTCGACGGAGGTGCTGCCGGCCCTCGGCCTGCTGCTGCACAACGTGCGTGTGGCTCCGGCGGAGGGCCCCGCCCTCGTCGACACCCCCGGTGCCGACGTCATCCTCATCGACGGACGCCGTGACCTGCCCCAGGTCCGCAGCCTGTGCCAGCTGCTGCGCTCGACCGGGCCCGGCTGTCCGCTCATCCTCGTCGTGACCGAGGGCGGCCTCGCCGCCGTCACCGCCGACTGGGGCATCGACGACGTCCTCCTCGACACCGCGGGGCCGGCCGAGGTCGAGGCGCGGCTGCGCCTGGCCATGGGCCGCCAGCAGATCGTCAACGACGACTCCCCCATGGAGATCCGCAACGGCGACCTGTCGGTCGACGAGGCGACCTACTCCGCGAAGCTCAAGGGCCGGGTCCTCGACCTCACCTTCAAGGAGTTCGAGCTCCTCAAGTACCTCGCCCAGCACCCGGGCCGCGTCTTCACGCGCGCGCAGCTGCTGCAGGAGGTCTGGGGCTACGACTACTTCGGCGGCACCCGGACGGTCGACGTGCACGTACGACGGCTGCGCGCGAAGCTCGGCCCCGAGCACGAGTCGCTGATCGGGACCGTCCGGAACGTCGGTTATCGATTCGTTACGCCCGAGAAGGGCGACCGGGCCGCCGACGAGGCGAAGGCCACCGCGGACCGGGCAAAGACGGAGGATGCGGACGAGAGCGCCGCCCTCGAGGACGTAGAGGCATAGCGGGTCCCGCGGATGGGCATGGCTCTCGCACCGACGCACCCCCGTACGGCCCACCGCGGCAGTACGGGGACGTCCTTCACGCCCTGCCCAGAGGCGGTCCATCCGCGTAGACTCCGCGCGTGGCCAAGGTAACCAGGGATGACGTGGCGCGACTCGCGGGGACGTCCACCGCCGTAGTCAGTTATGTCATCAACAACGGACCCCGGCCGGTCGCCCCGGCCACGCGCGAGCGTGTCCTCGCCGCGATCAAGGAGCTGGGGTACCGGCCCGACCGGGTCGCCCAGGCGATGGCGTCCCGGCGCACGGATCTCATAGGCCTGATCGTGCCGGACGCGCGCCAGCCGTTCTTCGCGGAGATGGCGCACGCGGTCGAACAGGCCGCGTCCGAGCGCGGGAAGATGGTCCTCGTCGGGAACTCCGACTACATCGGCGAGCGCGAGGTCCACTATCTGCGGGCGTTCCTCGGGATGCGGGTCTCCGGCCTGATCCTGGTCTCGCACGCGCTGAACGACAACGCGGCCGCCGAGATCGACGCGTGGGACGCCCGGGTCGTGCTGCTGCACGAGCGGCCGGAGGCGATCGACGACGTCGCCGTCGTCCTGGACGACGTCACCGGCGCGAAGATCGCCGTCGAGCATCTGCTCGGGCACGGCTACCCCTACGTCGCCTGTATGGGCGGTACGGCCGACACCCCCTCCGTGGGTGACCCGGTCTCCGACCACGTCGAGGGCTGGCGGCAGGCCATGGCCGGGGCCGGGCTGCCGACCGAGGGACGGCTCTTCGAGGCGCCGTACAACCGCTACGACGCGTACCAGGTGGGCCTGGAGATCCTCGCCGGGCCGCGGCGTCCGCCGGCCGTCTTCTGCTCCACCGACGACCAGGCGATCGGCCTGCTGCGGGCCGCGCGCGAGCTGCGCATCGACGTGCCGGGCGAGCTGGCGGTCATCGGGTTCGACGACATCAAGGAAGCCGCGCTCGCGGATCCGCCGATGACGACCATCGCCTCGGACCGGTCGGCGATGGCCCGGGCCGCGGTGGACCTGGTGCTCGACGACGGGCTGCGGGTCGCCGGGTCGCGCCGGGAGCGGCTGAAGGTGTTCCCGTCGAAGCTGGTCGTGCGCCGGTCCTGCGGCTGCGAGTGAGGTGCCTTAAAGCCGTCTGAGAACACCCGGCCGGAGGCCAGCGGCGGCTTTATATCGGGCATACGAGGTTCTGCCGGGCTTCTCAGCCGGCACTCAGGGAGCTCTCATGGTCGCGGGACAGGCTGTGTGTCATGACCGAGAGCTTCCGCCGCGACGGCGAGTACGAGCAGTACGAGAACCCCTACCAGGGCGCCCAGCAGCAGCACGCTTCGTCGCCCGTGAACCCCGAGTGGCCGCCCCCGCCGGCCCAGCCGCCGGTCACGCCCCCGCAGCCGGGTGACGGCGGCGGAACCGCTCTCCTCCCCCCGAAGAGGCGCACCCGCGGTCCGCTCGCCCTGCTCGCCGCCGTGGCGATCGTCGCCGCGGCGATAGGCGGCGGCACCGCCTACGGCATCCAGGAGCTGACCGGCAACGACACCGTCGCCACCAGCAGCAGCACCAGCACCAACGTGGTGCCGTCCTCCGCCAAGGGCACGGTCGCCGGGGTCGCCAAGGCGGTCAGCCCGAGCATCGTCGAGATCAACGCCACCTCCAACGCCGGCGAGTCCACCGGCTCCGGCGTGATCATCACCAGCGGCGGCGAGATCATCACCAACAACCACGTCATCTCCGGCGCCGACTCCATCAAGGTGAGCACCAGCGACGGCAGGACGTACACCGCGAAGGTCGTCGGCACCGACAGCAAGAAGGACCTCGCCCTGATCAAGCTGGAGAACGCCTCCGGTCTGACCCCGGCCACGCTCGGCAACTCCGACGGCGTCCAGGTCGGCGACGAGGTCGTGGCGATCGGCTCCCCCGAGGGCCTGACGGGCACCGTGACCAGCGGCATCGTCTCCGCCCTCAACCGGGACGTCACCGTCTCGACGGACGAGAGCCAGGGCCAGGAGCAGGGCGGCGGCCGCGGTGAGTGGCCGTTCGAGTTCGGCGGCCAGCAGTTCAACGGCGACACCGGCTCGTCCACGACGACGTACAAGGCGATCCAGACGGACGCGTCCCTGAACCCGGGCAACTCCGGCGGCGCGCTGATCGACATGAACGGCAACATCATCGGCATCAACTCGGCGATGTACTCGGCCACTTCGGACTCCTCCACGGCCGGAAGCGCGGGCCTCGGCTTCTCCATCCCGATCAACACCGTCAAGTCCGACCTGGCCACGCTGCGGGCCGGCGGCGCGGACAGCTGACACCTCCGGACCCTCGCAAGGAGTACGTCATGATCGAGCAGGTTTCGCACACGGTGAACGGCACCGACCCGGCCGGGTTCGCCCTGGCCCTGGAGGTGGCGTACGAGCTGCATCCGCCGATGGCACGGGCGCCCGAGGTGGCGGCCACGGCGGCCGCGTCCACGGCGGGGGCCCGCCGCGCGGTGAGCGCCGCCCGCGGCCGCCGCCGTGCCGTACGCGGCTGACCCCCTGAGAGCACGTCCTTCAGCGCCGGCAGGGAACCGTGCGAGGCTGAAAGCCTTCACTTCCCGCAGTCCCCTGTCGACCCACCGCACCCGAGGAATCCCCAGCCATGAGCCCCGCCGAAGGCGACCGTGACCCCCAGCGCATCCTGATCGTCGACGACGAGCCGGCGGTGCGCGAAGCACTCCAGCGCAGCCTCGCCTTCGAGGGCTACGACACGCAGGTCGCCGTGGACGGCGCCGACGCCCTCGACAAGGCGACGGCGTACCGGCCCGACCTGGTCGTCCTGGACATCCAGATGCCCCGCATGGACGGGCTCACGGCCGCCCGGCGGATCCGCGGCGCGGGCGACACCACCCCCATCCTGATGCTGACGGCCCGCGACACCGTCGGCGACCGGGTCACCGGGCTCGACGCGGGCGCCGACGACTACCTGGTCAAGCCGTTCGAGCTGGACGAGCTGTTCGCCCGGGTCCGCGCTCTGCTGCGGCGCAGCTCGTACGCGGCCGCAGCGGCGGCGGCCGCCGAGGACGACGAGGCGCTCACCTTCGCCGACCTGCGGATGGATCTCGCGACGCGTGAGGTGACCCGGGCCGGGCGGCCGGTGGAGCTGACCCGTACGGAGTTCACCCTCCTGGAGATGTTCATGGCCCACCCGCGCCAGGTGCTCACCAGGGAGCAGATCCTGAAGGCGGTCTGGGGCTTCGACTTCGAGCCCTCGTCCAACTCGCTGGACGTCTACGTCATGTACCTGCGCCGCAAGACGGAGGCGGGCGGCGAGCCGCGGCTCGTGCACACCGTGCGGGGCGTGGGGTATGTGCTGCGGCAGGGTGGCGCGGAGTGAAGAGGCTCGTCCGGCGGTACCGGTCCCTGCCGCTCAGGTCCCGGCTGGCGCTGCTGGTGGCGGCGGCGGTGGCGTTCGCGGTGGCGGCGGTCTCGGTGACGTGCTGGTTCATCGTGCAGGGGAAGCTGTACGACCAGGTCGACGGTGATCTGAAGGAGATGGCGAGCAGGCCCGGCACGGTCGATTCGCTGATCGCGAGGTGTACGCAGACCCCGGAGAAGATCACGCAGGTCTTTCCCGGCCGGAACAACTACGTCCAGGCGATCAAGACCGAGGGCGCCCCCTGCGTCGACCCGACCTCCCCGGGCACGGTCAAGGTGACGGGCGCCGACAAGACCGTCATCGAGCGCGCGAACGACGGCACGCTCTACTTCCGCAACGGCACCGACACGAACGGCAACTCCGTGCGGGTGCTGACCCGGTACCTGGGCGTCGACACGAACGATTCCCGGGGTGTCGCCCTGCTTCTCGCGACCCCCCTCAAGGGCACCCAGTCCACCCTCAACGAACTCGCCCTCATCCTCCTCCTCGTCTCCGGCATCGGAGTCCTGGGCGCCGGGGCCGCAGGTCTCTTCGTCGCCCGCGCCGGGCTGCGTCCCGTCGACAAGCTCACCGAGGCCGTCGAGCACGTGGCCCGGACGGAGGACCTGGGCATCCGCATCCCCGTGGAGGAGGACGCCGAGGACGAAGTGGCCCGGCTGTCGCGGTCGTTCAACTCGATGACCTCCTCCCTCGCCAACTCCCGCGAGCTCCAGCAGCAGCTGATCGCGGACGCCGGTCACGAACTCCGCACCCCTCTCACCTCCCTGCGCACCAACATCGAACTCCTGACCCGCAGCGAGGAGACCGGCCGCCCCCTCCCCGAGGCCGACCGCAAGGCTCTGCTCGCGTCGGTGAAGGCCCAGATGACCGAACTGGCCGCTCTCATAGGGGACTTGCAGGAGCTGTCCCGCTCGGAGGGCCAGCACGGCGAACGCGTGCAGGTCGTCTCGCTGGAGGACACCGTCGAGGCGGCGCTGCGCCGGGCGCGGCTGCGGGGCCCGGAGCTGACGATCAACGCCTCGCTGGAGCCCTGGTTCACGCGGGGCGAACCGGCCGCTCTGGAACGTGCCGTGGTCAACGTCCTGGACAACGCGGTGAAGTTCAGCCCCGAGGGCGGCACCGTGGAGGTGCGGCTCAGCGGCGGTGTGCTGACCGTCCGGGACCACGGCCCCGGCATCCCCGCCGAGGAACTCCCGTACGTCTTCGACCGCTTCTGGCGCTCCCCCGGCGCCCGCGCCCTCCCGGGCTCCGGTCTCGGCCTGTCCATCGTGGCCCGCACGGTCGAACAGGCCGGCGGGCAGGTGACGCTGGACCACGCCGAGGGCGGCGGCACGATCGCGACCGTACGGCTGCCGGGGGCGCCGACTCCGCCACCGGAGACGCCGACGGCGTAGAACGGGCCGAGGACGACTGACCTCAGGAGATGCTCTTCGCCCCGTCGTTCACCGACGGCTCCACCCACGGCTGCCACTTCGCGCTCTCGGCGATGGTGGCGAGCTGGGCCAGAGTCAGCGGCGGGGCGCTGATGTCGGCCGGGCCGCGCTTGCTGTCCGCGCTGTTGGCCGTGACGAGCACGATCCGGGTGCCGTCCTTGCGGAGCAGGTCGGCGGTGCGGCGGGTCAGGGTGCCGGACCTCTCCTCGTAGCTGATCAGCACGGAGCCGTCGGCAAGGTTGCGGGCGGAGCAGGACGACAGGTTGGCCCCGGCCGCCGCCCGGCCTGCGCAGGAGTAGAAGGTCCCCAGCTCAGCCTTGGTCGCGGGGCGCACCTTCTTCTCCGAACCGGCCTTGCCGGTACCGGTCTTGGACGATCCCCCGGCCTCCTTCGCGGCGGCGGACTTGTCCGGTGCCGTCTGGCCGCTCTTGTCCTGGTCCGCGCCCGCGGAGCCCTCGGCCGCCGCCCGCGCCGCGTCCTTGCTCAGCGCGTCGAACGCGGTGAGCTGGAAAGTGCCCTGGAGACTGACCGTCGTCTCCGCCTTACCGCCGCTCGTGAGCAGGCGGCCCCCGGCGCTGACCGTGCCGGCGCCCTCCTTGCTGTCCCACCACCGGTAGCCGGTGGTGGGAGGCCTGCCCGGGAGCAGGTCCCGCAGGGTGGCCACGGCCGCCCTGCCGGTGACGGCGGCCTTGCCGTCCGGTGCCGAGGTCCCGCTCGCGGCGAGCGAGAAGTCCGGGATGGTGACGGTGGCCTGGTTCTTCGTGCCGTCGGGTGAGCCGCCTGTGGCGCCCGGGAGCGTCCCCGTGAGGGCCATCCCGCCCGTCAGCCCGGCCGCGACGGTGAACACGGCCGCTCCCCACAGGGTCTGCCTGCGCCGCTTGAGCCGCCGTCCCCGGGCCAGCCCGCCGCTCACCAGGTCCGGTGCCGGCACGTCGGCGTACGCGTCCAGCATCCGGCCAAGGCGGGGGCCGAACTCCCGTTCGTCCCGCTCCATCTGCCCTGTGTGCTCCATGAGTTCTCCAGCCCTTCCCACCGAGATCGGTGCCGCGGCGATGATGTGGTGCCGGTCAGCGACCGGCGAGAACGTCCTGCTCGCCGCCGAGCGACGTGCGCAGACTCGACAGTGCCCGCATGCTCCGGATGCGGACATTCCCGGCGCTCATGCCGAGTTCCTTCGCGGTCTGCGCGACGCTTCGGTCCTCCCAGTAGCGCAGCACCACCACGGCCCGGTCCTGCGGCGAAAGCCGCGCCAGCGCCTGGGCCAGCACCAGCCGCAGGGCCGGGTCGTGACCGGCGGCCGTCTGCTCCGGCAGCTCGCCCACGGGCTTCTCGTACGTCCGATGCAGCCGGACATGCGAGAGGTACGTGCGCATCAGGATGGTGCGCACGTAGGCGTGCGGGCTGTCGGCCTTGCGGACTCGTCTCCAGGAGACGAACACCTTGCCCAAAGTCGTCTGGACCAGGTCCTCCGCAAGGTGCCAGTCACCGCAGACCAGCAGGGCGGCACGGAAGAGACGCGGACTCACCGACTGCATGAACTCCTCGATCTCTTCCGACCGTTGTGCCGATCCGGCCATGTGGGTTCCCCTCCCGGTAACACGCCCGCGCTCACATGCCTTTGACGCCTCGGGCCCTGGGTTCCGTTACGTCTGCGTCGAACAAAGGCGAACAAGAACGCAGGCTCCCCGAAAACGGGGAGCCTGCGTCGTCGTTCACCGGTTCCGTCATCTGCGCAACGCCTCCGCGGGCTGGATCCGGGACGCCCGCCAGGCCGGGTAGAGGCCGGCGACCAGTCCCGTGACCAATCCGATGACCGGGGCGGCGGCCACCGTCGTGGGATGCACGACGGGCGTCCACTCCCGTGCCACGGCGACTCCCACGACCGTGAGCGTGCCGAGACTGGTGCCGATCAGCCCGCCGAGGGCACCCAGCGAGCCGGACTCGGCGAGGAACTGGATGGTGATGTGCCACGAGCGTCGCTGCCGGTGCCGTGCCCCAACGCGCCGAGCGCCGACTGGAGTTGCGCCACGTCGTCGCCGGTGGAACCCGGCTTGAGGTCCCGGTAGACCGGCACCCGGCCCTTCAGCGCGAACACCGGGCGGCCGGAGATCTCCACCAGGACCTGCCCGGCCTTGATCTCCGTCCCCACGGCCTTGGGTGCCTTGGTGACGACCGCGCTGGTCGTGCCCTCACCACCCGAACCGGACGGAGCGACGTCCACGGACTGTCCCGCGACCACGGTGCCGCGGATGATGACCGAGTCCTTGAGCACGCGGTTCTCCACCGGCGCGGTCAGGACACCCTGCTGCGGCGGGTCGGCCTCGGCCGCCGCCTGCGCCGGTGACTTCACGACGAAGGAGGCGGCGATGCCCGCACCGGTCAGCAGGACCGCGGCCGCCGCCACCGCGGCCACCCACTTGCGCTTCTGCGAGAGACCGTTGTCCGCGGCGCGGCGGGATCGGCCGGATCTCTCGGACATCTCGGACCCCGACGTCGGGACGGGCTGCTCTGCTTCGGACACTGCCTGATCGAAAGGCAGTTACTCCGGCTGACCAAATGCCGACCTCTGTAAAGCATGGCCGCCAATCGGAGGCTCCCGCAGGATTACCGAACTCCTGTTCGGTCGCCACGAGGGGAAGGTAAGAGGAAGACAAGGAGGGCTGGAGAGCGGATGCGCCCCGCGACTCAAGTCCCCGCAAGCTTGGCCGATTTCACTCAGGCAGCGGCAACCTTCCGGGCCGGGGCGGCGACTGCACTGCGGTCCCTACCCCCCCGCACGGAACGGATGACCCCATGGCCCAGCATCGTCGACGCCGAACCACCGCACTCGCCCTCGGTGTTCCGCTCGCCCTGACGGCCGCCGGAGGGCTCGCCTACGGCTTCCTCCCCGGCGCCCAGCCGAAGGCCTCCGCCGCCACCACCGCCGCCCCCGCCTGGGCCACCGCCACCGCGGACGGGTTCGCGTCGGTCAACGCACTGGGACAGAACGGCACTTACGGCGGCCGGGACGGTCAGGTCGTCACCGTGAGGACGCTCGCCGATCTGGAGAAGTACGCGACCGCGAGCGAGCCGTACGTCATCGTCGTCGCCGCGACCATCGACATGAACCCGGTCGGGAAAGAGATCAAGGTCCAGAGCGACAAGACCATCGTCGGGTCCGGGACCTCCGGGCAGATCGTCGGTGGCGGCTTCTTCCTCGGGGCCGGTGTGCACAACGTGATCATCCGGAACCTCACCATCCGGGACGCCTACCAAGGTGTGTGGAACGACAAGGAACACGACTTCGACGCCATCCAGATGGACGGCGCCCACCACGTGTGGATCGACCACAACGACCTGCGGCACATGGCCGACGGGCTCATCGACGTCCGCAAGGACAGCACTTACGTGACGGTCTCCTGGAACAAACTCAGCCAGGACAACAAGGCGTTCGGCATCGGCTGGACGGAGAACGTCGTCACCGACATCACCATCCACCACAACTGGATCCGCGAGACCGAGCAGCGGAACCCGTCGACGGACAACGCCGCCCACGCCCACCTCTACAACAACTTCCTCGAGGACGTGGCCGGGACGGACATCACCTCCTCCTACGGCAACTACTCGCGCGGCGCCACGAAGATGGTCCTGGAGAACTCGTACTTCCAGGGCTTCAGGAACCCGGTCATCAAGGACAGCACCGCGAGCATCGTCCAGAGGGGCAACACCTTCGTGGGGACGAGCGGCAGGAACGAGAGCGGGGGGACGGCGTTCGATCCGAAGAGCTACTACAGCTACACGCTCGACCCCACCGCGAACGTCCCCGCCCTGCTCAAGTCCGGTGCGGGCCCCCGTAGTTCCATCGGTACGACGAGCACGTCCGCGTCGACCAAGGCCGCGGCCGCCACCACCCTCACCGTCGCCAAGGACGGCAGCGGCCAGTACTCGACCGTGCAGGCCGCGGTGAACGCCGTACCGGCGAACAACCCCTCCCGCGTGGTGATCTCGGTCAAGCCGGGGACGTACCGCGAACTGGTCAAGGTGCCGTCCAACAAGCCGCACGTCACCATCCAGGGCACCGGTTCCAGCCGCAACGACACGGTGATCGTCTACAACAACGCGTCGGGGACGCCGAAGCCGGACGGTTCGGGGACGTACGGCACGGGCGGCAGCGCCACCGTCGCCGTGGAGGCCGACGACTTCCAGGCCCGCAACCTGTCGATCTCCAACGACTTCGACGAGAAGTCCCACCAGGACATCGCCCAGCAGGCCGTCGCCCTGCGCACCGCCGCCGACAAGGTGTTCCTCGACGGGGTCGTCGTCAGCGGCGACCAGGACACACTGCTCGTCGACACCGCGTCCAAGGACAAGCTGGGCCGCGTCTACATGAAGAACTCCTACGTCGTCGGCAACGTCGACTTCATCTTCGGCCGGGCCACCGCGGTGATCGACAAGTCCGTCATCACGCTGAAGAAGCGCTGGGACGGCAGCTCGGCCGGTTACATCACCGCGCCCAGCACCGCCGCGAACCGCAAGGGCATCCTCATCACCAACTCGACGGTCAACGGGGACGTGTCGGCCGCGAGCTTCTACCTGGGCCGCCCCTGGCACGCGGGCGGTGACGCGAGCCTCGACCCGCAGGCCACGGTGCGCAACACCTCGTTGAGCGCCGCGATCAGGACCGCTCCCTGGACCGACATGAGCGGCTTCTCCTGGAAGGACGACCGCTTCGCGGAGTACAAGAACACCGGGGCCGGATCGGGAGCCGCCTCCGCCAACCGGCCGCAGCTGACCGACGCGCAGGCGGCCGGCCAGGAGGTCGCGGACTGGCTGGGCGACTGGACGCCGAGCGCGTCCTGATCTGCCCCACTCCCCTGTCAGTGCCTGGATCTAGGCTGGTTGTCCGGATCGAGCAGGACTGATCGAGCAGGACTGACGGGGGAGCGGGACAATGGTGCGTATCGAGAGGCATCGGGTCGGCGAGGCGGCCGTTTCGGCGGTGCGGAAGGACTTCGCGAACAGGATCGGTTCGCAGGTCCACTCCATGTCCAAGGCCGGCCCGGTGACGGCGTGGGAGTGGTGGCTGATCGCCCAGGAGTTCGTCGAGTACCTCGGCGCGCTCTCGGTGGAGACCCCCGACCTCCACTCCCCCGAGGCGAAGGCGGTCCTGGAGGACGCGGCCGAGGCCGCCGCCGGCGCGGTGGCGTACGCGGCGTACTTCCCGCGCGACCACTTCGAGGTCTTCCTCACCTACCCGGACTGGGGCCTGGTCTACGACCGCGAGCCCGGCGGCACCCCGGAGCCGGTCACGGCCGCCAAGTGGCTGGACGCCTTCTGCCTGGCGATCCTCGTCGAGAAGACCCAATGGCACGGCGAGGCCTTCCACTTCGCGCGCGAGGCCGCCCAGCAGGACCGCTCAGGACGCCCCGACGCCGAACTGATCAACGGCTTCATGGCCTACGTCATCGGCGACACCGGCGACGACGACATCAGCCGACCGCCCTCCCGCGAGCAGAAGCTCACCGCGCTCGACGCTGCGCTCGGCCGGGTGCGGGCGCTGGAGAAGGAGACCGGCGAGCAGCTCGCCGACCAGCCGTACGGCATCGGCCTGCGGGCGCTGCGCGCGCTGGCCGCGGGCGACCGGGAGGGGTTCGGCGAGGCGGTCGTACGCCTGCTGAGGCCGCTGACCGGCACCCCCGGCCCCGGAGCGCGGCCGGGCAGTCTCCTCCCCCTCCTGCCGATCGCCCTGACGGCGCTGGCGTACCGGGACGAGGGCTGGCCGCCGGCCGCCGACAGCGACTATCTGCCGGACGCGCTGGTCACCGGGTTCAAGGCGACCCCGCCGCGGGTGGGGCCCTACGGCCGGGACCGCCGCCCGGACGCGGCGGCCGAACTCGCCGCGGGCGTGGTGGAGTTCGGCCGGGCTCTGGAGCCGCGTCCCCTGGACCCGGACAGCGAGGAGCAGTTCGCGCGGTACACCCGGGACGCCATCACCCCGACGCCGGGCAAGTCGCTCACCACCTTCGAGCTGGCCTACGCCGTCACCTACCAGGAGCTGCTCTTCCGCACCCGCGCCGCGCACTCGCCCGACGCGAGCGACGCCCAGCTGGAGAACCTGCGGCTGGCCGCGGAGCTGGGGGCCGCGCTGTTCCGTACGACCCTGGCGGAGCCCGGCACCGACGTGCCGGTGACGATCGACGGCAGGACCGTGACCTACCCCGCCTGCCGGGACGAGGACGCCGGGCCGGGGGCCTGGCACCGGGCGGTGCACCTCGCGCTGATCACGGGCCGGCGGGAGCATCTGGCGCCGCTGGTCCTGGCGGGGCCGGAGCGGGTCGGCCCCGACCGTTCCGGTTCGGCCTCCTACCGCCGGGCCCTGCACGACTATCTGCGCGGCGAGGATCCCGAGCCCGCCACGGACCTGGCGCTGCGGGACGCGGGCAAGGCCCGTGACCAGGGGTTCCTGCCGCCGCCCGCGGTGCTCTTCTCCCAGCTCGTCGAGGGCGACGAGGAGAGCTTCAACCTGGCCCTCCTGGACGCCCTCACGGCCCACCGCGACCACTACGCCGTCGCCGACCGCCCGGCCGACCCCGAGGCCGCCCTCAGCCTCGACGTCCTGGCCCTCGCCTGCCACGCGCGCCGGAGGGGCTGGGAGATCAGAGTGCGCTCGCCGTACCTGCCGGCGCGGATCGTGGCGGCGGCGGAGCCGTTCTGACACCGGCCGGGACCCGGCAGGGCACGGAGCGGCGTACGGCACGCGCGTCAGCGCCTGAGGATCATCGTGTCGTCCGGCGGCGTCCGCAGGATCACCGTGTCCTCCGGGAGCGGGCCCAGCAGACGGGCGTAGGCGCCTCGGCGGGCCACCAGTTCCTCATGGGTGCCCGCCTCCACCAGGCGTCCGCCGTCCACCACCAGGATCCGGTCGGCGTCCGGGGCCAGACTCAGATCGTGGGTGATCATGATGGTCGTTCGGCCGGACATCAGGCGGCGCAGGGGCTGGATCACCTGACGGGCGGCCACCGAGTCGAGGCCGGCGGTGGGTTCGTCGAGGACGAGGACGGGGGCGCCCCGGAGCATCGCGCGGGCGATGGTGATCCGCTTGAGCTGGCCGCCGGACAGGGCCGCGGTGCCGGGGGCGATCTCGGTGTCGTAGCCCTCGGGGAGGGCCCTGATGAAGTCGTGGGCCGCGGCCGCGCGGGCCGCCTGTTCGATCTCCTGGTCGCTCGCGCCGGGGCGGCCCGTCCCGATGTTCTCGCGGATCGTGCCGTTGAGGATCAGGGTCTCCTGCGGGAGCAGGGCGACCTGTTCGCGCAGGAACTCCAGGCCCATGTGGGTGAGCGGGACGCCGTCCAGGGTGATCACGCCCGCGCAGGGGTCGTAGAAGCGGGTGAGGAGCTTGGACAGGGTGGACTTGCCGGCGCCGCTCGGGCCCGTGACGATCACCAGTTCGCCGGGGGCGGCCGAGAAGGACACCTCGGTGAGGGAGTCGCGGTGGGCGCCCGGGTAGCGGAAGCGCACCCCGTGGAAGCCGACCCAGCCGTGGACCGGCCAGGTGGGGACGGGGTCGGCGGGGTCTCCGACCGAGGGGCGCGCGTCCAGGATCTCGTTCAGCCGCTGGGCGCCCGCGGTGGCCGCCGTGAGCGTCAGACCCAGCTGGCCGAGGTTGCGGACCGGCGGGTACAGGTAGCCGATGAAGGCGGCGAAGGCGAGGAGCTGACCCAGCGTCATCCGGCCCGCCGAGATCTCCCAGACGCCCAGGCCGATCACGGCGAGGACGCACAGGGTCTCGACGACCTCGACGAACTGCTCGTACATCTCGCTCAGCCGGGCCCCGCGCACGGACGCCTTCATCCAGGCGCGGGCCTCGCGGTCCAGGCGCCGCTCCTCGTCGCGGCGGCGGTTGTACGCCTGGGTCAGCACGACGTTGCCCAGTGACTCCTCCACGACGGAGGTGATCGCGCCGTCCGCGACCCGCTCGTCCTGCGAGGCCTCCTTGATCCGGCCGGAGAAGCGGCGGGCGGCGAACAGGAACAGGGGCGCGAGGACGAAGGTGGCGAGCGCCAGGTCCCAGCGCAGGTACAGGGCGGCAGCCGAGTAGAAGACGGCCGAGAAGGCGGCGGCGACCGTGCCGACGACGCCGGACACGACCATCTGCTCGATGGCCTCGACGTCACCGGTGAGGCGTTCGACCAGGTCGCCCCTGCGGTGCTGCTGGAAGAAGTGCGGGGGCAGGTCCTGGATGTGCCGGAAGACCTTCGCGCGCAGCCGCAGCACGAATCTCTCCGCGGTCCAGGTCGCCAGCGAGTTGCCGAGGTAACCGACGAGCGCGCCGAGCGCGGCCACGCCCAGCCAGGCGCCGGCCGGGCCCCAGAAGGCGGCGAGCGAACCGGCCTTCAGGGCGGTGTCGGTGAGTTCCGCGAACAGCAGGATCGCGGCGGTCTCGGCGAGCGCGGACACGACCACGCACGCGATGATCGCCGCCAGCCACCTGCGGTCGCCGCGGGTCAGTGGCCAGAAACGGCGGAAGGCCTCGCGGACTTCCCTCATGACGACTCCCTTTCAGGTACGGCGGTCCCGGGCGGCGGAGACGGCCGGGGCGGGGCCCCCGGCGCGAGACGCGCTCGCTGACCGGTGGCCCCGCCTCGTGGCGTGCGGCGTCAGCCCTTGGGGGCGACCGGGCGGCGCTTCGGCGCGGCCTTCTTGTGCCCCTTCTTCTTGGGCGCCGGACCCGGGGCGGGCTTCGCGGCCTTCTTCACGGGGACGATCTTGTGGAAGCTCATGTCTGCATCCTTCTCCGTCATGGTTCTGCAACAGTTCCTCTACCGATCCGCTGCAGTTACTTATGAATGAATTAGATTTACTTCAGTGAATTCTGTGTCAGCCCTTGGGGGCGACCGGACGACACTTCGGCGCGGCCTTCTTGTGCCCCTTCTTCTTGGGTGCCGGACCCGGGGCGGGCTTGGCGGCCTTCTTCACGGGGACGATCTTGTGGAAACTCATTGTGCTCTCCTTTGCGTTTGCGTCGTTCGCTGTCGACATGGAAAACACTACGGCATTCCTGCGACCAAAAAAGCCATTCCGCCTTAGACCTCAATAAGACTGGATATGCATCACCTGAGAATCGAAAGGCTGACACAGAATTTAAGGGCGGACATCTACGGACCGACCGCCAGCCCGGAACCCTCGACGCGCACCCGGATGCCGTCCTTCACCACCCGCACGTCCCGCAGGCGCAGTTCGCCGCTCGGCGGTTCGGGCAGCTGGAAGCCGAGGAAGAGCCGGTCGGCGAGCACCGGGCGGGTCAGGTGGGAGAGCGCTTCGAGGAGCGCCGGGTCCAGGCCGAGGCGGTCCAGGAGCTCCGGATGGGCCAGAGCCAGATCGAGGAGGTTCAGCCGCATGGCCTGCCGTACGAACTCGGGGCGGCCGGTCAGCCGGGACAGCGCGGCGTCGGACCGCTGTGCCTCGCGCACGGAGGAGTCGGGCACGCCCAGCGCGCGGACCACGGACGGGACCGCCAGCACGGCACGCGCCCTGCGGGTCTCGCGGGCCAGGGCGTCGGCGGACGCGCGGGACAGATGCAGACCCTCCGAAGGACGGCTGCCGGGCCGGTAGGTCGCCAGGTCCCCGATGTCCAGGCGCATCCCGCCGATCCGGGTGTCCACGCCCCGCTCCCCGTCGCGCGCCACGCGCACGTCGGCCCGCAGCCGCAGATCGTGCCCGGCGACCGGAAGTGTGCCGCGCACGGCGACCCGGTCACGGCCGGCTCCCCTGAACGTCACCTGGGACGCGCCGAGTTCACGGTTCATGTCGGCGAAGGACAGCAGGGCGTCACCGTGCAGCTCGGGAACGCGCGCCCCGCGCACGGAGACCGGGCCGTCGCCGTCCAGCCGGATGTCCTGGGCTGTCGCCGAGACCGCGGCCAGCGTGACCCGGTCGGCGGCCACGTCGGGGACGGTCACCTTCACCGAGTCCAGCCGCCTGCCGACAAGTTGGGGCAGGAAGGGAAAGCCGCCGATCTCCACCTCGGGCGCCGCGGTCAGCCGCAGCCGGTCCTTGAGGGTGTCGGCGGCCTTCCGCTCGGCGTAGAGGACGGCCCAGCGGTCGGCGAGGGTGAGGAAGGCGGCGAGTACGGCCAGGGAGGCGACGGCCTTCAGCGCGAGGCGGCCCCGCCGACGCCTCCGCCGGGTGCGGCGGTGGGTGGTCGGCGGGGCCGGATGCGCTTCGAATGGGGAGGAATGCGTGGGTATGTGGTGGGGGGAGCGCATCGATCCATCCGATCATGCGTACGCCCCCCACCCGCAACCCGTGCCGGGACTCTGCGACTCAGCTCACGATCTACCGGGCGATCTGCTGAACGATCTACTGAACGATCGTGATCCGGTTCGCCACCGGCGGCGCGATCGGGCTGCCCGCCGACGAGTTGGCCGTCAGGTACTCCACGAGCGCGGCGAGGTCGTCGCCGCCGACGAGGTCGTTCGTACCCTGGCCCAGCGTGGTGAAGCCGTCGCCGCCGCCCGCGAGGAAGCTGTTGGTCGCGACGCGGTAGGTGGCCGCCGGGTCGACGGCCGCGCCGTTCAGCCGCACGGAGTCGAGGACGATCCGCTCGGCACCGGTCTTCGTCAGGTCCAGCGTGTAGGTGAGGTTCCCCGACGGCTGAAGGACCTTCGGCGAGGCCGCGTTGGACCCGCTCACCTGCTCCTGGAGCACCTTGAGCAACTGCGCCCCGGTGAAGTCCTGGAGGTTCACGGTGTTGGAGAACGGCTGCACGGTGAAGCCCTCGGCGTACGTCACCACCCCGTCCCCTTCGGTCCCCTTGGCCGCGTAGGTCAGACCCGCCCGGACCCCGCCCGGGTTCATCAGCGCGAGGTCCGTCTCCGGGTCGAGCTTCCTGCCGTACGCGAGCTGCGCGTCGGCGATCAGGTCACCCATCGGGGACTCGGTGCCGGTGTTCGGGACGTCGGCGGAGATGTAGCCGATCGCGCGGTTGCCGATGGGCGCCGCGAGAGTGTTCCACTTGCTGATCAGCTGGGTCATGTCGGGCGCCTTGGCGACGGTCCGGGTGACCACGTGGTTCGCGGACTTCACGGCCGTACGGGCGATGTCGCCGGTGAAGCGGTCGTAGGTCAGCGTGGTGTCCGTGTAGAGGCGGCCGAAGGAGGCGGCCGAGGTGACCATGCGGGGCTTGCCCGACGGGTCGGGGATCGTGCAGACGTACGCCGCGTGCGTGTGGCCGGTGACCAGCGCGTCCACGGACGGCGAGATGTTCTTCGCGATGTCGACGATCGGGCCGGAGATGCCGTCGCCTGCGCCCGGGGAGTCGCAGTTGTAGTTGTAGGAGCCCGAGGCGGGCTGGCCGCCCTCGTGGATGAGGGCCACGATCGACTTCACGCCCTGCTTCTGGAGCACCCGGGCGTACTTGTTGATCGTCTCGACCTCGTCCTTGAACTTCAGGCCCTTGACACCCTCAGCGGAGACGACACCCGGGGTGTCCTCCAGGGTGACGCCGATGAAGCCGACCTTGACGTCCTTCTTCTTCCACACCCAGTAGGGCTTGAGGATCGGCCTGCCGGTCTTCTCGTCCAGGACGTTCGCCGCGAGGTACGGGAAGTCGGCGCCCGCGAACCCCTCGTCGGTGTAGCAGCCGGCGGTGGGGTGACAGCCGCCGTTCTGCAGCCGGGCCAGCTCACGCGCCCCCTCGTCGAACTCGTGGTTGCCGACGCTCGTGACGTCCAGGTCGAGCTTGTTCAGCGCCTCGATGGTGGGCTCGTCGTGGAAGAGGCCCGAGATGAGCGGGGACGCGCCGACCATGTCACCACCGGCGGCGGTGATGGAGTACGCGTTGCCCTTGCGGGCCTCCCGCAGATGGGTGGCGAGGTACTCGACGCCCCCCGCGTCGATCGTCTTCGTCGTCCCGTCGGCCTGGAGCTCGGTGACCCGGCCGGAGGAGCCGGACGGCGGCTCCAGGTTGCCGTGCAGGTCGTTGAAGGACAGCAGCTGGACGTCCTGGTAGCGGCTCGGCAGCGGCTTGCCGTGCTGGTTGTCGTGCGCGCCGGCGGGCAGCGCGGCGGCGAGCGCGCCGACGGTGGCGAGACCGGCGGCCGCGGCCACGAGTCGGTACATACGTCTGTGGCGCTGTTGCTGCTGGGACATGGCTGGCATACGCCCCCCTGAGTTCCGGATGTGAGAGTGGTGCGAGTGGCTCCGTTCCCGGCGCAGCCTAGGGTCAACGCGCGTAGCGCGACAGGGGTTTCGTGGTTACATCCTGGTTGCTTCTTTGCCGCCGCTTTGCCCCCGCCTCCCCTTACCCTCGTAGCCATGACCAGCGACGACATCGCACGCCCCGGCACCTCCCGCTCCATCGAGACCCTCTCGGCACTCTCCCCGGACCAGACCGAGGCGGTCCTCGGGCTCCTCGCCGAGGCCGCGCAGGCCGACGGCCGGCAAGCGGTGTCCGAGCAGGGCCGGTTGCAGCTGCGCGGCGGTGCCCGCGAGGGCGTGTCCCATCTGCTGCTGCACGTCGGCGGCGAACTGGCCGGCTACGCCCAGCTGGAGGACACCGACCCGGTGGAGGCCCCGGCGGCGGAACTCGTCGTCCACCCGGACCACCGCGGCCGCGGTCACGGCCGCGCGCTGGGTTCGGCGCTGCTCGCCGCCTCCGGCAAGCGGCTGCGGGTGTGGGCCCACGGCGGCCACAGCGCCGCCCGCCATCTCGCCCAGGTCCTCGGCCTCACCCTCTTCCGTGAGCTACGGCAGATGCGGCGCCCCCTGACCGGCCTGGAGCTGCCCGACCCGGTGCTCCCGGCGGGAGTCACGGTCCGCACCTTCGTCCCCGGCGAGGACGACACCGCCTGGCTCGCGGTGAACGCGGCCGCGTTCGCCCACCACCCCGAGCAGGGCTCCCTGACCCAGCGCGACCTCGACGACCGCAAGTCCGAGCCCTGGTTCGACCCGGCGGGCTTCTTCCTGGCCTTCAAGGACGGCGAACTGGTCGGCTTCCACTGGACCAAGGTCCACGCGGCCGAGCAGCTCGGCGAGGTCTACGTCGTCGGCGTCCGGCCCGGCACCCAGGGCGGCGGCCTCGGCAAGGCCCTCACCACGATCGGGCTGCGCCATCTCGCCGCACAGGGTCTGCCGACGGCGATGCTGTACGTCGACGCCGACAACAAGGCGGCGGTGTCGGTGTACGAACGGCTCGGGTTCGCCACGTACGAGACGGACCTCATGTACCGCACGGAGACGTGACGAGCCGGGCCCGCGGCTGATGGCGAGCGGGTCAGTCGGTAGCGCCTCGGGCCTCACGCCAGTCCGGCAGGAGCGTGTCGAGCAGTGCCTCGGTGCGGGGAGGGAGGCCGCGGGCGCCGCCCCAGGTCTCGTGATGGCGGGCGACGAGCGCTGCTGCCCTCGCTTCGAGCCTGGCCGTGTCGCCCGTGGCGTGCGTGGCGCGCAGGAGTTCGCGCCAGAGCCGCTCGTCCGCCGGTGCGCTGGTCAGGGCCGTGTCGAGGGCGTCGAGCGCCGGTCCGGGGTGGCCGGCCTCCAGGTGGTGGCCGGACAGGGCCAGTGCCACGTCTGCCACCAGCAGGGACAGCTGGGTCTCCACGACCTCGTGGGAGAGCCAGGTGTAGCGGTCCTTCGGACGGTCGGCCAGCAGGGGGCCGCGGGCCAGTGCCAGGGCGTCGTCGAGCAGGCGCTCCCGTAGCCGGGCGTCGCCCGATCCGCTGCCCGCGGTGGCCTCGTGGTGGAGCGTGCGCAGGACGTCGAGGTCGCAGACGACGGAGGGCGCGAGGCGCAGCCGTCCGGTGGTGCCGGTGCCGAGCCGCGGGCTTCCGTCGGGATCGGTTCCCAGCCAGGTGCGCAGGCGTGCGAGGAAGGCGTCGCGGACCTCCTCGGTCACGCCACGGGGCCACAGGCCGGAGGCCAGCACCCGCGGGTGCACTCCCTCGCGGTGGAGCAGGAGCATGGCCAGGGCCTCGTGGAGCAGCGGGCCGTGCTCGGCGTCGGGTGTGCCGAGGCCGATGATCTCGTAGGTGCCGATCAGCCGTGCGTACACCGCGGGTTGTCCGCTGGGGGTGAGGTCGACCCGGAACGGCGGGGGGCCGGGGTCCGGTGCGCGGTCGGCGGTGTCGGGCACGGTGTCCGCGAAGAGCCGGATCACGGCCTCGTACTGGTCCCGCGGCAGGAGCTGTGCCTGGAGGTCCAGACCGAGCGGTGGGGCGAGGAGGCGTCCGTCGGGGGTGGCTTCGAGTTCCCAGGAGGTGCCCGGCAGGCCCTGGTCCCCGGTGGCGGCCAGGTAGCCGATGCCCAGCCGGCCGGAGTCCGCGGCGAGTTCGGCGAGTCTCGCCGCCTGGTCCTCGCTCGGGCGGACGGCCAGCAGAACCAGGTGGGGTTCCCACGAGCTGTCCCGGGACGGGCCGGTGCGCCCGGTGAGCACCGAGTCGTGGCCTGCCATGGCGAGGGCGTCGCGTCGCCGGCCGGTCTCGGCCGCCATGGCTTCCAGCAGGTCGTCGAGGTCGTCGATCTGGCGGACCCGGGTGGGGGCCTGCTCGGCGAGTTCCGCGCCGTGGCCCACAAGGGTGAGGGTCATCCGGTCCGCCCAGCCGCTGGTGGCGAGTTCCGCGGCGACCGATGCGAGGACCGCCGTCCGGTCCGCCTGAGCGCCGGTCAGCGAGACGAGTCCGGGCAGGGCTTCGAGGTTCAGCAGCAGCCGCGCCCGACCGTGGGTGCCGAGGCTGACCAGGCCGGGGTAGGGGGCGGCGGCGCCGGTGGCCGTTTCGTGTGCCGGGAGGTCGGCCAGGTGGAGACGCCAGACCGTGTCGTTCCGGCCGGGCTGCCATGGTGCCGGGGGCTGCTGCGCCGGCTGAGCGAGCTGGAGGTCGAGCTCGCTGTCGGTGAGCCAGGCGGCGTAAACGGTCGGCAGGCTGCGGGACTGCGCGGTCAGAGTGGCGGCCAGTCCCCGCAGGGCACGGTCGAGATCGCGTACGGCCTGCGGGTCGGCGGCGACGAGCAGCGCGTCCTGGGTATCGGCGGCGGCACCCGTCGGCCGGGCAGGCTCCGGGGCGCGGTGGCCCTCGGCGCTCATCGCGGACTCCCACAGGGCCGTACGGCGTCGGCGGCCGAGCGCCGCGAGCAGACCGGCGGCGAGCAGCGGCGCGTCCACGAGGGCGTCGGGGAGACCGGGGGACGAGGTGGGAGACGCCGGTGGGGGAGACGACGGGGGCGCGGTGGGAGACGCCGGTGGGGGAGACGACGGGGGCGCGGTGGGAGACGGCGGTGCGGGAGGCGACGAGTTGGGGCCTGCCTGCTCCACACCGGCTCCGTTCCCGGCCTCAGCCCCGGCCTGGGCCTGGGCCTCGGCCGGGATGGTCAGGCTGATGCGGTGTCCCGGGTTGAGTTTGACCGGGAGGCCGGCGGCCGCGAGGTAGTGGCCGGTGGCCTGCCGCCACTGGTGCCAGCCGTCGGGGGTGTGGTCGGGGTGGGTGAAGGCCGGGATGCAGCGGCTGCCGTCGTCGTCGACCACCGTGTAGAGCCCGTCCTGCCCCTCCTGGGCGAACAGGAGGAGCGTGGCGTCGTGGAAGGCCGCGAGCAGTTCCGCCTCGCTGCCGTATCCGGTGACCGCGCGCTGCACGGCGGCGTCCAGGGCGGTGAGCGGGGCGGGGAACTCCAGCGCGACCGGCGACGGGCGGTACTTCGGGTTGTGCGTGAAGGAGACGAGCTGCCCGGAGTGGTCGACGGACCAGCCGCCGACGATGCCGTACGGGGGAACCGCGCCGGCGGGGTCGAAGTACGGGTCGATCGCGTACACGTAGCCGCCGCGCTGCCGTGCGGCCTGGGCGCGCAGGGCCGGGGTCACCGGAGGGACAGCGGGTGCGGAAGCGGGCGGAGTGGTCACAGGGTCTGCCAGTACTTCTCGAAGGCGGTCTGCTCGGCGATGGTGGCCAGCGTCTCGCGGGGTGCGGGGTGGAACGTCTGGATGCGGTCGGCGCTGGTGAGCGGCGCGACGAGGCTGAGGCGGTACACCAGGAAACCGCCCATGCCACGGCACATCCCGGAGGGCCAGGTGTCGCGTCGGGAACCGTTGACCCCCAGGAACCACCCCAGGGGTTCGAGCTGCTCACGGACGCGGACGAGCGCCTCGAAGCAGTCACCCGCCCGGCCGGAGAACCGCCCCCAGGGGCCTTCGGCGGTCACGGTGTAGTCGTGCTCGCGGTCGTCGCCCTCCCAGCGCAGCACCGCGTCGGTCTGCCAGGCACCGTTGAAGGCGAGGATCTCGAAGCGGTCGGGAACAAGGCCACTCATCGGGTCCATCCTTGGGGCAGTCGACTGGCGGGCGGTGGTTCGGGGGTGGGAGTCCGGGGGACGTGCGGCTCGTAGTGGGGGTTGGGCACCCATTCTCCCTTGGTGCCGTCGCGGAAGATCTCCCAGGCTCCCTTGATGTGCTTGCGGTCGATGCCACCGGCGAAGGCGATCTCCTTGTCGGTGTCGGCGTACTTGTTGTTCGGCAGGGTCTGGTTGACGTCGATTCCGCCGGGAGCGTCGATCTCGTACCGGTAGTCCTTCACCCAGTTCGCGTCCGGATCCGTGGTGGTGCCCACGAAGGCCGACTTGTGGTTGCCCTCCACGTAGCCGAACAGGTCGTTGTTGGACGGGTCCCATGGATGGAAGCCGTGCTCGAAGATCTCCCTGGGATGACGGTTGTCGTTGCGGTACAGCGGTTCGTGGGTCTCGCGCCACACCGGCTTGTGCGTCATGCCGTCGATGTCGATGTTCTTCTCGACGGCCGCGGGAAGGCTGCGCGGGTCGTCCGGGTCCAGCTTCCCGGCCGCCTCGGAGGCGTCGTCGACATGCTTGACGGCTCCGGCGGCGTCCTCGGCGAGGTCCTGGCCGAGGGTCTTGGCCGTGTCCTGGGCGACCGCGCCCTCCATACCGTGGGCCACCGACCTGGCGCCGGCCTTGCCCAGGGCGCCCCCGCCGCCGATGAAGTTGGTCGCGAAGGCACCCATGGCCTGGTTGCGGTCGGTGCTCCAGCCCTCGCCGACCAGTCCCTTGACCAGCTCGGTGGGGTGGTTGGCGGAGTGCACCAGGCCGCGGGCGACGCCGGTGAGGTTGGTGCCGTAGTCGGCCGGGTGCGTCAGGTTGTACGGGTCCAGGGGGTTGACCGTGCGGGCCAGGCGCAGCATCCCGGTGCCGGTCTTGATGACGCCGCCCAGCTTGTGCTCGGCTCCGACCACCTGGTTCTTCAGCGTGTTGCCGAGTTCGCGCTTGAGCCGGTCCAGGCCCTCGGGCTCGGCGGGCGCCTGGTCCGTGCCGCGGGCGAGCTTCTCGGCGAGTTGGGCGCCCTCACTGTCGCGCTCCCTGCGGGCCGCCTTGAGCAGGTGCTCCGCCATGTCGCGGCCCTCGGCCCCGGGGTCGTCGAACGGTCCCGGCTCCTGCGGAGGCCGCTGCCCGTCCTTGCCGCCGGACAGACCCGAGACCTGGAGAGCGAGGATCTGCTGTGCGTAGTCATCGGCCTCGCGCCGGTACTGCGCCCTGGCCGCCTCGGTCTGCCGCTGGGCCTGCTTCCACCGCTCGACCGCCTCGCGGGCCTGCCTCCGCGCCCACTCGACGGTGTGGGCGTAGTGGTCCAGCGCGGCGGCCGCGTCCTCGAACGAGTCGGCGGCCTTCAGCCAGCGCCCGGGGTGGGTCCGCACCTTCTCACGGAAGCGGTCGGCGGCCTGTCCGTGCCAGTCCGCCGGATCCATCTTCCGCAGCGCCAGGCCGGTGCGCTCGAAGGCCGCCCCCAGTTTCCTCAACTGCCCCGCGGACGCACGGATCCGGCCCGCGTCCCCGTGCACCAGCAGGGCGGGGTCGTCGGTCTCGTCCAGTTCCAGCTCGCGGGTGCCGGCGCCCAGCTGGTCGGCGACCCAGGAGCCGGCTCCGTCGGCCTTGCCCGCCCAGCTGTGGGCGCCCGCCGCGTCGAGCAGCTCCGACGTGCCGTGGGTGACGGACTGCACCCCGTCGGCGAAGGTGTCGCGCAGGCCCTGGGTTGCGCCGTCCAAGTTGTCGAGGAAGCCCATCACTTGCCCTTCGCCGCGACGCCGGAGTCCTGTCCGTCGTCGTCACCGCCGAAGGCCGGGGAGGCAGCGGCCCTCACCGCCCCGATCTCGGTGCCGACCGTGCCGGTCTCGGTGACGTCGGTCCAGGTGGCGGAGAGGTTCTTCCGGCTCTCCTCGGAGGCGTTCTCGAAACTGGCCATGGAGTAGTCGGGGCGGTAGGTGTCCCGGGCCTTGTCCCCCACCTGGCTCCAGGACATCTTCTCCGCGTCCTGCGAGGTCAGTGACGGGTCCGCGGTCCCGGCCAGCACGACGTCCTTGACGACGCCCATGCCGTACTCCTCCGCCTCGTGGTAGTAGCCGGCGTTCAGATCCAGCGTCCCGGCCACCTCGTTGCCCTCGTCCAGGAGCGCCTGGACCTCCCAGCCCCAGCGCTCGGCGAAGTCGTCCAGCCGCTGTGAGGCGGCGGAGTGGCCCATCGCGTTCGGGGGCAGGGACAGATCGGAGAATCCCTGACCCGTGGTCGCCCCGGTCGCGTCCGTGATCTTCTTCAGCTCGTCCAGCGCGTCGTTGATGCCCTTGGACACCTGCTTCAGGATCTGCGGGTCGACCCCGTAACCACCACCGCTCACCACGCGGCGACCTCCTCGTCGGCGACGGACTGCCGGTCGAGCGCGATCCCGTCCGGCACGATCCCGGACACCGGTGGCAGGAAGGCGCGTGACGCGGAGGACACGTCCACCACGACCCCCATCGGCACCCGGTCCCGCCCCACCCAGGCGGGAAGCAGCTCGTGCAGCAACTCCTCACCGTGCACGGTGACATAGCGTGCGTACCGGGCCAGTTCGGCGGGCAGTTCGCCGGGCTCGGCGGCCTCCCACTTCTGCTCCAGGAAGGTGTGCATCTCGCGGGTGCCGGTGAACGCGAACAGCCAGCGGATGCCATCCGAGTCCGATGTCCACACGGCACCCTCACCGAGCAGCGGAAGCAGAAGCTCCGCGCCCCGCACGGCCTCGACCAGGGCCCGCGGATCCCCTTCGCCGCGCAGGAACGCGCCCATGTGCGCCCGAAGTTCCGCCGTCCCTGTCGACGGCTTCCCGCCTCCGCCCATCCGGTTGCGCACCCCGTTCGCCTCGACCTGTCACGACTTCAGCGCACACCAGGCATCTCGGCATGACAGCAGCCCCACGGCATGAGCAGGAAAAGCCTAGCCCGGCAACTGCGGTACCAGTGAAGGGGCCTGGCGGACGGGGCCGCGCTCTGGACGGACCCGGCGGCCGGAGCGTGCTCCTGCCCGGTGGGCCGGTACGGCGACACCGTACGGTCAGGACACCAGCCGCGCCCTGAGGCCCCGTACCGGCTCCACCGCGCAGGCCGCTCCCAGCAGGACCGCGCCCGCCAGCACCGTGGCCCATCGCAGGTGCGCCGCCTCCCAGTCCGGGGCTCCCACCGGGACGAACAGGTCCCAGCGGGCGGGGAGCAGGAGAGGGGCGAGCAGGGCCAGGGTCAGGACACCGGCCGCCACCGAGGGGCCGGGTTCGGGTTCGTCGGTGAAGCGGACCGCCAGCGCCGCGGCGGCCAGCGCGAGGACGGCCGTCGCCGCCGCCTCCAGGGTGACCGCGCCGAGGGGCGGCCGTGCCTGCCTCGGCAGCAGGGCCAGCGCGGCCGTCCACCACAGCGCGGCGAGCGGCGCCACCAGCGCGACCCGCAGCCCGGTCCGGATCCAGCGCCGGGTGGGCACGGGGGTGGTGAGCCGGCGGGCCGGGTCGTCGAGGAGGAAGGCCAGGCCCAGGGCGAAGACGAGGGCGGCGGCCCGGAGGAGGGTGAGACCGAGCCACGGGTCGGGCGTCTTGGACAGCAGCCGCGGCAGACCGGTCACCAGCAGCCCCACGACCGCCCCGGCACCGACCGCCCGCCACGGCACGGTCCGCGCCACGGCCACCACCAACGCTCCTCGGGCGCCCCCGTCACTCCTGCGCACAGTCCTGCTCCCCCTTCGGCACCTCGGTCCCCAGCACCCGCGCCACCCGGGCCGTCGAGACCCCTGACCTGGTCAGCTCGGCCCAGTGCCGCTTCACGGAGGCGGTCACCTCACCGCGCGGCCGGCTCAGCAACTCCCGTACGACATCGGTCTGTCCGGCCGTCATGGACAGCCCGCTGGTCGGGGCGAGGACGCTCGCCGACCCGGTGACGCTGTCGTCGAGGCGGACGTTCGCGAGGTCGGCCATCGGGTGCGTGTCGCCGCCCAGGGCCAGCCACATCGTGGTGACCACCCGCCCGTCGCACAGTTCGCTGCCCTTCGACTCGTCACCGGCGACCAGCACATAGGCGACGCCGACCGCGAACTCGGGGACCCGGTTGCCGCCCCACCGCGTGCCCACGGTCACCTGGTTCGGCGTGCCGAGCGGGTCGATCGCCGAGTCACCGCTCAGGCCGTAACGCGCCTCGACCCGCTGCCGTACGAGAAGCGGCTGCCGCGCGGCAGTACCGCCGGCCAGGGCCTGGACGCGGTCCACGACCCCCGCCCAGTCACTCGCGCGGCCGGTCCACTCGGGGAAGGCGCAGTACGTCGAGCCGCCGTGCCGCACACACGACTGGTCCCGCTGCGGGGAGACCGTGGCGCGTTCGCGGGCGGCCGTCAACTCCGGTGACGCGCCCCCGGACTGGCCCACCGCTCCGGCCAGCGTCAGCGCGAGCGCGCCCGCCGCCCCGGCCTTCAGGTACAGCGCCCGGCCGCCGCTCGCGAGGACCGCGCAGAGGGCGAGCAGCAGGATCAGCCCGGTCAGGTACAGCGCGTGCCAGGCCGCGGGGCGGCCGACGAGGTCGGACGGCAGCACCGTGTTGCCGCCGCTCTCGTCCACGATCGGGGACAGCCAGCGCGACCACTCGGCGCCGCTGGTGCCCGCCGAGACGAACACGCTGAGGACGAAGAGCCCGATCACCCCGACCGGTGCCGCGAACGTGGACGGGACCAGCCGCGCGAGCAGCACCCCGAACGCCCCGCACAGCAGCACGTACAGGGGGCCGACGGCCAGTTCGGCGAGGGAGACGTGGCCCACCGCGCCGGGCCTGAGGGCCTGCCGGGTGAACTCGCCGAGCACGACCAGCGCGGTGACGCCGGCGAAGGGCGCCACCGACAGCACATGCGCGACGGTCCGCCGCCACGGCTCCATGACCAGCACGTCGAACTGCCGGTCGGTACCGCGCCTGCGGGAGCGCAGTGTGCACCGGTTGACGCACACGAACAGGGCGACCCCCAGCAGCAGGGGCCCGGCCTGGGTGTGGCGGTCGGCGTCCTGGAGGGCAGGGAAGGCGTCCATGCCCTCCTTGTCGTCGAACAGCGTCCAGGCGGTCCAGCCGACGTACAGCAGCAGGGTCACCACGACCGGGATGTACCGCAGCAGGTCGCGTGTCTCGAAGCGGGCGAGCGCGAACACGGCGGCCCAGGATCGTCGCGGGTCGTCCTCGGGTACGGCGGTGGACTCGGCCACCGTCTTCGTCGCCAGGCTCATGCGGCCGCCACCTGCGCGTCCACGTCGTCCAGGGTCAGCAAGTAGCCGTCCTCCAGGGTGGGTTCGAGGAGCTCGGCACCGGCCGGCGGCTCGCCGACGTTGCGGAAGGAGCCGGTGCCGGTGCGCCAGCCCGCCTTGGCGCCGGGGGCGCGTTCGGTGCTGCTCCACACCCGGCCGGCCGCGCGGGCGGTCAGGTCGGCGGGGGTGCCCTCGAAGAGGATGCGACCGCGTGCCATGACGAGCACCCGGTGGCAGAGCATCGCCACGTCCTCGGTCTGGTGGGTGGACAGCAGCACGGTCCGGCCCTCCCCGGCCTGGGCGATCAACTCCCTGAACCGCATGCGCTGTTCGGGATCGAGGCCGACGGTCGGCTCGTCGAGGACGAGGAAACCGGGGTCGCCGACCAGGGCGGCGGCCAGCGCGACCCGCTGCCGCATCCCGCCGGACAGTTTCTTGATGCGCCGGGCGCGGACGTCCCCGAGGTCGACCTCCTCCAGCACCCGCCGCACCTCGCGGTGGCGTGCGGTGCGGTCGGTGAGCTCCTTGAGGATCGCCACGTAGTCCACGAACTCGAAGGCGCTGAAGTCCGGGTGGAAGCCCGGGGTCTGCGGGAGGTAGCCGAGCGAGCGGCGGACCTGCTGGCGGCCGCGCGAGCTGCCCGGGTCGTGCCCGAGGACGGTGAAGGAGCCCCGGTCGGCGGGCACGGCGGTGGCGAGCACCCGCAACAGCGTGGTCTTCCCGGCGCCGTTGGGCCCGAGCAGCCCGGTCACGCCCGGGGTCAGCCGCAGCGACACGTCGTCGAGGGCGCGGGTGCCGCCGTAGCGGAGATGGAGCCCGGAGGCGGAGACGGTGGCGGTCATTCGGCACTCCCGTTGAAGAGGTCGAAGCGGTCACGGAGGAGGAAGAGCAGCCCGGTGGCGAGCGCGGCGACGGCCCCCGCCACGCCCTGCCCGGCCGCGGTGAACGGCGCGAGCGAGTCGGCGTTCGTGTGCTGCGCGGCCAGCAGTACGGCGACCCAGGCGCCGCCGACCAGGGACGGCGCGAGGACCGGGCCGAGCCGCGGGGTGAGGGCGAGGCCGGTGCCGGTGAGGGCGAGCGCGGGCAGCAGCCAGGCGAGCGCGCGCAGGCCGTAGCCGGGCAGGGCCAGCGTGGCGAGCCCGTTGAGGCCGAGGCCCGCGACCAGCACGGCGAGCGTGCGGATCATCAGCAGCCGGAAGCCGTGCAGGGGCGCGACGACCGCCATCTCGTACGTCGGGTCGAGCACCGGGCCGTAGGACAGGGCCACGCCGGCCAGCGGCAGCAGCGGGGCGAGGGCGAGGAAGAGGGTCGGCGAGCCGACCGTGTGCACCGCGCCGACGGTGGCCAGCAGCAGGAACACCACCGCCGCCAGCCAGGAGCGCCGGAGCACCGGCGTGGCCGCGAGCAGCCGCGCGGTGTGGTCGGCGATGCCGGCCCGGACCAGCAGCCCCTCGAACCACCCGGGCCGGGGCGCGTCGAGCTCGGCGTCCAGCCGCTCCCAGCCGGCGTCCAGCGCGACCGGGTCGGTCACGTCGCCGAGCAGCCCCCGGCACTCGGCGCAGGCGGCGAGGTGGGTGTCGGCGGACCAGAGCAGGGGGGCGGCCAACTCGCCCCGGGCATAGGCCCGTAGGTCCTCTTCTGTGACGTGCCAGGTACTCACGCGAGCGCCTCCCTCAACTGCTTGCGGGCCCGCATCGCCCGGGTCTTGACCGTGCCGGGCGGGATGCCCAGCAGGACGGCGGCCTCGCGGGTGGTCAGACCGTCGATGACCGTGGCCTGGAGGACCGCCCGCAGCTCCGGTGACAGCCGGACGAGAGCGCCCGCCAGGTCCCCGTGCTCCACCCCCGCGAGCACGCGTTCCTCAGCGGACGCCTCGTCCCGGTGCCGCAGCCGGGACAGGGCCTGCCTCAGCCGCCCCCGCGCCCCGTCGCCGCGCAGCGCGTCGATGAGCCGCCGCGAACCGATCCGCCACAGCCACCCGGCCGCGTCGCCTTCCTCGCGGTAGCGCGCGGTCCCCCGCCACACCGCGAGGAACGTCTCCTGTACGACGTCGTCGACCAGGCCCGGATCGGCGCACCGGCCGCGCAGCCGGGCCGTCAGCCAGGGCGCGTACCGCCGGTACAGCTCCTCGAAGGCGCGCCGGTCCCCGTCCGCGGCGATGGCCCGCAGCAGATCTCCGTCGCTTCTCGTTTCCCTCACGCCCTTCCATCGGACGGCCCCCGCCGACCGGTTCACACCACCACGCTTGACTTTCCGTACCGACTCCCACCACCCTTTCACTACTCAATTAGTGAAAGGGTGGTTGTCCGCGTGGTCGAGTACCGCATCGACCGGCGCTCCGGCGTCGCCACCTACATGCAGATCGTCCAGCAGACCAAGCAGGCCCTCCGGCTGGGCCTCCTCGAACCCGGCGACAGGCTCCCCACGGCCCGCGAGGTCGTGGAGGCCACCGCCATCAACCCGAACACCGTGCTCAAGGCGTACCGCGAACTGGAGCGGGAGGGCCTGGTCGAGGCCCACCGCGGCCTCGGCACCTTCGTCCGCCGAACCCTCGGCGCCGGCGCCCAGGCCGCCGCCGGCACCCCCCTGCGCGCCGAGCTCGACGACTGGGCCGGGCGCGCCCGGTCCGCGGGCCTGGGCCGCGAGGACGTCGACGCGTTCTTCACCGCCGTACTCGACGAGCACTTCCCGAAGGGGGACCAGTGAGCTCCACTGCGCCTGGTCGGCCCCGGCCGTCTTCGCCGAGCGGGGCCGCTGCGCTGGGCTTGGGCGGGGCGCCTAGGGGGGTGCCGGGTGCTGTCGTCGGGCGGCTGCGGGCGAGTGGGGGCTGGTCGCGCAGTTCCCCGCGCCCCTGGGTGGGCCATGTGGACGCTCGTGCAGACGCGTACGGCGCGCAGGGGACGGGGTGGGGGGTGTCCGCCCGCAGCGGCCGGCGTCCGTCACCGAGCCCTATTGAAGTCACCGAGCCGCCGGACCGAGGACGGATACCCCCCCCCCCCGCCCCCCCCCCCCCCCCCCCCCCCCCCCCCGACACCCCCCCCCCCCCAAACCCAACACGCCCCCCCACGGCCAAAAAGG
>NZ_JBIAUQ010000017.1:178020-210113 GCF_042893155.1 Streptomyces sp. NPDC001668
GGGGGGGGGGGGGGGGGGGGGGGGGGGGGGGCCGCCCCGCGGGGGCCCCCCCCCCCCCCCCCCCAAAACACACCCCCCCCCCCCCCCGCCCCCCCCCCCCACCCCCCCCCCCCCGGCCCCGACCCACCCACCGGACGAGCCGCGCTACACCAGCCCCCACCAAACCGAAGCAGGCCGCCGCAGGCATCTCAGGGGCGCGGGGAACTGCGCACAACGCCCGCCCCCACCAAGCCGCACCCGCAGAACACACCCCCGGGAGCCGCCCCCCGATATCCCGAACGCCATGTCACCGTAACCATCGGTTCAGACAGGCTTGCGACGCTCACCGAATGAAGCCCGCCGTGCCAGAACCCTCGCCGCCCCCCGAGGGCCCCGCGGGGACCGCGGACGCCCCGCTCGCCGCCGTGCTCCCGCTCGCTGCATCCGACGCGCCCGTTTCGCTCCTGGCGCGGAAGAATGGGTCCATGAGCCAGTCGAACACCCAGGCAGAGATCCAGCACGTGCAGCCCTCCGTGGGCTCCATAGCCGCGCACCGCCCGCACACCGTGTCGGCCACCGTCTCCGATCTCGAACCCGACCTCGACGCCGACCTCGACGCGTACGAGGAGATCCCGGTCGACGGTGCCGCCCAGCTCCCGCAGGGCCGTTTCCTGGACCGGGAGCGCAGCTGGCTCGCGTTCAACGAACGCGTCCTGGAGCTCGCCGAGGACCCGAACACCCCCCTCCTCGAGCGCGCGAACTTCCTCGCGATCTTCGCCAGCAACCTGGACGAGTTCTTCATGGTCCGGGTGGCCGGACTGAAGCGCCGTATCGCCACCGGCGTCGCCACCCGCTCCGCCTCCGGCCTCCAGCCCCGCGAGGTCCTGGAGATGATCTGGGCCCGCTCCCGCGAGCTCATGGCCCGGCACGCCGCCTGCTACCACGAGGACGTCGCCCCCGCACTCGCGGAGGAGGGCATCCACCTGGTCCGCTGGAACGAACTCCAGGAGAAGGAGCAGGCCCGCCTCTTCACCCTGTTCCGGCACCAGATCTTCCCGGTCCTCACCCCGCTCGCGGTCGACCCGGCGCACCCCTTCCCGTACATCTCCGGCCTCTCCCTGAACCTGGCCGTGATCGTGCGGAACCCGGTCAACGGCAACCGCCACTTCGCCCGCGTCAAGGTCCCCCCGCTGCTGTCCCGCTTCCTGGAGTCCTCCCCCGGCCGCTACGTCCCCATCGAGGACGTCATCGCCGCCCACCTGGAGGAACTGTTCCCGGGCATGGAGGTCCTGGAGCACCACACCTTCCGGGTCACCCGCAACGAGGACCTGGAGGTCGAGGAGGACGACGCCGAGAACCTCCTCCAGGCCCTGGAGAAGGAGCTCATGCGGCGCCGCTTCGGCCCGCCGGTGCGCCTGGAGGTCGAGGAGTCCATCGACCGCGAGGTCCTGGACCTCCTCGTGCGCGAGCTGAAGATCTCCGAGGCGGAGGTCTACCCGCTGCCCGGCCCGCTCGACCTCACCGGCCTCTTCCGCATCGCGGGCCTGGACCGCCCCGAGCTGAAGTACCGCAAGTTCGTCGCCGGCGTCCACCGCGACCTGGCCGAGGTCGAGTCCGCGTCCGCGCCGGACATCTTCGCCGCCCTGCGCACCCGTGACGTCCTGCTGCACCACCCCTACGACAGCTTCTCGACGTCCGTGCAGGCCTTCCTCCAGCAGGCGGCCGACGACCCGGACGTCCTCGCCATCAAGCAGACCCTGTACCGCACGTCGGGCGACTCACCGATCGTCGACGCCCTGATCGACGCCGCCGAGGCCGGCAAGCAGGTCCTCGTGCTGGTCGAGATCAAGGCCCGCTTCGACGAGCACGCCAACATCAAGTGGGCGCGCAAGCTGGAGGAGGCGGGCTGCCATGTCGTCTACGGCCTGGTCGGTCTGAAGACCCACTGCAAGCTGTCCCTGGTGGTCCGTCAGGAAGGCGACGCGCTACGGCGGTACAGCCACGTCGGCACCGGCAACTACCACCCCAAGACGGCCCGCCTCTACGAGGACCTCGGCCTGCTCACCGCCGACCCGCAGGTGGGCGCGGACCTGTCCGACCTGTTCAACCGGCTGTCCGGCTACTCCCGCCGCGAGACCTACCGCCGCCTCCTGGTGGCGCCCAAGTCCCTTCGCGACGGCCTGATTTCCCGCGTGAACAAGGAAGTCCAGCACCACCGCGCAGGACGTCCGGCCTTCATCCGCATCAAGGTCAACTCCATGGTGGACGAGGCGCTCATCGACTCGCTCTACCGCGCGTCCCAGGCGGGCGTGCCGGTCGACGTCTGGGTGCGCGGCATCTGCGCGATCCGCCCCGGCGTCACGGGCATGTCCGAGAACATCCGGGTCCGCTCGATCCTCGGCCGGTTCCTCGAACACTCCCGGGTCTTCGCCTTCGGCAACGGCGGCGAACCCGAGGTGTGGATCGGCAGCGCCGACATGATGCACCGCAACCTCGACCGCCGCATAGAGGCACTGGTCCGGGTCACCGACCCCGCCCACCGGGCCGCCCTCAACCGGCTGTTGGAGACCGGCATGTCCGACACCACCGCGTCCTGGCACCTCGGCCCGGACGGCGAATGGACCCGGCACGCCACCGATGCGGACGGCCAACCCCTGCGCAACGTCCAGGAGATGCTCATAGACGCCCGGAGGCGCCGGCGTGGCACAGCAACACCTTGAACCGACGGAACCCGTGACCGGGCACGTCGGGCCTGCGACCGGCGACGCCCTCGCGGGCTACCTGCGGTCCCAGGCCACGGAGTTCCTCCGCGCCCTGCGCCAGCACCGCGAGAGCGGAGCCCAGGCACCGGGCCCGGAGGAGCCCGTCGACGCGGTCCGGGCGCTGCGCCGCTCGGTCCGCCGCATCAGCGCCAGCCTCCACACCTTCCGCCCCCTCCTCGACCCCGACTGGTCGGAGCACCTCCGCCCCGAACTGGCGTGGCTGTCCGGCACCTTGGGCATGGAACACGCCTACGAGTCCCGTCTGGAACGGCTGTTGCTGGCGCTGCACCGGCTGTCGGGAGCGGTGTTCCCGGCGCAGGGAGGGAGCCCCGCGGCCCACTCCGCCGCCGCCCCGGACCGCGGCAACCTCACCGTCGGCGCGGCCAAGGCGGGCGCCCTCCTGGACCGCCAGCTCACCCTCGCCCGCACCCGCGCCCACTCGACCGCCCTCCAGGCCCTCGGCTCCTCCCGCTTCCACGCGGTGGCCGACACCATCGCCGTACTGGCCAGCGAGGTCCCGCTGGTGAAGAGCGCCACCGGCACCGACCTGGACCCCCTGGCCGCGGCGGCCCAGGAGCGCCTGGACGACGCGGCGGCGGCCCTGCCCCTGGTCACCGCGGGCAGCCCCTACAACGCCGAGGCCCTCATCCACGGCCTCTCCCCGGACCCCTCCCCCCACCCCCAGGACGCCCCCTGGCACCAGGTGCGCCTGCTGCTGCGCCTGCACCGCTACGCGCGCGAGGTCCTGGCCTCCTCGATGGACGTACGGCTCATGACGGCGGGCCAGTGCCTGGACCGCCACCGGGACGCCTCGGAGGCCGCCGCCGCGGCCGCCGCCGCGGCCCGCACCCCCCGTATCGCCCCGGCCACCGCCTACGCCCTCGGCGTCCTGCACGCCGACCAGCGCCACGAGGTGGAGGCGGCCCGGTTCGCGTTCCAGCAGTGTTGGCAGAAACAGGCGGTGAGCACATGACCCACCCCCGTGAAAGCGACGACTCGGTCATCCAGGCGGCCGGCTGCGTCCTGTGGCGCCGCTCACCGGTCGACGGCGACCTCGAGATCTGTCTGGTGCACCGGCCGAAATACGACGACTGGTCGCATCCCAAGGGCAAGTTGAAGCGCGAGGAGGACGCCCTCACCGGCGCACTGCGCGAGGTCGAGGAGGAGACGGGCTACACCGCCGAGCCCGGAACCGAGCTGCCCACCATCCACTACATGGCCAACGGCCGCCCCAAACGGGTCCGTTACTGGGCAGCCGAGGCAACCGCAGGCCACTTCACCCCGAACGACGAGGTGGACCGCATCCTGTGGCTCTCCCCCGCCGCCGCCCGCAGCCGTCTGACGCAGTACCGCGACCGCACCCTGATCGACGAGCTGCTGCCGCTCTAGCCCCCGACCGCGTGCCCCTCCGCGTCCGCCCGCGCCTGGCTGCGGGCTCTGCGGGCCGGGCCGCGCCAGCCGCAGGTGCACCGGGCCAGGCAGAAGCGGCCCTGTTCGACCATCTGCGTGTGGTGGGCCGGTTCGTCGGAGGGGGGTGGGGGGGTCCTGTCCTGCTGCGCCACACCGACAACGTTACCCATGCCGGGTAAACGGACGGTGTGCGCGTGACAACCCCTCCTACCGGTCGTTATCCGAAGCGACAGGTGGTCCGTGGCGGACGTACCGGCTGGGGGTAGGCGGCGATGACGGAGCGGCAGCACAGGCAGGCCGGCGGGTCGGTCGTCGTCACGGCGGTGCTCATGGCCTGCGCCTGCGCCACCGGCTGTTCGGCACGCGGCGCCGCCCTGGACGACGGGCGCGCCGCCGACCCGGTCGGCACCCTGCGCCGGGCCGCCGACACCCTGGTGGACGCGGGCAGTTCGAAGGCCCGTACGTCGATGGAGATGGCCACCGGCGGCACCCGGGTCACCATCCGCGGCGAGGGCGTGTACGACTACCGCGGGCGGCGCGGCCGGCTGAAGGTGATGCTGCCGCAGGACCCGGCCGGTACCAGCGAGCACCGTCCGATCACCGAACTCCTCGCCCCCGGCGCCCTGTTCATGAAGAACCGGGGCGCGGGCGTGCCCGCCGACAAGTGGGTGCGCGTCGACACCACGGCCCTGTCCGACGGCAACCTCGTCACCGGCGGCGCCACCGATCCGCTCGCCGCCGCCGAGGTGCTGCGCGGGACCAGGACGGCGACGTACGTGGGCGCGACCGAGCTCGCGGGGACCGAGGTGCGGCACTACCGGGGCACGGCGGACCTGGCCGCCGCCGCGAAGGGGGCCGGTGCCAACAGGAGTGTCCTGGCGGCGGCGGCGAAAGGGTTCGCCACGCCCGCGGTGCCCTTCGACGTCTACCTCGACGACCAGGGCCGCATCCGCAAGATCCGGCACCGCTTCAGCTTCGTCAACGGGCAGCGGCCCGGCACCGTCGCGGTCGCCTCGACGACCCTGCTCTTCGACTTCGGTACCGCCGCCGACGTACGGCTGCCGGCCGCCCGGGACATCTACGCCGGCAAGATCGCCGAGGCCTGAGCAGCCGTGACGGGCGTCAAGAACTAGCCCGTCCGTGCCATGCGCGTTGTGTAGACCGCTCCCTACTCTAGGAAGTCGGTAACGGCAGAGAAGAGGTGATGCGCGTGGCTCCGGTCGGCGGTACGGCGGTTCAGGACCACGTGGCCCTCGCCGAGATCGAGCTGTGCGGAGAGCTGATCATCGCGGCGTCGGCCGCGGACGACCGGCTCAGCCCGGAGAGCATCGACGAGGTGCTGAGAGTGGCCGAAGAACGCGCGAGCGCCCCCGGCGAGTGAGCCGGGGGCGCCCGTCCTGTCGCGGGGAGGGCCGGATCACGTCCTCAGCAGACGGCCGATCGCCTTCGTCGCCTCCTCCACCTTGGCGTCGATCTCCGCGCCGCCCTTGACCGCGGCGTCGGCGACGCAGTGCCGCAGGTGTTCCTCCAGGAGTTGCAGCGCGAAGGACTGCAGGGCCTTGGTGGAGGCGGACACCTGCGTGAGTATGTCGATGCAGTAGACGTCCTCGTCCACCATCCGCTGCAGGCCCCGGATCTGGCCCTCGATCCGGCGCAGACGCTTGAGGTGCTCGTCCTTCTGCTGGTGGTAGCCGTGTGTGGTGTTTTCGGCCACGGTGTCGGAGGGCGCCGTGGCGCCGGCCTCGGTCGTCGTCATCGCGTCCTCCAGATCCATACCCCTACCGGGTATATCGTACCGAACTTTGCTGGGTATACGGCCCTTGGTACGCCCCCGTACAGATCACTCTGCCCGATGGGCGACACTGGGGGACGGCCCATTAGCCGTGGCCGGATGATGCACTTAGCATCAGCCTGACCGAAACCGATGCACCCCGAGGACCCCTTGTGCGCTTTCGTCTGACCCCCAGGGAGACGAGCTTCTACGACATGTTCGCCGCCTCCGCGGACAACATCGTCACGGGCTCGAAGCTCCTCATGGAACTGCTCGGTGCGGACGCCTCCGCCCGGGCCGAGATCGCAGAGCGTATGCGGGCCGCTGAACACGCCGGTGACGACGCCACCCACGCGATCTTCCACCAGTTGAACTCCTCGTTCATCACGCCGTTCGACCGCGAGGACATCTACAACCTGGCGTCCTCCCTCGACGACATCATGGACTTCATGGAGGAGGCCGTCGACCTGGTCGTCCTCTACAACGTCGAGGAACTGCCGAAGGGCGTCGAGCAGCAGATCGAGGTGCTCGCGCGGGCCGCCGAGCTCACGGCCGAGGCGATGCCGAACCTGCGGACCATGGACAACCTCACCGAGTACTGGATCGAGGTCAACCGCCTGGAGAACCAGGCCGACCAGATCCACCGCAAGCTGCTCGCCATGCTCTTCAACGGCAAGTACGAGGCCATCGAGGTCCTCAAGCTCAAGCAGATCGTCGACGTCCTCGAAGAGGCCGCGGACGCGTTCGAGCACGTGGCGAACACGGTGGAGACCATCGCCGTCAAGGAGTCCTGAGCCCTTCCATGGACACCTTCGCTCTGGTCGTGACCATCCTGGTCGCGCTCTTCTTCACGTACACCAACGGCTTCCACGACTCGGCGAACGCGATCGCGACCTCGGTGTCGACCCGGGCCCTGACCCCCCGGGCCGCGCTGGCCATGGCGGCGGTCATGAACCTCGCCGGCGCCTTCCTCGGCTCCGGGGTCGCCAAGACCGTCAGCGAGGGCCTGATCGAGACGCCGGAGGGCTCGAAGGGGATGGGCATCCTCTTCGCGGCCCTGGTCGGCGCGATCACCTGGAACCTCATCACCTGGTACTTCGGGCTGCCCTCCTCGTCCTCGCACGCGCTGTTCGGCGGCATGGTGGGAGCGGCGCTCGCGGGCGGCACCGAGGTGCTCTGGCACGGCGTGGCCGACAAGGTCGTCATCCCGATGTTCATCTCGCCGGTCGTCGGCCTGATCGCCGGTTATCTCGTGATGACGGCGATCATGTGGATCTTCCGGCGCGCCAACCCGCACAAGGCGAAGCGCGGTTTCCGGATAGCGCAGACCGTGTCCGCGGCCGGCATGGCCCTCGGGCACGGCCTCCAGGACGCCCAGAAGACCATGGGTATCGTCGTGATGGCCCTGGTGATCTCCGGCCACGAGACGTACGGCGACCCGATCCCGGTCTGGGTGAAGATCGCCTGCGCCCTGATGCTGTCGCTGGGCACGTACGCCGGCGGCTGGCGCATCATGCGCACCCTGGGCCGGAAGATCATCGAGCTCGATCCGCCGCAGGGCTTCGCCGCCGAGACGACCGGTGCGGCGATCATGTTCACCACCGCGTACCTGTTCAAGGCGCCGGTGTCGACGACCCACGTCATCACCTCGGCGATCATGGGTGTCGGCGCCACCAAGCGCGTCAACGCGGTCCGCTGGGGCGTCGCCAAGAACATCGTCCTCGGCTGGTTCATCACCATGCCGGCCGCGGCGATCGTGGCCGCCTGCGCCTACGGCATCGTGAACCTGCTGTTCCTGTAGGAACCGCGCACCGTACGACAACGGGCCCGCCCCCGGAATCCGGGGGCGGGCCCTCTGTGTCCTCGCGGTGGCACCGCCATGCAGCACCGCGAGGGGCTCGGTACGGCCTAGCCGAAGCGGCCGGAGATGTAGTCCTCGGTGGCCTGGACCGACGGGTTGGAGAAGATCCGCTCCGTCTCGTCGATCTCGATCAGCCGGCCGGGCTGCCCGACGGCGGCCAGGTTGAAGAAGGCCGTGCGGTCGGAGACACGGGCGGCCTGCTGCATGTTGTGCGTCACGATGACGATCGTGAAGCGCTCCTTCAGCTCACCGATCAGGTCCTCGATGGCGAGCGTGGAGATCGGGTCAAGGGCGGAGCAGGGCTCGTCCATGAGGAGCACCTTCGGCTCCACGGCGATCGCCCGCGCGATGCACAGACGCTGCTGCTGACCGCCGGACAGGCCCGAACCCGGCTTGTTCAGACGGTCCTTGACCTCGTTCCACAGGTTCGCGCCCTTGAGGGACTTCTCGACGACGTCCGACAGTTCGCTCTTCTTGTACGAGCCGTTCAGGCGCAGGCCCGCCGCCACGTTGTCGAAGATCGACATCGTGGGGAACGGGTTCGGGCGCTGGAAGACCATGCCGACCTCGCGGCGCACGGACACCGGGTCGATGCCCTGGCCGTACAGGTCCTCGTCGTCGAGGAGCACCTTGCCCTCGACCCGGCCGCCCGAGGTGACCTCGTGCATCCGGTTGAGCGTGCGCAGGAACGTCGACTTGCCGCAGCCGGAGGGGCCGATGAAGGCCGTCACCGAGCGCGGCTCGACCGTCATCGAGATGTCTTCGATCGCCTTGTGGGAGCCGTAGTAGGCGGTGAGCCCACTCACGTCGATTCGCTTGGCCATGACTACTTCACTTCCAGATCTTGGTCGCTGAGGGGGGGTCGCGTCAGCGACCGGCCGCGCGGCGGTAGCCGCACATGGTTACCGCGGGGCCTTCCAGCGGGCGATGCCGCGGGCCACCAGGTTCAGGATCATCACGAAGGCGATCAGCGTCAGGGACGCCGCCCACGCACGGTCGTACGCCGCACCGGCGCCCGCGCTGTTCGCGTACTGCTGATAGATGTACAGCGGAAGCGACTGCTGCGCACCCTCGAAGGGGTTGGCGTTGATGAGCGAGTTGCCCCAGACCAGCAGCAGCACCGGCGCCGTCTCACCGGCGATACGGGCGATCGCCAGCATGATGCCCGTGGTGATGCCGCCGATGGAGGTCGGCAGGACCACCTTCAGGATGGTCCGCCACTTCGGGATGCCGAGCGCCAGGGACGCCTCGCGCAGCTCGTTCGGGACGAGCTTGAGCATCTCCTCCGTGGAGCGGACGACGACCGGCATCATCAGGATGGCCAGGGCGAGCGACCCGGCGAACCCGAAGGGCTCCATGTCGAACATCAGCATGATCGAGAGGATGAACAGACCCGCGACGATCGACGGGATGCCCGTCATGACGTCGACGAAGAACGTGACGGCCTTGGCGAGCTTCCCGCGCCCGTACTCCACCAGGTAGATCGCGGTCAGCACACCGATCGGCGCCGCGATCACGGTGGCGAGGCCGACCTGCTCCAGGCTGCCGAGGATGGCGTGGTAGATACCGCCGCCCGGCTCGGAGTCGGAGACCAGGCCCATCGAGTGGGTCAGGAAGTAGAAGTCGAGGACCTTCACACCGCGCGAGACCGTCGACCACACCAGGGAGACCAGCGGGACGACGGCGAGCAGGAAGGCGACCCAGACCAGCGCGGTCGCGACCCGGTCCTTGGCCTGGCGGCGGCCCTCCACACGGGCGGCGATGCCGTAGGTGCCGAGGACGAACAGCAGACCGGCGATCAGCGCCCACTGGATGCTGCTGTCCAGGCCGGCGGCCGCGCTGATGCCGAGACCGAGGGCGACGGAGCCGGCCGCGATGGCGTACGGGGTCCACTTGGGGAGGCTGGCGCCGCGCAGGGTGCTGGGGCGCTTGTCGGCGATGACGGCGTTGCTCATGCGTTGGCCCCCGAGTACTCCTTGCGACGCGCGATGATCATGCGGGCCGCGCCGTTGACCAGCAGGGTGATGACGAACAGGACGAGACCGGAGGCGATCAGCGCGTCCCGGCCCAGCTCGCTGGCCTCACCGAACTTGCTGGCGATGTTCTGGGCGAAGGTGCCGCCGCCCGGGTCGAGCAGGCTGGCCTGGATGTCGAAGGTCGGCGAGAGCACGGTGGCCACGGCCATCGTCTCGCCCAGCGCGCGGCCGAGACCGAGCATCGAGGCGGAGATCACGCCGGAGCGGCCGAAGGGGATCACCGCCATGCGGATGACCTCCCAGCGGGTGGCGCCGAGCGCCAGGGCCGCCTCCTCGTGCATCTGCGGGACCTGGCGGAAGACCTCGCGGCTCACGTTGGTGATGATCGGCAGGATCATGATCGCGAGCAGGATGCCGACGGTCAGCATCGAGCGGGGCGCGCCCTGCTGCCAGGAGAAGATGCCGGTCCAGCCGAGGTAGTCGTCCAGCCAGCCGTAGAGGCCGTTCATGTGCGGGACGAGGATCAGGGCGCCCCAGAGGCCGTAGACGATGGACGGCACGGCGGCGAGCAGGTCGACCACGTACGCGATGGGGCCACGGAGCCGGCGCGGGGCGTAGTGCGTGAGGAACAGCGCGATGGCGACCGCGATCGGGACGGCGATGGCCATGGCGATGATCGAGGAGACGACCGTGCCGAAGGCGAGCACCGCGATGCCGAACTTCGGCGGGATCAGCTGGGTGTTCCACTCGAACGCGGTGAAGAAGTTGGCCTCGTCCTTGCTGATCGCGATCGAGGCGCGGTAGGTGAGGAAGACCGCGATCGCGGCCATGATCACCAGCAGCAGGATGCCCGACCCGCGGGAGAGACCGAGGAAGATCCGGTCACCGGGTCGGGTGGCGCCGCGGGCCGCGCGCTTCTGCTCGGCCGTGGGCGGTTGGGGAGCGGGGGGAGGTGCGTCTGTTATCTGTGTGGTGTCCATCGGGTTCTCCGGTCTGCTGAGCCGCACATGTCGTACGGCTCCTGGCGGCGGTGCACCGGACGGTGCGGTCCGGCCCGGGACTTTCGAAAGCGGGTCCCGGGCCGGACCACACACTCAGGTCAGCTCAGGCCCTCGATGGTGGTGCGGACCTTCGCGATGATGTCCTCGGGGATCGGCGCGTAGTCGTTGTCCGCAAGGACCTTCTGGCCGTCCTCGGAGGCGGTGTAGCGCAGGAACGCCTTGGTGGCGGCCAGGGTGTCGGCCTTGTTGCCCTTGTCGCAGACGATCTCGTACGTGACGAGGACCATCGGGTAGGCACCGTCGGCCTTGGTCCCGTAGTTGAGCTCCAGCGACAGGTCGGAGCCGGTGCCGACGACCTTGGCGTCCGCGATGGCCTTCGTGGCGTTCTCGACGGTCGGCGCGACCGGGGCGGAGGCGCCGGTGTTGATGCTGACCGGCGTGATGCCGTCCTTGGCGTAGGAGAGCTCGAAGTAGCCGATGGCGCCGTTGGTCTGCTTGACCTGCTGGGCGACACCGGAGGACTGCGCGGCGGACTGGCCGCCCTTGGCCACCCAGGTCTTGCCGTGCTCGTAGGGCCAGTCGCTCTTGGCGGTGGCGATCAGGTACTTGGTGAAGTTGTCCGTGGTGCCGGAGTCGTCCGAGCGGTGGAACGCCTGGATCTTCAGGTCGGGGAGCTTCACACCCGGGTTCAGCTTGGCGATCGCCGGGTCGTTCCAGTTGCTGATCTTGGAGTTGAAGATCTTGGCGATGGTGGGCGCGTCCAGCGTGAGCTTGTCGACGCCGGAGATGTTGATGCCGAGGGCGATCGGGCCGCCGACCATCGGGAGGTCGATGCCCTGGCCGCCGGTGCAGACCTTCTTGGAGGCCGTGACCTCTTCGGGCTTCAGCGCGGAGTCGGAACCGGCGAAGGCGACCTGGCCGTTGTTGAACGCGGTCACACCGGCGCCGGAGCCGCCGCCCTTGTAGTTGATCTGCACGCCACAGGCCTGCGTGAACTGCTTGACCCAGGCGTCGATCGCGTTCTTCTGCGCGGAGGAGCCGTCGGCGAGCAGCTGGCCCTTGGCGTCGTCGCACTTGATGTTGCCGGCGGCCGCGGTGGCGGACGCGCTGCCGCTGCCGCCGCTGCTCGTGTCGTCCGAGCCGCACGCCGTGAGGGCCAGGGCGCCGGAGACGGCGAGAGCACCGAAGGCGAGGGCCCGCCGGTTCTTGCGCTGAAGCTTCACTTGAGTTCCTTCCGGGAGCCGCCGTCCTGAATCCGGCGGCGTGCGCGAAGTCTGGGAGACACGGATGCGCATTCGAGGCACACCACGCATCGCGTAAGGCCGAAATTAGGCAGATCAGGTGAAGGCACCTATGGCCGGAAGTGAACGGCGGGTGAACCCCCGCGAAAGGTGTGGTGAGGTCACGGAACGCTTACGTCGAGGGCACAGTGTGATTCCGGAACCCTCCAGGGAACCCTCATCACCTCAGTCCCGTCTCGTTCCACGGAAGCCGACGAGGCCGACGAAAGGCACGGACACATGGAACGGCGTACGTTCATCGGGGGCGCCGCCGCCGCGATCGCGGGGGTGGCGACGGCCGCCTGCGAGGGCGGTGGAAGCGCCGGCGCCACGCAGAGCACCTTCGGCCAGTCCCTCTCCTCCCGTACGCCCGCCGCGGCCGCCGCGAACTGGTCGGCCCTCGCCCGCGACCTGGACGGCACCCTGCTCCGCCCCGGCGACGCGAGCTGGGCGACGGCCCGGCAGCTCTACAACACCCGCTTCGACTCGCTGAAGCCCGCGGCGGTGGCGTACGTGTCCCACGCGGACGACATCCGCACCGCACTCGGCTACGCCCGCGCCCACGGCATCCGGGTGGCGATCCGCAACGGCGGCCACTCCTACGCCGGCTGGTCCTCGGGAAACAGCCGGCTGATCGTCGATGTCTCCCAGCTGAACCGCGTGCGCGCCTCGGGCGGCACCGCCGTGGTCGGCGCCGGCGCCAAGCTGATCGACGTCTACCGGACCCTCACGGCGAAGGGCGTGACGATCCCGGGCGGCTCCTGCCCCACCGTCGGCGTCTCCGGCCTGACCCTGGGCGGCGGTCACGGCGTGGCCTCCCGGGCGTACGGCCTCACCTGCGACAGCCTCACCCGGGCGACGCTGATCACGGCCGACGGCAGGGAACTGACCGCCGACGCGTCCACCGACCAGGACCTCTTCTGGGCCCTGCGCGGCGCGGGCAACGGCAACTTCGGCGTGGTGACCGAACTGCACTTCAGGACCCACCCGGCCCCGCAGGGCGTGACCGCGTACGCGACCTGGCCGTGGTCCAGGGCCGCCGCCGTGGTGAAGGCCTGGCAGGAGTGGGGCCCCACGCAGCCCGACGAGATCTGGTCCTCCTGCCACCTGGAGAACGGCGGCTCGCCCTCCGTGGCGGTCGCGGTCTTCTCCATGGGCACCTACGGCGAACTCCAGAACGCCCTGGACCGCCTGGCCGACCGGATCGGCTCACCCGCCCGCAGGGTCACGCTCCGCCGGCACTCCTACGAGAGCGCGATGGAGGCGTACGCGGGCTGCTCGTCCTTCTCCACGGACGCCAAGTGCCACCTGCCCGGCTCCACCCCGGGCCGCTCCCCCCAGGGCGCCCTCGGCCGGGAGACCTACGCGGCCCGCTCGGACTTCTTCGACCGCTCGATCCCGGCGGCCGGCATCCAGACCCTCCTGCGGCAGATCTCCGCGGTCCGGGGCGGCTCGGGCAGCATCGCCCTCACGGCGCTCGGCGGCGCGGTCAACCGCGTCTCCCCCACGGCCACGGCCTTCGTCCACCGCCGCTCCCGCATGCTCGCCCAGTACATCGCGTCCTGGCGGGCGGGAACGACGGGCACGGCGGCCCAGTCCTGGCTGACGGGGGCCCACCACGCGATGAGGCCGTACGCCTCGGGGGCGGCCTACCAGAACTACACCGACCCGACGCTCAAGGACTGGCGCACGGCGTACTACGGCGACGCGGCGACAAAGCTGGCCAAGGTGAAGAAGCAGTACGACCCGCAGGGGTTCTTCACTTACCCGCAGTCGCTGTAGGAGGTGCAGGCGTCGTGCACTACGCGGCGAGGTCCCTCTCGGAGGCCGCGGTCTCCTGCCGGGCCCCGGGAATCACCGAGGCCCCCTTCTCCGCTCCTCGCGCGCGCACGATCCACGCCCCCTTCGAGGACCCCTCGACCGCCTTCATCACCGGCGTGAGAAGGGCCATCGCGAGCGGCGACAGCAGCAGAGCCACAGCCGTCCCGAGCGCGAACCCCCCGACGACGTCCGTCGGGTAGTGCACGCCCATGTACACCCGGCAGAACCCTTCGAGCAGCGCCAGTACGATCCCGGCGAGCCCGAACCTCCGGTTGGCGACGAACAGCGCGACAGCCATGGCCATGGTGATCGTCGCGTGGTCGCTGACGAACGAGTAGTCGGTCTTCCCGGAGACCAGGACCTCGATGCCCTCATGGGTCCTGAACGGCCTCGGCCGCTCGACGAACCCCCTTATCGGCACGTTCACCAGCACGGCCAGCGCCGCGGCGAGCGGCGCCCACACCAGCGCGGCCACGGAGGAGGCCGCGTCCTCACCGCCCCGCCGACGGCCCGCCCACCAGCACCACAGGACGAGCAGGACCATGCCGAGCAGGATCCCGTACTCCCCGACGTACTCCATGGCCCGGTCGAACCAGTGCGGGGCGTCCTTGGCCAGGCCGTTGATGTCGTAGAGCAGGTCGACGTCGGGGTTCGACCCGGACTCGGCGAGAACAGCCATGGTGCTGCGGCCCCTTCGTCGTCATTCCCGGCGTACCCATGTGCGCTCGGCTACGCCCCCAGGAACGCACGGCTCCCGTTAATACGTTCCACACTCCACTGAATGATCACGCAGACGTTATCGAAGAGAGACACATCGCCGCAGCTCAGGGGGTGAGTTTCACGTTCGGTCACACCGTCGTGGGCAATGCTTTCGCGCCATCTTCGGTGACCCGGGTGGCGCCGAAGTACTCAGAAGTGTCGATCGGGTCGAACCGGATCACAGCACCTGTTCTCGGTGCGTCGATCATGTATCCGCCGCCCACATAAATCCCTACATGGTGGATGGCGCGTGAGTTTGTGAGGTCCTTGGAGAAGAAGACCAGATCCCCCGGCAACAGTTCACTTCTGGCCGGATGCGGGCCCGCGTTGTACTGGTCGTTGGCGACGCGCGGCAGCGTGATGCCCACGCTCTTGTACGCGGCCTGCGTCAGCCCCGAACAGTCGAAGCGCCCGCCCTGCTCGGCGGTGCCGGTCCCGCCCCACAGATAAGGGGTGCCGAGCTTCTTCTGCGCGTAATAGATGGCGCCTGCGGCCTGCCTGGAGGGAACGACGCGGGTCGTGGGCGCCGCGAAACTCTCCTCCAGGGTCGTGATGGTCTTCACGTAGTTCTGGGTTTCCCGGTACGGCGGCACGCCCCCGTACTTGATGACCGCGTAGGCGCCCGCGTTGTAGGAGGCGAGCATGTTGGCGGTGATGTTCCCGGGAACGTCCTTCACATAGGACGCGAGCGAGCAGTCGTAGGAAGCCGCCGAGGGAATCGCGTCATTGGGGTCCCATACGTCCTTGTCGCCGTCGCCGTCCCCGTCGATTCCGTGGGTGGCCCAGGTCCCCGGAATGAACTGCGCTATTCCCTGCGCCGCCGCCGCGCTCCGGGCCCTCGGATTGAAGCCGCTCTCCTGGTAGAGCTGGGCTGCGAGCAGGGCCGGATTGATGGCGGGGCACAGGTTGCCCCACTGCTGCACGAGATTGCGGTAGGCGGCCGGAACAGCTCCCTTGGCCAGTGCCTTCGTCGCACCGCCGGCGCCGTTCGCGAGGTTCCCGGCGACGACGTAGACCCCCACGACGAGCAGCATCACGAAGCTGAGCCCCGCCCCGAAGACGGCGCCCGCAACCAGCCACGCCTTACGCACCGTCAACCGCCCCTCGCCCACTGGGAGTCCGCCCGCGCCAGTCTAGGAGCTTCCCCGGAGGAAACCGGGGTACTCGGCGGGGTCGGCGCAAAGATCGCGGCGGATTCGGCCGGGGCTCAGCGCACCGCGTCCCGGTAGAGCGCGGCGGCCTCCGCCCCGAGGACCACGCTGTACGACACGTCGGGGGTCGCCCCGCCCTGCTCGTGCCCGCCCAGCACCCCCACGACCTGCCCGTCGCCGTTCACCCAGGGGCTGCCGCTCGTACCGCCCGTGAAGTCGGGGCACTCGATCCGCTGCTGGGTACGGCTGTGCGCGGTCGGCCGGTTGGTGCAGCTGATCGGCGCCTCCCGGGAGGAGGGGTACCCGGTGACGGTGACCCCGGTGGCCCCGGTGGCGGTGCCGGTCACGAACGAGTTGGCCCCGACGGCGCCCTGCACGTCCCCCTCGACCTCGGCGAAGGCGACGTCGCTGTCCTCGTCCTGCCCCTTGGACCACCCCTCGGGCAGGTACCGCTTCCCGACCTTCCATTTCCCGTACGGCGCCACGCCGTCCCGGTATCCGGGCACGAACACGAGGTCCCGGTCGCCGCCGTCGAGACAGTGCGCGGCGGTGACGATGAGGTCCCGGCGCGGGCTGCGGACGACGGAGGCGGTGCAGTGGTGCTGCGCTCCGTCGAACAGGGGACCCACCCGGTCGTTCGGCGAGTTCGCCGCGGCGGCGGCCGTCACCCCGAAGGGCCCCGCCCCGTCGTCGGCGACGGCTTCGGAGGCCGAGGTGACGGTGAGCAGAACGGCGACGGCGTGGAGAGCGAGACGTGGCGTGCGCTTCACGGAAGGCAGCATTCCGCACGAAGTTGAGAAAACCGTCAAGCACCGGTCCCGAACCGGGCCCGGGGGGCACCAGACCGTGCGCTGCACTGCTCCCGGGCACACACCCCGGGCAGCGATCCGGCGGCGGGCGGGCACCACCGTCCGGATCCGCCCACCCCGAGAGACAGCCAACCCTCGACAACCCCGTCCGCCCGCGCGTACGACACGACAGCAGCGTCCCGCCCGCACCACCCCGGCCACCCCCGCGCACTCCCCCCGGGCAGCGATCCCACGGCGGGCGGGCACCACCGTCCGGATACGAGCACCTCGGGGCAACCATCTCGACCACGGCGTCCGAGCGCGCCTACACCCACCACCGGTCGCGGCAACCCCCACCTCCGCCCGACAGACACGTCGCCCGGCGACCCGCGGACGGCGGGCACCACCGTCCGGATCCGCCCACCCCGAGAGACAGCCGATCCCCGACCACGGCGTCCGACCGCGCGTGCACCCCCTGGCACCCACAAAGCCCCACCCCCGCCCGCGCAGCCCGGGAGACACGTCGACCGGCGACCCACGGCCGACAGGCACCACCGTGTGGATCCCCCGCCCCGGGGCAGCCGGTCCTCGACGACGGGAGCCGGGGAGGCTGGTGTGTTCGACGGTTTCGAGCTGACGCGGTGCGAGGGCGGCGACGGTGTCCGGCTGCGCGTGCGGCACGGCGGCAGCGGCCCCGCCGTGCTGCTCCTGCACGGACACCCCCGTACGCACGCCACCTGGCACCGCGTCGCCCCGCTGCTGGCCGCGGCCGGCCACACCGTCGTCTGCCCCGATCTGCGCGGTTACGGCCGCTCCGACAAACCCGCGACCGACCCGGACCACCGTCCCTACTCCAAGCGCGCCATGGCCGGCGACTGCCTCGCGGTCATGCGCCGGCTCGGGCACGAGCGCTTCGCGGTGGTCGGCCACGACCGGGGCGCGTACGTCGCGACCCGCCTCGCCCTGGACCACCCCGAGGCCGTGTCCGCGGTCAGTGTGCTGGACGCCATCCCCATCGGGGAGGCCCTGCGCCGCTGCGACGCCGGCTTCGCCGCGAGCTGGTGGCACTGGTTCTTCCTCGGCCAGACGGCCAAGCCCGCCGAACGCGTCATCAACGCCGACCCCGACGCCTGGTACACCGCCACACCCGACCGGATGGGCGCCGAGGCGTACGAGGACTTCCGGCACGCCATCCACGACCCGGCCACCGTGCACGCCATGTGCGAGGACTACCGGGCAGGACTCGGTGTCGACCGCGAGCACGACGACGCCGACCGCCGGGCAGGCCGCCGCATCGGCCGCCCGCTCCAGGTCCTGTGGGCCACACGGGACGACATGGCCGACCTCTACGGCGACGTCCTGGCCGTCTGGCGCGACTGGGCGGGCGACCGGCTGGAGGGCGGCCCGATCGACTCCGGGCACCACATGGCCGAGGAGGCACCCGAGGCCCTCGCCGACACCCTGACCGCGTTCTGGAAGAACGTCGAGGACACCGGAGCGCGGACGTCCGGGGCCTGAGAGACATCCGGTCACCCAAAACAGGCCGCACCTCTGCCCCCCACCGAGCCACACGCACCGTACGGCTCAGCCCCCCGCCTCCGCCCCCGCCCCCTGGGGGAATCGCGTGCCCGTCAGCTCCTCCGACGCCGTCCACAGGCGCCGGGCCACGGCCGGGTCGCTCGCGGCCGCGCTCCGGCCCACCAGCGTCGGCGCGCCCCGCAGCTCGCCGAACCCGTCGGGCCCCACATAGCTCGCCCCCGGCAGATCCTGCGTCGCCGCGTACAGCGTGGGCAGCGCGCCCGCCGTGTCGTCCTGCGCCAGGAACCTGTTGCCGAACTTCATGAAGGCCCGTGCCGCCGCACTCGCCGCATGGCTCTGCAGGTTCGTGGCCGAGTAGCCGGGGTGGGCCGCCAGGGCGCGGACCCGGGAGCCCGACTCCGTCAGCCGCCGCTGGAGTTCCAGCACGAACAGCAGGTTGGCCAGCTTCGACTGGCCGTAGGCGCTCCTCGGGTCGTAGTCCGCCGTCCGGTTCAGGTCGTCGAAGTGGATCCGCTCGTCGCCCCAGCGGTGCGCGCCCGAGGACACCGTCACGACCCGGTCGGTGACATACGGCAGCAACAGGTTCGTCAGCGCGAAGTGGCCCAGATGGTTCGTGCCGAACTGCATCTCGAAGCCGTCCGCCGTCCGCTGCTGCGGAACCATCATCACGCCCGCGTTGTTGATCAGCAGATCCAGCGGACGGTCCCACGCCGCCGCGAACTCCCGGACCGACGACAGGTCCGCCAGATCCAGCCGCCGCACCTCCGTGCTGCCGTTGACGGTCCTGGCCGCCGCCTCGCCGCGCTCCGGGTCCCGGACGGCGAACACGACGTGCGCGCCCGCCCCGGCCAGGGCCTGCGCGGCCCGGAGACCGATACCGCTGTTCGCCCCGGTGACCACGGCCGTGCGGCCGGTCTGGTCGGGGAGGCGGGTGGCGTTCCACTTCTGCTGCTCGTTCGTAGCCATACGGCGAATGTAGACGCCGCCAACAATGCTGTCAATGACAACAATGCAGTCGGTGACAACAATGCTGCCGGTGACAACAATGCTGCCGGTGACAACAATGCTGCCGGTGACAACAATGCTGGCATCGTCTACATCCGGATACCATGGCACCCATGCCAGCCGAGAAGCCAGAGCCCCGCCCCTACCACCACGGAGACCTGCGTTCCGCCCTCCTCGCCGCCGCCGAGCGCACCCTTCGCGACAGGGGCACCGCCGCCTCCCTCTCCCTGCGTGAGCTCGCCCGCGACATCGGCGTCAGCCACGCCGCCCCCGGCCGGCACTTCAAGGACAAGCAGGCCCTGCTCAACGCCCTCGCCCTGGTGGGATACGACCGCATGGCCGAGGCACTGGAGGCCGCCGACGAACCGGGGGACGCCCTCCAGGACCGTCTGACCACCCTCGCCCGGGCCTACCTCCGCTTCGCCATCGACAACCCCGAGCTCCTCGAGCTGATGTACGCCCGCAAGCACGAACCCGACGCGGCCGAGCAGATCGCCACCGCGATGGACCGCACGGTGGGCTCCCTGGAGCGGGCCGTCGCCGCCGCCCAGCAGCGCCGCGAGATCGTCGACGGCGACCCCGAGCAGCTCACCCTCGTCGTGGGCACCGCTCTCCACGGCCTCGCGTCCTTCGCCGTCACCGGCAAGTTCACCACCGAGGCCGCCATGGACGCCGTACCGGCACTGGTCCACCACCTGCTGTACGGCCTCAAGCCCCGCTGATCCGCCGACCCCGCCGCCACCCGCCCGGGAGTTGTGCGCGACGCGTGTAGATGGTCAAGCCGTGACCATCCGCGGCCCATCCGCCCGCCATTGATCAGCAATCCCCGAACGCCCTTCAGTAAGGCGGAAGTCAGGATTCCACCACCTGTCTTGTTGTCACGTACTCAACAAGGCGATGGTCTACGCGGGTCGCCGCCCCCACCGGGAACCTCACCGGTGGTCCCCCCACTGCAGGCCTCTGCAACCACTCTCAGGAGGCTGTACGTTGCGTACTCCCAACTCCCCCCACACGTCCGGCAGATGGCGCCGGGCCGGCTCGACCGCCGTGGCCACCACCGCCCTCGTCCTCGCCGGGCTCGGCACCGCCGCGCACGCCACCGCGGCCACGCCCCACCACGTGAGCGCCAAGGCCGTCGCCGCCGCCGTCGCCAAGGCCCATGTGCAGTACGAGAGCGCGTGTGACACCACCCCCGCGAAGGGCTACGCCGCCTGCAACGCCCTGCGCGTCACCGGTGGCACCACCGCGTACATGGAGAAGCAGGCCGCGATCAAGGGCGTGACCGCCAAGACGCTCAAGCCGAACGCCTCCTCCGCCACCCCGACCGGCTACGGCCCCAGCGACCTCCAGTCCGCCTACGGCCTGACCTCCGCCTCCGCCAACAACGGCTCCGGCCAGACGATCGCCATCGTCGACGCCTACGACGACCCCAACGCAGCGGCGGACCTGGCCACCTACCGCTCGTACTACGGCCTGCCGGCGTGCACCGTCGCCAACGGCTGCTTCAAGAAGGTCTCCCAGACCGGCTCCACGACCTCCCTGCCCACCGCCGACAGCGGCTGGGCCGGTGAGATCTCCCTCGACCTGGACATGGTCTCCGCCATCGCCCCGAACGCCAAGATCCTGCTGGTGGAGGCGAGTTCGTCGAGCATGGCCAACCTGGGCAAGGCGGTGAACGAGGCCGTCACCCTGGGCGCCAAGTTCGTCTCCAACTCCTACGGCGGCTCGGAGTCGTCGAGCGACACGTCGTACGACTCCTCGTACTTCAACCACCCCGGCGTCGCCATCACCGTCTCCGCGGGCGACGAGGGCTACGGCGCCGAGTACCCGGCCGCGTCGAAGTACGTGACGGCCGTGGGCGGCACCGCCCTCAAGACCTCCTCCAACAGCCGCGGCTGGACCGAGAGCGTCTGGAACACCAGCTCCACCGAGGGCACCGGCTCCGGCTGCTCCGCCTACGACGCCAAGCCGACCTGGCAGACCGACACCGGCTGCACCAAGCGCATGATCGCCGACGTCTCCGCCGTCGCCGACCCCGCCACCGGCGTCTCCGTCTACGACTCCTACGGCTCCGACGGCACGGGCTGGAACACCTACGGCGGCACCAGCGCCTCCGCCCCGATCATCGCGTCGGTGTACGCCCTCGCGGGCACCCCGGGCAGCAGCGACTACCCGGCCCAGTACCCCTACAAGCACACGTCGTCCCTCAACGACGTGACCTCCGGCAGCAACGGCTCCTGCACCACGAGCTACTTCTGCACCGCCACCTCGGGCTACGACGGCCCCACCGGCCTCGGCACCCCGCAGGGCCTGGGCGCCTTCACCAGCTGAAGCAGTCCATGAGTGTCCCCGTCGGGTCAACGGGGCGCCGCCCTTGAGAGGGGGACGTGGGGTCCCCTCGGCGGCACGACGGCAACGGGCCGCGACATCCGGTCGCGGCCCGTTCGCCGTTCCCGCGCCTGCCGACGCGGGTCAAGTCCCCACCGCCCGCAGTCCATCGAGCGGCCACGCGCGAGTAAGCCCGGGACAACTTTCGGTATGGCGAAGGTCAGAATTCCAGCCATTCTCTGTTGTCGCGTACGGAACAAGGTGGACCGTCGTCCCAGGCCGCCGCCCGCCGCCGGGGACACCGCACCGACGGCACGCACCCGCACCGCCCCTGTTCCACCACCATCAGGAGGCTGCACCTTGCGTACCGACTTCCCCCACACCCGCCGGAGATGGCACCGCGCCGGCTCCGCCGTGGCCGCCACCGCCGCCCTCGTCCTCGCCGGCCTCGGCACCGCCGCCCACGCGGACGCCGCGAGCTCCACGAAGGTCACCTGGGCCGCGACCCCCTGCGCCACCCCCAAGAAGGCCGGCGAACTCGCCTGCGACTCCCTGCGCGTGACGGGCGGCACCACCGCCTTCCAGAAGGCCCAGCGGGCAGGGGGCGTCACCCCGCGGGCCGCCGACGCCGCCACCCCGACCGGCTACGGCCCCAGCGACCTCCAGTCCGCCTACGGCCTGACCTCCGCCTCCGCCAACAACGGCTCCGGCCAGACGATCGCCATCGTCGACGCCTACGACGACCCCAACGCAGCGGCGGACCTGGCCACCTACCGCTCGTACTACGGCCTGCCGGCGTGCACCGTCGCCAACGGCTGCTTCAAGAAGGTCTCCCAGACCGGCTCCACGACCTCCCTGCCCACCGCCGACAGCGGCTGGGCCGAGGAGATCTCCCTCGACCTCGACATGGTCTCCGCCATCGCCCCCAACGCCAAGATCCTCCTCGTCGAGGCCAAGTCGGCCACCATGGCCAACCTGGGCAAGGCGGTGAACGAGGCCGTCACCCTGGGCGCCAAGTTCGTCTCCAACTCCTACGGCGGCTCGGAGTCCTCCTCCGACACCTCCTACGACTCCTCGTACTTCAACCACCCGGGCGTCGCCATCACCGTCTCCGCGGGCGACGGGGGCTACGGCGCCGAGTACCCGGCCGCCTCCAGGTACGTGACGTCGGTGGGCGGCACCGCGCTCTCCACGTCCTCCAACAGCCGCGGCTGGACCGAGACGGTCTGGAACACCAGCTCCACCGAGGGCACCGGCTCCGGCTGCTCCGCCTACGACACCAAGCCGACCTGGCAGACCGACACCGGCTGCACCAAGCGCATGATCGCCGACGTCTCCGCCGTCGCCGACCCCGCCACCGGCGTCTCCGTCTACGACTCCTACGGCGTCACCGCCGGCTGGTACACCTTCGGCGGCACCAGCGCCTCGTCCCCGATCATCGCGGCCGTCTACGCGCTGGCCGGCACCCCGGGCGCCAGTGACTACCCGGCCCAGTACCCCTACAAGCACACGTCGTCCCTCAACGACGTGACCTCCGGCAGCAACGGCAGCTGCTCGACGACGTACTTCTGCACCGCCACCTCGGGCTACGACGGCCCGACCGGCTGGGGCACCCCGAAGGGGGTCGGCGCCTTCACCAGCTGACCCTCTGTCAACGAACGGGCCGCGGGCTCCCCTACCGCGGCCCGTTCGTCATACCGGTGGCCCTCCGGGTTAGCCTTCACCCGCAGAACAACGGTGCCAGAAGCGCCGCAGGTCGTAAGAGGGGTCAACGACGGAACCACACGACAGGTTCCGCTCAGGCCTCATTGCCCGGCGTGACCTGCCGTGATACACAGAGTGACCAGACAGTCATTCGTACGAAACCCGCCAGGCAATGCCGCCAAGTCGACATACGACGGCGGAATTGTCGGCGACAATGAGGCCTGACCTCTGCACACAGGCAGGGGAGACGGAACTACCCACCAGGGGCGGTGACTTACATGCTCTTTGCGGCCGACAAGGGAGACATCAACACCATCATCGGCGGGATCGCTCCGGACTGGGGCCCCTTCGGGGCACTGGGGACCGAGGCGAAGACGATGATCCAGGTCGTCATGGCGGTCGCCATCCTGCTCTGCCTCGGCATCGCCATCTGGGGCGCCGCCAAACAGCGCATCGGCGCCACCGCCCTGCGCGACACCTTCAGCGCGGAACAGGGCAAGGGCCTCATCATCGCGGGGCTGACGGGAGTCTTCATCATCGGCTCCCTGGGCACGCTCTTCACCATCGTGTACGGCATGGCCGTATAGCCGCCGCGTCCGGTCGACGCACCGCCACTACCCCACCTGTCCGCAGTGCCCACCGGCTGAGGTTGCGTTCCCTGATGTCGAGTCACCACACCGCACCCGCGCGCCAACCAGCGCGGCTACCGTCGTACTCCTACGCGTTTCCGTACGACGCCGAGGGGGCGTGAGCGGCATGAGTCTCGGAGACGACCAGGACGGCTCCGGCGGATACGGCGGCACCGGCCAGACCCGCACCCACCTGCCGGGCGGCACCACCGACGTCTACGGCGGCGCCCGCCGCTCCCCCCGCTCGTCCTCCAGAAGCCTGGTCACCGTAGTCGGCGTCATCGTCCTCCTGATCGCAGCCATCGCCTTCGCGAACCGCGGGGGGGACGGGGGGGCGTCTTCTGCGGAGGGGGTGGGGGGCCAGCCGAAAGCTGCGCCCACATCGGCGACTGGAGAGACACCCGTGCCGGCAGGGGCGAGCGGTATCCCGACGGGGTTCGCCCATGACGCCCAGGGGGCCCAGAGCGCGGCGGCCAACTATGCGGTCGCCCTGGGGTCCACCAGCATGTTCGCGAAGACCACCCGCGACGCCCTTCTGCAGACCATCATCACTCCAGCCCGGGTCGCCGGCCTCGAAGCCGCGCTGGACAAGGCGTACACCCCCGAGTTCAACGAGAGCCTGGGGCTGAACAGAGACGGCTCCGCCCCTGCGGGCTACACCTTCGTGTCCCGCACCAGCCCGATCGGCACGAAGGTCACCCAGACGTCCGCGGCCGCCACGACTGTCGACGTGTGGTGCGGCGGACTCCTGGGGCTGGCGGGCACGAACTCCACCAACCCGGTCACCAGCAGCTGGTTCACCATCACGATGAAGCTGGAATGGACCAGCAACAGCTGGAAGATCGTGACGCACTCCCAGAAGGACGGCCCGTCGCCCGTCCCGGGCGACGACAAGGCCTCCAGTGCCGACGAGATGGCGAAGGCCGTCGAGGAGTACGGAGGGTTCACCTATGCCCGCTAGCCGACGCGTGCTCACCCTGGCCGGCGCCGCCGCCGGTCTCCAGGCCACGGCCGTGCTCATGGCCACGCGTGCTTTCGCTGCGCCCACGCCCAGCCCCACACCGAGCCCGTCCCGGAGCCGCGACTGCTCGCTGATCGCCCCTCCGGCCAGGGACTACTGCGAACAAGGTGGCAGCACCGGCGGCTCGGGGGGTTCGGCTCCCGGTCTCACCTCCACCCTCGACCCCATGTCCTCCCTAGCCAAAAGCTGCGCCAAAGCCGCCTCCTGGACCATCGGCAAGCTCAGCGAGGCCGTCAAGGACACCGCGAACGTCGACTTCACCAACCAGAAGTTCCTCCAGCAGTACGCCGTCGTCTTCGCCGCCTCGACCATCCTCACCCTTCTCCTGTGGCTCCTGGCGGTAGCCAAGCGCGCGGTACGAGGCGTCCCCCTCACCACCGCCATCAGCGAAGCGATCGGGTTCCTCTGGCTGACCGTCCTCGCGTCCGCCTTCACCCCCCTGATCCTCTACACCGTCGTATCGGCGACAGACGGCGTCTCAGAGGTCCTCGCGAAGACCACCGGCGACCAGACCGACACGTTCTTCGGCACCTTCTCCGGCGCCCTGGAGAAGGGCAACGACATCGGCGGCGGCCCCATCATGCTGATCGTCGTCTCCCTGGTCAGCATCCTCGCCGCCGGAGTGCTCTGGCTGGAGCTCGTCATCCGCGCCGCCCTCCTCTACGTCGGCGCCCTCCTCGGCACCGTCGTCTACGCCGGCCTCGTCGACAAGAACCTCTGGGGCCACGTCCGCCGCTGGGCCGGCATCATGATCGCGGTCATCCTGGTCAAACCGGTGATCGTCATCGTCCTCGGCCTCGCCGGCGCCCTCTCCTCCGACGACGGCCCCGACGCCTTCTCCGCCGTCGTCTCCGGCCTCGCCATCATCCTGCTCGCCATCTTCGCCAGCGCGATGATCTACCGCTTCGTCCCCGGCTTCGGCGACGAGATCGCCGGCTCCCGCAACAACCGCATCATGCAGAACGCCGAGGGCAAGGCCGCCGCGGTCATCAGCTCCCCGGCCACCCTGGTCGCCCAGGGCATCAAGACCCACAGCTCCCGGGCCGACAACAACGGTCAGGCCTCCGGAGGTTCGGGCGGCCGCCCGAGCAACCCGGCGTCCGGCGGAGTCGCCGCCCACAGCTCGCGCACCCCGAACGGAGGCGGCGGATCTGTCCCCTCCGCCGCTCCCGCTCCCCGCACGGGCAACTCGGTGAACACCCCGCACGCCGGCAACCGCAACGCAAGCAGCAACAGCACAGGAGGTGACGGGCGTTGACGACCGAGTCCCACGTGTCGCATACGGTCACGCCCCGCCGTACATATCTCATCGGCCGCGCCCGGCCGAACGCGATCGTCGGCCGCAACCGCGAGTCGGGCGAGATCGCGCTCATCATCGTGGGCGCGTTCCTCGGCATGATGTGCGGGCTCCTCGTCCCGGTGCTCTCCCTGCGCATCGTCCTGCTGATGGGCTTCCCGCTGCTCGCGCTGGCCGCGGTCTACGTGCCGTACAAGCGCCGCACCTTCTACAAGTGGTTCGAGATCAACCGCAGTTACAAGCGGACCCTGCGCCAGGGCACCACCTACCGCTCCTCCGTGATGGAGGCCGGCACCCACCTCGACGGCCGCGAGGTCGAGATCGGCCCGCCCCCCGGCATCGGCCGGATCAACTGGCTCGCCGCCCCCTTCGGGCCCGACGAGCTCGCCGTACTGCTCCACGCGGACCGCCGTACCGTCACCGCCGCCATCGAGATCGAGGGCCCCGGCGTCGGCCTGCGCGACTCCGAGGACCAGGAAGCCCTCGTCGACCGCTTCGGCACCCTGCTCAAGCACGTGGCCAACGGCGACGGCTTCGTCACCCGCCTCCAGATGCTCGCCCGCACCCTCCCCGCCGACCCGGACGCCCACGCCAAGGACGTCGCCCTGCGCGGGGACGACAAGGCGCTGCCCTGGCTGCAGACGTCGTACGACCAACTCCAGTCGATGGTGTCCACCAGCAGCGAGCAGCACCGGGCGTACCTCGTCGCCTGCATGCACTACTCCCGTGAACTGGCCGCCGAGGCCCACGCGATGGCGCGTGCCGCCCGCCCCCAGTCCGGTCGCAAGCTGGACAAGGACGCGGGTCTCGCCGTCGTCATGGCCCGCGAGCTGACCGACATCTGCTCGCGCCTCCAGGAGGCCGACATCCGGGTCCGCCAGCCGCTCGGCCAGGGCCGGCTGGCCTCGCTGATCCACTCCATGTACGACCCGGACCACCCCATCGACCACATCCAGGCGATGACCAAGCGCAACGCCTGGCCGGCCGAACTCGACGCCATGGAACCGACGTACCTCCAGGCGAAGACCCGGGAGTCCTCCACCCGCGCGCCCTGGTGCCACGCCACGGCCTGGGTGAAGGAGTGGCCGATGACCCCCGTCGGCGTCAACTTCCTCGCCCCGCTCCTCGTCCACACCCCGGACGTCATCCGCACGGTCGCCGTCACGATGGACCTCGAACCCACCGAGATCGCCATCGAGCGCATGCTGACCGAGAAGACCAACGACGACGCGGAGGCGAGCCGCGCCGCCAAGATGAACCGGACCGTGGACCCCCGTGACATCGCGGCCCACAACCGGCTCGACCAGCGCGGCGAGGACCTCGCGAGCGGCGCGGCCGGGGTCAACCTGGTCGGCTACATCACCGTCTCCTCCCGCACCCCCGAGGCCCTGGCCCGCGACAAGCGGACCATCCGGGCCTCGGCGGGAAAGTCGTATCTGAAACTGGAGTGGTGCGACCGCGAACACCATCGCGCCTTCGTGAACACGCTTCCGTTCGCCACCGGCATCCGAAAGTAGGGGACCAAGCATGCGGGATCCGCTGTCCGTCCTCACCGACGCCTTCACGTCCTTCCTCTTCGGAAAGGTCGAGACGACCCGCCTGCCGGTCCGCACCTCCACCGGCCAGGCGCAGGCGGTCTACCTCCCGACCGCCGCGCCCGGCCTCGGCGACTCGGGCGTGATCATCGGCCGCGAGGTGTACTCCGGCAAGGGCTACATCTACGACCCCTTCCAGCTCTACGGCCAGCAGCTCCCGGCACCCCACTGGCTGGTCCTGGGCGAGTCCGGCAACGGCAAGTCGGCCCTGGAGAAGACGTACGTACTGCGCCAGTTGCGCTTCCGGGACCGCCAAGTGGTCGTCCTGGACGCCCAGGGCGAGGACGGCGTCGGCGAATGGAACCTCATCGCGCAGGAGTTGGGGATAACTCCCATCCGCCTGGACCCGATGGCCGCCCTGGACATGGGGATCCGCCTCAACCCGCTCGACCCGGCGATCACGACGACCGGGCAGCTCGCCCTGCTTCGGACCATCATCGAGGTCGCGATGGGCCACGGCCTCGACGAGCGCTCGGGCTTCGCGCTGAAGGTCGCGCACGCCTATGTCAACGAGACGATCGTCGAACGCCAGCCGATCCTCACGGACATCGTGGAGCAGCTACGGCACCCCGAGCCCGAGTCGGCCGAGGCGATGAACGTCGACATAGAGGACGTCCGCGCGTGGGGCCTGGATGTCGCCCTGGTCCTGGACCGACTGGTCGACGGTGACCTGCGGGGCATGTTCGACGGCCCGACCACGGTCGGCATCGACCTGGACGCGCCGCTGATCGTCTTCGATTTGTCCCACATCGACCGCAACTCCATCGCCATGCCCATCCTCATGGCGATCGTCGGAGTTTGGCTGGAACACACCTGGATCCGCCCCGACCGCAAGAAGCGCATCTTCCTGGTCGAGGAGGCCTGGCACATCATCGCCAGCCCCTTCGTGGCCCAGCTCTTCCAGCGCCTGCTGAAGTTCGGCCGACGGCTCGGCCTGTCCTTCGTGGCGGTGGTCCACCACCTGTCCGACGTGGTGGACGGAGCCGCGGCGAAGGAGGCCGCAGCGATCCTGAAGATGGCGTCGACCCGGACCATCTACGCCCAAAAGGCGGACGAGGCACGCGCGACGGGCCGCGTCCTCGGCCTGCCCCGCTGGGCGGTCGAGATCATCCCGTCCCTCAGCCCCGGCATCGCCGTCTGGGACGTCAACGGCAATGTCCAGGTGGTCAAACACCTGGTCACCGAGACCGAACGCCCCCTGGTCTTCACGGACCGCGCCATGACGGAGTCCTCCAGCGACCTCACCGACGACGCCCTGCGCGCCGCGGAGCTGGAGGCGGAGGAACGGGCGGCGGCCTTCGTGGAGCAGCACATGGGCGACTCCGAGTCGACGGTGGCGTAGGAGGAGCGGGCAGTGGTGAGACCGGACGACCGCCGCCAGGGCGGTCAGGGAGGCCAAGGAGGCGTCCCGGACGGGCTGTTGGTCGGCATACTCGCCTTCCTCCTCGGCATGACCCTGCTGGTCTGGACGGCGACGGGCCTCGCGGCCCTCTTCGCCCACGGTGCCTGGCCCGAGGGCGTCACCTTCACCCGCACCCCCCTGGCCATGCGCCACCTCATCGGCCACCCCCAGGACATCCCCGGCGCCTGGCCCGACACCCCGGCCGGGGGGCTCTCCGGTTACGGCCTGGTCTGGGGCCTGTTCATCGGCCAGCTGATGATCCTGGTCGTCCTCACGATCTTCGTGATGGGCACCCTGGCCCGCTGGAGGGCGGTACGCGCGAGGACGAGGGCGGAGAAACTGGCGGTACGGCAACGGCGTACGGATCCGGAGCCGGTCCATGAGGTGCCGGTCCAGGAGGTACCGATCCCGAGACCGACGCCGGAGCGCCAACCGCAACCACAACCGTCGCCGGCCACGGCGCCTCTCCCCAGCTCCCCGCAGCCCCCCACGCACCCTCAGCCGCAGCCGCAGACGCAGACGCAGCCGCAGCCGCAGCCGCAGACGGCGAGCAACCCGATGGGGCTCCCCCAGCCCACCGAGCCATTCCGCGCGACGTCGACCGCTGCCAAGCTGCCCACTTCTCTGTCCAACGGTGAACGGATGAGCGGGTGGGAAACACCCCGCGCCGAAGTCGCGATCCTCTACGCCCCCAGGGAAGGCCGACACCCCACCGCGACCCAGGCCATCAGGGACGCGGAAGGCCCCGCCCTCGTCGTCACCTCGAACCCGGCCGTCTGGCAGGACACGAAAGACGCCAGAGCCAAACTGGGTCCGGTCCACGTCTACGACCCCACCCACCTCTGCGACACCCCGGACCGCCTCCACTGGTCCCCCACAACGGGCTGCGAGGACAAGGAAACAGCCAAGACCCGCGCCCAGTCCCTCCTCGCCCCCGTCCGCCCCACCGCGAAGATCGACCAGGCCGTGGCCGACACAGCCGAAACGCTCCTGCGCAGCTACCTCCACGCGGCCGCCATAGAGGCCCGCACCATCCGTCACGTCCACCGCTGGTGCCAGGGCACGCAGGTCCAGGACGCCGTGAAGACCCTCCGCACCAACCCGAAGGCGGCCCCCGGCTCAGCGGGCGAACTGGAAGCCGCCCTCACCGCGCACCCCGAACGCCGGGACATCGCCCAGGAGTTGACCAGCAGAGCCCTCTCCGCCCTCTTCACGGTCAATATCCGCGAGGCATGCACTCCCAACCGAAATGATGCCGTCGCCTTGGATTCCTTCGTGGACGAAGGGGGCACGCTTTATGTGGTGGGTGAATCCATCGAGGACCCCAGGACGAATCCCGGCGCGATGCCCCTGCTGACGGCCCTCACCTCAAGCGTGGTCGAGCGTGGCCGGCGCATGGCCGAACGGTCATCCTCCGGTCGCCTCGACCCACCACTGACGCTCGTCCTGGACGACGTCGCAGCTGTGGCTCCGCTTCCCCAGCTCCCGGAGCTGCTGGCCGCCGGAGCGGCCCGGGGGCTGGTGACCCTGGCCCTGCTCCGGTCCCGGGAACAGGCCCGCACCCGCTGGCCGGACGCGGACCTCCCGGCGTAGGGCGTCCGTGGCGGACCCACGGCACGCAAAGGGTCAGACCCGCTCCAGCGCGAACTCCAGCTCGGTCTCCCCCGGAGTCGCCGCCAGCGGCACGATCACACCCGTGGGCTCGAAACCCACCTTGCGGTAGAACCGCTGCGCCCGCCCGTTGTCCTCGTGCACGATCAGCCGCACCCGCTCCGCCCCGTGCGCCCACGCCCACTCCACGGCGGCGTCGAACAGCACGTCGGTGAGCCCGCTCCCGCGCTCCTCGGGCCGTACGAACACCCCGACGAGATGCCCCTGCTTCCGCTCGACCGGAAACCCGGCCCAGTCCGTGGTCCCGGGCTCCTCAAGGAGCACCGTCACCGTCCCGACCCACCGTCCGTCCGGCGCCTCGGCGATGATCGTCTGCACCCCGTCGGCTCCCTCGGCACCCTTGGCCGTCCGCTCCCGCCAGTAGGAGTCGGGGTGCTCCACGGCCTCCCCGTAGGTCTCCAGAAAGGCGAGTGGCGCAACCGGATCCTGAAGGGCCGCGAGCCGCAACTCCTTCGCGGCGGGCCACTCATCGGCGCGGACGGACCGGATCACGTAGCTCATACGAGCCACAGTAGTACCCGGGTACTACCCGCCTCACCTGGAATACCGCCCGCGGTCCGACACCAAAACAGCCATGGCCGACCTCTCCTTCACCGTCCGCCCGGGCACCGTAACCGGCTTCCTCGGCCCGAACGGCGCCGGCAAGTCCACCCCCACCTGCACGCCCTCACCCACACCCACACCCACAGCATCCCCCGAACCCGCGTCGAACAGGTCCTGGACCTCACGGGCCTGACCGAGGCCGCCCACCGCAGGGTCAAGGGCTTCTCCCTCGGCATGGGCCAGCGCCTCGGCCTCGCGGCCGCGTTGCTCGGCGACCCGGCCGTCCTCGTTCTCGACGAACCCGTCAACGGCCTCGACCCCGAGGGCGTCCTGTGGATCCGCAACCTCCTCAGGTCCCTGGCCGCCGAGGGCCGTACGGTCCTCGTCTCCTCCCATCTGATGAGCGAGATGGCCCTCTCCGCGGACCACCTGGTCATCATCGGCCACGGCCGCCTCCTCGCCGACACCACGGTCGACGACTTCGTACGACAGTCCGGCGCGGGCAGCCCTTGCCGATGACCGTGCCGCGGACTTCCAGGGTTTCGGGGGCGGTCGGGGTCGCTTCTACTCCGGGGGCGGCGAGCAGTCGTACGAGAGCGGGTGCCTGCGGGGTGACGAGATATACGCCCGCCTCCACCTGGCCAGTGAAAATGACCCTAAACGCAGAAAACCCCCGTGCCGAATGGCACGGGGGTTTTCCCAAAAATTGTTCGGCGGTGTCCTACTCTCCCACAGGGTCCCCCCTGCAGTACCATCGGCGCTGTAAGGCTTAGCTTCCGGGTTCGGAATGTAACCGGGCG
>NZ_JBIAUQ010000018.1:0-198605 GCF_042893155.1 Streptomyces sp. NPDC001668
GGTCGGTTCCCGCGCCGTGTTGGTGGCCCCCCCCCCCCGCCCCCCGCCCGCACCCCCCCCACCCCGGCCCCGACCCACAACCCACCGCACGCGCTACACAAGCCCCCACCGAAGCCGCACCGGCCGCCGCAGGCATCTCAGGGGCGCGGGACTGTGTCCATATGCGGCTCCGCCGCGTGGGCGCAAAAACGCCCGCCCCCACCGAACCCGCACCCACACCGTCACGACCCCACCGGCCCCGCCCGATCCAGCAACCCCGTCCGCGCAGCCAACGCCGCCGCCTCCAACCGAGACCCCACCCCCAGTTTCATCAGCACCCGCTGCACATGCGTCCGCGCCGTGGACGGCGCTATCCCCATCCCCGCCGCGATCAGCCGCGTGTCCTCCCCGTCGGCCACCCGCACCAGCACCTCCACCTCCCGAGGCGTCAGCATCTGGAGCAACCGCTGCCCCTCGTCATCCGGCTGGGCCGCGGGATTCAGCAGCTCACTGAACGCCCCCTGCAGCAGCTGCGGAGCGACCGCCGCCTCCCCCGCCCGAGCCTTCATGATGGCCCGCTCGACCCCCTCGATCCGCTCGTCGTGCCGGACATACCCCGACGCACCCGCCGCGAAGGCCGCCGCGATCCCGCGAGGGCTCGGCACGGGCCCCAGCACCAGCACCGCCACCTGCGGCCGCTCCCGCTTGATCTTCACGACCGGATCGAACATCCCCGGCTCGGCCGGCGTGGCCGTACCCAGCAGGCACACCTCGGGCGCCCGGCTGATCACCAGCTCCGCCGCCCCCGCGGCGGGTGCCGCCGCCGCGAGCACCCGGTGCCCGCGCAGTTTCAGCGCCGAGGCCAGTGCCTCGGCGAGCAATCGGTGGTCGTCGACCACCATGAGCCGAACTCCCATCGAGCAACCCCCCAGTCCCCCCCATGGATCCGCGTGAATGCCCCACTATGAAGCCCACTGATCCGCACGGGCAGAGGACCTCTCCCGGCACCCTCTCCCGGCACCCCCGCCCTTCATGCCCCCGGAAGCTACACGCTAGTTCGACGTTGCGCTTCCCCTACCGGTGAGAAGTGTCCCGGAAGTGCTGAATTCCCGGCTTTCCTGTCGTTCGAGGACGATGTGCCGCACCTTCACGCGTCCTCGGCCAGCTCCAGCCACCGCAGCTCCAGTTCCTCCCGCTCCCCGGCGAGGTCCCGCAGTTCGGCATCCAGGGAGGCCACCTTCGCGAAGTCGGTGGCGTTGTCGGCGATCCGGGCGTGCAGCTTCGTCTCCTTCTCGGAGATCTTGTCGAGCTGCCGCTCGATCTTCTGAAGCTCCTTCTTGGCGGCCCGCTGATCGGCGGAGCTCTTCTCCACGGCGGGCTTCGACACCACGGGCGCCGAGGCGGCGGCCGCCTCCTCCATGCGCTGCCGCCGCTCCAGGTACTCGTCGATACCGCGCGGCAGCATCCGCAGGGTGGCGTCCCCGAGCAGCGCGAAGACCCGGTCGGTGGTCCGCTCGACGAAGAACCGGTCGTGGGAGATCACGACCATCGAGCCGGGCCAGCCGTCGAGGACGTCCTCCAGCTGGGTCAGCGTCTCGATGTCGAGGTCGTTCGTGGGCTCGTCCAGAAACAGCACGTTCGGCTCGTCCATCAGCAGCCGCAGCAGTTGCAGCCGCCGCCGCTCACCACCGGACAGATCCCCGACCGGTGTCCACTGCTTCTCCTTGTTGAAGCCGAAGGTCTCGCAGAGTTGCCCGGCGGTCATCTCGCGCCCCTTGCCGAGGTCGACGCGCTCCCGCACCTGCTGGACGGCCTCAAGGACCCGCAGGGCCGGGTCGAGTTCGGCGACCTCCTGCGAGAGGTAGGCGAGCTTGACGGTCCTGCCGACCACGACCCGTCCGCCCGCGGGCTGTGTCTCGCCCTCGGTCCGCGCGGCCTCGGCCATGGCGCGCAGCAGGGACGTCTTGCCGGCGCCGTTGACCCCGACGAGACCGATCCGGTCCCCGGGGCCGAGCTGCCAGGTCACATGCTTCAGCAGCACCTTGGGTCCGGCCTGGACGGTGACGTCCTCCAGCTCGAAGACGGTCTTGCCGAGCCGCGAGGAGGCGAACTTCATCAGCTCGCTGCTGTCCCGCGGCGGCGGCACGTCGGCGATGAGCTCGTTGGCGGCCTCGACGCGGAAGCGCGGCTTGGACGTACGGGCGGGGGCGCCGCGCCGGAGCCAGGCCAGCTCCTTGCGGACGAGGTTCTGCCGCTTGGTCTCCTCGGTGGCGGCGATCCGCTCGCGCTCGGCTCGCGCGAAGACGTAGTCGGAGTAGCCGCCCTCGTACTCGAAGACGTCGCCCTTCTGCACGTCCCACATGCGGGTGCAGACCTGGTCGAGGAACCACCGGTCGTGGGTGACGCACACGAGCGCGGACCGGCGCTCGCGCAGGTGCTTGGCCAGCCAGGCGATGCCCTCGACGTCGAGGTGGTTGGTGGGCTCGTCGAGGACGATCAGGTCCTGTTCCTCGATGAGCAGCTTGGCGAGGGCGATACGACGGCGCTCGCCACCGGAGAGCGGTCCGATGACGGTGTCGAGGCCCTGCGGGAAGCCGGGCAGGTCGAGCCCGCCGAACAGCCCGGTCAGCACGTCGCGGATCTTGGAGTTGCCCGCCCACTCGTGGTCGGCCATGTCCCGGATGACCTCGTGGCGCACGGTGGCGGCCGGGTCGAGGGAGTCGTGCTGGGTGAGGACCCCGAGGCGCAGTCCGCCGGAGTGCGTGACGCGTCCGGTGTCGGTGTCCTCCAGCTTGGCGAGCATGCGGATCAGAGTGGTCTTGCCGTCGCCGTTGCGGCCCACGACGCCGATGCGATCACCCTCGGAGACGCCGAGCGAGACACCGTCCAGCAGGGCACGGGTGCCGTACACCTTGCTGACGTTCTCGACATTGACCAGATTGACGGCCATTTCTCTCCTGCCCAGGGGGATCGATCGACCCTCCAGGGTAGTCCGCCCGCTACGCCCCCATCACCGTCGCACCCGGCACCGGCCCCGAGGCCGTACGCACGGCCCGGCAGGTCCCGGAGGCGCGCAGCGCGTCCGCGATCTTCGCCGCCGACTCGCTGTCGCGGGCGAGGAACGCGGTGGTCGGGCCCGAGCCCGAGACGAGCCCGGCGAGCGAGCCGGCGGCGCTGCCGGCCGCGAGGGTGCCGGTGAGCTCGGGGAAGAGGGAGAGGGCGGCGGGCTGGAGGTCGTTGGAGACGGCGGCGGCGAGCGCGTCCGGGTCACCGCTCGCCAGGGCGTCGAGCAGGTGCTCGGAGGCCACGGGCGCGGGGACGTCGAGGCCCTCGGTGAGCCGGTCGAACTCCCGGAAGACGGCCGGGGTCGACAGTCCGCGCTCCGCCATGGCGAAGACCCACGAGAAGCTCCCGCCGACCTCCAGCGTCCTGAGCTTCTCCCCGCGTCCGGTCCCGAGCGCGGCCCCGCCCACCAGGCTGAACGGCACGTCGCTGCCCAACTCGGCGCAGATGTCGAGCAGTTCCTCGCGGGAGGCACCGGTGCCCCACAGGGTGTCGCAGGCCAGCAGCGCACCCGCGCCGTCCGCGCTGCCGCCCGCCATGCCGCCGGCGACGGGGATGTCCTTGGCGATGTGGAGGTGGACGGCGGGATCCAGGCCGTGGCGCTCCGCGAGGGCGATCGCCGCGCGGGCCGCGAGGTTCGTACGGTCGAGGGGGACCTGGGCGGCGTCCGGGCCCTCGCAGGTGACGCGGAGCTCGTCGGCGGGCGTCACGGTCACCTCGTCGTGGAGGCCGACCGCGAGGAAGACGTTGGCCAGGTCGTGGAAGCCGTCGGGGCGGGCGGCGCCGACGGCGAGCTGGACGTTGACCTTGGCGGGGACGCGGACGGTGACGCTCACTGCTGGACCGGCTCCTTGTTCTGTGCGTGCTCGGCGATGCGCGCGAACTCCTCGACGGTGAGCGACTCCCCGCGGGCCTGGGGCGAGACCCCGGCCGCCACGAGGGCGCTCTCGGCGGCCGCGGCCGACCCCGCCCACCCGGCGAGCGCGGCCCGCAGGGTCTTGCGGCGCTGGGCGAAGGCGGCGTCGACGACGGCGAACACCTCGCGCTTCGACGCGGTGGTCTTGACCGGCTCGGTCCTGCGGGTGAGCGAGACAAGGCCGCTGTCGACGTTCGGCGCGGGCCAGAAGACGGTGCGGCCGATCGACCCGGCCCGCTTGACCTCGGCGTACCAGTTGGCCTTCACGGACGGGACGCCGTACACCTTCGAGCCGGGCGGCGCGGCGAGCCGGTCGGCGACCTCCGCCTGGACCATGACGAGGGTGCGCTCGATGCTCGGGAAGGTGTCGAGCATGTGCAGCAGCACGGGGACGGCGACGTTGTAGGGGAGGTTCGCGACGAGTGCGGTGGGCGCGGGGCCCGGCAGGTCGGTGACGAGCATGGCGTCGGAGTGCACGAGGGCGAAGCGGTCGGCGCGGTCGGGCATGCGGGCCGCGATGGTGGCGGGCAGCGCGGACGCCAGTACGTCGTCGATCTCCACGGCGGTGACGCGGTCGGCGGTCTCCAGGAGCGCGAGGGTGAGCGAGCCGAGGCCGGGGCCCACCTCCACCACCACGTCGTCGTTCCTGACGTCGGCGGTGCGGACGATCTTCCGGACCGTGTTCGCGTCGATCACGAAGTTCTGGCCGCGCTGCTTGGTGGGGCGTACGCCTAGGGCGGCCGCGAGTTCGCGGATGTCGGCGGGGCCGAGGAGGGAGTCTGGGGAGGGGCTGCTCACGTGGACAGCCTAGCCGCGGGCCGGTGGGGGCCGGTCGCGCCCGCTCATCCGTGCAGCCGGCCACCGCAGTGCGGCCAAGGGCTCGCCCCCCGCCGGACGTACAGCTTCTTCGCCCGGAGCGTCTGCTCCGCCGCCGGGGCGTCCTGGGGGCGGCCGGACCCGCCGAGCGCCTGCCAGGTCCTCGTGTCGAACTGGTACAGGCCGCCGTACGTCCCCGACGGGTCCACCGCGTTCGGGCGGCCGCCGGACTCGCAGTGCGCGAGGCCCTGCCAGTTCAGATGGTCGGCGCCCCGCACGGAAGTCGGCATCGGCTTCGTGCCCACCCGCACCCTCTGCGTCCGGGGCTCGCGCACCACCTCGACCCGGAGCCGCCGCGGCTTCTGCCGGACCCCGTTGACGGTCCGCAGGGAGTACGTGACCCGGCGCACGCCCGGCGCACCCGCCTGGTCGATGACCTCCGTGCCCTTGAACAGGGAGGCGTCCTCGGTGCGCTCCTCGCGGAAGGGGATCTGCTCCTCGCGCACTTCCTTCGTGGCGGTGATCCGCAGCACCGTGACGGTCTGTCCGTCGCGCGGGAAGCTCCCCGGCGGGACCGAGGTGGTGTCCATGCCGCTGAGCGTGACCCCGGCCTCCTCGACGGCCTCTCCGACGGTCGCCGCGTTCGTCCGGATGGTCCGTGCCCGGCCGTCGGCCATGATCGTCACGGAGCGCTCGGTCCGCACGTCCAGCGCGAGCCCCTCGCGCCCGATCCGCCGGGAGCGCGAGGTGGACACATACGCGCCCTCCGCACGCACCCCGAGCTGTTCGAGCGCTCCGTCCACCGTCCGTGCCGTGGTCCACACCTCACGCGGGTGGCCGTCGAGGGTGAGCCGCAGGGGGCGCCCGTAGCGCACGGCGACCTCGTCCCCGCTGGCGAGCTGCTCGCCGGGCGCGGGCGCGACCACGTCGTGCGCCCCGACCGCGACACCCTCCTCGGCGAGGAGTTCGTCCACGTCGTCCGCGAAGGTGTGCAGGGTGCGCGGCTTGCCGTCGACCGTCAGCTCGATCGCCTTGTCCTCGGCGACGAAGGCGGTGGTCCCGCCCGCCAGGAACGCGACGACCAGTGCCTGCGGGAGCAGCCTGCGCATCGCGCTGTCCTGGCGCTCCGTGGATCTGGCTCTGCGCCGGCGCGCCGCCCGCCGCCCCGCCTCGGGCTGGCGCGGGAGCGGTGCCTCCGTCATCTCGTACGCGGGCCGGTAGGTGTCCTCGTACGCCAGCGTCCGGCCCGTGTCGGGCACCCCGTACACCCCGTAGGCGATCGTCTGCGCGGTGTCCGGGTCGGCGGGGGCCGTGCCGACGGCGCCGTAGGCCTGTGGTCCGTACGGTTCGGTCGGGCCGTACGTCTCGTAGGCCTCGTACGTCTCGTACTGCGAGTTGCTCACGACGACACGCTCCAGGGGTCCGGATCGGGCCCACAGAACCTAGCGGAGCGACCGTCACTCTCCAAAGCGACTCGGCTACCCGGAGTTACGTTCGAGAGGGGGTGATACCCCGTCAGTATCCGAAGGCGCGTGCGGTGTTGGCGGCGAGTGCCGTGGCCAGCGCGTCCTCGTCGATGCCGCGCACGGCGGCCATGGCGCGCACCGTGACCGGAACGAGATAGGGGGCGTTGGGCCGTCCGCGGTACGGCGCCGGGGTCAGGAACGGCGCGTCGGTCTCCACGAGGAGGAGCTCCAGGGGGGCCACGGCCACCGCGTCCCGCAGGTTCTGGGCGTTCTTGAAGGTGACGTTGCCGGCGAAGGACATGAAGTATCCGGCGGCCGCGCAGATCTCCGCCATCTCGGCGTCGCCGGAGTAGCAGTGGAAGACAGTCCGCTCGGGGGCGCCCTCCTCCTTCAGCACGCGCAGGACGTCGGCGTGGGCGTCGCGGTCGTGGATGACGAGCGCCTTGCCGTGCCGCTTGGCCATCTCGATGTGGGCGCGGAAGGACGCCTCCTGCGCCTCCTTGCCCTCGGGCCCGGTGCGGAAGTAATCGAGGCCGGTCTCGCCGACGCCCTTGACCTGCGGAAGTGCGGCCAGGCGGTCGATCTCCGCGAGCGCCTCGTCGAGCGCCGCTGTGCCCCCCGCCTGCCGCGCGCCCTGCCGCGACCAGCCGTCGGGGTCGCCGTGGACGATCCGGGGCGCCTCGTTGGGGTGCAGGGCGACGGCGGCGTGGACGGCGTCGTACCGGGCCGCCGTCTCGGCCGCCCACCGCGAGCCGCGGACGTCGCAGCCGACCTGGACGACGGTGGTCACCCCGACCGACGCGGCTTTGGCGAGCCCCTCCTCCACGGTCCCGTCCTGCATGTCCAGGTGGGTGTGGGAGTCGGCGACCGGCACCCGCAGGGGCTCCGGGAGCGGCGGGGCCGCGTTCTTCTCGCGGGGGCTGTTCGAAGGCATGCCCCGATCCTACGAAAGGGGCATGCCCACCCCGAGGGCAGAGCGGTCAGCTCGCCTTGCGCTGGAAGACGTGCAGCAGGTCGGCCAGGTGCCAGTGGTGGCCCTCACCCGCCACCTGCGCGCCGTCCCCGGGCGCCTCGACGGGGCCGGCGGGGGGCGTGCGGTGCGCCGCGTCACGGGCGGAGGCGACCCTGCCGGGCCGCATGATCCGTACGACGTGGTGGTCGCAGTTCGCGCACGTGGGCTTGGAGAGCGGAGAGGGCACGACCCGTCCGTCCGCCGTGTACTGCACGAACTCCCGGCCGTCGCCGTCGATGTGGTGCTCTATCTCGTACGACTGCTCCCACCCGTGCCCGCAGCGCATGCAGGCGAAGGAATAGGACTCGTTGACGACGGCTGTGGCACCGGGGTGCCCTGCGATCTCGCTCATGCCAGCTCCTGTGTGTCCGCTGGTTCGAAGGACGGGTACGTCCCTCACCCCAGTGGACGCCTCCCGGGACCCGATGGCGACAGGCCTGTCGACTGTTGGAGCCGATTTGGACTTTCCTTGCCGAACCGGCCCGTACGGCCCCGCGGAGCTTTGCATTCCGAGACACCGCTTTGCGCGCACATGGGGCGCACGCTCAGAAGTCATGCGCCCTGCTCAGAGGGGGTGTGACCCACCTCATCCCAGGCCGGGGGACGGGGCGTTCTTCGCGGCGACGACCGCATCGAAAACGACCCGCTTGGGCACTCCCGCCTCAACGGCCACCGCGGCGATCGCCTCCTTGCGCCGCTCCCCCGCCTCCTCCCGCACCCGCACCCTGCGCACCAGTTCCGCGTCGTCGATCTCCTCGGCCCCCTTCTCGGGCGCCCCCTCGACGACGACGGTGATCTCGCCCCGCACCCCTTCGGCGGCCCACTCGGCGAGGAAGCCCAGCGACCCCCGCTTGACCTCCTCGTAGGTCTTCGTCAGCTCCCGGCACACCGCCGCCCGCCGCTCTGCCCCGAACACCTCGGCCATGGCCGCGAGGGTGTCGTCGAGCCGGTGGGGGGCCTCGAAGTACACGAGGGTGCGCCGCTCCTCGGCGACCTCCCGCAGCCGCGACAGCCGCTCACCGCCCTTGCGGGGCAGGAACCCCTCGAAGCAGAACCGGTCCACGGGCAGCCCGGACAGCGCGAGCGCGGTGAGCACCGCGGACGGTCCCGGTACGGCGGTGACGCGGACGTCCTTCTCCACGGCGGCGGCGACCAGCCGGTACCCCGGGTCGGACACCGACGGCATCCCGGCGTCGGTGACGAGCAGCACGCGCGCGCCGCCGAGGAGTTCCTCGACGAGTTCGGGCGTACGGGCGGCCTCGTTGCCCTCGAAGTACGACACGATCCGCCCCTTGGGCGTCACGCCGAGCCCCTGGGTCAGCCGCCGCAGCCGCCGGGTGTCCTCGGCCGCGACCACGTCGGCCCCGGCCAGTTCCTCCGCGAGCCGGGGAGGCGCGTCCGCGATGTCGCCAATGGGGGTGCCCGCCAGGACAAGGGTTCCAGTCACGCCCCCATCCTCCCAGCCGCGCCCCGAACCGGACGCATCCGCCCATGCACGGGACTCACACAGCGCCGTTCCTTACGATGGCGCGGTGACCAGTACCGCGTCCTCCACGGACACCCGGCAGGACCAGGCCCCCCAGGACCGGCGGCCGTCGTGGCAGCAGAGGCTGCGCCGTTTCGGCTACACGCCCGAGGCCGGCAGCGACGTGCGGGAACGCCTGGTGCCGCCCTTCGTCACTCCCAGTCCGCGGATGTGGCAGGTCCTGGGCGTGCCCGGGCCGCTCGCCGAGCGGATCGCGCGCTGGTCGGGCTGGCTGGGGCCGCTGCTGGTGACGCTGGTGGCGGGGCTGATGCGGTTCTGGAACCTGGGCAGCCCGAAGAAGGTGATATTCGACGAGACGTACTACGCGAAGGACGCGTGGGCGCTCGTGCACCGGGGCTTCGAGCTGAGCTGGGGCAAGAACGTCGACAGCCAGATCCTGTCCTCGAACGGGCACGTCCCGCTGCCGACGGACGCCGCGTATGTCGTGCATCCGCCGGTCGGCAAGTACGTCATCGGGCTCGGCGAGCTGATGTTCGGGTTCAACCCGTTCGGCTGGCGGTTCATGACGGCGCTGCTCGGGACGTTGTCGGTGCTGATCGTGTGCCGGGTGGGGCGGCGGATCTTCCGCTCCACCTTCCTCGGCTGCCTGGCGGGCGCGCTGATGGCCGTGGACGGGCTGGCCTTCGTGATGGCGCGGACCGCGCTGCTCGACGGTGTGCTGATGTTCTTCGTGGTGGCCGCGTTCGCCTGCCTGGTCATCGACCGCGACCGGGCCCGGGAGAAACTCGCGGCCGCGCTGCCGGTCGACTCCCACGGGTTCGTGCGCCCCGACGCGGGGGTCGCCGACAAGCTGTGGCTCGGCATGCGGCCGTACCGCTGGCTGGCGGGTCTGCTGCTCGGCCTGGCCATGGGCACCAAGTGGAACGGCGGCTTCTTCATCATCGGGTTCGGCATCATGACGGTGCTGTGGGATGTGGGCTCGCGCCGGGTCGCGGGCGCGAGGCGCCCCTACGACGCGGTCATCAGGTACGACTTCGGCATCGCGTTCCTGGCCATGGTGCCGCTCACGATCGTCACCTACCTCACCTCGTGGATCGGCTGGATCCTCTCGCCCGCGGACGGCACCGGCGGCTACTACCGCAACTGGGCGGCGACCGACGGCAAGGGCGGCAGCTGGACCTTCCTGCCCGACTGGTGGCGCAGCCTGATCCACTACGAGCACGAGGTCTACAAGTTCAACATCGGCCTGTCCTCGCCGCACACGTACATGTCCAACCCGTGGAGCTGGATCGTCGACGGCCGCCCGGTCTCCTACTTCTACGAGTCCCCCTCGCCCGGCACCGACGGCTGCCCGGCGGACGCGGGCGAGAAGTGCGCCCGCGAGGTCCTGGCGATCGGCACGCCGCTGCTGTGGTGGGCCGCCTGCTTCGCGATCCTCTACGTCCTGTGGCGCTGGTTCTTCCGCCGTGACTGGCGGGCGGGCGCCATCGCCTGCGGCGTCGCGGCCGGCTACCTCCCCTGGTTCAACTACCAGGAGCGCACGATCTTCTTCTTCTACACGATCGTCTTCCTCCCCTTCCTCTGTCTGGCCGTCGCCATGATGGTCGGCGCCCTCATCGGCCCACCGCGCGCCTCCGACACCCGCCGTGTGGCGGGCGCCACGGCGGCGGGAGTCCTGGTCCTCCTGATCGCCTGGAACTTCATCTACTTCTGGCCGCTGTACACGGGGACGGCGATCCCGATCGACGACTGGCGGTCGCGGATGTGGCTGGACACGTGGGTCTGAGGACTCCGAGTTCACGTATGTGATTGAGCACCCGCTCCCACGAATCAGGAAACTCTTACCCCGCTTGTCACACCCCCCGCTTAGGCTGCCCCCAACAACGGGGTAATCGGGGAGGTGGCCACACCATGGCCAAGGGGGTGAAGGTCGCTGTCGTCAGCACGGTGTTCGCCGTGATGGTCGGCGGGGCCGGATACGGCGCGTACAACTTCGTGTCGGCGATGAGCGACGACGGCAGCGGTGGCGTCGGGGACGCCAAGCGGAGCGGGCCGCCCAGCGCCGACGAGATCAAGGAGACCTCCCGGGACTTCTTCGCCGCCTGGGAGAAGGGCAACGCGGTGAGCGCGGCCGCGCTCACCAACAACAGCACGACGGCCGAAGTGCTGCTGACGGACTACGCGGCGGACGCCCACATCGGCGACGTGCGGATCACCCCCGGCAAGGCGACCGGCGCGACCGTGCCGTACAGCGTGAAGGCGACCGTGTCGTACGAGGGGAAGTCGAAGCCGCTCGCGTACAGCAGCAAGCTGACCGTCGTGCGCGGGGTGACCACCGGCAAGGCGCTCGTCGACTGGCAGCCCTCCGTGGTGTACCCGAAGCTCCAGCAGGACGACCGGCTCGTCACCGGCGCGTCCGCCAACCCGGCCATCGAGGCGGTGGACCGCGACGGCAAGGTGCTGACCAAGGAGAAGTACCCCTCCCTCGGCCCGGTCCTGGACGCCCTGCGCGAGAGGTACGGCAGCGACGCCGGCGGCACCCCGGGCATCGAGCTGGTCATCAAGCATCCGGACCAGACCCCCGACACCTCCCTGCTGACCCTCGCCGAGGGCAAGGCGGGCAAGCTGCGGACCACCATCAGCGCCACCGCGCAGGCGGCCGCGGAGAAGGCGGTCAAGCTGTACGACCAGTCCTCGGTCGTCGCCGTCAAGCCCAGCACCGGCGAGGTGCTGGCCGTGGCCAACAACCGCACGGACGCCTTCAACGCGGCCTTCGAGGGCACCAAGGCCCCCGGCTCCACCATGAAGATCATCACCGCCGCGATGCTCATCGACAACGGTGTGACCTCGATGAACGGCCCGGCACCCTGTCCGCCCGACGCCGTGTGGCAGGGGCAGACCTTCAAGAACCTCACCGGCATGCAGCCCAACGAGAACGCCACGCTCGCCAACAGCTTCATGCGGTCCTGCAACACCGCCTTCATCAAACTGATCGACGAGAAGCCGCTCACCGACGAGTCGCTGACCCTGGAGGCCCAGGACCGCTTCGGGATCGGCGAGGACTGGAGGACCGGCATCGTCTCCTTCGACGGCAAGGTCCCCGCGGTCAGCGGTCCGGACCGCGCGGCGAACGCGATAGGCCAGGGCCAGGTCCAGATGAACCCGCTGAACATGGCCTCGGTGACGGCCACCGCCATCACCGGCGCCTTCCGCCAGCCCTACCTGGTCTCGCCCAAGCTCGACGACCGCGAACTGGCCACCGCCAAGGGGCTGCCGTACAACACCGCCTCCCAGCTGAAGCAGATGATGCGGCTCACCGCGACCCAGGGCACCGCCGCCAAGGCGATGGCGGGGCTCGGCGGGGACATCGGCGCGAAGACGGGTTCCGCGGAGGTCGACGGACAGCAGGTGTCCAACAGCTGGTTCACCGGCTTCCGCGACGACATGGCCGCGGCGGCCATGACGGAGGAGGGCGGCCACGGCGGCGACGCGGCGGGCCCGATTGTCGCAGCTGTGCTACGAGCCGCAGGCTGAACTCATCCGGGCTGGACAGGGACTCTAGGCTGTTGCCGTCGTTGGGATGGATGAGGGCAACGGGGACCCTGGGAACTGGCGGAGGAATCGGAAGCCGTGGGTAGCAGAAGGCGCGTCGCCGAGCGACGGAAGACCAAGCCCGCCGTGGTCGGCGGGATGATCGCCGTGGTCGTCGGCGGCGCCGGCTTCGGCGTCTACGCGCTGTACGGCGCGGGGGCCGCGGCCGACGACCGGACGCAGAACACCTCCGTGTCGGCCCAGGACCACAAGCCGAAGGTCAAGACGGGGCCGCTCTCGGCGACCGAGGTCACCACCACCGCGACCACCTTCCTGACCTCCTGGCAGCAGGGCAAGGTGGGCACGGCCGCCGCCGCGACGAGCGACACCGCGGCCGCCACCGCCCTCCTCACCGACTACGCCAAGGACGCCCACATCACCGGCGTGACCCTCGCCCCGGGCACCCCCACCGGCGACACCGTGCCCTTCTCCGTGAAGGGCACGGTGTCGTACAAGGGCCTCACCAAGCCGCTGGAGTACGCCAGTTCGCTGACCGTGGTCCGCAACACCGGCACCGGGAAGCCGCAGGTCGACTGGACCGCCTCGGTCGTCCACCCCGATCTGACGGACGGCGACACCCTGGTCACCGGCGAGTCCGGCACCCCGCCGATCAAGGCGGTCGACCGGAACGGCGGCGAGATCACCGCGGCCGAGTACCCGTCGCTGGGCACGGTGCTGGACGGTCTGCGCGAGAAGTACGGCAAGAAGGCCGGCGGCAAGGCGGGCATCGAGCTGCGGGTGATCCGCGGCAAGGAGTCCAAGTCCTCCGACAAGACCCTGGTGGAGCTCAGCAAGGGCACCCCGGGGACCGTGAGGACGACCCTGAACCCGACACTCCAGGCGGCCGCCGAGGCACAGGTCGCCAAGCAGGCGAGGTCCTCGGTCGTGGTTCTGCGCCCCTCGACCGGCGAGATCCTCGCGGTGGCCAACGCCGGCCACGGCTTCAACACCGCCTTCCAGGGCTCCCTCGCGCCGGGCTCCACGATGAAGGTCATCACCTCCTCGCTGCTCATCGAGAAGGGCCTCGCGTCGGCGGACAAGCCGCACCCGTGCCCGAAGTACTTCACGTACGGCGGCTGGAAGTTCCAGAACGACGACAAGTTCGAGATCAAGGGCGGCACCTTCAAGGCGAGCTTCGCCCGCTCCTGCAACACCGCCTTCATCAGCCAGGCCGGCAAGCTGGACAACGACAGCCTGACCAAGCAGGCCCAGCAGGTCTTCGGCCTGTCCATGAACAACTGGGCGATCGGCGTCCCGTCCTTCGACGGCTCGGTGCCGGTGCAGAGCGCGGCCCAGAAGGCGGCCTCGCTCATCGGCCAGGGCGGGGTCCGGATGAACCCGCTGAACATGGCGTCCGTCGCCGCCACCATCGAGTCGGGCACCTTCAAGCAGCCCTACCTGGTGTCCCCCTCGGTCGACCACCGCACCCTGGCCACGGCCTCACGCACGATGTCCTCGGGCACGCTCTCGCAGCTGCGCGAGCTGATGGCGTACACCGCGGGCTACGGCACGGCGGCCGAGGCGATGTCCGGGGTGTACGGCAACGTCGGCGCGAAGACCGGCTCCGCGGAGGTCGACGGCCAGAAGAAGCCGAACGGCTGGTTCACCGCGTACCGGGGCGACCTCGCGGCCGCGGGCGTCGTCCAGGCGGGCGGCCACGGCGGCGACACGGCGGGCCCGATCGTGGCGACCCTGCTGAAGCTGGGCGGCTAGGGCCTGTCGTTTGGATCAGGCCGGCTGTGAGGTGCGGTGCTTTTCAGCGGACTCGAGCGGGGTCTGGTGCGTGCAGCTGCAAGGCGGAGGAGGGAGTCGACGCGGAGCGTCGGCGACCGACGACAACGCCGCAGATGTGCGTGCCAGACCCCGCGACGCCGGGATGATCCAAACGACAGGTCCTAGCCCCGGACCGGAGTGGTCGCCGCCATGTACGTCCGCCGCAGGAATCTGAGCAGGGCCTTCTGCTCGAACTGCACCACCGACACGCCCTGCGGCGAGTGGAACTCCACGACGGCCTGCACCCGTCCGCACGGCCACACCCGCACCTCTCCGGTGCCGACCGGCGCCCTGAGTCCCTGCTCCAGGAGCGCCCGCGAGAAGGTCCACTCGGGGGTGCCCGGCAGGCCGATCCGTACCGAGCGCGGGTCGGCCTCCGGGTCGTAGCGCAGGACCACCGGGACCGCCTCGTCCTGCGCGATGTCCGCGTCGGAGACGATGTGGGCTCGTGCGTACTGTTCGACTACAGACATCGTGACGGCCCTCTCACGCTGCGTAACCTGTGCGGAAGCTGTGCGTCCACCCCCCTCCCAGCGTCGCACATTTCCCGTGTTCCGCCCCCTGGACCGAAAGCCCGTGACTTGCTGTTCGTGGCACGACTCTCTTGCAAAGAGTTCGCAACAAGCCACTATCATCGAACGGTGCATGTGCCTGACGGATTCATAGACGCCCCCATCTCGGCAGCGACCGGAGTCGTCGCCGCGGCCGCCGTCGCGGTGAGCCTGCGCGGTGCCCGCCGTGAACTGGACGAACGCACCGCGCCGCTGGCCGGCCTGGTCGCGGCGTTCATCTTCGCCGTGCAGATGCTGAACTTCCCCGTCGCGGCCGGAACCAGCGGACACCTGCTCGGCGGGGCACTGGCCGCGATCCTCGTGGGCCCCTGCACGGGAGTCCTGTGCGTCTCCGTGGTCCTGCTCATGCAGGGCATCCTCTTCGCGGACGGCGGCCTGACCGCGCTCGGCGTCAACATCACCGACATGGCCGTCGTGACCACGGTCGTGGCGTACGCCGTCTTCCGCGGGCTGGTGAAGGTGCTTCCGCGCAGGCGGAGTTCGATCACCGCGGCCTCCTTCGCGGCCGCCGTCCTCTCCGTGCCCGCCGCGGCCGCCGCGTTCACCCTGGTCTACGCGATCGGCGGCACCACCGACGTCTCCCTCGGCAAGGTCGCCACCGCGATGATCGGCGTCCACGTCCTCATCGGCATCGGCGAGGCGGTCATCACCGCGCTGACCGTCGGCGCCGTCGTCGCCGTACGCCCCGACCTGGTGTACGGCGCGCGGGGCCTGAAGCAGAAGCTCAAGCTGCGGGTCGGCGACGAGCTGGTCGACGCACCGGACACCGCGCCGGTCGCCGCCGCCCGTTCGCACCGCAAGGTGTGGATCACCGGCCTGGTCACCTCCCTGGTCCTCGCCGGGTTCGTCAGCTTCTACGCCTCCGCCGCCCCGGACGGGCTGGAGAAGGTCGCCGCCGACAAGGGCATCGACGCCAGGACCGAGAAGCACACCACGGCGGACTCGCCGCTCGCCGACTACGGCGTGAAGGACGTCGAGAACGCCCGCCTGTCCGGGGGGCTGGCGGGCGTGATCGGCGTCGGCGTCACCGTCGTCGCGGGCAGCACGGTGTTCTGGGCGGTGCGCAGGCGCCGTACGACCGACACCACCCCCGTCAGCACGAGCAGCGTCTGAGATGGGCGCCGGGCACGCGCACAGGCTCTACCGGCACGGGCACTCGCCCGTGCACGCCCTGCCGCCGCACACGAAACTCGCGGCCGTCTTCGCCTTCGTGGTGGTCGTGGTCTCGACCCCGCGCGAGGCGATGTGGGCGTTCGGCCTGTACGCCGTCCTCCTGGGCGTCGTCGCCTACCTCGCGCGCGTGCCCGCCCGGTTCCTGCTGAAGCGGCTGCTGATCGAGGTGCCGTTCGTGGCGTTCGCGGTGCTGATGCCGTTCGTCGCCGAGGGCGAGCGGGTCGGGGTGCTCGGGATGTCCCTGAGCGTGAGCGGCCTCTGGGGCGCCTGGAACGTGCTCGCCAAGGGCACGCTCGGCGTCGCCGCGTCGGTGCTCCTCGCCTCCACCACCGAACTGCGCGAACTGCTCCTCGGCCTGCAACGGCTGAGGCTCCCCCCGCTCCTCGTCCAGATCGCGTCCTTCATGATCCGCTACGGCGATGTCATCACCGACGAGATGCGGCGCATGCGGATCGCGCGGGAGTCGAGGGGGTTCGAGGCGAGCGGCGTCAAGCACTGGGGCGTCCTCGCCAAGTCGGCCGGCGCGCTGTTCATCCGCTCCTACGAGCGCGGCGAGCGCGTGCACCTGGCCATGGTCAGCCGCGGTTACGCCGGTTCGATGCCGGTCATCGACGAGGTGACCGCGTCCCGGGCGCAGTGGTCGTACGCCCTCGCGCTGCCTGTGACCGCCCTCGTCGTCTGCGTGTTGGGATGGACTCTGTGACAGCTTCCCTCGAAGTGACCGGACTGGCCTTCGCCTACCCCGACGGGCACCAGGCCCTGTTCGGCGTGGACTTCTCGATCGCGCGCGGCGAGCGGGTCGCGCTGCTCGGCCCGAACGGCGCCGGCAAGACGACCCTGGTGCTGCACCTCAACGGCATCCTGAGCGGCGGGGTGGGCACGGTGAGGGTCGCCGGGCTGCCCGTGGACAAGAAGCACATGGCGGAGATCCGGCGCCGGGTCGGCATCGTCTTCCAGGACCCCGACGACCAGCTCTTCATGCCGACCGTGCGCGAGGACGTGGCGTTCGGACCGGCGGCGGCCGGGCTGCGGGGGCCCGAACTGGAGGAGCGTGTGGACCGTGCGCTCACCAGGGTCGGCATGGCGGAGTTCAAGGACCGGCCCCCGCACCATCTCTCCTTCGGCCAGCGGCGCCGGGTGGCGGTGGCGACCGTCCTCGCCATGGAGCCGGAGATCCTCGTCCTGGACGAGCCCTCCTCCAACCTGGACCCGGCCTCCCGCCGCGAACTCGCGGACATCCTGCGCTCGTTGGACGTGACGGTCCTGATGGTCACGCACGACCTGCCGTACGCCCTTGAGCTGTGCCCGCGCTCGCTGATCCTGAGCGAGGGCACCATCGCCGCGGACGGCAAGACCGCCGAACTCCTGGCCGACGACGCCCTGATGCGGGCCCACCGGCTGGAGTTGCCCTTCGGATTCGATCCGCGGTCCGTGACAATGGGCGGGTGACGAACGAAGAGGACGCCGGATCACTGCTGCTGGACGACCAGCTGTGTTTCGCGCTGTACGCCGCCCAGCGCGCGGTGACGGCCGCGTACCGGCCGCTCCTCGACGAGCTGGGGCTCACCTACCCGCAGTACCTCGCGCTGCTGGTGCTGTGGGAGCGCGGCGAGACGACGGTGAAGGAGCTGGCGAGCGCCCTGCGCCTGGACTACGGCACGGTCTCGCCCTTGCTGAAGCGCCTGGAGGCGGCGGGGCTGGTGCGCCGGGAGCGCGCGGCGGCCGACGAGCGCTCGGTGCTGGTCGCCTGCACGGCCCGCGCGGAGGAGCTCAGGGAGCGCGCGGCCTGTCTCCCGGGCGCCCTGCTCGCGGCGACGGATCTCGACGGCACGGAGGCAGGGCGGTTGCGCGAGGAGTTGTGGCGGCTCGCGCGACGGGCGGACGCGGCGGCCGAGCGCCCCCACTGACCTCCTGTTACCTGAAGTCACTACCCCTGGTGGTCCGGCCCCGACCTACCGGCCGGTACCTTGTGCACGATGTACTTGCGCGCACTTCTCCGGGGGGAGATCAGCCATGCCTGAGGAAACAGCCGTCGACACCCGGCCGACGAAGATCATGTACGTAGCCGAGGCCACCGCGCACGGCGGCCGGGACGGCTATGTCACCAGCCAGGACGGCCAGATCGAGCTGAAGGTCGCGATGCCGCCCGCGCTCGGCGGGGACGGCAACGGCACCAACCCGGAGCAGCTGTTCGCCGCCGGGTACAGCGCCTGCTTCCACAACGCGCTGATCCTCGTCGGCAACCGCGCGGGCTACGACCTCAGCGGCTCGACGGTCGCCGCGAAGGTCGGCATCGGCCCGAACAGGACCCAGGGCTACGGCCTCGCGGTCGCCCTGAGCGTCTCCCTCCCGATCCTCGACGCCGGCCTCGCGGCGAAGCTCGTGGACGCGGCCCACGAGGTCTGCCCGTACTCGAACGCGACCCGCGGGAACATCGACGTGACGATTCTGCTTGGCTGAGAGGGGCACCGAGCAGCAGCAGGAGGAGTACGGCGTGGACGTGAACGGCACAGTCGCCGAGGGCTTCGAGCCGGTCAGGGACGTGTTCGCGCGGAACTTCGAGGCGCTCGGGGACCGGGGCGCGGCGGTCGCCGTGTACCGGGACGGGCGCAAGGTCGTCGACCTGTGGGCCGGCACCAAGGACATCGACGGCACCGGGCCCTGGGAGCGCGGTACCGCGCAGGTCGTGCGCTCGGCGACCAAGGGCGTCGCCGCCGCCGTACCCCTGATGCTGCACCAGCGCGGGGAGCTGGACCTGGACGCGCCGGTGGCCGAGTACTGGCCGGAGTTCAAGGCGCGCGGCAAGGAGCGGCTGCCGGTCCGGCAGGTGCTCAGCCACCGGGCCGGGCTGCCGGTGATCGACCGGCCGCTCACCCCCGAGGAGGCCCTGGACCCGCTCAGGGGCCCCGAGGCGGTCGCCGCGCAGGCACCCGCGTGGGAGCCCGGCACGGACCACGGGTACCACGCGCTGACGTACGGCTGGATGCTGGACGAGCTGGTGCGCCGGGTGACCGGGCTCGGTGCCGGTGAGTGGATCGCGCGGGAGATCGCCGGGCCGCTGGGGGCGGAGTTCTGGCTCGGGCTGCCGCAGGCGGAGGAAGCCGCCGGGCGGGCGGGGCGGGTCGGCCGGGTCGAGGCGCCGGAGCCCACCGGTGCCCTGCGCGCGCGTCCCAAGCGGTCCGTCACCGAGGCCTACGAGGATCCCGGCTCCCTCACCCGCCGCGCCTTCGCCGCGATCACCCCCTTCCCCGACCAGAACGCACCGGAGTACCGGGCGAGCGCCCTGCCCGCGACCAACGGCATCGCGACGGCGGACGGGCTGGCCCGGATCTACGCGGCGCTGATCGGCGAGGTCGACGGAGTACGGCTCTTCGACCCGGCCACGGTCGGGCTCGCCCGCGCCGAGGAGTCGGCGGGCCCGGACCGGGTGCTCGTCGTGAACACCCGGTTCGGGCTCGGCTACATGCTGCACGGCAGCGCGTCGCCGTTCCTCGGCGCGGGCTCCTTCGGGCACCCCGGCCGCGGCGGCTCCCTCGGCTTCGCCGACCCGGAGACCGGCATCGCCTTCGGCTATGTCACCAACGGCTTCCGCAAGACGGTCACGGCGGACCCGAGGGCGCAGGCGCTGGTCAGGGCGGTGCGGGCGGCCCTGTAGCGGCTGGCAGGGCTCATACGTTGATGGTGTGGGACGTCCGCCCCGACACCTCGTCGATCTCGTCGTGCGCCTTGGTCAGCAGCTGCATGGCGAGTTCGTTCAGGGCACGCGCGCCCGCGACCTCCTCCCCCACCCTCGGCTGATTCGTGTCGCTGCGGTGACGGCTGGCGTGTCCGTGCGCCCGTACCTCGGTCCCGTCGGGCAGGCGCACCATCGCGACCGCCCGGGTGTGCCGATCGTCCTCCAGGAACTCCATTTCCACATGCCATCCCACTGCGGTGCGCATCATGACGGTCACCTCCGGAGTGTGTCCTTCCAGGGTGCTCCTCGATGAGCGGCCGCGCACGGGGCGCTGTTGCGGACATCACGGGCCCCGTTCACCGGCCGTTCATGTCAGGACATGCATCATTCAGGCTGAACGACCACTACACGGGGGGACGGCCATGGTTCCGCGCAGGTCCGCGCTGGGTACGTCACTCGCCGCCGGGCTGCTCGTCTGCGTCACCGGGTGCGGCGCGGCGGACGGCGGTGTCCGGACCGAGGGCCCGGCCCCCACCCGTGTCCCCTGGACCGGACCCGTGTACGTCCTGAACTGGGAGTCCGAGCCCGCCGAGCGACCCGGCCTGATGGACCTGACCGACTACACGACCCTGGACTGGATGCGGTGGCGCGGCTGGGGCTCGCCCCGGGCCACCGCGACCGGCTTCGTGATGGACTACGCCTGCACCTCCGACTGCCCCGGGGACGCGCTGCCGAGCTACCGGGTCGAGATCGTGCTCAGCGGGCTGGTGAAGCGCCAGTACGCGGCGTACTACAGCCACGCGGCCGTCACCCCCGTGCACCGCCCCGCGCCCGACTGGGCGGAGGACGTGAGCAGCGTGCCCCTGCGGGTGCCCAAGCCCTGACAACGCAGCCCTGACGACGTTGCCCGGCCCACGGGAGAGACAGACCATGCACGACATCCTGCTCGTCGAGGACGACGAGATGATTCGCGAGGCCACCCGGCTGACCCTGGAGGGGCACGGCTACCGTGTCCGCGCGGCGGCCGACGGGGTGCGCGGCCTTGAGCTGTTCCGCGCGTCCCGGCCCGACGTGGCGATCCTCGACATCATGCTGCCGGGCCTCAACGGGGTGAGCCTGGCGGGCCGTATCCGCGAGGAGTCCGGTGTCCCCGTGCTGCTGATCTCGGCGCGCAACGACCCGGTGGACGTGGTGATGGGCCTGGAGGCGGGCGCCGACGACTATGTGACCAAGCCGTTCGACGGCCCGGTCCTGGTCGCCCGGGTCCGCTCGCTGCTGCGCCGGGCGGCACCCGCCCGACCGGCCCCGCAGGACCACGGAACCCCTCGCCTGTGCTTCGGTGACCTGGAGTTCTGCCCGACGACCCTGGAGGTACGGCGGGGCGGGAGCCCCCTCGCGCTGACCACGACCGAGCTGAAGCTGGTGCGGGAGTTCGCCGGCGCACCCGGCATCGTGCTCACCCGGGATCTGCTCCTGGAGCGGGTCTGGGACTACGCCTGGTCCGGGGACACCCGGGTGGTGGACGTCCATGTGCAGCGGCTGCGGGCCAAGATCGGCCGGGAGCGGATCGAGACGGTACGGGGCTTCGGCTACCGGCTGTGCCGCTAGGCCGCTGTGAACATCGGTACGAAAGTCGCCGTAGCCGTCGCCACGGCGGCCGTGGCCGTCGCCGCCGTGATCGGCGTCCTGGTCCACCGGGTCACCGCCGCCGACCAGCTCTCCACCGCCCGCTCCGAGCTGGACCGGCAGTTGGTCGGCGCCGCCTACGACTACGCCGCCGCGCGCAGGTCCCCGGCCCGGATCAACCCACCGGATCTGCCGGGGCCGGTGGCGGACGCGGTGCGGAGCGGGTCCCGGGTGACGTATCTCCACGACGGCAGGCTGTGGGCGGCGACGCAGGTGGCGGATGGGGAGGTGCTGACGCTGTCGCGGTCGTACGCACCGGAGATCCGGCGGCTCGCGACGCTGGACCGGACCCTGGCGGCGGTGGGGGCGGGCGCGATCGTGCTGGTGTCCCTGGCGGGGCTGTTCCTCGGGATGCGGATGGGCCGCCGGGCCGAGTCCGCCGCCCGCACCGCGGAACGCATCGCGAACGGCGACCTCGACGCCCGGGTCCGGCCCGGCGGGCGGGACGAGATCGCCCGCCTGTCGGCCGCCGTCGACACCATGGCGGACGCGCTCGGCGCCCGTCTGGAGGCGGAGCGCCGGGTGACCGCCGACATCGCGCACGAGCTGCGCACGCCGGTCGCGGGCATGTCGACGGCGGCCGGACTGCTGCCGCCGGGGCCGGCCACGGACCTGATCGTGCGGTCCGTGACGAACCTGCGCTCCCTGGTCGAGGACGTTCTCGAAGTGGCCCGCCTGGACGCCCGGGTCGCCGCGCTGGACACGGAGGAGCGACAGGTCGGCGCGATGGCCCGGCGCGCGGTGACCGGCCTCGGGCGGACCGGGCAGGGGCCGGACGAGGCGGAAGCCGGGGCCGGCCGGTGGCAAGCCACGGCAGACGACGGGACCGGCCAAGTGCGGGTGGTCGTGGTGGCCGACGCCGTCGTGGTCACCGATCCCCGGCGTGTGGAACGGGTGCTCGCCAACCTCGTCTCCAACGCGCTGCGGCACGGGGCGCCGCCCGTCGAGGTCGAGGTGGACGGGCCCGTCGTGCGGGTCCGGGACCACGGTGAGGGCTTCCCGGCCGATCTCCTCGCGGTGCTGCACACCTCAGGACCGCAGCGGTTCCGTACGACCGCCGCGGGCACCGGGACCGGGCTGGGGCTGACGATCGCGGTCGGCCAGGCGCGGCTGCTGGGCGCCCGCCTGACGTTCCGCAACCGTCCCGACGGCGGCGCGGAAGCCGTGCTCACCCTTCCGGACCGGCCTTCAGGGTGAGCCCGTCGTGATGAACCGCTGATACACAGTCGTGCGGCGGTCGAGATGTTCGCTTCCTACGTTCCTCACGCCGGCCCGACCGACAGGCCGGGATCCCCAGTGAAGGAACCACCTCGTATGAACGCAACCCTCGCCACGGCCCCCGCGCGCCAGGAGCGCACCGCCGGGCAGACATCCGGGCCCTGGTGGCGCAGCAAGCGTCAGCTGTCCGTCCTGCTGCTCCTCGCCGCCCTGTTCACGGGCGCCTTCCAGACCGTCCCGGCCCTCCAGAACCACGCGGGCGCGGCCGTCTCCGGAAACCTCAACGGAACGACCAGCCCGCCGAGCGGCTTCAACACCGCGATCAACTACTGGTCGAGCCAGGGCTGGCCGGTCAGCACCTCGAACCGGACGCACACCCGGATCCTGTGCGAATGGGACGGCGTCCACAACTACTGCGTCAACCACCGCCAGTTCATCGACGGCGGCGGCCGCTACAACGACCGCGACGGCCAGCTGCGGCGGTACCTCCTCAACGGCTACTCGGGCCCGCAGGTCTGCTCCCAGCACGGCTCCACCGTGTGCACCGGCCGTCCCGCGAGCAGCTGGATCGGCAACTTCCACGAGTACGACGTGAACTGGCGCCACACCCGCGGCGCCGCCCGCGACGCCATGCGTATCGTCCGCGTGCACGGCGGCCCGAACGACGGTGACACCTTCGTGACGACCGACCACTACCGCAACTTCACCTTCATCGGCTCCCGCCACTGACACCGCCGGCACCCCGACGCTCCCTGAGCGGGCCGACCCCCTGACAGGTCGGTGGACGGATCCACCACTCCCCCATGGGTCCGTCCACCGGCCGCCGTACGAAGGAGTCCACCCAGAGATGACACCGAGCAACGCCGCCTGGGAGGCCATGCCGGAGGAGGAGTCGGAAGCGCGCTGGTCGCGGTTCATCGACCGCTTCCGTTTCCACCCCGGCGTGCACCCCGAGGACTGGCCCGCCGTCGACGAGCCGGCGCCGTCGGTCACCTACGACCTCACGCCCCTCTTCGAGGCGGCGGAGCCGGAGTCCTCGGCCGTCCTGGACCGTCTGGAGCGGCAGGTCCTGGCCTCCCTGACCGAGGCGTTCCCCGCGGGCGAGCGCCTGGCGGTGCTGGACTGGCAGCACACCGGCCAGTGGTTCCGCCCGCATCTGGCCGCGGACGTCCCCTGGCCGGTGCCGGTCTTCCCGAACGGCGACTACCACCTCTTCCTGACCGAGGACCTGACCGACGGCATCCTCGGCCACCCCTGGGAGCGGACCCTGTGCGTCTTCGGCCCGCGCCTGACCGCGACGCTGGTCCCGCGGCTGAACTGGCTCCCGGTCGCCCGGTCACGGTCGTGAGCGACCAGGGCCCCGGTCCGGGGCCCTGGTGCGGTCGGGCCGGTCAGCCGTCGGACTCGGCCGACGGAAGGTAGGCGCCCGGTACCTCGGCGGGGGCGTAGACCTCCTTGTCGCCGGGGTACGGCTTGGTCCAGTCGTGGGTCTGGTACCAGGTGTAGCGGTTCATCTGCTCGGCGTTGGCGTAGTCCGGCACGGCGTGCGCGCCGGTCAGGCGCTGGTGCGAGGCCCAGGTCTTCCACTCGGCGGCGAGGTCCTGCTTGGCCGCCGGTACCGCCGCGGAGGTCGGCGCGGGGGCCGCGTCGGTGTCCTGGGCGGCCGGGGTGTCCGGGCCGCAGGAGGGCGTGGGGCTCACGCCGAGGGTCAGCGAGGTGCGGTTGGGCACCGCGGTGAACGGGGTGGGGTCCGGCTTGCTCGTGAACGCCCCGTACATCGGGGTCGCCGCGCTGTCCTTCTGGTTCATCGGGTGGATCCCGAGGATCTGCTCGACGGTGCGGATCATCGTGATCTGCGTGTAGTAGTGGCTGTCGACGGTGCCGTGCTGGGCGTAGGGGCTGATGACCTGGACCGGGGCCCGGTGGCCGTCGACGTGGTCGAGGCCGTTCTGGGAGTCGTCCTCGACGACGAAGATCGCGGAGTCCTTCCAGTACTTGCTGTGGGAGATCTCGTCGACCATCCGGCCGACCGCGAGGTCGTTGTCGGCGACCTCGGCGGCGGCGTTGGCCGGGCCGCCGGTGTGGTCGTTGGAGAACCAGAACATGTTCAGGTTCGCCGGGCCGTTCTTCTCGAAGTCCTGCTGCCAGATCTGTTCCTTGTAGATGTCCGGGACGCTGAGGTCGAACATCGGGAAGCCCTGCACCGACACGTCGTTCAGGGACGGAATCGCCGAGCCGGTCTGGATGGGGTACTGGGTCCCCGCATCGGTCGCGGCCATGTTCTTGGTGTCGCAGTACAGGTTCTGCCAGGTGGCACCGGCCGGCTTGGTCTCCGTCGACTGGAACTCGCCGAAGTCCTTGACCGACTTGCCGGCCGCCTGCGCGCCGCTCCAGATGAAGCCGGACTTCTGGTGGCCGAGGACGTCGTTCTCGGTGTCGTAACTGCGCGTGTACTCACCGGCGGAGGACTCGGTGTACTCCGGGTTGTCCGACTGCATCAGCCAGTTGTGGCCCTCGGCGGAGTTGGTGCCGATGTCGTAGAAGTTGTCGTAGAGGCCGAACTGCTGGGCCAGGGCGTGCTGGTTGGGTGTGACGTTCGCGCCGAAGGTCGTGAGCGCCGGGTCGCCGTCGCCCTGCGGGAGGTCGCCGTAGACCTGGTCGTAGGTGCGGTTCTCCTTGACGAGCAGGAAGACGTGCTTGATCGTCGAGGGGTCGCCGAGGCGGGCCGGGACCGGGACGGGCCTGGCGTGACTGGTGCCCTTGGCGGTGGTGACCGAGCCGGGCGTCCAGCCGTTCTGCTGGAAGACCTTGGCGGTCTGCGCCTTGACGACGAGGTCGCTCGGCAGCGTGAACTCGGTGAGGCTGGACGTGGTGTCGTGGGTGCCGTGTCCGGAGGCGGTGGTGGGCCGGCGGGCGTCTATGCCACGGGTGTTGGAGACGACCACCTTCTTGCCTACTGTGGTGATCTCGGCGGGGAAGTAGTCGGTGGGGAGCAGGCCGACGTAACTGGCGGGCTCCTGCGCCGACTTGTACCGGTAGACGGCGACCGCGTCGGCCCGGCCCAGCGTCACCAGCAGGTGGCCGTCGTCGGTGAGGGTGACCGCGTCGGGCTCGTAGCCGACCTTCGCCTCGGGCCAGGGCTGGGTGGCGATGGTCTGGACGACCTTGTCCTTGCGGGTGTCGATGACCGAGACGGTGTTGTCGGCGGTGTTGGTGACGAACACCGTGCCCTTCTTGGCGTACACGGCGGTCGGGTGCAGGCCGACGGTGATGGTCTGGACGGCTTTGCCGCCAAGGGTGTCGATGACACTGACCGTGCCGGACGTCGAGGCACCGGTCTCGGGGTTGGCCGGCACCTGGGTGCCGTACGAGTTCATGGTGGTGTCGCCGGCCTTCGCCGGACGCCCGCCCTCGTTGCTGACGTACAACGTGCCGCCGACCAGGGCGAGTCCACGGGGCGCGTTGCCGACAGGCCAGCTCTGCTTGACGGTTCCGGTCGCCGCGTCGATGGCGACCACCGTGTTCTGGCCGTTGACCGCGGAGTACACGGTGGAGCCGTCGGCGGAGAACACGGCCGCGCCCACCAGCGCCTGCTGGGAGCCGACGGCCGGGATGTTGACGGCCACCGGGTGGGCCAGGGTGCCGTCCGCGTTGACGGTGAACTTGGTGTAGCCGTTGGCCTGGCCGAGCCACAGCTGCTTGCCGTCGGGCGAGTAGGTGGGTCCCTCCTGGCCGACCGCGGCACTGCTGATGCGCAGGTCGTCCGCCGCGCTCGCGCCGATCTTCTGCTTCACCTGCCCGGTCGCGAGGTCCAGGATGACGAGGGCGGCGTCGCCGTCGGTGACCGCGGCCGCGAGGTGGGTGCCGTCCGGGCTGACCGTGGACGACATGATCTTGCCGTCGTTGATGACGGTCCGGCTGCCGTACGGCTTGAGGTACTGGTCGCTGGAGATGACCTCGCCCTTGGCGGTGTCCTGCGCGACCTGCTGGGTGCCGAACTGGTAGGTCGAGGCGACCGCGGTGCCGGTGACGCCGAGGGCGACGGCGATGCCGGCCGTCACCAGCGTGGTCCGACGGCTGAGGCGTCTGACCTGTTGGCGGCTCCGGCGCTGCCGAGTTACCTGCATGGGACTATCCCTTCGAGGTGGTGTCCAGCAGCTCGACGTTGCCGTCGAACTGCCACAGCGGGTTGGGCGCGTCCCCGGTGGAGGTCCGCACCAGGAAGTAGCCGTTCACTTCCTTCGGCCCGTCGCCGTCGGCGACGAACCGCCCGTCCGATCCGACGTCCAGCTGATAGACAGCCGTCCCCGCCACCGGTACGCCGGGCAGGTGCCAGGTCACGACACACCGCCAGTCATTGCCCGCCCCCCGCTGAGCGGCCTGGCCGTCGCTCTTGGTGCACGCCGCCGAGGCCCTGAGCTGCGCCTCGGTGACGGCGGGGCGGTGGAGTTGTTCGGTCTGGATGCGGTAGAGGTGGGCGAAGGCCGTGGCGAGGGAGCGCTGGACCTTGGCCTGGGTGATGCCCGTCGAGGGGGCCGCCACGGCGATCACCGCGACGCTGAGCGCGGTCAGCGCGGCGAGCGGCAGCACGCCCACCGTGACCGCGCGGCGCCCGGTACCGTCGTAGGCGAGGTGGGTGAAGTCCCGCCGCAGGAACAGCAGATAGGCCAGTCCGGTCGCGAGCAGGGCCCACGCCAGGCTGACGGCGACGCCGATCAGGAGCGGGGCGAGCTGGGCCGGGGCGGTGAACAGGCCGTTGAAGGAGACGAAGGCGTAGCCGGGCAGGGCGAGGCGTACCGCGACGGGCAGCGGCAGCATCTGGGCGACCTGCATGCCGAGCGCGACCAGCGGGGGCAGCAGGAGTCCCATGGGGGACCGCCCGAGGGCGACCGACCCGAGCAGGCCGATCGCGGCGAGGGCCAGGGTGGGGGCGAGGGCGGCGGCCCAGGCGAGCAGGACGTTCCGCGCGGCGTCCCCGGCGGACAGCAGATGGCCGTCGAGGCCGACGAGCGGCTGGTCGCCGACGGACGCGAGGCCGCCGACGGTGCTGGAGCAGGCCAGCCCGGCCACCAGCAGCAGGATGACGGTGAGGCTGGCCAGCGCCTTCGCCACGAAGATCCGCCGCGGCGAGCGGACCGCCACCAGCAGGTGCCGCCAGGTGCCGAGCCGGTCCTCGGCGGCAAACACGTCACCGGCGACCACGGAGGTCAGCAGCGGCAGCGCCCAGGTCCCCGCGAAACCCAGCATCACCAGCGGCCCGGCCCAGCCGGTGGCGTGCATCCAGCGGCCGAAGAGGGTGTCGGAGGGCAGGGTGCTCTGTTGGCCGACCCCGGCGACGAAGAGTCCCGGCGCGATCCAGCAGGCGAGGACGAGGAGGCGGATACGCCACTGGGAGACGAGCTTGACGAGCTCGAAGCGGTAGCTGCGCGAGACCGGGACCGGGCGGAGGGGGACGGGGGCCGCGCTGAGGGTGGTGGTCATCGGCCCGCCACCCGGTTCTCGGTCAGGGCCAGGAACGCGGCTTCCAAGGGCGAGACCACGGGCGCGAGTTCACGCACCGCGACACCCGACGTCACGAGCCGCGTCACCAGGTCGTCGAGGGCGGGGACCTGTGCGCGGACGACGAGCAGTTCGGTGTCCTGCCGTGTTCCGGCATCGTCGACGATCCGGATCCCGTCCGTGCCGTCGGCCAGCCGCCGCGCGGCCCCCGGGTCGGACGTCCGTACCCGGTAGTCGAGTTCACGGCTCTCGGCGGCCAGCTTGCCGAGCGGCCCCGAGAACACGACCCGGCCGGTGGCGAGGATGGTGACCTCGGAGCACAGCGCCTCCAGGTCGTCCATGCGGTGGCTGGAGAGCACGATGGCGGTGCCGTCCGCGGCGAGCCGGGTGAGGACGCGGTGCACATGCCGTTTCCCGGCCGGATCGAGGCCGTTGGCGGGTTCGTCGAGCACGAGCAGCCGCGGCCTGGTGAGCAGTGCGGCGGCGAGGCCGAGCCGCTGGCGCATGCCGAGGGAGAAGCCGCGGGCCTTGTCGTCGGCGACGTCGGTGAGCCCGACCTGGTCGAGCACGTCGTCGATGTCGGCCGTACGACCGTCCCGGCCGCGGAGTCGGGCCAGCGCGGCGAGGTTCTGCCGGGCGGTGAGCGAAGGGTAGAGACCGGGGCCGTCCACGAACCCGGCGACCCCGTCGGCAGCGGCGAACGCCCGCCCGGCCGGCGCCCCCAGGATCTCCAGGCGGCCGTCGTCGGCGACGGCGAGGCCCAGCAGGAGCCCGAGCAGAGTGGTCTTGCCGGCGCCGTTCGGTCCGACCAGGCCGTGGATCTGTCCCCGCGTCACATCGAGGTCGACGCCGTCGAGCGCCACGACATCACCGAAGCACTTGGTGATCCCGCGGGCCCGGACTGCGTGGAGTGCGTCCATGAGTCCCTTGCGTCCCTTCTTTCGCGGTCCGCAGGGACCTTAGGGACGACACCCGGCCCCGCCACGGACGTCCGCCTGAACGCCCAGGGAACGAAACGTCAAGGCATCGGCAAGTAGGCAAACGAAGGGGCGGGGTTGGGCGGGACTTGGGCGGGACTTGACCGGCTCGGGCCGACAATGAGTTCGACCGCCCCTCCCAGGGCGGTCCCTGCGAACGGGAGACCTCGATCAGCAGAACGCTCGTGGCGGTGTGGGGACTGGCGGCGACGCTCTCACTCGCTGGCTGCACCGACGACCAGGACGATGCCGGGGCCCCTCCCCGGACATCGCCGCCCCGTTCCGTCTCGGCACCGGCGAAGCCGTCGACGCCGTCGACGCCGGACAGTGTCAACCACGTACCGGGCGAAACCGTGGCCAAGGCTCCGGCTTACCCGGACGGCAAGGCCGTGGTGCGGAGGGCGAACGTCCAGGGCAGCGAAGAGCTGGAGATTCCGGGCGGACTGAAGGCCGGGCACCTCGCGGTCCTCGTGAACTGCCAAGGAGAGGGAACGCTCACCGTCGGCCAATGACCGCTGTCCCATTAAATCTACCTTTGCAGCGATCACCATCGAAACAGGAAAAGAAATTACTTTCCGCAACAATGTAATGAATGTGACTCCTCAAGGGAAGCTCAGAAAGATTCCATGAGGGTTGCATCAAAGCCTCACCTATGTGAATGTCATGAGCACACGGAGTTGCCGAATAAATTCGAAAGCTCCAGTTTAGGGGGGGCTCGCACCTCTCTTTCGCTCTTCCGGTTCCGCAAACGGAAAGCGCCCCTTCCTCTATGGCGTGCACCCTCAAGAAATGGATCAGAGTGAACATAGGCAAGAAGCTCCTTACGACGGCTGCGCTCACTACGGCAGGTCTTGCTCTCGCAGCCGCGCCGGCCATGGCTCAGAGCAACGCTCACGGCTACGCCTCCTACGAATCGTGCGGCGCGCTCAGCTGCATCACCGTCGAAACGGCTGAAGGCTGGTTCACGGCCGAGGGCGAGACCCTGAAGGTCTGCGATATCCATCCTGACGGCCACCGCGCGGCGGGCGAACTGCAGTGGTACAGCGGAGGTGCCACCCACATCTACGGTGCCGCTGCCACCGGCGGTGAGGGCTCTTGTGCCACCTGGAGTGACAAGGACATCCCCGAGGGCACCTCGGTCACGATGCGACTCTGGGACCAGGACGGAGCTTCCGGGAGCCGTCAGCACACCAAGGAATACCACGGCACCGCGTGATCCACAGTTGACCGTGTGACCGGTCAACGCTAATCGGCCCCGCTGAGCATCGGCTCAGCGGGGCTTAGTGCTGCGAAGCGGCAGGCAATGCCGAATACAACGCGCTGTTCGGAAAATGCGATCAGGCCGAGGCCGGCGAGAACGAAGAGCACCGTACCGGAATCCGGCATCGCGTAGACAAGGGATCATGCAATAGCGGCACTCAGCCGCGATCCGACGTCGCCCCTCCCTAGGGCCGTTCCGCCACCCCGTCCCGTCATGCAGGATGCTCGGATGACCCCGTCTCCCTTCGTACGCCCCTACCGCCCCCAAGACCGCGCCGCCCTCGAGGACATCTGCGTCCGCACCGCCCACGCGGGCCGGGACAGCCGCCCGCACTACCAGGACCCCGGCGTCTTCCCGGCGGCCTTCGCGGCGCCCTACGTGCATCTCGAACCGGAGCTGGCCTTCGTCCTGGACGACGGGGAGGGGCGGGCCGTCGGGTACGTCCTCGGGACCGCCGACACGCCCCGGTTCGTCGAGGACTACCGGGTGAAGTGGCTGCCCCTGGTGGCCGACCGCTACCCGGAGCCCCGCCACGAGCCCCGCACTCCCGACGAGGAGATCGTCCGGCTCCTGCACCGCCCCGAGCGCATGCTCGTGCCCGAAGTCGCCGCCTACCCCGCCCACTTGCACATCGATCTGCTCCCGGAATGGCAGGGGCGCGGGTACGGGCGGGCGCTCATGGAGACCTTCCTGCGCGCCCTGCACGAGCGGGGCGTGGCCGCCGTACACCTGTCGATGGTGTCCGCCAACACGCCCGCCCGTGCCTTCTACGACCGCCTCGGCTTCCACGCGATCGACGTGCCGGACGCCGACGCGACCGTCACCTACCTGGGCCGCTCGACGAGTCCGGCCGAGGAGCTCAGGATCCGGCGCTGAACGCGACGTCCTTCGCCGCCACCACGTCCGCCCTGCGGCCCGGTGCCGAGTGGTACCGCCAGTAGAGGTTGGTGTGCGCGATGACCTGGTCCGGCGGCGGGGAGCCCCACTTGCTGTTGTCCGGGGCGGTGTGGGCGTCGGCGACGAGCGTGACGTCGTAACCCCGCACGAAGGCGCCGTGGATGGTGGAGCGTATGCAGGCGTCGGTCTCGGCGCCGGCCACCACCAGGTGCCCCACCCCGGCGCGGGCCAGGACGTCCTCCAGGTCCGTGTCCTCGAAGGAGTCGCCGTACGACTTGTGCACCAGGGGCTCGGTGTCCAGGCGGGGCAGCTCGGAGACGTACTCCCAGGCTTCGCTGCCCTTCTCCAGCCCCTCGTCGGAGTGCTGGACCCAGACGAGGGTGACACCCTGCTCGCGGGCCCTGTCGACGAGGGAGGCGATGGCGGCGACGACCTCGTCGCGCTGGTACGCCTCGGCGACGACGCCCTTCTGGACGTCGATGACGAGCAGTGCTGTGTGGGGCCGTTCAGACAGTGTGGTCATGTCCCTCACGCTAGACCGTGCCACTGACACTCACCCCGCTGGAATCCGGGCCGGGTCGGCCCGGACGAAACCGGCCAGTGCGGGCGCCCCGTCCCCACGGATCCCTCACCGGCCGGTTCTCATCTCAGGCGGTACGTCAGACGCGTACCAGCTCCCGGTCCTCGTCCGGATCCGCGTCCTTCTCGGCCCGGGTGCGCAGGCCCTCGCCCTCGACGTCGACGTTGGGCAGCGCGCGGTCCAGCCACTTCGGCAGCCACCAGGCGCGGCGGCCGAGCAGGGCGAGGACCGCGGGGACGATCGCCATGCGGACCACGAACGCGTCGAAGAAGACGGCGATCGCGAGGCCGAAGCCGATCATCTTGATCATCGACTCGCCGGAGCTGATGAAGCCCGCGAAGACGGCCATCATGATGACCGCGGCGGCGACCACGACCCGGGCGCTGTGCTTGAACCCGGTCACGATGGCCTGGCTCGGGGACTCGCCGTGGACGTAGGCCTCGCGCATGCGGGTCACGAGGAAGACCTCGTAGTCCATCGCGAGGCCGAAGACCACGCCGACCATGAAGATCGGCATCATCGACATGATCGGGCCGGTCTCCTCGACGCCGAGCACCCCGCCCAGCCAGCCCCACTGGAAGACCGCGACGACGGCGCCGAGCGCGGCGAGCACCGAGAGCAGGAAGCCGAGGGCCGCCTTCAGCGGGACCAGGATCGAGCGGAAGACCACGATCAGCAGGAGGAAGGCGAGGCCGACCACCAGGCCCAGGTACGGGATCAGGGCGTCGGAGAGCTTCTGCGAGAAGTCGATGTTCATCGCGGTGGTGCCGGTGACCAGGACGTCCGCGTCCGCCTTGGACGCGACGTCGTCGCGGATGGCGTGCACCAGGTCCTCGGTCCGGGTGGAGGACGGCTTGGAGCCGGGGACGACGGTGATGGTCGCGGTGTCGCCGGCCTTGTTGAAGGCCGCCGGGGTGACCGTGACGACGTCCTTGAGGCCCTTGATCCCGTCGGTCACGGTGGTGGCGGCGGCCTTCGGGTCGTCGCTGTCCTTCGCGTCGACCACGATCATCAGCGGGCCGTTGAAGCCGGGCCCGAAGCCCTCCGAGAGGAGGTCGTAGGCGCGGCGCTGGGTCGTGGACGTCGGCTGCGAACCGTCGTCGGGCAGGCCCAGTTCCAACTGGCTGACCGGCAGCGCGACGGCCCCGAGGCCGACCACGCCGAGCAGCAGCACGGCGACGGGACGGCGGATGACGAAGCTCGCCCAGCGGGTGCCCAGGTTGGGCTTCACCACCGCTGTCCCGGAGGACTTCTCGCGCTTCTCTCCCGCCGGGCGGATCTTGCGGCCCGCGTACCCGAGCAGCGCGGGGATCATGGTCAACGCGATGAGGACGGCGATCACGACCGTGCCGGCCGCGGCCAGGCCCATCTTGGTCAGCATCGGCACGTTGACGACGGCGAGACCGGCCAGCGCGATCACGACCGTGAGGCCGGCGAAGACCACCGCGGAACCGGCGGTGCCGGTGGCCCGGCCCGCCGCCTCCTCGCGGTCGCGGCCCTCGGCCAGCTCGGCGCGGTAGCGGGAGACGATGAACAGGGCGTAGTCGATGCCGACCGCGAGGCCGATCATCCCCGCGAGCGTGGAGGTGGTGCTGCCGAGGTCGAGCGCCTTGGCGAGGACGGCGATGGTGGAGACGCCGATCGACACGCCGATGATCGCCGTCAGCAGCGGCAGCCCCGCCGCGACGAGCGAGCCCAGGGTGATGACCAGGACGACCGCGGCGAGGGCGAGTCCGATGACCTCACCGATCGCTCCCGCCTCCGGCTGGGCCTGGAGCGCGTCGCCGCCGACGTCGACGGTCAGGCCGGTGTCCCGGGCCTCGGCGGCGGCCTTCTCCAGGGCGTCCTGGGTGGCGTCCTTGAGCTCCATGCCGGGAACGTCGTAGCGCACCGACGTGTAGGCGACCGTGCCGTCCTTGCTGACCGCGCCGGTCGTGAACGGGTCGGTGACGGAAACGACCTCGGAGCCGTCGCCGAGTTCCTTGACGGTCTTGGCGACGGTCGCCCTGTTGGCGGCGTCCGTCATCTTCTCGCCCTCGGGCGCCTTGAAGACCACGCGTCCGGTCGCGCCGTCGGCGCTGGCCCCGGGGAAACGCTGTTCCAGCAGGTCGAAGGCCTTCTGGGCCTCGGTGCCGGGGATGGAGAAGGAGGTCGAGCCGGCCGCGGGGGCGCTGAACGCGCCGACGCCCGCGAGCGTCAGCAGGGCCACCCACATGAGGGCGACGAAGTGCCGTCGCCGGAAGGCGAGCCGGCCGAGTTGGTAGAGGAAAGTGGCCACGAAGGCGTACTCCCGGTCAGGTCGTGGTTCTTCAGGGCAGGGGTGTTCAGCCCGACGACGTGAGCGGTTACGTCAGGTGGAGGGCTTGCTGGGGCGACTGTGGGTCAGTCGTTCGGAACACCGAGGGCGGGGAGGACCACGGCGTCGATGTACGAAAGGAGGAAGGCCTGGGTCGGCGGCAGCTCGTCGATCATCGTGCGGGCCGCGAACCCGCCGATCATCATGTGCATCATGAACTCGATCGCCGGGTTGTCGGGGCGTACCTCGCCCCGGTCGATCGCCCGCTGCACCAGTCGGCGGAACTGCGCCGTCTCGGGTTCGATGAGATGCTCGCGGAACGCCTTCAGGAGATCCGGGTTGCCGTGGATCGCCATGGCCAGGCCCCGCATGAGCGCGGAGTTCTGCTCCATCGTGCAGTCGTCCGAGCGCATGGTGAGGGCGTGCAGGTCGCCCTTGAGGGACCCGGTGTCGATGTCGTCGAGACCGATACCGCCCGGCTTGCTGTGCCGCACGGCTTTCGCCACCAGCTCGGCCTTGCCGCCCCACTGGCGGTAGAGCGTGGCCTTGCTGGAACGGGTGCGGGCGGCGACGGCGTCCATGGTGAGGGCGTCGTAGCCGACCTCGCGGAGCAGTTCGAGCACGGCCTCGTAGAGCTCGGCCTCGCGCTCGGGGGTGATGCGGCTGCGACGTGCGGTCGAGACCTCGGTCATGTCACTCACCCTTTCCGCTCCGGTACGTGGAACGACACTGTTTCGTACGACACGAATGTAGCGCATCCGCCAGCGAAACGAAACTGTTTCGTTCGTGTTGCGGGTCACCTCAGTCCGTCCCCGGTGGATTTTTCACAAGTTGCTCCGGTCCATCCCCGGGAAAAGCATGGGGAGGTGAGCTATCTGCGCCTTCCGCATCTGAGCGGCGACCTGCTGTGCTTCGTGGCCGAGGACGACCTCTGGCTGGCCCCCCTCGACGGCCCGGGCCGAGCCTGGCGGCTGACCGTGGACCGCACCAAGGTCGGCCACCCCCGCTTCTCACCCGACGGCCGCCACATCGCGTACACGAGCTGGCGCAGTCTCGTCCCCGAGATCCATCTGGCGGACGTGGACGGCGGACCGGCCCGGCGGCTCACCTACTGGGGCTCGACGGACACCCAGGTGTGCGGCTGGACCCCCCAGGGGACGATCCTCGCCGTCGCCTCCCACGGCGAGCCCTTCTCCTACTTCACCTGGGCGTACAAGGTCCCCACCGACGGCTCCCCCGGCCAGAAGCTCCCCTGGGGTCCGGTCTCCGACATCCAGGTCGCCGACCGCAGGACGCTCCTCCTCACCGGCACCCCGCCGCACGAGCCGGCCGCCTGGAAGCGCTACCGGGGCGGCGCCACGGGCCGCCTGTGGCTGCACGGCGAACGCCTGCTGCCCGACCTCGGCGGCCACCTCCACTCCCCGATGTTCGTCGGCGACCGGATCGCCTTCCTCTCCGACCACGAGGGCGTCGGCAACCTCTACTCCTGCGCCCACGACGGCTCCGACCTGCGCCGCCACACCGACCACGACGCCTTCTACGCCCGGCACGCCTCCAGCGACGGCACCCGGGTCGTGTACCAGTGCGCGGGCGACCTGTGGATCGTCGACGACCTCGCGTCCGCCGAGCCGCGCAGACTCGACGTACGGCTGAGCGGGCCGCGCGCGGGACGCCGTACCTACCAGGTGCCGGCCGCCCAGCACGTGGACGGCATCTCGGTCGACGAGACGGGCCGCGCGAGCGCGGTCGTCGTCCGCGGCAGCCTGTACTGGCTGACCCACCGGGACGGCCCGGCCCGCACGATCACCGACACTCCGGGGGTACGGGTCCGGCTCCCCGAGATGCTCGGTTCCGTCGGCCAGGTCGCCTACGTGACGGACGCGGAGGGCGAGGACGCCGTGGAGATCGCGTACCTGCCGCGGGCGACCGGTGACCGCGAGCCGCGCCGGCTGGCCTCCGGAGAACTGGGCCGGGTCCTGGAGCTGGTCTCCGACCCGAGGGGTGAGCGCCTGGCCGTCGCCGCGCACGACGGCCGCCTGCTGCTCCTGACCGTGTCCGATGATGCGGCTGACGCCGCGGGGACCGAGGAGTCCGGCGGGGCGGTCACCGAGCTCATCCGCTCGGTCAACGGCCCGGTCCGCGACCTCGCCTTCTCCCCCGACGGCTGCTGGCTGACCTGGTCGCACCCGGGGATCGGCCGCTCGCTGCGCCAGATCAAGATGGCCCGCATCAAGGACCGCCTGATCGTCGACGTGACCAACGGCCGCTTCGAGGACGAGAACCCGGTCTTCACCCGGGACGGCCGCTACCTCGCCTTCCTCTCCTGGCGCGGTTTCGACCCGGTCTACGACGTCCACACCGGCGACCTGTCCTTCCCGCTCGGCTGCCGCCCCTACCTGGTCCCGCTGTCCTCGGCCACCCCTTCCCCCTTCGCCCTGAACCCGGAGGGCCGCCCGGCCGCCGGGGGCCTGGACCCGGTCGAGGACGGAAGCGGCGAGGGCGGCGACGGCGGCGCGGTGACCGTCGAACTCGAAGGCCTGGAGAGCCGGGTGACTCCCTTCCCGGTCCCCGCCTCCAAGTACTCGGCGCTGTACCCGGTCGCGGGCGGGGGCCTGGTCTGGCTGCGGTGGCCGATCTCGGGGGCGCTCGGCGAGACCTTCGTCAACCCGGACGACACCTCCGAGCGCCCCACCCTCGAACACTTCGCCATCAGCAAGGCGAAGAAGACCGAACTCGTCGAGCACCTGGACTGGTTCGCGGTCAGCGGCGACGGCTCCCGGCTGGTCCTCGTCGACGAGGGCGACCTGCGCGCCACCCCCGCGACGGAGTCCGGCGACAGCGACTCGACCGTCTGGATCGACCTGCGCCGCATCCTCCACGAGGTCGACCCGGCCGCCGAGTGGCGCCAGTCGTACGAGGAGGCGGGCCGCCTGATCCGGGCGTACTTCTGGGATCCCGGGATGTGCGGCATCGACTGGGACGCGGTGCTCGACCAGTACCGCCCGCTGCTCGAACGGGTCGCCTCCCCCGACGAGTTCGCCGACCTCCTGCGCGAGGTCCTCGGCGAACTGGGCACCTCCCACGCCTACGTCACCGCCGCCCGCCGCAACGAGGGCCCAGCCCACTACCAGCGCCGCCAGGGCCTGCTCGGCGCCAACTTCGTCCTCAGGGACGGCGGCTGGACGGTCCGGCGGATCCTGCCCGGCGACTCCTCGGACTCCAAGGCCCGCTCCCCGCTGGCCGGCACCGGCATCCGCGAGGGCGCCGTCCTCACCCACGTCGACGGCCGCCCCGTCGACCCGGTCACCGGCCCGTATCCACTCCTCGCGGCGGCGGGCGGTACGACGGTGGAGCTGACGTTCACCCCGGCGGAGGGCGAGGGCAGGGCCCGCCGGGTGGCGGTGGTCCCCCTCCTCGACGAGAGACCGCTCCGCTACCAGGACTGGGTGGCCAAACGCCGGGCCGTGGTCCGGGAGTTGAGCGGCGGCCGCTGCGGCTATCTGCACATCCCCGACATGGGCGGCTCGGGCTGGGCCCAGTTCAACCGGGACCTGCGCATGGAGGTCTCCCGCCCCGCCCTCATCGTCGACGTACGCGGCAACGCGGGCGGCCACATCAGCGAACTGGTCGTGGAGAAGCTGACCCGCACAATCCTCGGCTGGGACCTGACGAGAAACGCCCAGCCGGTGTCGTACGCCTCGAACGCCCCGCGCGGGCCGGTGGTCGCCCTGGCCGACGAAGCGACCTCCTCGGACGGCGACATGATCACGGCGGCCTTCAAACTCCTGAAGCTGGGACCGGTGGTGGGCCAGCGCACCTGGGGCGGAGTGGTCGGCATGACCGGCCGCCACCAGCTCGGCGACGGCACGGTGATCACGGTCCCGATGAACGCGGCCTGGTTCGACGCGTACGGCTGGTCGGTGGAGAACCAGGGCGTCACCCCCGACCTGGAGATCCTCCGCACCCCCCTGGACTGGGCGGAGGGCCGCCACGCCCAACTGGACGACGCGGTCACGCTGGCGCTGGACCTCCTGGAAACCAACCCCCCTGCAACACCGCCGGACTACCGGGACGTACCGAACAGGGCAAGGCCCAAGTTGCCGCCGAGGTCTTGAGAGGGCCGCGAGAAGCCCCACCGGCCGACAGCCGAACAACGACAGTGTGGGGCGCCCTCCAACCAACAGAGGACGCCCCACACTTCAAGCAGTGACTACATGTCGTAGTCGGGGTCGAGCCGCTCCTGCTCCTCGCGGCGCATCCGCTCGGCCTCCTCGTCCCGCATACGCTCACTGTCCTGCTCGCCGCGGCGACCCCGCTCCCGGCCCTCCTGGGCCTTCTGCTTGGCCTGCTGCTGCCACTGCTCGGACTTGTCCTGGAACTGGTCCTTCATACCCATGTGGGTTCACTCCCGTGGGGGTGAGGGGAAGAGCCCCTGGCCGGGGCCTCGACCAGATTCACACGCCCGGACAAAGAACGCATTTCGATCAGTCACGGTGCGTAGCGGGGGCCTTGGCGCGAGCCTCCTCATCAGCCGCCCCACCTGCACCGACGAGCCCGATCCGCAGTCCCTCCAACCGCTGCCCGAACCGCCGCATCTCCCGCTGTCCGACGGTCCCGATGAGCCCCGGCAGATACCCCCGCATCCCCTGCATCCCGCGCAGCCACCCCTGCCCGTACACGTGACTGGACCGCCGCTCGATCCCCGCCACGATCCGCTCCACCGCGGGACCCGGCGGATACGTCTTGTTGGCCGGCCACGGCAGCCGCTGCCTGAGCTCCCGCATGACGTCGTCCTGGTCGGCCCCGCGCACCATGTCGGTGTCGGTCCACGACAGATAGCCCACCCCGACCCGCACGCCCCGGTGGCCGACCTCGCCGCGCAGGCTGTGCGCGAACGCCTCCACACCGGACTTGGACGCGCAGTACGCGGTCATCATCGGCGCCGGGGTGATCGCCGCGAGGGAGGCGATCTGGAGCAGATACCCGCGGCTCTCCATCAGCACCGGAAGGAACGCCCGTGCGGTGACGGCCGATCCGATGAGATTGACCTCGATCACCCGCCGCCACGCCTCCGGATCGGAGTCCACGAACGGCCCGCCGGTCGCGACCCCGGCGTTGGCGACCACGATGTCGACCTTCCCGAACCGCTCCTTCACCTCCCCCGCCACCCCGGCCATCGCCTCGTGATCCGTCACGTCGGCGTACCAGTGGTCGCTGTCACCGTGCAGCCGCCCGGAGAGCTGCTTGAGCGCGTCCGGTTCGAGGCCGACCAGCGCGACCTTCGCCCCGCGCGCGGACAGCTTGCGGGCGAGCAGCTCGCCCACGCCCCGCGCGGCCCCCGTGACGACCGCGACCTGTCCTTCCAGACCGACCCTGCTCATGCGCCCTCCTTGACCTGGACGTACGTGGTGACGAGTTCCCGGATCCGCGCGCTGACCTGCTCGGGCGCCTCCACCGGTGTCATGTGGCCGACGCCGGGCAGCTCGGTGACGCCGAGGCAGTCCGGCAGCGCGGCGGCCAACTGGTGTGCGTGCACAGGCGGGGTGAGCCGGTCGGCCGTACCGACGAGGACGGCCGTCGGCACGGTGAGCTGCCGTACACCGTGGTCCAGATCGAGCAGGTCGAGCACCCGCGACCAGGCGTACCGCACCTTGCGCGGGCAGGCGTGCACGATCCGCGCGCACGCCTCCACCATGTGCGGGGCCGAACCCGGGCCCATCGTGCCGTACTTGAGGATCCGCAGCGCGAGCGGCGTGACCGGCCCGAGCGGCGCCCGCGCCCCGAGGACCCGCCGGGTCAGCCAGGTCCGCAGCCGCCCGGCTCGGATCGGGACCAGGGTCGACTCGGCGACCAGCCGCGACGAACCGGTGCTGCACAGCAGGACGGCCGCGGCATGCGCACGGAACCCCGGGCGTTCCGCCGCCGCCATCACCGTCATCCCACCCATCGAGTGACCGACGATCACCGCCTTCTCACCCTCCCCGAGCACCGCTTCCAGTACGGCTTCGAGGTCGTCGGCGAGCCCGTCCGCACTGCACGCCGGGCTCGCCGGACTGCGCCCGTGGCCGCGCTGGTCGTACGCGACGACCCGGTGGTCGACGGAGAGTTCACGGATCTGCGCGGCCCAGAAGGCGGTGGAACAGGTCCAGCCGTGGGCGAGGACGACGGGCGGCGCGTTCCCGGGCCCGTGCACCTCCACGTGCAGCCGGGCGCCGTCGGCGGAGAGGGCGGTGAGTTCACGCGCCGGGGCGGGCGGGGCGTAGGGCCCGGAGGAGACATGCGCCGGTCGGCTCATACGGCGGTCACCTCCGCGTGCGCCGGCACCCGCAGCACCTCGTACTCGGCGAGGTCCACCCGCCGGGTCGCCCGCCGGAACTCGGTCGTCGTGCCGGGCCAGATCGTGCTGTTGCGGCCGTTGGCGTCCAGGTACCAGCTGGTGCAGCCGCCGGTGTTCCACACCGTGCGCTTCATGCGCTCCTGCACCCGCTGGTTCCAGGCCTGCACGGCGGAGGGGCGGGCGTCGAGGGCCACGCGGCCGCCGAGGACGTCGAGTTGGCGCACGAAGTCGGCCAGGTAGTTCAGCTGGGACTCGATCATCAGGATCATCGAGGAGTTCCCGAGGCCGGTGTTGGGCCCGATGACGGTCATCCAGTTGGGGAAACCGGCCACGGAGGCACCCCGCAGCGCCTCCATCCCGCCCTTCCACGCCTCGGCGAGGGTGCACCCGTCCGCGCCGACGACCCGGTCGGCGATCGGCATGTCGGTGACGTGGAAGCCCGTGCCGAAGACGATCGCGTCGGCCTGCGTCTCGGTGCCGTCGGCGGCGACGAGAGTCGATCCCTCGACGCGGCTGAGCCCGCTCGCGACCACGTCCACGTTGGGCTGGGCGAGCGCCGGGTAGTAGGTGCTGCTCAGCAGGATCCGCTTGCAGCCGATGCGGTAGTCGGGGGTGAGCTTGGCGCGCAGCGCCGGGTCCTTGATGGCGCGGGCCATGTTCCGCTTGGCCAGCTGCTCCACGGCACCGAGTTCGTTCGGGTGCTTGGTGAACGCCTGGACCTGCAACTCCCTGATCCCCCACTGCAGTCCGCGCCGGACCTGGGTGGTGAAGGGCAGCAGCCGGTGCAGCCGGCGCTCGGCGCCGCTGATCGCCCGGTCCACGCGGGGCAGGACCCAGGGCGGGGTGCGCTGGAACAGCGTGACGTGCTGGGCGAGCGGCTGGACGGCCGGCACGATCTGGATGGCCGAGGCACCCGTCCCGATCATGGCGACCCGCTTGCCGCGCAGGTCGTAGTCGTGGTCCCAGCGGGCGGAGTGGAAGACCTTGCCGGGGAAGGAGTCGAGCCCCGGGATGTCCGGGATCTTCGGATCGGAGAGCGGCCCGGTGGCGGAGACGACGAAGTCGGCCGAGAGACGGCCACTGGCGGTCTCGATGTCCCACCGCAGCTTCTCGCCGTCCCACGTCATCCGCTTCACCTCGGAGTCGAGGCGGAGGTGCGGGCGGAGCCGGAAGACGTCCGTCACATGCTCCAGATAGGCGCGGATGTGCTCCTGCCCGGAGAAGGTGCGCGGCCAGTCGGGGTTGGGCGCGAAGGAGAACGAGTACAGGTGGGACGGCACATCGCAGGCACACCCCGGATAGCTGTTGTCCCGCCAGGTCCCGCCCACGCCGCCGGCCCGCTCCAGCACGACGAAGTCGGTGACCCCCTCCCGCCGCAGCCGTACGGCGGCTCCCAGCCCACCGAACCCGGACCCGACCACCGCCACCCGCACATGCTCGTGTTCGGCCATGCCGACACCCTTCCCTGCGCGACTCCGCCAGTGAACACTGGCGCAATGGGAGGGTAGAGCAGGTCCGTACTCATGGGTAGGGGGCGGGGAGAAGGAAAGTTACCGCGGGTACGACATAGGGTGCGGGCGTGGCAGAAGACGGAGGACGACACGAGTACCGCATGGAGGAACTGGCCCGCCTGGCCGGCATCACGGTGCGCACCCTGCGCTTCTACCGCGAACGCAAACTCATCCCGCCCCCTCGCCGCGAGGGCCGTATCGCCTGGTACGACGACCACCACCTGGCCCGCCTGCGCACGATCGCGGCCCTCCTGGAACGCGGCCACACCCTCACCGGCATCGCGGAACTGGCGGAGGCCCTCGACCACGGCCGCGACGTCGCCGACGTCCTGGGTGTGACACCTCCCACGGAGGAGGAACCGGTCCGCCTCACCCCCGAGGAACTCGCCGCCCGCTTCGAGGGCGAGGTCACCGCGGAGAACCTCGCGGCCGCGCTCGACCTCGGCTACCTCGGCACCGACGGCGACGAGATCGTCCACATCAGCCGCCGCCTCCTGGACGTCTCCTCCACCCTGGTCCGCGAGGGCATCCCCCTCGGAGAGGTCCTGGCAGCCGGCAAACGCGTCCGCGAACACGTCGACGACCTCGCGGAAATGTTCGCCGACCTGATCCTCCGCCACGCCGACGAGAACGACCTCCAACGCCTGCGCCCCCTGGCCCGGAGCGTGGTGGAGGCAGAACTGTCACTGGCCCTGGACCGGCGGTTGCGGAAGCGGGACCAGAGGGCCGACTAGAGGTCGTAGACGACCGTCACGGGAGCGTGGTCCGACCAGCGCTCGGCGTGCGTGGCGGCACGCTCGACGTACCCCTTGAGGGCCTTGGCGGCCAGCCCCGGCGTGGAGACGTGGTAGTCGATCCTCCAACCGGAATCGTTGTCGAACGCCCGCCCCCGGTACGACCACCACGAGTACGGCCCCTCCACGTCCGGATGCAGCGACCGTACGACGTCGACGTAGCCCCCGTCGTTCTCGTCGAACACCTGCGTGAGCCACGCCCGTTCCTCCGGCAGGAACCCGGAGCTCTTCTGGTTGGCGCGCCAGTTCTTGAGGTCGGCCTGCTGGTGGGCGATGTTCCAGTCGCCGCAGACCACGACTTCACGGCCGTCGGCGGCGGCACGGACCCTCAGATCCTTCAGGTACACCAGGAACTCGTCCATGAAGCGCACCTTCTCGTCCTGCCGCTCGGTGCCGACCTCGCCGGAGGGCAGGTAGAGGGAGGCGACGATGACGCCGGGCAGGTCGGCCTCGACGTACCGCCCGCTGGTGTCGAACTCGGCCGAGCCGAAGCCGATCCGGACCCGGTCCGGCTCACGTCGGGTGTAGAGGGAGACCCCGGCCCGCCCCTTGGCGGCGGCGGGAGCGTGCACCACGTGCCAGCCCTCGGGGGCGCGGACCGTCTCGGGCAGCTGCTGCGGCTCGGCGCGCACCTCCTGAAGGCAGAGCGCGTCGGCGGAGGTGTCCGCGAGCCACTCCACGAAGCCCTTCTTCGCGGCGGCACGCAGCCCGTTCACATTGGCGGAGGTCACAGTGAGCACCCGGGAACGATACCGGCACACTGGAGGGCATGATGATCCGCCGTGTCCCCTTCGACCACCCCGACGCCGTGAAGCTCAACGACCAGGTCCAGGCCGAGTACCACGTCCGCTACGGCGACGGCGGCGACGCCACCGAGCTGGCCCCGACGGACTTCGAGCACCCGAACGGCGTGTATCTGATCGCGTACGACGAGAGGGACAGCCCCGTCGCCACGGGCGGCTGGCGCGCCCAGGACACCAACGGCGAGGGCAATCTGGACGGCGACGCCGAGCTCAAGCGCATGTATGTGATCGAGTCGATGCGCGGCCGCGGTCTCGCCCGGCGCATCCTCGCCGCCCTGGAGGACCACGCCCGCGCGGCCGGCCGCCGCCGCATGGTCCTGGAGACCGGCACCAAGCAGCCGGAGGCCATAGCCCTGTACACGTCCAGCGGCTACGAACCCTGCGTGAAGTTCGGCTACTACCGCTTCCACGAGGAGAGCCGCTGCTACGCGAAGGCGCTGTGAGCCGGCCATACACAAGGCAGCCGTACACATGACAGAAGACCCGCTCCTGAATCAGGAGCGGGTCTTCATGATGCGTGGACCTGAGGGGATTTGAACCCCTGGCCCCCTCGATGCGAACGAGGTGCGCTACCGGACTGCGCCACAGGCCCTTGCAACGAGTGAAACTCTAGCATCCCCGTCCGGGTGCTTGGAAATCCGTTCCCGGCTGGTCAGAGCGCGGGGATTTCGGCGCCCTCTCTCACTCGTTGGCCGCGCGCGGCCGCTCGCCTTCCTCGTACTGGTCGAAGAGCGGGGTGCGGCCACGCTCGCGTGCCCGGCGGGCGGAGGCGGCGCGACGGGCGTCGGTACGGCCGTCCGCCGAGGGCATGTCCTCCGCGTCGGCGGAGGCGTCCTCCGTCTCCCCGTCCTCCGCCGTCTCCTGACCGGAGTGCTCGGGGGCCACGGCGCTGGACCGGGCCGAACTCCACGCGTCCGGTGCGCCGAGGTCCACGTCCGCGGTGGCCCGCGGAGCTACGGGGGCGGTGACATAGGTCGGCAGCGGCACCGGTACCGGGTCCCAGCTGTCGCCGTGCCCCGGCCTGCGCTGGCGCTCGCGCTGCTGGTCGACCCACTCGGCGTGGTCGGTCTGCTCGACGAGGGCGCGCCGGTCGGCGGCGAGCGCCGAGAGGCCGGGATCGGTCTCGGTGCCTGGTCCCTCGTCCGGTTCGTCGGCGTCCACGCCGGTGCTCACGGAGGCGCGCCGGCGCGGCTGGCGCGCGCGTTCCCGCAGGTGCTGGGCGGCGGCCTCGGCCCGGCGTCGGTCCATCTGATAGGCGAAGCGGCGGCGTTCCTGGGAACGCAGGTACGCGATGTAGGCGCTGAGCATCACGGCGGGCACGCCGGGCGCCCACAGGAAGGCGAGTCCTCCGACGGCGGCGACGATCGCGCCGAGCGTGAAGGCGAGGAAGAGCATGACCGTCGTACGCCGTCGGCGCGCGAGTACCTTCGTGCGCCGGGCGCGCGCGGCGGCCGCTTCCGCGGCGGCCGTGCGGCGGGCGGCGGACACGGGGGGCTGCTTCCGCGTCGGGGCGTCGCCGTGGTCGGGCGCGGGCGGGTTCGTTTTCGCGCGCGCCGGGTCGCCGTGCCCGGCTTCCCGCCCTGTGTCCCGTTCCGCTTCCCGCGCCTGCTCGCGCGTCGCCTGGGCCTGCGGACGGTGCGGAGGCATGGCGAAGGCCCGGACGTCCACCGAGTCGGTGACGGCATCCGGTTCGTCGGCGCCGTGCTCCCCCTCGTCGGTGGAGCGCGCGCGCAGGTCCTTGGCGTACCGACGCTCCATGCCCGCCCGTCCGGAGAGCAACCGGATGGCGGTGCTGAAGCGTTCCGTCGGACGGGCCTCGTTCAGCTCGTCCTGCCTACGGAGCCACATCGGCACCAAGTAGGCGGCCCAGGCCCCGACAATGACTGCGTAGATGAGGCCGCTGCTGCTCACGCCTCACACGGTAGAGGGGTTTGCGTGAGGCCATCTGCCAATTGCGCCGGTGTGTCGCACGATCTGGCTGATATTTCGAGCTTTTTTTGTGACCGATCCGATCAGCAGACCGCCCCAGTCGCGAATTCAATGCCCCGAGACGGTCATGCACCGATCATTTTCGAACATCTATTCCATTTCCGGGACCGGCGAACGACTATGCGGGATTGTCGTGCGGTGTACTGCGGGAGCGGGCCCGCTGCCAGCGCCTCAGCAGCCCGTCGGGTACCTCTTCCGCGGTGAGCGCGAACACGAGATGGTCCCGCCAGGCCCCGTCGATGTGGAGATAGCGCGGCCGCAGTCCCTCCTCGCGGAATCCGAGTTTCTCCACGACCCGTCGGCTGGGCCCGTTCTCGGGGCGAATACAGACCTCGATGCGGTGCAGACCCACGGTGCGGAAACAGTGGTCCACGACAAGGGCCACGGCGGTCGGCATGACTCCGCGTCCGGCCACCGACTGGTCCACCCAGTAGCCGACGTGTCCCGAGCACATCGAGCCCCAGGTGATCCCGGCGACCGTCAACTGCCCGACCAGCTGTCCCCGGTACTCGATGACGAACGGCAGCATCCGCCCGGCGTTCGCCTCGGACCTCAGGTGCCGGACCATCTGGCGGTAGGTCGGCCGGTGCGCGATCGGGCCGGTCGGGGTGGGCGGCGGAATGGTCGCCTCCCAGGGGCGCAGCCAGTCCCGGTTGCGCCGGTTGACCTCGCGCCAGACCCGCTGGTCGCGCATCTTTATCGGCCTCAGGACGACATCGCCGTCCGCCAGTACGACGGGCCAGGACGGGCTGTTCAGCTCGCACCCCCACTGCCGGCGCCGGGTCTTGGGTGGTCGCCGCCGCGGAGCTGGTCGACGGCGTGGGTCAACAGGGGCTCCAGGACGGCCAGTCCGTCCTTCACCCCGCCACTGGAACCCGGCAGGTTGACGATCAGTGTGCGTCCCGCGACCCCGGCCAGGCCCCGGGAGAGCGCGGCGGTCGGCACCTTGTCCCGTCCGAACGCCCGGATGGCCTCCGCGATGCCCGGCACCTCGTGGTCGATCACCGCGCGGGTCGCCTCGGGGGTGCGGTCGGTGGGCGAGATGCCGGTGCCGCCGGTGGTGACGATCACGTCGTATCCGGCCTGCGCTCCCGCGCGCAGGGCCGCCTCCACGGGGTCGCCGTCGGGGACGACCTCAGGGCCGTCGACAGTGAAGCCGAAGCCTCTCAGGCCGTCGGCGATCAGCGGGCCGCCCTTGTCCTCGTAGACGCCGGCGGCCGCCCGGTTGGAGGCGGTGATCACGAGTGCGCGGTACGTCATGCCCGGCTCCAGTCGCCGGACTTGCCGCCCGTCTTCTCCTCCACCCGTACGTCCGTGATGACCGCTCCCTTGTCGACCGCCTTGACCATGTCGATCACGGTGAGCGCGGCGACGGAGACCGCGGTGAGGGCCTCCATCTCGACGCCCGTGCGGTCCGTCGTCTTCACGGTGGCCCAGATCTCCACGGCGTCGTCCGCGACCGACAGCTCCAGTTTCACACCCGACACCGACAACGGGTGGCACAGCGGGATCAGATCGGGGGTGCGTTTGGCGCCCATGATGCCCGCGATGCGCGCGGTGGCCAGGGCGTCGCCCTTGGGGACGCCCTCGCCGCGCAGCAGCTCGATCACCCGGGGCGACACGAGCACGCGCCCGCTCGCGCGCGCGGTGCGTGCGGTGACGTCCTTGCCGGAGACATCGACCATGCGGGCGGCTCCCGCCTCGTCGATGTGCGTCAGTCGGTCCTGCGTACTCATGGTTGTGCGGCGCTCCCGGTCCGGCCTGTTGTGCGCGACACGGTACCGCCAACCTGGGGTGCTCAGCCGAGCAGGACCACTTCGACCTCGGTGCCGGGCTCGACGGACTCCACGTCCTCCGGTACGACGATCAGCGCGTCCGCCCGCGCGAGGGCCGCCACCAGATGGGAGCCCGCGCCGCCGACCGGGGTGACCGCGCCGTCGGCGTACATGCCGCGCAGGAACTGCCGGCGCCCCTTGGGCGAGGTCAGCGCCTTGTCCGCGGTGAGGGTGGCCCGGGTCCGCGGCCGGTGGACGTCGTCGAGGCCCATGAGGGTGCGGATCGCGGGGCGGACGAACAGTTCGAAGGAGACGTACGACGACACGGGGTTGCCCGGCAGGGCGAGGAGCGGTGTGTGGTCGGGGCCGACGGTGCCGAAGCCCTGGGGCTTGCCGGGCTGCATGGCGAGCTTGCGGAAGTCGACGCCGCTGCCCGGCTCGTCCTCGTCACCGACGGAGGACAGCGCCTCCTTGACGACGTCGTACGCCCCGACGCTGACGCCGCCCGTGGTGACCATGAGGTCGGCGCGGACGAGCTGGTCCTCGATGGTGGAGCGCAGGGTCTCGGCGTCGTCGGCGACGGCGCCCACCCGGTAGGCGATGGCCCCGGCGTCCCGGGCGGCGGCGGTGAGGGCGAAGCTGTTGGAGTCGTAGATCTGGCCGGTGCCGAGGCTCTCGTCGGGCGGGACGAGCTCGCTGCCGGTGGACATGACGACCACGCGCGGGCGTGGGCGCACCCGGACGGTGCCGCGGCCGATGGCGGCGAGCAGGGCGATCTGCGGCGGGCCGAGGACGGTGCCGGCGTCCAGGGCGCGGTCGCCGGCCCGTACGTCGCTGCCCTGGGCGCGCACATGCGCGCGTGCCTCGGCGGGCCGGTACACGTAGACGTGCCCCTCGGCGCCCTCGGGGGCGAGGCTGCGGGCGCGCATCGAGCTGACCGGGCCCTCGCCGAGGCCTCCGTCGGTCCATTCGACGGGGACGACGGTCTCGGCGCCGGGCGGCAGCGGGGCGCCGGTCATGATGCGGGCGGCCTGGCCGGGGCCGACGTGGAGCAGTTCGGAATGGCCCGCCGCCACGTCCCCGACGACGTCCAGGACGGCCGGGAACTCCTCGCTCGCGCCCGCCACGTCCGCGACCCGCACCGCGTACCCGTCCATGGAGCTGTTGTCGAACGGGGGCAGGGACACCGGGACCGTGACGTCCTCGACCAGGACGCAGCCCTGGGCGTCGAGCAGTTGCAGCTCGATGGGTTCGAGGGGGCGGACGGTCGCGAGGATGTCCTCCAGGTGTTCGTCCACCGACCAGAGGTGGTCCTGGCCGGCGGTGCGGGGCGCGGCGCTGCTCAAGTGCCTACATCTCCTCGGCTACGTAACTGCGAAGCCAGGTCCGGAAGTCCGGGCCCAGGTCTTCACGTTCGCACGCGAGTCTGACAATGGCACGCAGATAGTCGCCGCGGTCGCCGGTGTCATAGCGGCGGCCCTTGAAGACGACGCCGTGCACCGGGCCGCCGACCTTCTCGTCCTGCGCGAGCTGCTGGAGGGCGTCGGTGAGCTGGATCTCGTTGCCCCGGCCCGGCTCCGTCTTGCGGAGTATGTCGAAGATGCGCGGGTCGAGGACGTAGCGGCCGATGACCGCGTAGTTCGACGGGGCGTCGGCGGCGTCCGGCTTCTCGACCAGGCCGCTCACCCTGACGACGTCGCTGTCCTCGGTCTCCTCGACGACGGCGCAGCCGTAGAGGTGGATCTGCTCGGGCGCGACCTCCATCAGCGCGATGACGCTGCCGCCGTGCTGCTCCTGGACCTCGATCATCCGCTTGAGCAGGGGGTCGCGGGCGTCGATCAGGTCGTCGCCGAGGAGGACGGCGAAGGGTTCGTGGCCCACGTGGGGGGCCGCGCACAGGACGGCGTGGCCGAGGCCGCGGGGGTCGCCCTGGCGCACGTAGTGCATGGTGGCGAGGTCGCTGGACTCCTGGACCTTGGCGAGCCGGCTGGCGTCGCCCTTCTTCTGGAGGGCGGACTCGAGCTCGTAGTTGCGGTCGAAGTGGTCCTCGAGGGGGCGCTTGTTGCGTCCCGTGATCATGAGGACGTCGTCGAGGCCCGCCGACACGGCCTCCTCGACCACGTACTGGATCGCCGGCTTGTCGACCACCGGCAGCATCTCCTTGGGAGTGGCCTTGGTTGCCGGCAGGAAGCGGGTGCCGAGCCCGGCTGCCGGAATGACAGCCTTGCTGATCCGAGGGTGCGACTGAGTCATGTCCGCACCTTAACCGGTGCCTTTGCCTGGAATCTGGGGATCCGGTTAATAAGCTCTTATATGAGCGTATGGGAAGGGTACGGGTGCACACTTTGAGTCACGTCGGACGTCCCACCGAGCCTGACAAGCGAGCGTTGCGTCGAGACTACCTGGCGGTGAGAAACAGGTTGACGGCCGATGACGTGCGGGAAGCGGCGTCCGCGCTGGCCGGCCAGGCCCTCGATCTGCCCGAGCTCACGGGTGCCCGCACCGTGGCGGCGTACGTCTCGGTGGGGAGCGAGCCCGGCACGCTCACGCTCCTGGACGCGCTGCGCGAGCGGGGCGTGCGCGTGCTGCTCCCGGCGCTGCTGCCGGACAACGATCTGGACTGGGGTGCCTACACCGGCGAGGGCTCTCTCGCGCGCGTGCAACACGGCGGAAAGATGACCCTCTTCGAGCCCGTCGGCGAGCGTCTGGGCCCGGACGCCGTGACCGGCGCCGACGTCGTGCTGCTGCCCGGCCTCGCGGTGGACGGGCGCGGGATGCGCCTGGGGCGCGGCGGGGGGTCGTACGACCGGGTGCTCGCGCGCCTGGAGCGCGCGGGCGCACGACCGGCGCTGGTGGTGCTCCTGTACGACTCCGAGGTCGTCGCGCATGTCCCGGCGGAGGCACATGACCGCCCGGTGCACGCGGCGGTGACGCCGTCGGGTGTGCGCCGTTTCCGCTCCCCCGCGTGAGACCTGCAGGAGAAAGGCCCTCCACGCGCGCGGAGGGCCTTTCCCGGGGCTACCGCCGCAGGGTCACGGCTTCAGCAGCAGGGTGTCGCTCGTGCTCTTGTCGACGGCGGCGTCCGAGAACGACCAGTCGAGCAGCTCGCCCTTGACCCACTTGCCGGTCTGGTCGGTGTAGTGCGCGCTGTAGGCGTGCCCGGAGGCGCCGGTGAGGTTGATCCACTTTGATTTGTCGAGGTCACCGAGGTTGACCACCATGCGCATCGAGGGCACCCAGACGACGCCGTAGCCGCCCGCCGCGTTCCAGCCGGTCGCGTTGACCGTCGCCTCGCCGCCGCTGAGCTTCCAGGGGCCGCGGTTGAGCATGTACTGGAGGAAGCCGGGACCGTCGACGCCCAGGGTCTGGTTCTTCAGGAACAGGCGGTGCAGCCGGCCCCAGCTCCAGGTGTCGATGTCCTTGCCGAGCTTGGCGGTCAGCTCCCAGCGGGCGTCGATCATGGCGCGCTTGAACAGGTCGTCACGGTTGGTGGCCGCAGGACGGTCACCGACGCCCTTGGGGGTCTTCCACCAGTCGCTGTTCTCGTCGTCCATGAGCTTGCGCACGACCTCGAACCAGCGGTCGCCGCCGTCCGGCTGCGCCTGGTCGGCGGCGCGCTGACCGCACTCGCGGACCTTGTCCGCCTCGTCGGCGGGCCCGGTGGTGTTGATGGGGTCGACCCACAGGCACTGGCCCTTGACCCGCAGCTCCTTGGGCAGCTTGTTGCCGAACGCGAGCTTGAGGATGTTGCGCCACACCGCGTTGAAGTAGGCGGCCGCGGCCGAGTCGGCGTCCTGGGTGTAGTCCCAGCCCTCCAGGAGCTCCTGCGCCTGGCGGACGTCCTTGTCCGGGAGGTCGATCTTCAGCAGCTTGGGCACCAGCAGCTTGGCGATCTCACTGCTGTTGTCGAGCTGCATCTGGCGCATGTCGTCGGTGGAGATCTTGCCGCCGCCCTTGATCTTCTGCTCGATCAGGTCGGTGATGCGCTGGCTGCGGGTGCCGTAGCCCCAGTCCGTGGTGAGCGTGTAGGGGTACTTGTCCTTGTCGACCACGGCCTGGTTGGCGGTGACGATGTAGCCGCGCTCCGGGTTGTACTCGTAGGGCAGCTCGTCCTGCTCGATGTACTTGCCGGTCCAGCGGTACTTGGGGTCCCAGCCCGGGGCCGGGATGGCACCGGTGTCGCCCTTGGCGCGGATCGGGATACGGCCGGGCAGCGTGTAGCCGATGTTCTCCGAGTCGGCGTAGACGAGGTTCTGCGAGGGCACGTCGAACAGGGCCGCCGCCGCGCGGAACTCGCTCCAGTTCGACGCCTTGTCCATCGCGAACACGGCGTCCATGGAGGTGCCGGGGTCGAGCGCGGTCCAGCGCAGGGCGACGCCGTAGCCGTCGCCGCGGTCGGGGGCCGCGTTGTCGACGGTGGCCTTCTTGCCGACCTTGACGAGCTCGTCGTAGCGGTCGGAGAGCAGGGGGCCGTTGTTCGTCTCACGGACGACGATCTTCTTGGACGCGCCGCCGGCGACCTTGATGGTCTCCTCGCGCGTGGTGAACGGCTTCGTCCTGCCGCCGTAGAGGTAGCCGTCGCCGGAGAGCTTCTCCAGGTAGAGGTCGGTGACGTCGACGCCGGAGTTCGTCATGCCCCAGGCGATCTTCGCGTTGTGGCCGATGACCACGCCGGGCATGCCCGCGAAGGTGTAACCGGAGACGTCGTACTGGCACTTGCTGGAGACGGTCCGGCAGTGCAGACCCATCTGGTACCAGACGGACGGCAGCGAGGCGGACAGGTGCGGGTCGTTGGCGAGCAGGGGCTTGCCGGTGATGGTGTGCGTGCCGGCGACGACCCAGGAGTTGGAGCCGATGCCCTGGCCGTTGACCCCGACGGCCGTGGGGACGTCGTCCAGGACCTTGTAGAGGCCCGAGAGCTGGCTCTGCAGGGCCGAGGCGGTCGAGGTCGAGGCCGACGTGCCGGTCGCGGTGCCGCCCGTGGCCGTTCCGGTGCCCGTGCCTGTTCCGGTGCCGCTCGTGGACGTTCCGGAGCCGGACAGGCCGTTCTGCTGCGAGCTGCCGTCCTGCTCGAAGGTCCCGGTCAGCTCGTTGTACTGGCCCTCCTGGACGATCGCCTGGTTGCGGCTGTACGGGTACTCCGGGTACAGGTCGGCGATCTGCTTCGGGCCGAGGCGGCTGGTCATCAGGGCGCGGTCGATCTCGTCCTGCATGTTGCCGCGCAGGTCCCAGGCCATCGCCTTCAGCCACGCGACCGAGTCGACCGGGGTCCACTTCGCGGGCTTGTAGTCGTTCTTGAAGCCGAGCGCCGCGTACTCCAGCGAGATGTCCTTGCCGCTCTTGCCCTGGAGGTAGGCGTTGACTCCCTTGGCGTACGCCTGGAGGTACTTCTTGGTGGAGGCCGACAGCTTGGTGTCGTACTCCTTCTTCGCGACCCGGTCCCAGCCCAGGGTGCGCAGGAACTCGTCGTCCTCGACCTGGCCCTTGCCGAACATCTCCGACAGGCGCCCGGAGGTCATGTGCCGGCGCACGTCCATCTCGTAGAACCGGTCCTGCGCCTGCACGTAGCCCTGCGCCATGAACAGGTCCGCGTCCGAGGAGGCGTAGATCTGCGGGATGCCGTAGCTGTCGCGCTTGACGTCCACCGGACCCGACAGGCCCTCGAGCTCGACCGAGCCCTTGGTCTGCGGGAAGGACGCGCGGACCGTGCTTACCGACCAGTACCCGCCGTAGGCGACGGCGCCGACGAGGGCCAGTACGAGGACGAGAACGATCAGGCGGGCTCTGCGCCCCTTCTTCCTGCCGGACTTGCCGGGCTGCTGACCCGATGAGGCGGTGGTGGTGGGGGGCATCGCTGTCCTTGCTGTCCTAACGCGAGCGGCAGGGCGGGCTGTGCTTTCCAATGAGCGCTGGAGCAACCATAGGCGCAGCACTCAGGCCGACTTGACGCGGAGTAGGGAACGAACGCGGACGAGCGTTCGATCTCGCCTCGCGGAGTGTCAAGAAATCGTCAAGAGTTAGGTAAGGTAACGAAGTACTTGGATGCGGAGGTCCGCCACTTCGTGTCCTATGTACGTGAGCTCACGCGCGCGTGATGCGGGTGAGCCAGGGAAGGGAACGGCCGCTGACTGTCCACCACCTCAACCAGCTCCTGCTCGTCTGCTCGCTCGTCCTGCTCGTCGCCGTGGCAGCGGTCCGGATCTCCTCGCGCAGCGGGCTCCCCAGCCTGCTCGTGTACCTGGGGATCGGCATCGCCATGGGCCAGGACGGCATCGGCGACATCCACTTCGACAACGCCGAACTGACCCAGGTCATCGGGTACGCGGCCCTGGTCGTGATCCTGGCCGAGGGCGGCCTCGGCACGAAGTGGAAGGAGATCAAGCCGGCCCTGCCGGCCGCCACCGCGCTGGCGCTGGGCGGGGTCGCGGTGAGCGTCGGGGTCACGGCGACGGCCGCGCACTACCTGATCGGCCTGGAGTGGCGCCAGGCGCTCATCATCGGCGCGGTGGTCTCCTCCACGGACGCGGCGGCGGTCTTCTCCGTGCTGCGCAAGATCCCCCTGCCCGCGCGCGTGACCGGCACGCTGGAGGCCGAGTCCGGTTTCAACGACGCCCCTGTCGTCATCCTGGTGGTCGCCTTCTCCCAGACCGGTCCGGTCGAGCACTGGTACACGCTGATCGCCGAGATAACCCTGGAGCTGGCCATCGGCGCGGCCCTCGGCATCGCGGTGGGCTGGCTGGGCTCCTGGGGCCTTCGGCACGTCGCCCTGCCCGCCTCCGGCCTGTATCCGATCGCGGTCATGGCGATCGCCGTCACCGCGTACGCGGCGGGCGCCCTGGCGCACGGCAGCGGCTTCCTCGCCGTCTACCTCGCCTCCATGGCGATGGGCAACGCCAAGCTGCCGCACTGGCCGGCCACCCGCGGTTTCGCCGACGGGCTCGGCTGGATCGCCCAGATCGGCATGTTCGTCCTGCTCGGCCTGCTGGTCACCCCGCACGAGCTGGGCGACGACGTCCTGCCCGGCCTCGTCATCGGGCTGGTGCTGACCATGGTGGCGCGGCCGCTGAGCGTCTTCCTGTGCCTGACGCCGTTCCGGGTGCCCTGGCAGGAGCAGACCCTCATGTCCTGGGCCGGGCTGCGCGGCGCCGTGCCCATCATCCTCGCGACGATCCCCATGGTGAGCGGCATCGAGGGCAGCCGTCGCGTCTTCAACATCGTCTTCGTCCTGGTCGTCGTCTACACCCTCGTGCAGGGTCCGACACTGCCCTGGCTGGCGCGCAAGCTGAGCCTGGGCGGGGACTCGGAGGCCGCCGACCTCGGGATCGAGTCCGCTCCCCTGGAGCGGCTGCGCGGGCACCTGCTGTCCGTCGCGATCCCCGAGGGCTCCCGGATGCACGGCGTCGAGGTCAACGAGCTGCGGCTGCCGGCCGGGGCCGCGGTCACCCTGGTCGTCCGCGATGAAAAATCGTTCGTTCCGCTGCCCACGACCGTGCTGCGACGCGGGGACGAACTGCTCGTCGTCGCCACCGACCCGGTCCGCGACGCCGCCGAACGGCGCCTGCGCGCGGTGGGCCACGGCGGCAAGCTGGCCGACTGGCTCGGCACCGGCGGCACCGGCGGCACCGGGAGCGCTCGTTAACAGCGTGTTTCGCGCCCCCTGTACGATGGGGGCGCACTCCTGATCGAACCAACTCTGCCTGACGCAGAGCTGGCGCGACCGTATGGCGGCCGGGACGTCCCTCGTGACGTGGTCTTCGGCATCTACCGCAGTCCGCGCAAGAGGACAGCTCTCGGCGCCCCCTTTGCCAAGGGGCCGCGCTACCAGGCGGCAGAAAGGCACGGGCCGTGGCATCCACGGTCACCTCCTCCCGCCCGGGATACGGGCAGCTGCTACGTACCCGCGGCGCCTGGACGTTCCTGCTCCCCGGCTTCGCGGCACGCCAGCCGTTCGCGATGCTCACCCTCTCCCTGGTGCTGCTCGTGCAGCACACCACCGGCTCCTACGGCGCGGCGGGCGCCGTCGCGGCCGTCACCGGCGTCTCCATGGCGCTGTTCGCGCCCTACAGCGGCCGTCTCGCGGACCGCCACGGACAGCGCGCCGTCCTGGTCCCCGGCGTCCTGCTGCACACTCTGTCGGGCCTGTCCCTGACGGCCCTGGCCCTCGCGCACGCGCCCTTGTGGGCCCTGTTCGCGGCGGCCGTGCCCACCGGCGCCTCGGTGCCGCAGATCGGGCCCATGGTGCGCGCCCGCTGGGGCGTGAAGCTCCAGGACTCGCCCCTGATGACCACGGCGGCGGCCTTCGAGTCCGTCACGGACGAGCTGACCTTCGTCTTCGGCCCGCTGCTGGCCACCGCGCTGTGCACCGCCGTCCACCCCGCCGCGGGCCTGCTGACGGAGGCGTCGCTGACGCTGCTCGGCGGTCTGCTGTTCGCCGCGCAGAAGAGCACGCAGCCGTCCGTCGGTCTCGAAGGGCACGCACGCGTGGAACACGCCTCGGCGCTGCGCGTCCCCGGCGTGCGCGTCCTGATCGTGACCTTCCTGGGCATCGGTTCCGTCTTCGGCGGCATGCAGGTCTCCCTGGCCGCGTTCAGCCAGTCGATCGGCGAGCCCGGCCTGAACGGTGTCCTGTACGGCGTCTTCGCCGCGGGCAACATGCTCTCCGGCCTGGTCTGCGGCGCCATCGCCTGGAAGGTGGCCCCCCGGCGACGCCTCGTCGTCGCGTACGGCGCCCTCGCGCTGACGGCCTCCGGCCTGTGGGCCGCGCACTCGGTGCTCGTCCTGGCCGGCCTCGGCCTCCTGGTCGGCATGTGCATCGCGCCCGCCCTGATCACCGGCTACACCCTGGTCGAGGACCTGGTCCCGGCCGGCGCCCGCACCGAGGCCTTCACCTGGCTGACCGGAGCGGTGGCGCTCGGCCAGGCGGCCGCCGTCACGATCGCCGGGCAGCTGGAGGACCGCTTCTGGGGCGGCGCCGGGTTCCTGGTGCCGATGGGGGGCACGGTGCTCGCCCTGGTGACCCTGGTGGCGCTGCGTTCCCGGCTCGCGACGCGGCCCCGCGGCCGTACCGTCGCGCGTGGCGTCGGTCACCGAGTGCCGGTGGCAGTGGACTGATTCTCAGGAATACGTCACTATGGACCATCGTTAGCACTCATTGAGTGAGAGTGCCAGGAGGAAGACAGTGCCCACCTATCAGTACCAGTGCACCGAGTGCGGCGAGGGCCTCGAGGCGGTGCAGAAGTTCACCGACGACGCTCTGACCGAGTGCCCGAACTGCCAGGGTCGCCTCAAGAAGGTGTTCTCCGCGGTCGGCATCGTCTTCAAGGGCTCCGGCTTCTACCGCAACGACAGCCGCGGCTCCTCGTCGAGCACCTCGCCGGCGTCGTCGTCCTCGAAGCCGTCGACGTCCACGTCGTCGTCCGAGTCGTCATCGTCGTCCTCTTCCTCGTCTTCCTCGTCCTCCTCGGACGCGAAGTCGTCGAGCTCGGGCACCTCGTCCAGCAGCAGCTCCGCCGCATAGGTCTCACTTCCGGAACCCTGCCGTCGTAGGACGGCGGGGTTCTCGGCGTCCCCCGGGCCCGGTCGCCACGGGCCGGTCACCGCGGGTTTTCGGGGCCGGATACTGTGCTGTTCATGGCGAACGCAGAGATCGGCGTAATCGGCGGCTCGGGCTTCTACTCGTTCCTGGAGGACGTGACAGAGGTCCAGGTGGACACCCCCTACGGTCCGCCCAGCGACTCCCTCTTCCTCGGCGAGGTCGCCGGCCGGCGGGTCGCGTTCCTGCCCCGGCACGGACGCGGCCACCATCTGCCGCCGCACCGCATCAACTACCGGGCCAATCTGTGGGCGCTCAGGTCGGTGGGGGCACGGCAGATCCTCGGCCCGTGCGCGGTGGGCGGGCTGCGCCCCGAGTACGGCCCGGGCACACTCCTCGTGCCGGACCAGCTGGTCGACCGCACGAAGTCCAGGGCGGGCACGTACTTCGACGGGTTGCCGCTGCCGGACGGCAGTGTGCCGAACGTGGTCCACACGTCGCTGGCCGACCCGTACTGCCCCGTCGGCCGTGCGGCCGCGCTGAAGGCGGCCCGGGGGCGGGACTGGGAGGCGGTGGACGGCGGCACGCTCGTCGTGATCGAGGGGCCGCGGTTCTCGACCCGCGCCGAGTCGCTGTGGCACCAGGCGCAGGGCTGGTCGGTGGTGGGCATGACCGGCCATCCCGAGGCCTCCCTCGCCCGAGAACTGGAGCTCTGCTACACGTCGTTGACCCTGGTCACCGATCTCGACGCGGGCGCCGAGACCGGTGAGGGCGTCTCCCACGACGAGGTGCTGCGGGTGTTCGCGGCGAACGTGGACCGGCTGCGGGGCGTGCTGTTCGACGCGGTGGCGGCGCTGCCTTCGCAGGACGAGCGGGACTGTCTGTGCGTGAACGCGCTGGGCGGGATGGATCCGGGGTTCGAACTGCCGTAGCGGCGGCGGGGATTCTCGCTGGTGCCAGCTGGGATTCCCGTCCGGGCCCTCGTTCGGGTGAGGGAGTTTTCCACAACCGGCCGGTAGTCCACCGGCCACGGCGGGATCGGGCGCGAAGCCTCATCGTGGGCAGCGCAAGCCGATCTCTCGTCGCTGGTGGTGGTCCCCATGTCCAACGCTCCCTCCCCTTCCCTCTTCTCCTCCCCCTCCTCCCCTCCCCTCGTTCCGTGTCCGCCCGGCCCCGACGCTCCCCCGACCTGCGAGGTCCCGCACTTCGCACCGGTGCGGGTGCGCGGCGGGAAGCATCGGCTACGGCGGTTCGTACGGCAGCGCAGGCGTGCCGTGGCCCTCGGCCTGGCCGTCACGGCGGCCGCGCTGGTGGCGGCGGGACCGCGGGGCGGTGAGGGGGCGCGAGGGCATCCGGCGGGCCGGCCCGTCCGCGAGCACCGGACGGTGGAGACGGTGTCGGCGCCGGTGCGGATCGCCGACGGCGCGACGGTCAGGCTGCTGCGCCCCGGGGACCGGATCGACGTCATCGCCGCCGAGGAGTCGGCGCTGGGCGGGGACGCCCGGGTGGTCGCGCGCGGGGCGCGGGTGACGAAGGTGCCGGAACCGCTGGACGGTGCGAGCGAGGGTGGGGCGCTGGTCGTGCTCTCGGTGCCGCGATCGACGGCGGCACGTCTTGCGGGAGCGAGCGCGACGGCACGGCTGGCGGTGACGCTGTGTTGAGGCGTGCGGTCCTTCTGTTACGGCAGTTTCTGTCAAGTCCCCCCTTCGAGCTACCCAATTGGACAGGGTCACCTCGCGTTGACGTAGGTTGCGGAGCTGTTTGTTCCACAACCTGTGCATGCGAGAAGAGGCCTCTAGGTGAGCGAGAAGAAGCCGAGCGTCTGGGAGGGCTTCAAGACCTTCCTGATGCGCGGGAACGTCGTCGATCTGGCAGTCGCGGTGGTCATCGGCGCGGCCTTCACCAACATCGTCAACGCGGTGGTGAAGGGGATCATCAACCCGCTGGTGGGGGCCATCGGCACCAAGAACCTCGACCACTACAGCTCTTGTCTGAGCACCACGTGCAAGGGCGAGCAGGGCATCACGATCCTGTGGGGCTCGGTGCTCGGCGCCACCCTCAGCTTCGTGATCACCGCGGCCGTCGTCTACTTCCTGATGGTCCTGCCGATGTCGAAGTACCTGGCCCGGATGGAGGCCCGCCGCAAGGCGAAGGAGGGCACGCACGAGATCATCGAGGTGACCGAGCTGGAGGTGCTGAAGGAGATCCGCGACGCCATGGTGGCGCAGCGGGGCTCGGGCCACGACGGGCGCTACAACTAGCGGCCTGGTCCGAGGGCCCGGTCAGATGTGGTGGGGCGGCTTCTCGTCGAGGAAGCGCTTCAGATCGGCCGCGCTGTCGCTGTCGGTGCGCGGCCGGTCGCCCCAGCCCCGGTCGGTGTCGTCCGAGGACTGCTGGTCCAGCGGATCGTCGAAGACCAGCGCGGGCTTCGGTTCGCGGGGTTCGGGGCGGGGGGCGCTACTCATGGATCCAGGGTACGGCGGTCCGGGATCGGGCCCTGCCGGGCTCCGCGAAGGAATTCGCGGCCGGTATCTGCTGTGCTTGGCTCCATGACGTCCAGTCCGACGCGCAGTCCACTGCGCAGACTCACCGCCCGTGGCCGCGACGAGGCCCACCGGGTCGCCTCGCCGCTGGAGCTCTTCTTCGACCTGTGCTTCGTCGTGGCCATCGCCCAGGCGGGCGTGGCCCTGGTGCACGCCGTCGCCGAGGGGCACGCCGGCGAGGGGATCCTCAACTACGCGATGGTCTTCTTCGCCATCTGGTGGGCGTGGATGAACTTCACGTGGTTCGCCTCGGCGTACGACAACGACGACGCGCTCTACCGGGTCGTCACCCTGGTGCAGATGGCCGGTGTCCTGGTGCTGGCGGCCGGGGTGTCCCGGGCCTTCGAGGACCACGAGTTCCTGGCCGTGTGGCTGGGCTATGTGATCATGCGGCTGGCGCTGATCGCGCAGTGGCTGCGGGTGGCGCGTTCGAGCGAGGGCGCGGAGCGGACCATGGCCCTGCGGTACGCCGGTGGCGTGCTGCTGTGCCAGGTCGGCTGGCTGGGGCTGCTGGTGCTGCCCGAGGGCGGGCGGGGCTGGGTCTTCCTGGTGATGGCGGTGGTGGAGATGTGCGTGCCGCCCTTCGCCGAGAGGGACCATCCGACGTCGTGGCATCCGCACCACATCGCGGAACGGTACGGACTGTTCACGATCATCGTGCTCGGCGAGACGATCGCCGCGGCCACGGTCGCCGTGAAGTCCGGGATCGACGAGAACGACGCGCTGGACGAGCTGCTGCCGATCGCGGCCGGCGGACTGCTGATCATCTTCGCCGCCTGGTGGATCTACTTCGTGGTGCCCATCCACGGCCGTCTGCGCTCCAACAAGCAGGCGTTCCTGTGGGGTTACGGCCACTACCTGGTGTTCGCGTCGGCCGCCGCGATCGGGGCGGGCCTGGAAGTGGCCGTGGAACAGGCCGTCGGCAAGGCGCACATCTCGACACTGGCCGCGTCGGCCGCGGTGACCCTGCCGACCTCGCTCTATCTGCTCACCGTCTGGCTGCTGCACTCGCGCTACTTCAAGGTGGGCATCGCGCAGCAACTGGTGCTGCCGGTCACGGGGTTGCTGGTGATCTGCTGCACCTTCCTGGGCGACTGGGCGGTGTTCGCGGCGGGCGTCGTGGCGGCGCTGGCCGTGGTGACCGGGACGACGCTGACCGCGCGGATGGCTGCGCGGACGGCTGCGCGGGAGCGGGCTGGAGGAGACCGTGAGGGACATGAGGGCCATGACAGTTGACGCTCTTACTGACGTCGCCGGGGTGCGGGTGGGGCATGCGACGCGGATCGGCGGCGGTTGGCTCACCGGTACCACCGTGGTGCTCGCCCCGGAGGGCGGGGCCGTCGCCGCGGTGGACGTACGCGGTGGAGGGCCCGGCACCAAGGAGACCGACGCGCTCGATCCGCGGAACCTGGTGCAGAAGGTCGAGGCGATCGTGCTGACCGGGGGCAGCGCGTACGGGCTGGACGCGGCGTCCGGGGTGATGGCCTGGCTGGAGGAGCGGGGGCGGGGGGTGCGGGTCGGGCCGGATCCCTCGCATGTGGTGCCGGTCGTGCCTGCCGCGTGCGTCTTCGATCTCGGGCGGGGCGGGGACTTCCGGGCCCGGCCGGACGCGGCGACCGGACGGGCCGCCGTCGAGGCCGCCGCGGCGAGTGCCCTCGGCGCGGAGGTGGCGGAGGGGTGCGTGGGGGCGGGGACGGGGGCCGTGGTGGGGGCCATGAAGGGCGGGGTGGGGACCGCGAGTGTCGTCCTCCCCTCCGGGATCACCGTGGCGGCGCTGGTGGTGGCCAACGCGGTGGGGGCGGTGGTGGATCCGGAGACGGGGGTGCTGTACGGGGAGTTGTTCCAGGGGCGGCGGGTGCGGTATCCGGAGCAGCGGGTGCATGACGCTGCGCGCCGGCGGCTGGCCGAGGCCGCGGCGGGGAATGCGCCGCCGCCGTTGAACACCACGCTCGCGGTGGTCGCGACGGATGCGGAACTGTCGAAGGCGCAGGCCCAGAAGGTGGCGGGGACGGCGCACGACGGCATCGCGCGGGCGGTGCGGCCGGTGCATCTGCTCCACGACGGGGACACGGTGTTCGCGTTGGCGACGGGGGTGCGGCCGCTGAGTGCCGGGGATCCGCTGGCGCTGAACGCCGTGCTTGCGGCGGGGGCTGATGTGGTGACGCGGGCGATTGTGCGGGCGGTGTGGGCGGCGGAGTCGGTGGGAGGGGTGGGGGTGGGTGGGGTGTGGCCGGCCTATCGGGAGTTGTATGGGGGGTGATGCGTGCGGGTGTGTATGTGGGTGCGGGTTCGGTGGGGGCGGGCGTTTTGCGCAGTTCCCCGCGCCCCTGAGATGCCTGCGGCGGCCGGTGCGGCTTCGGTGGGGGCTGGTGTAGCGCGTGCGGTTTGGTGGGTGGGTCGGGGCCGGGGGGGGGGGGGGGGGGGCCCGGGGCGCGGGCGGGGGGCCCAGTTGTTTGGCCCGCTAACGCCCCCGCCCCCCCCCCCCCCCGCCCCCCCCCCCCCCCCCCCCCCCGCCCGGCCCGCGCGCCCCGCCCGGCGGGGGGGGTTTGGGGGGGGGGCCCCGGCCCCCGCCCCCCCCCCCCACCTCCACATTCACCCCCTTCAGTACGTCCCGCTGCGCAACCGATGGGCAGCATCCTGAGGTTGGCCACGACCTGCTTGGCCATCTGCACCGCCCGGGTGCCCGCGGAGACACCGCCGTAGCTCACGAACGCCGCCGGCTGTACTGGCGCAGAGCGGGCGGGTGCGGCTCGTCGTAGAAGCGAAGGGCGAGTTCGCGCAGGTCGACGAGGTGCGACACGAACCGATCGTCCTCCGCGACCCGGAAGGTGAACCACTCCGCGACGGACCTGCCGACCCGTCCGGGACGCGTGCCGGCCACCACGGTGGTGAGGGTCATGGGTGCCGCAGAGGGCTCGGATGTCATGTCGGCTCGCTTTCCGGCCGGCCGCGCTCGGCCCGGCGAGCACTGCGAGATGCGCGAACGATAGCACTGCCGTATCGGCAGGCTCACCAGGGCAAAACGAGCGGTGCATCCGATGCGTCCACGGAGGGAACCAGCCCCAGCCTCTTGACAGAAACGTCGGCGGTTCGCACGATTGCGCTATCGATAGCACGCCAAGAGCCGCAGTGGATGAGACTCCTCGTCCCCCGTTTCCCGCTCACCATCGCCCGGGAGGCGGCACCGGTCGGGTTGCCGCCCCTTCCGCATGCCTTCGACCGCGCGGCATGCCCCCGCGGCCAGGCACGGGCCCGCTCGACGCGTCGGCCATCCGAACTCCGAAAGGTTGCACCGCAATGACAGACACGCGGATCGCCCAGCTCCACGGCCGCAGGGTGTGGGACTCACGCGGGCGGCCGACCGTCGAGGCCGAGGTCCACCTCGCGGACGGAGCGGTCGGGCGGGCCATCGCGCCGGCGGGAGCCTCGACCGGTCAGGGCGAAGCGCTCGACCTGCGCGACGGCGGCACCCGCTTCGGCGGACTCGACGTCCGCCGCGCCGTCGGCTCGGTCAACCAGGAGATCGCGCCCGCCCTCAGGGGCCTCGACGCGACCGAACAGGAGGCTCTCGACCGGCTCCTGGTGAACCTGGACGGCACCCCCGACCGCGGCCGCCTCGGCGGGAACGCCATCGTGGCCACGTCCATGGCGGTGCTGCACGCGGCCGCCGCGTCGGCGGGCGTACCGCTGTGGCAGCACCTGTCGGGCGGTCGTCCGGTTCGCATCCCCCTGCCGGAGATCCAGATCTTCGGCGGTGGCGCCCACGCGGACCGTCGCGTCGACGTCCAGGACTTCATGGTCGTCTGCCCCGCGGCTCGCAGCTTCTCCGAGGCCCTCGACTGGACGGCGGAGATCTACCGGGCGGCCGGCAGCCTGATGCGCAAGGCGGGCAAGGCACAGGGCGTGGCGGACGAGGGCGGCTTCTGGCCCGCGTTCGGTTCCAACGAGGAGGCACTGGAGACCCTGACCCTCGCCATCGAGAGCGCGGGCTTCGCGCCCGCCACCCAGGTCGCCATCTCCCTGGACGTCGCGGCCTCGCAGTTCGGCGGCGACGGGCGGTACACGCTCGCTCTCGACGACCGCACGCTGGACACGGCGGGGCTCATCGACATGCTGGGCGGCTGGATCGAGCAGTACCCGATCCTGTCCGTCGAGGACCCGGTGGGCGAGGACGACCACGAGGGCATGGTGGAGTTCACCCGGCGTTTCGGCCACCGCTGCCAGGTGATCGGCGACGACTACCTGGTCACCGACGCCAAGCGGGTGGAGGCGGCGGCCACCAACGGCGCGGCCAACGCGGTCCTCGTCAAACCGAACCAGGCGGGCACCGTCACCGAGGCCCACGAGGCCCTGCTCGCCGGAAAGGACGCCGGCTTCGGCACCGTCGTGTCGGCCCGGTCAGGTGAGACCGAGGACATCACCATCGCGCACCTGAGTGTCGGATGGGACGCGGGCCAGCTCAAGGTGGGCTCGTTCACCCGCTCCGAGCGCATGGCGAAGTGGAACGAGGTGCTGCGTATCGAGGAGGCCCTCGGCGATTCCGCGGAATTCAGCGGCTGGTCCGCCTTCCCATTCGCCGATTCCGCCCCTCCCGCGTCCAATCCCTAGAACGCCCCATCCGTAAAACGCCCCCGCGCTATTACAGTCATCGAAATCAAGAGCCGAGATCGCGCACGGAGACCAGCATGCTGCCACCCGTCAATCTGCGTCCGAGTTTCAACATCACCCGCTCCAGTCATGTCCGGCTCACGGTCGCGGATCTGGCCGAGAGCCGGAACTTCTACACGAGCGCCCTCGGGCTCGTCGTCAGTGACGAGGACGAGCGCACCTGCCATCTCCGCGGCCTCGCCGAGGCATGCCACCACAGTCTGGTCCTGGAACTGGACGAGGAAGGCGCCGGTTCCTGCCGCAGGATCGGATTCCGGGTCTTCCTCGACGAGGACCTCGACATCGCCCACGACTGGTTCCGCGACCGGGGACTGCCCGCGGAGTGGGTCGACCTGCCGTACCAGGGGCGCACCCTGCACGTCAGCGACCCGGCCGGTACCCCGCTGGAACTCTGCGCGCACATGGAGACCCGCCCGAGGCTGCACATCGACTTCGAGCACTACAAGGGCGCCCACGCGCAGCGCCTCGACCACTTCCAGACGTTCGCGCCGAACACCTACGAACTGACCGCGTTCTACGGCGAACTCGGCTTCCGCAACTCCGAGTACCTGGCCCACGGCGACAAGCTGCTGAGCGCCTTCATGTACCGCAAGGGCACCTGCCTGGACCTCGCGATCGTGGAGAACACCGGCCCCGCCCTCCACCACTTCGCCTACACCGTCTCCGAGAGCCGCGACATCTTCACCGCCTGCGACTGGGCGGGCATCCTCGGCTACGGCGAAGGAGTGGAGCGGGGCCCGGGACGGCACGGTCCCGGCGGCATGCTCTTCACCTACCTCCGCGACCCCGACGGCCACCGGGTGGAGGTCTTCAACAGCCACTACCAGACCATCGACACCGAGGTCGAGCCGGTGCGCTGGGACGCGGGATCGCTGAGCACGAACGTCCGCTGGGGGCTTCCCGCGCTGGAGAAGTGGTACTTCGAGGCCTCGCCGTTCGTGGGAGTGAAGCAGCTTCCGCCGGCGCAGGCGCCGCAGCCGATGACCCTTGAGCGGTTCCTGCTCGAACAGTCCGCGCACTGACTCCCTTCACTCCCCAGGAGACGACATGGCACGCGTTCCCTACCTGCGCCGCGAGGACGCGGACGAGGCGGACAAGCCCCTGTACGACCGGCTCGAAGCCGAACGCAAGGTACCCACGGCGAACATCTTCCTCGCCCTCGCGGGCGCGCCCGAGCAACTGGACGGGTTCCTGACCTACGCCAACTCGCTGCGCGCCGCCGACCTCAGTCCCAAGCTGCGCGAACTGGCCATTCTCACCGTGGGCCACACGACCCGTTCCGCCTACGAGGTCGCGCACCACCAGTCGCACGGGCTCAAGGCCGGCCTCACCGAGGAACAGCTCGCGGCGGTGGGCGACTTCGAGTCGTCCGACCTGTTCGACGCGACGGAGAAGGCGGTCATGCGCCTCGCCGAGGAGTCCACACTCCACGTCGCCGTCTCGGAACAGACGTGGAGTGCCGCCGCCGACCATCTGACGGACCGGCAAATGGTCGAACTTTCACTGTCCATCGCCTGGTACAACTCCGGCGTCCGCATCATGGGCCTGCTGGACATCGACCTCGAGGACAATTACCCGAATCCCTTCGCGAATTCATAGTTCTCGGCACCCAACTGCCCATCACAACCGGAGTATTTCAATGGCGAAAATGCTCGCTGCACGACTGCACGCGCTCGGTGAGCCGATGTCCGTGGACACCGTCGACGTGCCCACTCCGCGGCCGACCGACGTGCTGGTGCGGGTCAAGGCGTGCGGGATCGTGCCGAACATGGCCAACGTGATCAACAACTGGCCCACCTGGTACCCCCACCAGCCCCTGCCCAAGCTGCCCGCGATCTTCGGTCTGGACCCGGCGGGCGTGGTCGAGGCGGTCGGCGAGGCGGTGCTCAACACCAAGCCGGGCGACCGGGTCTACGTGAGCCCGCTGCGGTCCTGCGGCAGCTGTCAGATGTGCCGCGGCGGCGAGCTCAGCCGGTGCCGCTACTTCACCCTGAACGGCTACTTCAGCACCTCCCGCGACGGTCAGCGGATCTTCGACCTCTACCCTTACGGCGGCTTCTGCGAGTACATGACGGCGCCGCAGTACTCGATCGTCAACATCCCGGACAACATGACGTTCGAGCAGGCAGGCAAGCTCGGTTACATCGGCACCTCCTACCGGGCGCTCAAGTACGCCGCGGCCGGCCCCGGCCAGGTCGCGCTGATCGACGGGATCACCGGCACCCTCGGTGTCGCCTCCACCCTCCTCGCGCTGGCCTCCGGTGTCTCCAGGGTCCTCGGCACCGGCCGCAACGAGGAACTCCTCAAGCGGGTCAAGGAACTGGCCCCGGACCGGATCGAGGTCATGCGGCTGGGTGAGGGTTCCTCCGGAGCGTGGGCGAAGTCCCGCACCGGCGGCGAGGGGGCGGACTTCGTCATCAGCGCGCTCGGCGCCAAGGCACCGGCGGAGACCATGCTGGACTCCATGCAGGGCGTGCGCCGGGGCGGCAGGGTGGTCAACGTCGGTGGTGTGGCCGACCGGTTGCCGGTGGACGTGAAGTGGCTCATGGACGAGCAGGTGCAGCTGATCGGCTCCAACTGGTTCAGCACCGCGCAGGGCCAGGAGGTCGCCGACATGGTGGCGTCCGGCGCCCTGGACCTGTCGTACCTGGTCACCAAGCCCTTCCCCCTGTCCGAGGTCAACGAGGCGATCTCGGGACGCGCCACGGACCTCGACGGCGGATTCAGCAACTACGTCGTGCTCCCCTGACCGACGGACCGCCCACACTCACCCCGCGGCGATCCTGTTCTGCCCTGACACCCGTCGCGGGGTGCTTTCACCACAGGCCGCACCCGATGCCCGTACTCTCGTCGGCCCAGGCCCGGCAGGATGGAGGAACCGGTGGAACTGCGCTGGCTGGAATCTTTCGTCATCGTCGCGGAGGAACTGCACTTCGGCCGGGCGGCGGATCGCCTGCACCTCGCGCCGTCGGCACTCAGCGCCCAGATCAGAGCGCTGGAGTCGCACCTGGGTGTGCGGCTCATCGACCGGGGCCGACGCACCCGCCCGGCGCTGACCGGTGCCGGACAGTTGTTTCTCGAAGAGGCGCGGCTGACCCTCGCACAGGCCGCACGGGCCGTGTCGGTCGGCCGGCGGGCGGGGCGTGGGGAACTCGGCCATGCCCAGATCGCGTACGTCGCCTCGGCCGCGTTCTCCGGGGTGCTCACCGATGTCCTGACCCGATGCGCCGCCCCCGGGACCGATCTGACGGTCCAGGTACGGGAGTTGGAGACCCCGGCCCAACTGGAGGCCCTGGCCTGCGGTGACATCGACGTCGGCTTCCTGCGCTGGAGGCCGGAATACCCGCCCGAAGTCACCGCCACGTGCCTGCTCACCGAGGACGTCGTCCTGGCCCTGCCGGCCGGTGCGCCGCTGGCCGCGTACGAGGCGATACCGGCGGCCGTGCTCCGCGACGAGAACTTCGTGGCCCCGCACTTCGACGAGGAGTACGGCTGCCGCGACCAGATCCTGGAGGTGGCCGGGCAGGGAGGCTTCAGCCCCCTGTGCGCTCCCCCGGTGCGGGACTACGTCGCCGCGCTGACCCTGGTGGGCGGCGGTCTGGCGGTGGCCCTGGTCCCCGACTCACTGAGGCGCGTGCACATCCCCGGGGTGGCCTACCGGCCGCTGGCGGATGTAGCGCTCACCACCCGGCTGGTCGGCGCCTACCGCAGGGGGGAGACCTCACCCGCGGTACGCGAGGTGATCCGCCGACTGCGCCAGGCCGCGGTCGCGACGGCCACCGACTGAGCCGGTCAGCCCTTCACCGACGCATGTTTGTACGCGAATGACGCACTGTTTTCGCAGGTCAGACTAGGCGTGCTCGGCCTAGGCTCAACACGGCGGTACACACGTGTCGACGTCGGTCGACCACCGCACGGCGGACGGACAGGCGGAGAAGCACATGACGGTGATCAAGCACGTAGGTGTCGTAGGGGCGGGTCAGATGGGCCGGGGCATCACCGAGGTGTGCGCCCGGGCCGGGCTGCACGTCACGTTGTGCGACGTGACCGAGGACAGGGCCCGGGCCGGACTGGCGGGCGTCGCGGACTCCCTGCTCAAGGCGGAGAAGCGCGGTTCCGTCAGGCCCGAGGACCGCGCGCTCGCCCTCGCCGGGGTCTCGGCCACCGGCGATCTCTCCCGCCTTGCGGGGGCGGACCTGGTGATCGAGGCCGCCGTCGAGGACGAGGGGGCCAAGACCGAGCTGTTCCGGCAGTTGGACAAGGTGGTCTGCGACCCGGCCGCCGTACTGGCCAGCAACACGTCGTCCATCCCCATCGCCAGGCTCGCGGCCGCGACCGGCCGGCCCGAGGCGGTGGTGGGCCTGCACTTCTTCAACCCGGTACCCGTCATGCCACTGGTCGAGGTGATCCCCTCGCTGCACACCTCGAAAGCCACGGAACAGCGTGTGCGTGCCTTCGCCGGCGAGACCCTGGGCAAGAAGACGGTCGTGGCGCAGGACCGCGCGGGCTTCGTGGTGAACTCCCTGCTGGTTCCCTACCTGTTGGCGGCGGTACGGATGGTGAGCTCCGGAACGGCGACCGCGGAGGACATCGACACGGGCATGACCGCCGGCTGCGCCCACCCCATGGGTCCCCTGCGTCTGGCCGACCTCATCGGCCTCGACACCGTCGCGGCGATCGGAGAAGCACTGTACGAGGAGTACCGGGAACCGTTGTACGCCCCGCCCCCGCTGCTGCGCCGCATGGTCGAGTCGGGGCTGCTGGGCCGTAAGTCGGGGCACGGGTTCTTCGACTACCGGGCGGCCTGAGAGCCGTTCCGCGGCGGTCCGGTCACGTGGAATTGGTGAGGTACGCAAGCCCTGCCAACAGTCCTGCGTAAGCCAGAACCAGCAGCAGACTCAGAAGGATCAGGATCCAGCCGGTCACGATACCGAGCAGCGCCACGCCTCGATCGCGACCGCCAAGGCGCTTTCCCCGGCGACGACCGAGGTGGCCGGCGGGGATCGCGATGACACCGAACACAAACAGCAGGAACGTGTACAGGCCGCCGTACAACAGCCAGAACATCGGTGTCACGAAGATGCCCACGATCAGACAGACGCCCAGAAAGGCAGCCCAGACACTGATCCGCGCAGCTGTGTTGCGAGTCGGAGCGCCTGCCGCATCGGTGTCCTGAACCACTCCGCTCACGCTTGGTTCCCCCTGTTCCGGTGCTGGCGACTCACTCTACGAGAACGGTCCGTGAACGCCGTGTCCGCGTGCGCGTTGTGGCCGCACGAGAGTGGCACTTTCGTTGAGGCCGGCCTTGAAACCCGAGATCCCGGCGACGGCCGTACCGCCCTAGCGCGGCCGGGGCTCGCCCTCGGAAACCACGCGCAGGCGGTGCGGGGCGAGCACGGTCTTGGCGGGTACATGTATCGAAGCGCGCGAATGGGTCAGTTCCCGGATTCGGGGAACCGCGCTTGTACCGGGCGAGGCCTGGCGTTGGGCGGCTTCGCGGCCGTGGCCGGGGTGACCGCCTGGCCGGGCTGCCGCCGAGGACTGCCTGGGTCGCTGAGGGGCTGTGTGCCCGTCACTACAGCCCCTCCCTCACCTGGGACCGGAACTGCCGTAGGAAGGCCCTCGGGTTCCGCGCGATCTGCCACACGCCGATCGACAGCAGTGCCAGACTGACGGCGCAGCAGATCCAGAAGACGAACTGGGCCCCGGACGCGAGGTTCTGGGTGCTGCCGTCGTCGAAGCGGCAGTAGGCCTGTGGGGGAAACGCCCTCGACACGCCGACCCCTCCGTAGTACATGGAACACGGATCCTCGCCGGGATCCTTGAGCGTGTCGTCCGCCGTGACGATCAGCAGCCAGGACAGCGCCGCCACCGGAATCGTGCAGAACACGATCATCTTCGTCCAGACCGGCAGACGAGGGTGGGCCACGAGCCCGATCAGTGCGGTCACCACCACGACGAACGCCGCCGCGACGGCCACGGCGGTGAACTGCCGCTCGTACACCTCGACCAGGAGCCAGGTGACCGCCGCTACCGGGGGCGCGGTGAAGAGCACGACCTTGATGCCGGGTGCGGTCCTCGGGCGCACGAGCAGGTACACGACGAGCGCGCCGGCGATCACGGCGAGGAGCGCGATCACGGTCGCGCGGCGGGCGTGCCGGTGGAGGCCCGGTACGTCGCGCCCCCACGCCACGGACCGACACCGAGCTTTCCGGTCGTCCCGAGATCGAGCTCCGGTACGACCGTCACAGGATCGGCCGCGGGTGTGGCCCACACACGGACGTACGGCGCGTTCACCGCCGCGCCGGACTGAGTGGTGTTGCGCCAGGCCAGCACGGCCACCGCGGCCTCCCCAGGACCCAGCAGCACCGGTTGCGGGTCGCCGTCCCCTCCGAGCCCGGTGCTGATCGCATCGGTGCCCCGCAGGATCCGTACGCCGTTCACGCTCTCGTGGTCCGCGTCCTGAAGTTCGAGCTCGGGACGGCCGTTGAGCCGATACGGCCGCGTGCCGCAGTTGACCAGATGCAGACCGACGACGCGCAGCCCCATGGCCGCGTCCGGCACCTCGGCTTCGGGGACGCTGCGTACCTTGCTCACCGCCACACCCGTCACCGCGGGCGTGCTCCCGGCCGTCTGCCGCATGACGACGGTGCCCTTGACGGTCCGCCCCGGCGCGACCGCCTCGACGGTCCGCTCCCTGTTCTCGACGGCCCCGCCGGACGCCGCGAGGAACCCGAAGGTGAGTGTGTAAGTGGCCGTGCTCCTCCGGTGGTTGGTGAGCTCGAAGTCCGCGCTGTAGTCGACACCCCAGGCGTACAACGCGGTGATCTTGACACCGTCCTCGGTCGTACCCCCGGCGGAGGGCAGGGGCAGTGCGGACGGTGTGCCGGAGGGGCGACGGGACGGTTCGGAGCGCGAGCTACCGCCGTACGAGGCGCTCTGCGCACCACAGGCGGCGAGCAGCACGATCGCGGCGAGGACGGTCGGTGCGGTGCGGGAGGCGGTCGGCATCGGCCCACCTCACCAAGACCCGCCCCCAAGGGCTGTGGTGGAACCCACACCTCCGGTCACAGCGGTGTCACAGACCACGCAGGGGGCGGGGTGGGGGAACGGGTTGGCGGCAAGCCACGGCGATCGTCCGCGCCCGGCGGCTTGTTCAGCCGGTGGCCGACACAGTCGTCAGCGACGACTTCTGGCCCGGGTCCGGGGCAACCCCCCTTCATGACACCAGCGGCGTCACAGCCGAAGATCGCTCTGTGGGAGGCTGAAGCATGCGAAATCTGCCGACATTCGTTCTTGTCCATGGGGCCTTCGCGAATTCCTTCTCGTTCGCGCCGCTGCAGGCCGAACTCGCCTTACTCGGGCACCGCTCGGTCGCGGTCGACCTTCCGGGGCACGGGTTCGAGGCGACCTTCCCCGCGGCTTACCAGGCTCCCCAGGATCTCGACGCCCTCGCCGCGGAACCGGGGAGCATCAAGGGAGTCACCCTCGCCGACAACACCGCCCGCGTGATCGAAGTCCTCGAACGGGCCAAGCAGAACGGGCCCGCCATCCTCGTCGCCCACAGCAGGGGCGGCCTCACGGCCACCGCCGTCGCCAACGTCCGGCCCGAGTTGATCGACCGGATCGTCTACGTCTCCGCCTGGTGCCCCGTCGATCTGGACGTGAGCGACTACTACACCCAGCCGGAGATGGCGGACGTCGACGCGGGAGCCTTCGCTGCCACGCTCGTCGGAAACCCGGCGGAACTCGGTCTGCTCCGCACCAACTTCCGCACCGCCGAGCCGACGGCCCTCGCCGCCTTCAAGCGAGCGCTCGCCGCCGACCTCACCGATGACGAGTTCCGGACCTTCCTGAACACCCTTCAGCCCGATGAGAACCTCGACGTCGGTACGTCCGCCGACCGGGCACGGGCGACGACCTGGGGCCGGATTCCCAAGACCTATGTGCGCCTGGCCGCCGATGCCAGCATTCCGCTCGCCATGCAGGACCGCATGATCCGCGAAGCCGACGCGCTCACGCCCGACAACCCCTTCGACGTGCGGACCCTCGACGGGAGTCACCTGCGCTGGCTCGTCCACCCGAAGCCCGCCGCCGAACTGCTCGCGAACAGACATGGGCAGTGACAGGATCGGTGTGCCGGGAGTGGCGTTGACCGACGCGCAGGGGGTGCGGACCGAGCCGGATCGGCGGCCGGGCTGCTCACTGTCAGCCCACCGTTATGCTCCCGCTGTGCGAGAACAGAGGCGAATGGTCAAGGCCGCTCGGTGGTTGGTGATGTGGGTGGTGTTCACCGTCGCCATGCGCTTCGTCACCGATTTCGCGGGCATTTACCGGGGCTGGGTGAACACCGCGGTGACGTCCGCGTCGGTCGTGGCCTTCTGGTTCCTGGTCGCGTGGCGCCGACACAACGCCGCGGACGTCAAGCAACCCCGCGCCGTGCGGCCACCTCCCTCGTGAGCTGGGGCGCCACCGAGAACAGGTCGCCCACCACTCCGTAGTCGGCCACGCCGAACACAGGTGCCTCGGCGTCCTTGTTGACCGCCACGATCGTCTTGGACGTCTGCATCCCGGCGAGGTGCTGAATGGCCCCGGAGATGCCCAGGGCGATGTACAGCTGAGGTGAGACGGACTTGCCGGTCTGCCCCACCTGGTACTGGTGCGGGTAGTAGCCGGCGTCGACCGCGGCGCGAGACGCGCCCACCGCACCGCCCAGGGCGTCGGCCAAGTCCTCCACCACCTTGAAACCGTCCGCTCCCGCGACACCACGTCCGCCGGAGACGACGACGCTCGCCTCGGTGAGCGCGGGACGCTCACCGGCGAGCGCGGCACGGCGGGCGGTGACGCGCGCCGACGCCGCCGAGTCGATGGGCGGCAGGACGAGCTCGTGCTCCACGGGGTCCGCGGGACGTTCTTCCGGCTCGAAGGAGCCAGGCCGCAGGGCGATCACCGGAATCCCGTGGGTCACCTCGGAGCGCACGGTGTACGACCCGCCGAAGACGACCTGGGTGACCGTGCCGGAGGAGTCCAGGTCGACCGCGTCGATCAGCACCCCGGTGTCCAGCCGCGCGGCGAGCCGCCCGGCCACCTCCTTGCCGTCCGTCGTCGCGGAGACCAGGACGGCGGCGGGAGCGACCGTCCCGGCGGCGAGTTGCAGGGCGTCGACGGCGGCCGAGCCGGCGAACTCGCCCGCTCCCGTGGATTCGGCGGCGTAGACGCCGGTGGCTCCGTGACGGGCGAGGGATTCCCTGAGGCGGGCCGCGGTGCCGGGAGTTCCCACGAGCACGGCGGCCGGGTCTCCCAACCGCCGTGCGGCGGCGAGGAGTTCGTACGTGGTCTGGAGGACGCGTTCCCCGTCGTGGTCGACGAGGACGAGGACGTCGGGCATGGGTGCGCCTGTCTCTTGGTGGTCGGGCCGGTTCAGAGGAGTTTCCGGGCGAGCAGGTGGTCGAAGAGGCGGCGGCCGGCCGAGCCGTCGTCCGTGACGAGGATGCCGGCGGCCCGCGCCGGAAGCGGGACGGCCTCCACCACGCGCGTGCGGCTCACGAGGAAGCCGGTGTCGTCCACGTCGGGGAACAGGTCGTCGAGGCCGACCGTCGCCACGGGCTTCTTCTTCGCGGCCATGATGCCCTTGAAGGAGGGATAGCGCGGCTCGTTGATCTTCTCGGTGACGCTGACCAGCGCGGGCAGCGGCGCCTCCAGAGTCGTCTCACCGCTCTCGGTCTCACGCTCGGCACGCACGCGCCCCGCGTCCAGGGCGAGTTCGCGTACGTGGGTCAACTGCGCCAGGCCGAGCAGGTCCGCGACGACGGCGGGCACCGCGCTCGCCTGTCCGTCGGTCGCCGCGTTGCCCGCCAGGACCAGGTCCACGTCCGCGACCGTCCGCACGGCGGCGGCCAGGACTTTGGCGGTGGTCACCACATCGGCGCCCTGGAGCCGGTCGTCGCGGATGTGGATCCCGCGGTCGGCGCCCATGGCCAGGACCTTGCGGATGGCGTCGAGCGCGGAGTCGGGGCCCATGGACACGACGGTGACCTCGGCGTCCGTCGTCTCCTTGAGGGTGAGGGCCTCCTCCGCGGCACGCTCGTTGATCTCGTCCAGGACGAGGTCGGAGTTCTCGCGGTCGAGGGTGTGGCCGGTCCCGGACAGCTTGCGTTCGGCGGCGGTGTCCGGGACCTGCTTGACGAGTACGACGATGTTCACGGTCGTCTTCCTTCGGCCGGGGCGGTCAGCGGAACGCCGGGTAGCCGGTGATCGCCTGGCCGACGACCAGCGTGTGCATCTCGCCGGTGCCTTCGTAGGTGAGGACGGACTCGAGGTTGTTGGCGTGGCGCAGCGGTGAGTACTCCAAGGAGATGCCGCCCGCGCCGAGGACGGTGCGGCACTCCCGCGCGATCGCGATCGCCTCGCGAACGTTGTTGAGCTTGCCGACACTGATCTGCTCGGGCCGGATGCGGTGCTGGTCCTTCAGGCGTCCCAGGTGGACGGCGAGCAGCGCGGCATTGCCCAGGGACACGGTCATGTCGGCGAGCTTCTTCTGGGTGAGCTGGAAGGCACTGATCGGCTTGTCGAACTGCACCCGGGAGTCGGCGTAGTCGATGGCCGTCTGCAGGGAGTCCCGGGCCGCGCCGACCGCTCCGAACAGGATGCCGAAGCGGGCCTCGTTCAGGCAGGACAGCGGTCCGCGCAGGCCCTGAGCGTGCGGGAGCCGGGCCGAGTCGGGCAGTCGTACGTTGTCGAAGTACAGCTCCGAGGTGACGGACGCGCGCAGCGACATCTTCTGCTTGATGTCCTGGGTGGTGAAGCCGGGCGTCCCGCGCGGCACGAGAAAGCCGCGGACGCCGTCCTCGGTCTGCGCCCACACGGTGGCCACGTCCGCGATACCGCCGTTGGTGATCCACATCTTGGAGCCGTTCAGGATCCAGTCACCGCCCTCGCGGACGGCCCTGGTGCGCATCCCGGAGGGGTTGCTGCCGAAGTCGGGCTCGGTCAGGCCGAAGCAGCCGATCGCCTCACCGGCCGCGAGCCGGGGCAGCCATTCCTGCTTCTGCTCCTCGGAGCCCCACTTCCAGATGGAGAACATCGACAGTGAGCCCTGCACGGACACGAAGCTGCGGAAGCCTGAGTCGGCCGCCTCCAGCTCCAGACAGGCCAGGCCGTAGCTGACGGCGTTGGTGCCGGCACAGCCGTACCCTTCGAGATGCATGCCCAGCACTCCCAACTTGCCGAGTTCCGGGGCGAGTTCGCGTGCGAAGTGGGCGTTCTCGAACCATTCGGCGATGTGCGGGCGGACCCGGTCGGCGAGGAACCTGGCGACGGTGGCCTGGATCTCGCGCTCCTCGTCGGTGAGGACCGAGGCGATGTCGAACAGGTCGAGGGGGTCCTTCAGCGGCTTGCCGTTCATGTCGTGCTCCTTGTTGATCGGGGCTTGGAATTCGGGTGGTCGGACGGGTCGTGGAGGATCTGCACGGTGTGCTGGCCCAGGGAGGGAGGGGGCAGGCGGTACTGCGCCGGGGTCGCGCTCAGGGCGATGGGGTGCGCGATCTGGCGGAAGGATCCGGCTTCGGCGCCGTCGGCGGAGGCGGCGGTGATGTCGACGATGCCGGGCAGGCCGAGCTTGTGGGCGAAGGCGAAGGCCTCGTCGAGGCTGTTGACCGGTCCGGCGGGTACGCCTGCCGCCAGCAGGGCGGTGGTCCAGTGGTCGGCGCCCGCGGTGCCGAGCCGCTCGGTCAGGAGGTCCCGCAGTGCGACGCGATGAGCGACCCGGTCGGTGTTGGTGCGGAAGCGGTCGTCGAGGGCGAGACCGGGGTCCCCGACGGCTTCGGCCAGTGCGGCGAACTGCCGGTCGTTGCCCACCGCGAGGGCGATCGGCCGATCAGCGGTCGGGAGGGTCTCGTACGGGGCGATGCTCGGGTGCGCGTTGCCCATGCGGCCGGGGACCACACCGGCGACGGCGAAGGCCGATGCCTGGTTGACCATGGCCGACAGCAGCGAGCCGAGCAGGTTCACCTCCACGAGCTGTCCTTCGCCGGTGGCGTCCCGGTGCCGCAGGGCGGCGAGGATGCCGAGCGAGGCGTGCAGCCCGGTGATCACGTCGACCAGGGCCACGCCGGTCTTCACCGGTTCCCCGTCCGCGGTGCCGGTCACGCTCATCAGACCGCCGACGGCCTGGACGAGCAGGTCGTAGCCGGGGATCGCGGCGCCCGCGCCGCTGCCGAAACCGCTGATCGAGCAGTAGATCAACTCCGGATGCCGGGCGCGGAGTTCACGCTGCCCGAGCCCCAGCCGGTCCATCGTGCCGGGACGGAAGTTCTCCACCAGGACGTCGGATTCGGCGATCAGCGCGCGGGCCCGGTCGAGGCCGGCCCCGGTGGTGAGGTCCAGGACGACGGACCTCTTGTTGCGGTTGACGCTCAGGAAGTACGTCGAGGTGCCGTCCTGGTCCGCCGGAGGGTGCCAGGCCCGGGTCTCGTCGCCGACGCCCGGGCGCTCCACCTTCACCACCTCGGCGCCGAGGTCGGCGAGGAGCATGGTGGCGTACGGTCCCGCGAGGACCCGGGAGAAGTCGGCGATGCGCAGTCCGTGCAACGCGGTTCGTCCTGCTCGGCCGAGAGCGCCGACCCGTCCGTCCGGTGCGCTGTCCTGGGTGTCCATGGGCCTCTTCTCTCGTCGTGCCGCCTGCGCGAACGTGACATGACCGGTGCCGTGTCCTGTCACCACCAGCGCCCCAAGGACGTTGGCGGATAGGTGAGTTCGACAAGGGGAAGTCCCTGTTCACGGGGAGCCACGGCGCGCACGACCCGCACTCTGGCCCCGACCCCGACCGCGGTGGCCTCCGCCCTGGCGAGCCGGCAGACCAGGGTGAATCCCTCGTCCATCGCAACGAACCAGGTGTGGGGCGGGGACTGGCCGATACGGCGAACGAGGGCCCCGGCGCCCTTGCTGTGCTCCCGCTTGAACGCGGTGGAGCCGCAGGCCCGGCAGAACGAACGGCGGTAGGCCGGCGTGCCGCACCACCGGCAGCTCTGGAAGGGCAGTCCGCCGGGGGCCTCCGGTGCCGGCTGACCGTCGGTCGTGGCCACGGCACCCGCGTCATCGCCTGTCGGGACCTCGCCGGGTGCACGGCTGGCTGTCTGGAGCATCACGGCCTCCTGCGCTCACTTCGATGAGCGGAAACGGGCGATCGGGATCCGATATGTCTCCCTCACCCTGGCCCCGCCATGAATCACCGGTCAACGACGAGCTGACGCATCTTTGTGCGCGGAAAACGTACGGTTCACCGAGGTCAGGGGTGGGTGGGTGCGGAGGCATGACGTCGAACAAGGACCTCGCTGCCCGTGCCGGCATCCGGATGTCCGTCAGGGCGCGTGATCCGCAGGGCGTCTGATCACGCGCCGGGGCACACACAGGCGGCGCGATAGTCGTCAGGCATATGCCAGCAGTACCACCCCCATCATGGACGGCACCCCCCTGCGGCATTCGACGTAGGACTCGTCATCTCGCCGACCGTGCCCCGTCCGCCCCCACAGCCAATGCCGACTGGTACTGGTGTACGACGCACGGACGACCGGATCCGAAGGTGAGGGGACCCAGGAGGCTCCTGTGGCACTCCGGTCACACTCACACCATCGGCACCGGCCACGACCGGCTCGCGTTCCGGGCGCCCGCCGGAAAGTTCAACGGAACACCCATCCACCGGCCGGACACCCGCATAGCGTGCGGTGACCCGAACCGCCTCCGCCTCCCCCACCTTCTTGCGGTCCGTGACTTCCGGGCCCACCGCGCTAGGAGTTTTGGGATGTCCTACGACCGCTCGGAATTATCCCTGCCGCACCGGCACCACGGACGGGTCCCCTCCCCCACCGCGCACCGGCCGCCGTCCCTCGCGCCGGCCGTGGAGCGTTCGGGCAGCGGGACCCGTCAGCGTTCGTGGGCCGGCTACCACCGCGCCCTGCGCGTCCTGCGCCGCGCCTGCCGGTGGCAGCGGCGCGTGGCCACCTTCCTCGCCCTCGGCTACTTCGCCGCCTTCCTCACTCTCACCGTCAAGGCCCCCGCCTTCATGGCCCGTCCGGCCCCCGGCGGGCTCCCCACCGGGCTGCTGCTCGCCGTCGTGCAGATACCCGTCACCTGGCTGGCAGTGCTGCTGTTCGAGTACGCGGCGCGGCGGTTCGTCGACCCGCTGGCCCGCAAGGTCAGCCGGTACGCCCGCCCGGCCGGCGGCGACGGACGGGCGCGGGCATGACCGGCCTCGGCGGCGCCGCGCAGTCCTGGTCCCTCGTCGCCTTCTGCAGCGTCGTCACCCTCACGCTCCTGCTGTGCGTGCTGACCGGCCCCGACCGCGACGACCTGGAGGAGTTCTACACCGGCTACCGCACGCTCTCCCCGCTGCGCAACGGTCTCGCGGTCGCCGGCGACTACATCTCCGCCGCGACCGTGCTCACCATCGGCGGAGTCATCGCGCTGTGCGGCTACGACGGAGTCGTGCTGGCCCTGAGCACTCTGCTGTCCCTGCTGCTGATGATGTTCCTGCTCGCCGAACCCCTGCACAACACCGGCCGGTTCACCATGGGTGACGCGCTGAGCCGACGTGTCCCGGGGCGAGCCGTGCGCATCACCGCGTGTGCGGTGACCCTGCTGTCGCTGGTCCCCATGATGATCGTGCAACTGGCGGGCGTGGGGCAGCTGCTGGCGTTCATCCTGGGCTTCTCGGACCGTGCCATGCAGACCGGCTGCGTCGTCGGCGCCGGCATCCTGATGATCAGTTACGCCGCGCTCGGCGGGATGAAGGGGACCGCGCTGATCCAGATCATCAAGACGGTGATGCTCCTCGGATCCGGCCTCGTGGTCGCCGTACTCGTCCTCGCCTCCTTCGGCTGGCACCCGGGCACCATGGTCGACACCGCCGCACAGCGCAGCGGGACCGGCCGGGCGTTCCTTCAGTACGGCCTGCAGTTCGCTGACGGCCCGCATCCCGGACTGGACATGATCAGCACGCAGGTCGCCATCGTGCTCGGCGGCGCCTGTCTGCCGCACGTCACCATGCGGATGTACACCGCGGGCAACGCCCGCCAGGTGCGGCGCACGATGTCCTGGGCGGTGTCCTCGGTCGCCCTGTTCATGCTGGTGATCACCGTCATCGGCATCGGCGCCACGGCACTGGTCGGCCGCGAGCGGATCACCGCGGCCGACCCGCACGGCAGCACCGCCTATCTGCTGAGTGCGCGGGCTGTGTTCGGCGCCGACGTCTCCCGTACCGAGAGTCTGCTGTTCAGCACCGTCACCGCGGCGATCTTCCTGACCCTGCTGGCGTCCGTCGCCGGGATGACCCTCGCCTGCGCCAACTCCCTGGCGCACGATGTGGCCGCCTCCCGGAACAACGGCATGCCTGCGCTGCGGGAGATGACCCTGGCGCGTTCCTGTGCGCTGGTCGTCGGCGTACCGGTGGTGCTGCTGGCCGCTCTCGCCCAGCACCGCAGCCTCCAGTCGCTGGCCACCCTGTCCTTCTGCCTGGGCGCCTCCGCCATCGCGCCCGCTCTCGTCTACTCGCTGTTCTGGCGGCGCTTCGGCAAGGCCGGCCTGCTCGGCACGCTCATCGGCGGCTCCGTCGCCGTCCTGGTGCTGATGTCGGGCACCCGCCTCGTCTCCGGATCACCGACCTCGGCCTTCCCGGAGGCCGACCTGAACTGGTTCCCGTTCACCACGACCGCGCTGGTCTCCGTACCGGTGGGCTTCGCCTGCGGCTGGCTGGGCACCTTCCTGAGCGGCCGCCGCAGCGCCCGCCGCGCACGCGAGCGTTACGCCGGCATCGAGCAACTGATCCTGGCCGGGCCCCCGCGACGCCGCCCGAGCTGGAGCCCGGACGGGCCGTGAGGAAACCTTCAGCAACTCACTTTCCCGGTACGGCCGTCAGCCGCACGTCAGTGTCGGTACCGCCCAGTCGCCGTGGTCGTTGCCGTTGCCGTCGCCGGCGTCGCCGACCTCGAGGTCGACCACCTGGGCGCCGCTGACGTCGACGTCGATGGGTACGGCGGCCTGTTTGCCGCCGATCGTCGGCGTGGTCAGCAGGGTCTTGCCGTCGGCGATCACGGAGAACGTCACCGTGCCTGCGCCCTTCGTCTCGTCGTCGACGCCCACCTGCGCGGTCAACCGCGAACAGCTGCCGCCCAGGTAGAGCTGGACGTCGCTGAGTGCGTTGGTGCCGAGGCCCTTGGCGTAGCCGACACCGGCGATGGTGATCGTACGGCCGTCCCCGGCGGCCTGCTCGCCGACGCTGCTGTCACGCTCCACCGGACCCCACCCGTTGGTGGAGGACAGGAACGGCAGGTCGCTCACGGCGCTCTGCCCAGCAGGGGGCGCCGGTGGTATTCCGCCGATGACGCGCTCGTCGGTACCGGTGGCCTGCCGTCCGTGCTGCTCGTACCGCACCGTGGTGGTGAGTGCCGAGGCGGACGGCAGATCGCCGGTCGGCGGCTGGACCTTCCAGGTGAAGGTCGCCGAGCCGCCCGGGTTCAGGCGCTTGAGGGACACAGGACTCGTGGCGCTCACACTCCAGCCGTCGGGGGCGGCGAGGGAGGCGGTCAGCCGGGACGCGGACGATCCGCCCTTGGGCACCCGTACCGTCGTGCGGGCCGTGAAGGTCTCCCCCGGCCGGGCCGTGTCGGGCACGTCCAGGGCGACCTCCGTACCCGGGCGCTTCGGCATCGCGTACTTGCGGGAGTCGTAGCGGGGGCTGTCGTTCTGCGCGACGCGCAGGGAGGAGGCGTAGCTGCCGTAATCGGTGAGCGACACCTTGCCGAGGCCTCCGGTGCTGCCGTCCAGGTTCCACACGGCGATGGCGATGCTGTTGCGGCCGTTCGGGTCGAGGATGCCGTTGGGGACGGGGAAGGTGTGCTGCGGGCCGAGGTAGTTGACGTAGTTGCCGACCTGCCAGCCGTTCACGAAGATCGTGGCCCGGTACTTGCGGGACGGGTCGTCGGTGAACGTCAGGCCGAGTGAGGTGTCCTGGCCGTGCGGCAGGTCCAGGGTGGCGTCGGTGCGGTACCAGGAGACGCCGGGTCGGGTGTCGGTCGTCGGCAGGGAGACGCGCTTCCACTTGCCGTCCGGGTAGCCCGGCAGGGACCAGCCGGCCCGTTCGCCGTACAGGCCGCCCGTCGAGAGCGGGCCGCGCACGGTGTCCTGGAGGTCCTCGCCGCCGCGTACGCCCTGGAGGCGCCAGGTGACGGAGGTCAGTGGGGCTCCGACGAGGGAGGCGCTGGTCAGGCCGCGGGCGGTCTTGTTGCCGTTGGTCGAGTTGTAGTCCTCCTCGTGTCCCATGTTCACGGTGAGGACGGAAATGACGTTGTCACCTTGGGACTTGACCGCACCGGCCGGGAAGGTGAAGTCGGCGCTGCCGGTGGTGGAGCTGCCCAGGAAGATGCCGTTGAGCCAGGCGGAGAAGGCCTGTGCGCCTCCGCCGGAGTCCGAGACCAGGTGGATGCCGGTCTCCTTGCCGGTGGTGTGGAAGCGGCCGCGGTACCAGGTGTTGCCGGTGTGGAAGCCGTAGTCGTCGGCGTAGAGCACCGGCAGCTTGTTGATGCCGGAGACGCTGTTGGTGGTGGTCTTGTCCGCCACCTGCCAGCTGGTGTCGTCGAAACCGGGGGCCGCTTCGGGGGATTCCTCGGCGTGCTTCCAGTTCGTCAGCGCGGGCAGGTGGATCGCGGCGGCCACCGGGATCTTCCCGGTGAGGCTTCCTGGGGCGGTGGCCCGGGTCTTCAGGGTCCTGCCGTTCCAGGTGACGTGGTCGGCGGAGGTGAACACCTCGATGTTCTTGTCGTCGGCATTGTCGCCGGTGAGCGCCACGGTACGGCCGCCGTCGAGGCTGGTGGCCGTTCGCAGCAGGTGGGTTCCGCGTACGAGAACCGGGCCGGTCGCGGTGTCCTGGCGCCAGAAGGTCTTCGCCGTGGCCTTGTCGCCCACGAGGAGCAGCAGCGGGCGCTGTCCGCCGCCGTCGACGCTGACGCGGATCAGGCCTTTGTGGGTGTAGTTCAGCCGCAGGTCGCCGGTGGCCGGGTCCCAAGTGGTCGTGACCGTACCGCCGGTGGCGGTGACGGTGGGCTGGGCGGAGTAGCGCAGGACGGTCTCGCCGTCGGTGCCCGGGTCGCCGTAGAGCACGGCCACGTCACGGTCTCCGACGGTCGCGTCGGTCATGATCTCGGAGGTCGAGTACTGCAACCGCGCCTCACCGAGCCGGTAGTTCGCCACGATCACGTGGGAGTCGCGGCCGTCGAGGGTGATCGCGGTGCCCGGCTGCTGGGGCACGACGGGGTAGGTCGGCTGAGCGGCGGCGGTACCCGTCGGCACGTCGATGGCGTCGATGGCCACGTAGGTGTCGGTGGACCCCGAGCTGCGGTTCCCGGCGACGACGATCTTCAGGGTGTGGGACCCGGGCGCCAGGCCGGACTTCTGGAAGACGACCGCCTGGTTCTCGGCGCCGGAGTCGTCGACCGTCGCCACCTTGGTGCCGTCGAGGTAGACGTCGGCGTTGCCGTGGTTGTTCGTCTTCGAGCCGATCCAGCGGATCGCGGTGCCGTCGAAGGGGACGGTGACCGAGTCACCGGCCTTGTTGGAGAACGACTCGGTGTGCTTGTAGTCGCCGCCCGTGTAGCTCGTGTTGGCCACGTGCGACCACGAACCGGCGTACTGGAGGGCGGAGTCGGGGTCGTCCCAGGTGTAGCTGGTGTCCGCGGCCGGCTGGGCGTTGAAGTCCAGCGAGATGTGGGTCCTGTCGACCGCCGTGGACGTGGAGTTGCCGTGCCGCAGCACGTGGAACTGCGTCTTGGTGTCCGGGTTCATCCGGGCGGTGTCGACGACCGCGGAGTCGTCCGGTGGCGTGGTCCTGATCGCGTCGGTCTTGGTCAGGGGGGCCACCGACTGGGTGAAGTACCCGATCAGCTTGTCCTCGTCGTACTTCGGGTCGAGTTGCCGGGTCTCGCGGATCGCGGCTCCGTAGTCGTACGACGTGTAGTTCTGGGGCATGCTCAGCCAGCCCCAGTTGGTGCCGCCGTAGGTCATGTAGAAGCTCTGCGCGGTCGCGCCGACGGCGATGTTCTGCTTGTAGAACACGTTGGCGAACTGGTCGTTGATCAGCTGCGCGCACTTGTCGTAGCCCGGGCCGCCCCAGGGGTCGAAGGCGCCGCCCTGGAACTCGGGCGAGTACAGGGGCTTCCCGGCGGGGTGGTCGTAGCTGATGTCGGGGACGCCGTTCCACTTCGTGGGGTTGGAGCAGTCGAAGCCCTGCGGGTAGGAGTCCGGGCCGTCGACGTCCAGGGCGCCGGCACCGGAGTTGAAGGTGCCGTTGTTGTTGCCGGTCAGCGGCACGGTGATGCCGTCGGCGCGGGCCTTGTCCTCCAGGTGCTGCATGTAGGAGCGGGCGGAGGCGGAGCCGTTGTAGTACTCGTTCTCGACCTGGTAGGCGATGACCGAGCCGGTGCCGTTGGTGAGTTGGTGCCGGGCGATGATTTTGTCGATCTGCGTCAGCCATTCGTCGGCGTACTTCAGGAACCGCGGGTCGTCACTGCGGTTGTTCTCCGCCTTGGTGGTGAGCCAGCCCGGCAGGCCGCCGCTGTCGACCTCGGCGTTGATGTAGGGCGCGGGGCGTGCGATGACGTAGAGGCCGGCTTCCTCGGCCATGTCGAGGACCTTGTCGGCGTCGCGCACGCCGGTGAAGTCGTACACACCGGGCTTGGGCGAGTGGTATCCCCAGTCGAAGTACAGGGAGGTGGAGTTGAAGCCGGCGGCCTTCATCTTCTGGAAGATGTCCCGCCACAGGTCGGGGCTCGGGAGGCGGAAGTAGTGGAACTCGCCGGACCAGAGGTAGGTGCGCTTTCCGTCGACGAGGAACGAGTAGCCGTCGAGGGTCACCGTATGTGCCTGTGCCTGCGCGTTGACGGGGGGCGGGGCGGCGGACGTCGGCCCGGCTGCCTCCCGCGCCGCGGCGGGCGCGGTCATGCCCACGGCCAGGGCGAGGGTCGCGGCCGTCGCGAGGGCCGCCCTCCACCACCCATGGCGCGCGGGTCTCGCGGCCTCTGAATCGATCGGATTACCCCACACTGCGGCCTCCCTATCGCCTGAGCGATCAGCATCAAACAGACTCAGGCAAAGTCGAACAGTAGGGCGGCAGTTGGCTGAGCACAATGGGGCGGGAGGAGACGGGCGCGGCACTGGGGGCGGGGGTTTCGCGGGGGCGGCCATGACCGCACGTCTTGCAGCTCATCGCTGAAGTGCCGGGCAGTGAGCCGTACGGCAAGTCCCGCCGCTCTCGAGTTGCTCCGCCTGTTCCGCTCGTGCGTCTACGCCTGACTCCACCCCAAGCACTCCTGGCGACCCCGATGCAGCTCCTCACGACCCGCGATGGTCATCCAGGCACTGGCCCGGAGGTGCCGGTCATTGCGTGGCACTCAGACGCCACAGAGACGTGGTCTCAGCACCTCGTGCCCTGTGGAGCGCGTCCGCGGCGTCCTTGGAGCGTGGGTGCCGGGGCTTGGTGTCGATCGTGTCCAGGACGCGGAGCCGTGCCGATCGGATGGCGTCGAGCAGGTCCCCGCGGCTCCGAAGCCCGAGGTGCTCCGCCGGGTCGGACAGGATGAGCCGGCCCTCGCCGCCCGGCCGGAGGTGGGCGGACAGTCCGGCGAGAAAGCCGTGGAGCATGGTGCCGGCTCACGCCCCGCGGCCGACGGAGCCTGGAGAAGGCGACCGCGGCGGTCCGGTCGGTCGAGGTCGGAATGCTGGACGGCCAGACGGAGACCGAGCAGTCGGACGCGTTCCGGATCCTGCGGAGCATGATTTATGCCCTGCGTGACACCAACGCCGGGAGGTGAGCGGGGATCAGCAGGCACCCCCTCCCCCGTCACCCCGCAGCCGTACCGAAGGAAAGGGCCTCGGTCGACCGCAGGTGCTCCCTCAACCACCGCTCGGTGTTGCTCACATGGACCAGCGCCGCCGCCTGGCTGAGAGCCGCGTCGCGCGCGGACAGGGCCTCGAAGATCGCCTCGTGCTCCGCGAGGGTGCGGCCCGCCGCCTGGCTGTCGACCAGGCCGCGCCAGATCCGGGCACGCAGGGTGCGGCCGGAAATGCCCTCCAGGAGCGCCAGCAGGGACTCATTGCCCGTGGCCGAGACCACGGCCCGATGGAAGGCCGCGTCATGGGCGTTGAGCCGTTCGACGTCGTCACGGGCCTCCCGCATGGCGTCCAAGTGACTCTTGACATCGGCCAGTTGGTCGTCGGAGATCCGGGTCGCGGCCAACGCCGTGGCGACCGGTTCGAGGAGCCGCCGTACCTCCATGAGGTCCTGGAGAGCCACCGAGTCGCCCTGCAACAGCTCCACCGCGCCACCGAGTCCCTCCAGGAGAAGGCTCGGCTGAAGGCTGGTCACATAGGTGCCGTCCCCCCGGCGGACCTCCAGGACCCGCGCGACCGCCAGGGCCTTGACCGCTTCGCGGGCGAGGTTGCGGGACAGCCCCAGCTGGGCGGCCAGGTCCGGCTCCGGAGGGAGCTTCGACCCCGGAGGCAGCGCCCCGGTCCGGATCAGCTCACGGATCTGCTCGATCGCCTTGTCCGTCAGAGACACCGCGCATCCCTCTTCCCCACGGTGCTCCGCGAGCACGCCCGACCCGAACGGCCCCTGAGCACGAAGACCGCCCGCCAAAGGTGACGCCGATGATACGGGGGCACGCCTGGCCGGCATGCGATCGCGGCGGCAGATCGAGCAAGACATGCCATGTATTCCCTCATCCATTGGCTGGAAAAAGCGCATAAATACCGCATTCAACTCGGCTGCACCGCGGCATTCATCCCTGCACGCCGATTGACATGTCAGGGACCCATGACAGACCTTCATGCGTAGCAAGCACCCCCCACGCCCCAGGGATGTCTTCATGTCGAGTTCGATCAGCAGACGCCTCATGCCGGCCGGTGCCTCCTCCGTGGCCGCGGCGTCCCGCACCTACACGCCCGACTGGAACTCGGTCGACCAGCACCCGCCGGCCCCGGAGTGGTTCCAGGACGCGAAGTTCGGCATCTACTTCCACTGGGGTGTCTTCAGCGTCCCCGCCTTCGACAACGAGTGGTACCCGCGGAACATGTACGAGGCCGGAAGCAACGCGAACCGGCATCACCTCGCGACCTACGGCCAACCGACGGCCTGGCCTTACCACAACTTCATCAACGGGGCGAAGGACCTCGCGGGCAACACCGTGCGGTTCGCTCCGCGGCTGAAGTCGGCCGGCGGGAAGTTCGACCCCGACGAATGGGCGCAGTTGTTCGTCGACACGGGTGCCAGGTTCGCGGGCCCGGTCGCCGAGCACCATGACGGCTTCTCCATGTGGGACAGCCAGGTCAACGAGTGGAACTCGGTGAAGAAGGGCCCGGGGCTCGACCTGCTCCAGCTGTTCAGCGCGGCGATCCGCGCCAAGAACCTCAAGCTGCTGGTGGCCATGCACCACGCGTACAACTTCACCGGCTTCTACGAGTACGCCCCCGCCCAGACGGACGCCGGTCTCAAGAAGCTTTACGGGCAGCTGGGTTCGGCCGCGGAGAACCAGCTCTGGTTCGACAAGCTGAAAGAGGTCGTCGACCGCGCCCGGCCCGACATCCTCTGGCAGGACTTCAATCTGGACGCCGTCGACGAGACGCAGCGCCTGAACTTCCTGTCGTACTACTACAACCAGGCCGAGAGCTGGGGCCGCGAGGTCGTCGCCACCTACAAGGACGGCATGAACGGCAAGGGCGAGGTCTTCGACTACGAACGCGGCGGCCCGGCCGACCTCACCACGCCGTACTGGCTGACCGACGACAGCATCTCCAGCAGCAGTTGGTGCTACACCCAGGGCATCGGGTACTACAGCATCCAGCAGATGCTGCACTCGTTCCTCGACCGGGTCAGCAAGAACGGCAACGTGCTGCTGAACATCGCGCCCATGGCCGACGGCACCATCCCCCAGGCGCAGAAGGACATCCTGCTCGGTATCGGGGACCACCTGAAGCGCTTCGGCGAGTCGGTGTACGCGACCCGGGCCTGGACGGCGTACGGGGAAGGCCCGACGAAGATGGGCGGCGGCGCCTTCACCAGTCCGACCGCCGGTACACCGCAGGACATCCGCTTCACCCGCGACAAGGCAGGCAACGTCCTGTACGCCACCGTGCTCGGCTGGCCCGGCACCTCACTGACGATCAGGACTCTCGGCTCGGACCGGATCAACCTCTCGTCGCTGACCTCGGTGAAGCTCCTCGGCAGCACCGCCGGCACCTACATCGACCTGCCCACTCCCACCCAGAGCTCCGCCGGCCTCGCCGTCACCCTGCCGTCCACGGCGCCGTACAGCGCCCACGCCTATGTGCTGAAGCTCGGCTTCTCCGGCCCCATCCCCAGCCTGCGGCCGCTGACCGGCGCCGTCGTCTTCACGGACGTCGACTACAAGGGCAGGGCCGCCGTCCTCGCCGTGGGGGACTACACCGCGGCGGACCTGAGCGCGGCCGGCCCCGGACCGGGCGCCCTCTCCTCCCTCCGGCCTGCTCCCGGCTACCAGGTGGTCGGCTACTCCGGCGACGACTTCACCGGCACCTCCTGGACCTTCACCGCCGACCGTCCCGACCTGAGGGCCACCGGGAGCAACGACCACATCGCCTCGCTGCGCGTCCAGTTCAATCCGGCGACGTACTTCCGGATCAGCAACGTGACCGACGGTCTCGCCCTGGACAGCGGCGGCAACGTCGCTTCCGGCTCCGCCCTCAAGCAGTGGACCTGGGACGGCAGTCCGAACCTGCAGTGGCATGCGGAGGCGGTCGGCGGCGGCTACCACAGGCTGGTCAACCGCACCAACGGCATGGTCGCCGACGGCTGGGGCGCCACCGGGGACGGCGCCGCGGTACGCCAGGCCCCCTGGAACGGCTCCACCGACCAGCAGTGGACGATCACCCACCGGGGCGGCGGCCGTTACTCGATCGCCAACCGCACCACCGGCCTGGTGCTCGACGGCGGCGGCGACGTCGCCTCGGGCTCCGTCACCAAGCAGTGGACCTACGGCAGCACCACCAACCTGCTGTGGACCTTCACGGTGGTGTAGCCGGCCGTCCGCAAGACCCTCGACCTACCCCCGCCCAGGGTATCTGACCAGCGTCCAGGCCGGCTTCGAGCCCTGGCAGAACGGGGCGGGGCCGGCCGTGAACTCCTTCTCGTCGACCGTCAACACCGGTTGATCGGGCAGCCCGGGCCGGGCGCCTTCCGCCTCAACGGCACGGCCTGCTTTCAACTCCCCGCAACGGCACAGGCGTTGCCGTTGAGGGTGCCGGAGGTGATGGTGATGTTCGAGGTCAGGCTGTCGTTCCAGAGGTCTGGAACTGTGTGAAGAACTTCCAGACCTCTCCCGGCACCCAGGTCCTGCCGCTGTCACCGGGGGCACCGTCCTGTGGCGCGGCGATGTGTCCCTCGTCGAACGCGGCCCAGGTGACCGGGTGTCCGGCCGAGCAGCCGGCGTAGGTGGTGACCCGGTGGGTCAGGCTGCCCTGGGCGGGCTCGGGCGGGTTCTGGGCGGTGCAGCCGTTGTTCCTGACGAACCTGTCCCGCAGCGCCCGTCCGCCTGAGACGGGGAGGACGTTGTCCCTGAGGCCGTGCACCCCGAGGTAGGCGATGGGCTGGGTGCCGCCGCTGCATCCGCTGAGCTGCCCGCCGCTCTGCACCGCGACCGCCCGGAAGACGGTGGCGCGGGAGCAGGCGAGGGCGTACGACATGGCGGCGCCGTAGCTGAAGCCGAGCGCGAAGCGCTGGGTGGTGTCGACGCACAGGTCCGCCTCGATCCGCCGGAGCATGTCGTCGACGAAGGCGACGTCCTCGCCACCGGAGTTGGCCCAGCCGTTGTTGAGGCCCTGTGGGGCGACGAAGACCGCGCTGTTGTTCGCCAGTCGCTGGAGCCCGTAGTAGGCCCAGGTGCCCGTGTCCACCGTGCGGCCGGTGGCCACGTCGGTGGAGGTGCCGCCCAGCCAGTGGAACCCGAAGATCAGCCGGTAGGGGTGGTTGCGGTCGTAGCCGTCCGGGATCTTCAGGATGAAGCTGCGGTTCTTGCCGCCGCTCTGGATCGTGTGGGTGCCGCTGGTCAGCGTGGGGGTCTTCCCGCACCCCGCGGTCTGGGCGGCAGCTGAGCCGGAGGGGGTGAGCGGGGCGTTCTCGCCGTGGTCGGCGGCCAGTGCCGTGCCGCCTCCCGTGGCGAGCACGAGCAGCACCGCGACCACGGTGTGCCATAAGCGGAACCGTGCCCTTGTCATCATGCGACTCCCTTTGTCCCTTGGTGTGTTCGTCGAGCGTGAGGTCTGTCAGGCGCGGGTCCACTTCTGGCCGGCCTGGCCGTTGCAGGTCCACAGGACCAGCGGGGTTCCGTTGGCGGTGCCGGACTGGCTGACGTCGAGGCACAGCCCTGCGTGGACGTTGCGGATCGTCCCGTCGGAGCCGACGGTCCACTTCTGGTTGTCCTGGCCGTTGCAGGGCCAGGTGATGACCCGGGTGCCGTTGGCGGTGCCCTGGTCGTAGGCGTCCAGGCACTTGTCCCCGAAGACACGGATCTCGCCGCCGGCCCACGTGGTCCACAGCTGGTTGGCGGCGGTGTGGCAGTCCCATATCAGGGCTGTGGCCCCGGCCGCGGTGGAGGCGTTGTCGACGTCCACGCAGCGGCCGGACGCGTTGCCGCGCAGCCGCGAGGTGGTGGCGGCCAGCGGGCTGCCGCCGCTCACCCGGAACACGGCCACGCCGTGCGCGGGGACGCTCGCCGAGATCTGCCCGGACGTGCTGGACGTCCCACCGGTCCACAGGTCGGTCAGGGTGAACGCCCCGCCGGACAGGCCGACTTGGGCGGCACTGGTGGTGACGGTCGCGGCGCCGCCTCCCCGGTTGAACAGCCCGACCGCGACCGAGCCGTCGGACAGGGGCTTGGCGAACACCTCGGTGCTGCCGTCGTCGCGCACCCTGCGCCCGCCCGCGCCCAGCGCGTCCTGGTTCACGGCCAGCAGGCGGGGGTTGCGCAGGATCGCGCTCACGTCGGCTGACATGGTGCGGATGTCGTTGCCGGCCATGAGCGGGGCACTCATGAGTGCCCACAGGGCGAAGTGGGAGCGGGACTCCGTCAGGGAGAGGCCGGGGCGGCCGACGACCAGCATGTCGGGGTCGTTCCAGTGGCCCGGGCCGGACTGCGCGGCCAGCGGCGCGGTGACGTCGAGGACGTTGCCGACGCCCATCGGATAGCTGTTGGTGTTGCCGTTCTGCCAGATGTCGAGCAGGTCCTCGGTCGTCCGCCACAGGTCGGCGACCTCGCCCCAGTTGTACGTGGCGCCGGTGATGGCGTGGAAGCTGTTGGGGTTGATGCTGTAGACGATGGGCCGTCCGGTGGCGCGCAGGGCGTCCCGCATGAGCGTGAAGCGTGCGACCTGCTCGTCGCGGGTGCCGCTGGAGGAGCACCAGTCGTACTTGAGGTAGTCGACGCCCCACGACGCGAAGGTGGCGGCGTCCTGGGTCTCGTGCCCTCTGCTGCCCGTGGACCCCGGGTAGGCGCCGCTGGTCTGCGCGCAGGTGCGTTCGCCCGGTACCTGGTAGATGCCGAACTTCAGGCCCTTCCCGTGGATGTAGTCGCCGAGCGCCTTCATCCCGCCCGGGAACTTGGTCGGGTTGGCGCGCAGGTTGCCGGCCGCGTCACGCTGCGGGTCGAACCAGCAGTCGTCGACCACGACGTACCGGTAGCCGGCGTCCCGCATGCCGGAGGACACCATCGCGTCGGCGGCCTGGCGGACCTGCGCCTCGGTGACCCCGCACCCGAAGCTGTTCCAGCTGTTCCAGCCGAGCGGTGGGGTGAGGGCGGGGCTTCCGGGGGCTGCCGAGGCGGTGGAGTGGGCGGAAGCCGTCAAGGACGCGGTGACCGAGAGAGCGGTGGCCGCGAGGACACGGAGCAGTCGTCTGCCCGATGGTCGTAGCACCGTGGACTCCTTTCAGGGGGCGTCGTGGACCGGCCGTCGAGGTCGCCGCTCCGGCGACCCGGCGGCAGACAGTGGATGACGACAGCGCGGACCGGGCCCGCAGTACAGGAATGACCCGTGTCGAAGGTTCGAAATTTCGAGCGACTTTCGGATCGTTGGCTGTACGGATGTTAGAGATGAGACTGGACATGTCAACACCTGATGGGCGTCAATTACTCGCTCCCGCCCTCCGCGACCACCCAGGGCACCGAAATATTTCGACGCCAACAACGAATCCTGCGAAGGGCATTGACGGGATGTGTCAGGCTCATATCATCCTGATTGCTCGACACGTCAGTCGACGTTCGCACTCTCGAACGAGTTGGACAGCTCCGCCCCCACAGCGCTCCCTCGCAGAGAGAACGGCATATGGATATGTCATGCCCTCGCCAACGCCAACACCTGGACCGCAGACAGGCGCTGACCGCCACTGGCGCCCTGGTCACCGGCGCCTTCCTGCCACTGGCGGGCCCCTCCCCCACGGCCGCTTCCGCGTCCGCCCGGGAACCGGTCCCCATGACCGCCGCGACGTACACGAACCCGGTGATCTGGCAGGACTTCGCGGACATCGACGTCATCCGCGTCGGCGCCACCTACTACGCCTCCGCCTCGACGATGCACTACTCACCGGGCGCGCCCGTCCTGCGGTCGTACGACCTCGTGAACTGGGAGATCGCCGGTCACTCGGTGCCCGTCCTCGACTTCGGCGCCAAGTACGACCTGAACGGGGCCCGCGGCTACGTCAGAGGAATCTGGGCGTCGTCCCTGGCCTACCGTCCGAGCAACAGGACCTTCTACTGGCTCGGCCAGATCGACTTCGCCAGGACGTACATCTACACCGCCACCGCCGCGGAGGGGCCGTGGAGCAGGCTGACGACGATCAACACCCCCTACTACGACGCGGGGTTGCTCGTCGACACCGACGACACCCTGTACGTGGCGTACGGCAACACCACCATCAACGTGGCCCAGCTCTCGCCCGACGGCCGCCAACAGGTGCGCACCCAGCAGGTGTTCACGACACCGTCGAGTGTCGGCACGCTTGAGGGTTCCCGCTTCTACAAGATCAACGGGCAGTACTGCATCTTCCTGACCCGGCCGGCCAACGGGCAGTACATCCTGAAGTCGTCGGGCGGCCCGTTCGGCCCGTACACCATGCGACAGGTGCTCCTCGACCTGCGCGGGCCGGTCCCCGGCGGGGGTGTCCCGCACCAGGGCGGGCTGGTGCAGACGCAGGGCGGCGCCTGGTACTACCTGGCCTTCGTGGACGCCTACCCCGGCGGCCGGGTGCCGGTCCTCGCCCCCGTCACCTGGACCCCGGACGGCTGGCCCGTCGTCCAACTGGTCAACGGCGCCTGGGGCTTGTCCTATCCGAGCCCGGCCGTGCCCGCCCCGCCCCGGCAGGTCACCCCGATGACCGGCGTGGACACCTTCGACGGCCCGGCCCTCAGGCCCGGGTGGGAGTGGAACCACAACCCGGACAACACCAAGTGGTCCACCGGAAACGGGCTGACCCTGCGGACCGCGACGGTGACCAACGACCTGTACTGGGCGCGCAACACCCTCACGCACCGCGTCCAGGGCCCCACCTCCACCGCCACCGTCCAGCTCGACGTCTCCGCGATGCGGGACGGCGACCGCGCAGGACTCGCACTGCTGCGTGACTCCTCCGCCTGGATCGGCGTCCGGCGCGACAGCGGAGCGAGCCGGGTAGCCATGGTCGACGGGCTCACCATGGACGGCAGTTGGAACACCACCGGCACCGGCACCGAGCTCGCGAGCGCGCCCCTGCCGGGCAACCGCGTCTGGCTGCGCGCGACCGCCGACATCCGCCCCGGCGCGGCCCGCCCCGGAACCTTCTCCTACAGCACCGACGGCACCACCTTCACCCGGCTCGGGCCCGCCTTCTCCCTGGGCAACGACTGGCGCTTCTTCATGGGCTACCGATTCGCCCTCTTCAACCACGCCACCCAGGCACTCGGCGGCGCGGTCCGCGTCCCGCGGTTCGAGCTGTCGACGCCCTGACCCCGTTCCACCGAGGGCACAGCGCAACCCCCCACTCACCCGCACGAGGAGAACCATGAACCCTCTGAAACGGCTCGGCCGTCGCCGAGCCTCGGTGTTGTCCCTGCTGGCCGTGGCCGCCCTGGTCACACCCGGCGCGGCGAGTGCCGCGCCCGACGCCGTCCGCGCCTCCACTCTGGGCGCCCAGGCGGCCCAGTCCGGCCGGTACTTCGGAACCGCCGTGGCCGCCGGACGGCTCGGCGACGGCACGTACACGGGGATCCTGGACCGGGAGTTCAACGCGGTCACGCCCGAGAACGAGATGAAGTGGGACACCGTCGAGCGCTCCCGCGGCTCGTTCAACTTCGGCCCCGGCGACCAGATCGCGAACCGGGCCGCGTCACACGGGCAGCGCCTGCGCGGACACACCCTGGTCTGGCACCAGCAACTGCCCAGCTGGGTCAGCTCCATCAGGGACGCAGGCACCCTGAGCAGCGTGATGAACAACCACATCACCCAGGTGATGAACCACTACAAGGGCAAGATCTACGCCTGGGACGTGGTCAACGAGGCCTTCGCCGACGGCGGCAGCGGCCAGATGCGCAGCTCGGTCTTCCGGGACGTGCTGGGCACCGGCTTCATCGAGCAGGCCTTCCGCACCGCGCGGGCGGCCGACCCCTCGGCCAAGCTCTGCTACAACGACTACAACATCGAGAACTGGAGCGACGCCAAGACCCAGGGCGTCTACCGCATGGTGCGCGACTTCAAGGCGCGCGGCGTGCCCATCGACTGCGTCGGCCTCCAGTCCCACTTCGGGGCGGGCGGACCGCCGTCCAGCTTCCAGACGACGCTGTCGAACTTCGCCGCGCTCGGCGTGGACGTCCAGATCACCGAGCTGGACATCGCACAGGCTCCCACGGCCGCGTACGCGAACACGGTGCGGGCCTGCATGAACGTGGCGCGCTGCACCGGCATCACCGTCTGGGGCATCCGCGACAGCGACTCCTGGCGCAGCGGTGAGAACCCGCTGCTGTTCGACCGGAACGGCAACAAGAAGCCCGCCTACCAGTCGACGCTCACCGCCATGGGCGGCACCCCCACGGCAGCGAAGCAGGCACCGGCCGGGGCGGACACCCGGTCGGCCGCGGCACTTCCCACGTCCTTCCGCTGGAGCTCCAGCGGGCCCCTGATCTCCCCCAAGTCGGACGCCACCCACAACATCGCCGGGATCAAGGACCCGTCAGTCGTCTACTACAACGGCAAGTACCACGTGTTCGCGAGCACCGCCAACGCCTCCGGGTACAACCTGGTGTACCTGAACTTCTCCGACTGGTCCCAGGCCGGCTCGGCCACCCACCACTATCTCGACCGCACCGCCGTCGGCGCCGGGTACCGGGCCGCCCCGCAGGTCTTCTACTACGCGCCGCAACGCCTGTGGTACCTCGTCTACCAGACCGGCAACGCGTCGTACTCGACCAACCCCGACATCAGCAACCCCAACGGGTGGAGCGCCCCGAAGAACTTCTACTCGTCCATGCCGGACATCATCCGCCAGAACATCGGCAACGGTTACTGGGTCGACATGTGGGTGATCTGCGACAGCGCCAACTGCTACCTGTTCTCCTCGGACGACAACGGGCACCTGTACCGCTCCCAGACGACCGTGGGCCAGTTCCCGAACGGGTTCACCAACACCGTCATCGCGGCGCAGGACTCCAAGTACGCCCTGTTCGAGGCGAGCAACGTCTACAAGGTGCAGGGCAGCAACCAGTACCTGCTCCTGGTCGAGGCGATCGGTTCGGACGGCCGCCGCTACTTCCGCTCCTGGACGTCGGGCAGCCTCGCCGGCTCGTGGTCGCCCCTGGCCGCGTCCGAGAGCAACCCGTTCGCCAAGTCCAGCAACGTGACGTTCCCCGCCGGTACCTGGAGCCGGGACATCAGCCACGGCGAGATGATCCGCGCGGGCTACGACCAGACGCTCACGATTCCGGCCTGCAAGTTGCAGTACCTGTACCAGGGCAAGGATCCCAACGCCGGCGGCGACTACAACAGTCTCCCCTGGCGCCTGGGCCTCCTCACCCAGACCAACTCGACCTGCTGACCGCCGTATGGGCCCCGCGTCTGGCGCGGGGCCCATACCGCGCTGGTGGAACGGGCGAGCCTCATTCGAGCCGCGATCGCGCCCCCGGGGTCATGGCCCAGCGGATGGTCTGCGTCAGCAGCAGACCCGCGGGCCGAACCGTGAGCCCCTCCACGACAGGGAGCCGGGGCAGCCGGAGCACGCTGCGCGCCCACGAGGGCAGCAGTGCGACCGCGTTCGCCGCCAGGACGCCGTAGAACGGCCGCACGGCAAGCGGTACGGGTGGGTGCAGCAGCAGGAACCGGGCGGCGGCCCGCGCTTCGGGGGTGGCCCGCAGTTCCGGCTGGTACGCCGCCAGCAGTGCGGCCAGGGCCTTGCGGTCACGGGGTGGGTCGACCACACCCAGTGCCTCGGCGACCCGCGCCGTGTCGGCCACGTAGTCGTCGTACCCCGCCGCGTCGAGCGGCCGGGCCCCGTAGCACTCGTGCGCGCGCAGGAAGCTGTCGGTCTCGGCGGCGTGCACCCAGCCGAGCAGATGCGGGTCCGCGGCGTGGTAGGCAAGCCCCTCAGGAGTCGTTCCCCGCACCCCGAGGTGGATGCCGCGCACCCGCGCGACGGCGTCCTCGGCGTCGGAAGCGGTGCCGTAGGTCGTGACGGCCAGGAAGGTGCTGGTGCGCTGCAACCGTCCCCAGGGATCTCCGCGGAACCCGGAGTGCGCGGACACGGCGGCCATCGCGAGCGGGTGCAGGGACTGGAGCAGGAGTGCGCTCAGCCCGCCGATGAACATCGACGCGTCACCGTGCACGACGCGGATGGGGCGTTCCGGACCGAACCAGCGGGGCCCTGGCGTGTCGTGGATGCGGGCCCGGTTGGCGGGGCCGTCCGGACCGGCCACTCGCCGGAACACGGCCCTGCCCAGGCGGTCCCGAAGGTCGGTCATCACCGCCGCACCTCCCTTCCGCCCCGTGAACACAGCTGGTGCTCTGTCTTCCCCGGCAGCGGCAGGAGCGGATGCGGTGCGCCTCGCCTCTTACGGGTGGCCGGGCACGTCACGGGCCCCTGCCGCCGTGGCGAACGGACTCCGGCTCAGTGGCCGCGCCCCCGGAGCTTGCCCAGCAGCTGCCGGGCCTGGGCCCGGCGACGCGGGTCGGCCGACGCTCGGCGCACCTGCTCCGCGGCCCGCCGCCCCTGGGGGCTCCTGCTGAACTGCTTGATCTTCTCCAACATGCCAGGCACGACTTCCTCCCGAGAAGGTCGACGACATCCCCTGTACGACAAGGCCTTCGTACAGACGCGGTTACCCAGGGCTCGCGGTCCCACCCCCCGGAACGGGGCAGCAGTACCCCATGAAGCCCTCACCGCGTTTCACGTTGGCCGCGACCACTCTCGACGCACCGGACGCCCACGAGCTCGCACGGTTCTACCAGGCCCTGCTCGGGTGGCGGCCGCGGAAGGAAGAGCCCGGCTGGGTGGAGCTCGCGTCACCCGACGGCACCGCCGGGCTGTCCTTCCAGACGGAACGGCTCTTCCAGCGCCCGCAGTGGCCCTCCAGCCGGTCCGAGCAGCAGATGATGATGCATCTGGACATCGAGGTGGACGACCTGTCCTCGGCCGTCGATCATGCCCTTCGGCTCGGGGCGACCGAGGCCGACGTGCAACCCCAGGCCGACGTGCGGGTCCTGTGCGACCCGGCGGGCCACCCCTTCTGTCTCTTCCTGCGTGGTGACCCGGGCTCCCCGTCTCGTGCTTCGGTGTGACTCCCCTACGACGACAGGCTGTCCGTCCGGCGACGGTGTGCGTCGATGAGCGCGAAGGTGGCCTCCGGCTGTTCGATCTGCGGGAGATGGCCGGCCTCGGGGATGACCTCGAGCCGGCCGTTGCCGAACGCCTCAGCGTACGCGGCGCCGTAGGCAGGGGTGACGACGCGGTCGCTCTCGCCCCAGAGCAGGAGAGTCGGCACTTGGATCCGTCCGAGCCGCGACAGCAGGGTGGGGTCGTGCATGTAGGGGTCGCCGGCGAAGACGCGCATGGTGGCCATGTCGGCCCCTCTGCGCGCGAGATCGTCGGCCGGGACGTCGGCCGGGTCGAGGTGGTAGCGGTCCGGGTCGTGCCAGGAGTGCTCGGCGACACCGCGGGCGTCGAGGGCGAAGAAGTCGGTGATCGGTTCCGTCTCGACATGCACGCCTACCGCGTCGATCAGGACGAGGCCGGTGACGCACCCCGTGGTGTCGCGTGCGGCCATCTCGGCGGCAATCCAGCCGCCGAGGGAGGAGCCGACGACGAGAACGTCGCGCAGTCGGCGTTCGCGCAGGGTGTACAGGTAGGCGAGGGCGAGGCCGTCGATGCCGGCGAGCCATGCGGGGCGGTGGGTGCCGTCCCAGCCGGGGTGCACGGGCGTGATCGTGTGGGCGGTGCGGGACAGGTGTTCGGCGAGACCGGCGACGGTGGCGGGGCCTCCACCGCCGTGCAGGACGAGGACCGGCCTGCCTGTTCCGGCCTCGGACAGGGTGAGGGGCAGGTCGGCGTACGCGGCTGAGGTGTCTGTGGGCATGCCGACCACTGTAACTAAGCATCCTTATATAAGCTAGCTTAGTCATGACGTAGACTTGCCACATGCACAGCGAGCTGCAGGAACTCGGCAGGGCGGTCAAACAGGCCCAGTACCGACAGCACAGGGCACTCGACAGCGCCCTCCAGACCGTCGGGACGACGCTGGCCCAGTGGGACGCCCTGCGCGCGATCAGCCGCTCCCCCGGGGCATCCGCCCGCGAATTGGCGGCGGCGACCTTCCAGACCGAGCAGGCCTTCGGAACACTCGCCGGCCGGCTCACCGCCCAGGACCTCGTCGAACGCCGGCCAGGACACGGCCGACGCATCGAACACCATCTGACGCCGACGGGCGAGCGAGTCCTGGCGGCCGGCCACAAGGTTGCCGACGAGGTGCTCGCCGACTGCTTCTCCGCCCTGCCCGCCACGGACCGCGCGACCCTGCTCGGCCTGCTGCGACGTCTCACTACGGAACGAGACTCATAGGACAGGTCGGCCACTTCGCCGCGAAGGTCGGGGGCGACGACACTTGCCACCCCTATCGATATTCGATAGATTTCCATCGCAAGTCGATGGAAGGACGGAACAGGTCATGGGAAAGCTGACGGTGGCCGCCCTGCGCGCCGTGCTCCTGGTGGTGCTCGCCGGCACCGTGTTGATCCAGGCGTTGATGGTGTGGACGCTGATCAGCGGGAACGACCCGGAGGACGGGACGCTCCCACTGACCGCGCTGCGCGTGATCACGATCCTCGGCATGGTGTCCGTCCAGGTGGCCCTGGTCTGCGTAGGGCGGCTGGTGGCGATGGTCCGACGCGGAACCGTGTTCTCCCCCGCCGCCTTCCGCTACGTGGACGGAGTGATCGGCGCGATCGTGGCGGCCGCCCTCGTGTGGTTCGCCGTCACCATCGTCAATGCGCCCGGCCAGCGGGACGACCCTGGTGTCACCGTCATCATGGCCGGCATCGGCGTGGGCATTCTGGGGGTCGCCCTCATCGTGCTAGTGCTGCGGATGCTGCTCGCCCAGGCCGTGGCGCGCGACGTCGAAGCCTCGCAGCTGCGGGCCGAGTTGGACGAGGTGATCTGATGCCGATCGCCGTCGACATCGACGTGATGCTGGCCAGGCGGAAGATGTCCGTGGGTGAACTCGCGGAGCGGGTGGGGATCACGCCGGCCAATCTCGCGGTACTCAAGAACGGTCGCGCCAAGGCGGTGCGCTTCGCGACACTCGCCGCGCTCTGCGAGGTACTCGAGTGCCAGCCGGGCGACCTGCTGCGCTGGGAGGCCGAGGACGGCACGGGCGGAGACGCGCCCCAGGCCCATGGGGTGACGGCCGACGCCACCGGCCCGTGACACGCCGCGAGGGTGCGCGCTTCGATCCGGTCGCCGGCCTGCCGGCGACAGCCGGCGCCCGTTCCCCCATCGGCGACCGGGGCCGTAGGGTGACGCAGCATGCGCAGCCTGGCTCGCCTGCCGAAGGCCCATCTCCATCTCCACCTCGAAGGCGCGATGCGTCCCGCCACGCTCAGGGAGCTTTCGGGCGTGGACGTCCGGCAGCGGTCGGTCCCGGGCGGCTTCACCTCGTTCGAGGACTTCACGACCACGTTTCGCGTCGCCGCGCGACTGGTGCGGGAGGGACCGCGGGAGAACCTTCTACGGCTGATGCGCGAGGTGGTCGAGGACGACGCCGCGGACGGCGCGGTCTGGACGGAGCCGCACTTCAATCCCCTGACGTACGTGGCCGATCCGGCCGCCGCGCTCGACCTGCTGGACGTGGTGATCGACGAGGGCCGTCGCACCGCCGGCCGACTGGGGATCGGCTTCGGCGTCATGATGTTCGCCCGGCGCAACGCCGAACCCGCGGAGGCTGTCGAGGCCGCCCGCCTCGCGGCCCGTCGGGCGGACAACGGCGTGGTCTCCTTCGGTCTGGCCGGCGACGAGGCCGGCCATCCCGCCGGGCCGTTCGCCAAGGCGTTCGCCATCGCCCGGGACGCCGGACTGATCTCCGCCCCGCACGCCGGTGAACACGCCGGTCCGGTCAGTGTGCGCGCCGCACTCGACGCGCTCGGCGCGCGACGGATCGCCCACGGAGTGCGCGCGGTCGAGGACCCGGCCCTCGTCGCCCGCCTGGCCGTGGAAGGCGTCGTCCTGGACGTCTGCCCCACCTCCAACGTCGCCCTCGGCGTCGTGGAATCCCTGTCCGCCCACCCCCTCCCCCGGCTGCTGCAAGCCGGTGTGCGGTGCACGCTCAACGCCGACGATCCCCTGCTGTTCGGCGCCGGGCTGCTGGAGGAGTACGAAACAGCCCGCACGGTCCTGGCACTCACGGACCCCCAGCTCGCCGGGGTCGCCCGCGCCTCGGTCGAGGCCTCAGGCGCCCCGCGCTCAGTGGTGGAGGACGCGGTCACGCGCATCGGCCAGTGGCTCGACGCCCCTGACCGAGCGCTGACGCCTCAGGTCCGCGAGGCTTCGCGGCCGACGGACTCGTAAACCCGTCACTGCCGCTGGATGAGACCAGGGGTGCAGACAGGCGTACCTCCGCGGGCGCACGGTGATCACCGGTGTGAGCCGGCTGGGGGAGCAATACGTCAGTTCAGCGGGGGATGTGAGGCCCCGTCAGTCCGAGGGAGGCTGTGAAGGCGCCCGCAGAACACGGGCGTCATCCACGAGGAAGGACCAGCGATGAGTCGCAAAGTGTCAGCCTCCACTCGCATCCGTGCGGCCGCAGGGGCCGCCGCCCTGATCACCGTCGCGTGCACCGCCTCCGCCGTGGCCTACGGCCGGTCGTCCGGGAGCGGCTCCCCCAGCGGGCCGCGGGAAGCGGCGGCCCTGACCGGGTCCGCCAAGCTCTCCCGGACGCTCGGGGACGACATCACCTTCACCTTCGACGCGCATCTGGCCGCCAAGCACCGGATGGATCCGGCGAAGGCGACCGGCACGTTCCGCTTCAGCCACTACCTCGACGGTGAGGGCGCCTGGGCGAAGGGAAGGATCGACTGTCTGGTGACCGGCGGGAAGGTCGCGGTCGCCACCGGTGTCATCACCGCCGGCGATCTGCCCGGGGCGAAGGGCAAGCGGGTGGGCTTCACCGTGCACGACACGGGCCGCAACGACCGGCTGGGCTACAGCTGGGCCGCCGTGGGCAGCCCGGTGGAGACCAAGGACCTGCCCAAGTGCGTGAGTTCGGCGCCGTTCGAGCGCGTGAAGAACGGAACAGGCGACTTCCGGGTCCTGCCCTGGCAACCGGACTTCGTCGGGTAAGGGCGTCAGCGCACAGGGAAGCCGAACGAGTAGCCCTGTTCCCTGAGCCGGGGCAGGATCTCGCGCAGGGCCTCGACCGTCTGCGAGCGGTCGCCGCCCGCGTCGTGGAAGAGGACGGTCGGACCGCCCGGCAGCTCGCGTTCGACCGTGGCGACGATGGCGTCCGCGCCCGGCCGCTCGAAGTCCTTGGAGTCCACGTTCCAGCCCAGCGGACGCATGCCCCGGGAAGCGGCGAGCTTGCGGCTGTAGGGGGTGAAGGCTCCACCGGGGGCCCGGTAGTACATGGGCCGGACGCCGCCGGACGCCTGCGTGATCATGCGTTCGGCGTCGAGGATCTGCTGTGACTGGTAGGCCTCGGGCTTCTTGTCCATGGTGGTGTCATGGGACACCGAGTGGTCGCACAGCCGGTGCCCGGCGGCGACCACCTGCTTCACCAGGTCGGGGTGGGCCTGCGCCTGCGTACCCACCATGCAGAACGTGGCCTTGACGCCGTACTCCCGCAGCACGTCGAGCACTTGAGGGGTCCATACCGGGTCGGGACCGTCGTCGATGGTGATGTTGACGCCCCGTGCCCCCTTGTCCGAGGCGTGCGCGATGGTCACCGCGACCGGCTTCACCGCGCCGGCCGGCGTGGCGGACGTCGACGCCTTGGGCGAGGTGACTCCTGCGGCGCCGGCCTGCGCGGTCCACACAGAGGCACCGGCGGCGAGGACCGTCACCCCGAGTGCCGCCCCGAGCACCTTGCTGTTCCAGCCCCGCCCGCCGTGCCGTGCCATGTCCGCCCCGCTTTCACGCAGTTCCTCGTCGATTCCCCGGTCACTCGGTGACCACCCGGCAAGACGAGGAACTGCGGCCGCAGGATGCGTCCGTTACCGATCAAGGACAATTCCGGGGGAGTTCGCGGACAACGCGGCCGAGTGCGGCTGTGGACAGGCTCGTTGGCGTTCACCGATAAGTCTGGTGCGGCAGCAGACGGGGGTTTTGCACCCGCGCTGCGGGCGATGTCACACCCTCGTGGCAGCGTGGGGGTGGACGAGCGGCGCGCGGTCGCGGAAATCCGGCCGGAGGCCGGGGCGCCTGGACGCTCTGGCCCGCTGACAGCGACCGCGCGCCCTGAACCCAGGGAGGCCGCGTCATGACCGACATAGACACTCAGTTCCTGCGCAGCCTGTTCGACGAGGAAGGCAGTCTGCACACCGCCGGCCGCACCGCCCTGTACCGGCTCTACGGCATCGACGGCCTGCTGTACGTCGGCATCTCCACCTGCCCGCTCACCCGCATCCGCACCCACCTGCAACAACAGCCCTGGGGCCGTCGCGTCATCGGCGTCCGGATCGACTACCCCGACGACGCACACGCGGCCGAACGTGAAGCCGTCCAAGCCGAACGGCCGTTGCACAACGTCGTCTTCAACGGGGCGGCCCCTCCCCCACCACCCGACCGGGCCTCCCGCCTCAGGGCCGAACTCGCCGTGCAGCAACGGCGGCTGGAGGATCTCGAAGCCGCTGTACCAGAGTCCACCACGCATCTGCGCCTCATCCTCCGCGGCATCACCGCAGCGCGGACAAAAGCCGCGAGACTTGCCAGAGAGGCCGAGGAGGCCGAGGCCGCCCGGCACCCGCCCGGACGGCAGCCGTGACGGGCCGAGCCGTGAGCGCCGCGCCCGGACCTCGGATACGGCATCATCGAGGGGTGTTGATCGAACTGGTCAGAGTCGCGAAGTTCGCCAACAGGCCCTGGTTGGCTGATGTCAGGACCTCATTCGGTCACGGGGCGGCCCGCTGGTGCGGGGACCATTCCGCAGAGCCCGGCGAGTACCGCGTCGAGTGGACGATCGACGAGAACATCGTCTGGGGGTGGAACGCAAAGCCGGCCACCGGAACCGGCCCCGGACTCCGGACGGGCGGACATTGCCTTGTCCTGCGGGGACAGCTGATCCTCACCGAGGACGGTGCCGCTGCGCTCGACTGGGACGGCACCACCATCCTGCTGGACCTTTCCGCCCCGCTGCCCGAGGGCGTCACCGGGACGTGGGTCGAGCTCTTCATCGAGCGCGAGAAGATCGCTCTTTACCCCTACGTGCTCTGACCAGAGGTCAGCCGGGGCAAGCGAAGCGTGAGCGGCGGAGGCCCGGTCCACCCGGACGCCCCAGCGCGCCTCCCGCACACCGGAGCGGTCGATGGCTGCCAGAGTGGGGACCACGGCCCGGTGACGTGAGGAGGCGGTCCCCCTTGTTCGACTACGACTCGGAACTCGCTCGGTATCAGGAGCGACTGCTGGCGGCCTTCGACATCCGACCCGGCGATCGTGTCCTCGACGTCGGTTGCGGCACCGGCCGGACCACCCGGGACGCGGCCCGCGCCGCGTCGTCGGGCACCACGCTCGGCATCGACGTCTCGGGCCCGATGCTGGCGCGGGCCCGGCAGCAGGCGGAGGCGGAGGGGCTCCACAATGTCGACTTCGTGCAGGGCGACGCCCAGAACCACGCGTTCGTGGCAGAGCACTTCACGCTGGCCGTCAGTCGGTTCGGCACGATGTTCTTCTCGGACCCCGTCGTCGCCTTCACCAACATCGGGCGGGCCCTGAGCCCTGGTGCGCGCTTCGTGCAGCTGGTCTGGCAGGCCGCCGACCGACAGGAGTGGCACACCGCGATCCGGGAGGCGCTCTCCGGGAGGCAGGCGTCACCGACTCCGGCCGGCGGCGGCGATCCCTTCTCGCTGGCCGACCCGGAGGTCACGGCCGCCCTCCTGACCGCGGCCGGCTTCACAGCCGTGGACGTCGTCGACGTACGCGAGCCCGTCCGTTACGGCCCGGACGCCGCCGGGGCCCGTGCTGCCGTACTCCAGCTGCGCATGGCGAAGGAATGGCTCACCGATCTGGACGCCGCGTCCGCGGAGCGCGCCCTCGACCGGTTGTCCGTGACGCTGGACGCGCACGACACCGGCGACGGCGTGTGGTTCGACTCCCGCGCCTGGCTGGTCAGCGCGCGCCGGCGTTGACCAGGTACACGCGGCCGGACCCGGCCACTGTGTCGGCGTCGTCGCTCACTGCGAGTGGGGAGGCGGGCGGTGATCTCGTTGCCTCTGCCACGAAGGGCGCCGATGCGGCGCCTGTCCGGCGGCTGGACCACGGGAGCAGCGTATGGGCTCAGGTCTGGCCGGCGCGGTCGGCGCGGACCCGCTGGGCGACGTCGCGGAGCTTGATGTTGTGCTGCTGGGAGATGCGGCGCAGCACGTTGAAGGCGTCGTCCTCGCTCAGCTTGTGCCGTTCCATCAGGATGCCCATGGCCTCGCCGATGGCGTGCCGGGTCTTCATGGCGTCCTCGAGCTGGTCGATCGTGCGGGCGTCGGCCAGGGCTACGGCGGCGTGCGAGGCCAGCATCCAGCCGGCGGTCTCGATGTCCTCGCCGAAGGCGCCGGGGCGGCGGGAGTACAGGTTCAGCGCGCCGAAGTCCTCGTCGTGGGTGTAGAGCAGTACGCCGGTCATGCTGCCGATGCCCAGGTCGCGAGCCGCGGCGGCGAACCGTGGCCAGGACGGCTGCGGCTCGGTGAGGTCCGCGATCCGGAACACGCGCTCCCCGTCGACACCGGCGGCTCGGGCGGCGAGATCGAAGCAGGGGCCCTCGGCCAGCTCACCCTGTAGCCGGTCGGATGCTTCCACCACGTCGCCGCACGCGGACAGGGTGACCGCCCGGCCCTTGCGGACCGCCAGGATCCCGGCCGCGTCGCAACCCTCGACCAGGTGCACCGCCGACGCCGCGATCTCGTCCAGCGTGCCCTGCACGGATTCCTGCGCCAGCAGCTTTCGCGCGAGCTGTGCCATCTCCTCGGCGAACTCTCGCCACTCCACCGCCACCACCCACCTCGACCGGTCCGGCCACCCTACCGCCGGGCCGCGCTCGGCCGCGCGGAGCCCCTCATGCCGTGCCGGGGGTGGTGCGGGGGTACAGCGTGCGCAGGCCCTCGTTCAGCGCGTACGACAGCGCGGATCCGTGGGTCTGCCCGGGGTACAGGCGTGCGGTCAGTTCCAGGGACGGGTAGTCGCGCAGTCGCAGCAGCTGCGACATGCGGGTCATCGACCCGACGATGTCGGCGGCGGCCACGAAGGGGTCGGTGAGCTCCGCCTCCCCCGCGCCGAGGAACACCTTGGCCGCCAGGTCGTCGTGGGTCGCGGCGTAGTCGGCTTCCAGCGTGAACAGCAGATCCTCACATCCGCTGAGGGCAGGGCTGCCGGCCAGATAGCGGCTGAACGCCGTCGGCCGGGAGAACAGGGCGTAGCCGACGAAGTGTCCGCCGCCGGAGAACCCCACGAGACCGTGGTCGTCGTCGAACCGGAGCTCGGCCGCCAGGTGCGGGCGCAACTCGTCGACCAGGAACGACAGCAGTGCGTCGGCGCCTCCGCCCTCCGTCGGCGGCTCGGCGGCCAGTGCTTCCATGCGTGCGCCGCCGGGTCCTGCGTTGACCCATCTGGGCATCGCATAGAAGTCGTAGGTGCGACGGGCGCTGAACTCGGAGTGATCGCTGTCATCGGGAGCGCCGAGGCCGATCACGATGAGCTCGGCGATCTCCCGCACGGTGTGGAGCCAGTTCATCAGGCCGACGACGAGCGGGAAGCTGAGGGACGCGTCCGTCACCCAGAGGACGGGGTAGCCGCGGTCACCGTGCTCGTACGACGGCGGGAGCGCGATGCGCACGTCATGCGTCCAGGGCACGCCGCTCCCCCGCAACCGTCTGGTGGGCAGGACCTGATATGTGTGCCGAGGCTGGGACACGGCTACCTCCTGCTGAGGCCAAGGACTGTCCGGACACTGCACCAAGGGTGCGGGGCCCGGCGCCTCCGACGGGAGCGTCAGGACGGCTGGACCTGTTCGAACAGGGCGAGGGCTTCGGCGGGGTCCGGGCTGACGAGTCGTTCCAGACCCGCCGTCGTGATCTTCGCCCACCTCCCGGCCCGTGCCCACATCTGTTCCTCGAAGGCACGCACGGTCTCGTCCAGATCTCCGGGTCCGGTGGCGAGGGACTCGGCGAGTTCGGCACCCTCCAGCATCGCGAGGTTCGCGCCCGCGCCCAAGGGGGGCATCAGATGGGCGGCGTCGCCCAGGAGCGTCACCCCGGGGACGTGGGTCCAGGTGTGGGAGACGGGCAGGGTGTGGAGGGGGCGGTGGACGAAGGCGGTGCCGTGCCGGAGGAGGTCGAGGACGGGAGCGGCCCAGCCGTCGAACAGGGCCAGCACACTCGAACGCACCGCCTCGGCGTCGGCCAGGTCCAGGTCCGCGTGCCAGTCCAGCGGTGCGCGGAACTTGGCGTACACCTTGACGTGGCCGCCGCTGTTGCGCTGGGCGGTGAGGGAGCGGTTCACGCCGTACACCGCCACGGAGCCGTCGCCGATCAGCCGGGCGAGGTCGGGGTGGCGGGTGTCGACGTCGTCCAGGGAGGTCTCGACCGAGGTGACGCCGGTGTAGTGCGGCGCCACAGGCGAGACCGCGGGGCGGGTCCGGGACCAGGCGCCGTCCGCGCCGACCACGAGGTCGAAGGTCTCCTGCCGCCCGTCCGCGAGACGGACCAGGACGCCGTCCCCGCCCTTGCCCGGCGCCACCTGCGTCACGTCCCGGCCCCACTGGACGTCGAGCGGGCCGAGCAGCAGGTCACGCAGTTGCCCGCGGTCGATCTCGGGATTGGCCCGTTCGTCCGGTCCCGGTGTCCAGTCACGCAGAACCGTCCCGTCCGTGTCCAGGATGCGCATGGCCTGTCCCTCGGGGCGGGACAGCTCCTGGAACTCCGCCAGCAGCCCCGCCTTGTCCAGCGCGCGCTGACCCAGCCCCTCGTGGAGGTCCAGCGTGCCGCCCGGGGGGCGGGCGCCGGGGGCGGGGTCGCGCTCGAGGACGGTGACGGGGTGGCCGTGGCGGTGCAGCACACGGGCGAAGGTGAGGCCGCCGGGACCGCCTCCTATGACAGCGATACGATGTCTCATATCAATACAGTGTATTGCTCCATGAGAAGCATCGCAGCAGAACGGTGATGACCCATGACTGTCTGGGACCGGCCCGAGCCCCCGGCCCGCCCCGTGCCGCTCGACCGCGAGCGGATCGTCGCCGCCGCCGTCGCGCTGGCCGACGAGGGCGGGCTGGAAGCGGTGTCGTTGCGCAAGGTCGCCGCCCGGCTCGACGCCGGCCCGATGCGGCTGTACGGATACATCGCCACCAAGGAGGAGCTGCTCGACCTCATGGTGGACGAGGTCCAGGCCGAGATCCTCCCCGAGGAGCACGCCGGTGACTGGCGGGAGGCGCTGCGCGTCCTGGCCTGCCGCACCAGGCGGGCCGCGCTCCGTCACGAATGGCTCGGCGACCTGCTCGGCGGCCGCCCGACCCTGGGGCCCAACGGCCTCGCCGTGACCGAGGCCAAGCTGGCCGCCCTGGACGGCCTCGCCGACGTCGACACCGCCATGCGTGCCGTGGAGACCGTCAGCGCCTACGTCACCGGCGCGGTCCGACGTGAGATCGCGAACCTGCGGGCCGAGCGCGCGACGGGCCTGTCCAAGCACGACTGGCAGCGCGCCAACGGCCGGCATGTGACCCGGATGTTGGCCACGGGCCGCTTCCCGGCGCTGGCCAAGGCCGTGTACGACGGCACGCACGTGGATGCCGAGACGTCTTTCGTGACCGGTCTGGACTGGGTTCTCGACGCGGTGGCCGCCCATCTCGCCCGGCCGCCCGCGTGAGGGTGAGCTCATGCCGACGGTGCCCTCGACGAGCCGTCAGCGCTCCGCGTGTCCCACCCGTGATCAACCCGCGTCCCTCCGTCATGGGTACCGTCGTGAAGTTCAAGGCGGGGTAGGAACGGCTGCCGGAAGGGCCCTGCTTCGAGGCCGCCCGCACCCGAACAGCCGCTCTGGCCGGTCTTCGCTCGCAGGCCCGCGCCCTCGGCGTGGGCGGCATGACGGGCTTCCTCCTGTTGGCTGCCCGCCTCCCACGCGGCGGTGGCGCTTTCCGCGGCTCGACCTCATGGGCAGCCACCACCTCGACGAGGACCAGGCCTTCGACGTGCTGCGCCGCTACTCGCAGGAGAACGACATCAAGCTCCGTGAGGTCGCCCGGCAGGTCTGCGGCAAGGGCGGCCTCACCTGACCGCGGCCTCCCCGGCTCTTTGGCCGAACCGGAGAAGCCTGGCCGGTGCGGCCCCCATGGGTACGCCGCCACGCCGACCTGTCTTTCAAGTCCCCAGCCCCGACCGTGCTACTCCTGCGCAGCGAGTGCCGACAGGGCCCCCAGCACTCCGCGCGCCGGCCTTACTCCGTGAAGGCGCCCATCGCACGGTCGAGCAGCACGGTCAGTGGCACGGTGCCCTCACAGGCCACCCAGCCGGTCGATGCCGCGTCCGCGCAGGCGAGGGCGGCCGCGACCAGGGCGGTCGGCCTGGGATCCTCCGGCCGGTCGGGGCCACTTCCCAGCCGGCGGGCGTCTCGGGAACCATCATGTCCTGCCGGCCCAGCTGCTTCTCGTAGTGCCGGGCCCGCGGTGACGGCGTCTCCTGGAGCATCCGCGGATACTGGTCCGGCGCCTCCGCCCGCTTCGCCGAGCAGCTGCCCTTCTACGACGGGGTGCGTGCCGCCGTGGCCGAGGGCTGGCGTGAGATGAAGATCGGCGACCCCCGCCTCGGCCGGACCGGCACTGCTGAAGATCGTCGACGCCGACACCCCGCCCCTGTGCGTCTTCTCCGGCACCGCGGGACTGGAGCTGCTCCCCCCCCCCCGTATACGCCGAGCGCCTCAAGACCTGGCAGGACTGGGCCGACGTCTCCGCCCTGTCCCAGGGCAACCCGGCCTGAACAGGTGTGGATCCTGGCGCCGGTATGCGGGGGCCGGCGCCACGGGTTCACCGAGGGACTCGGGTTCGCGTCGCGTTTGACACCGGACCTTGCGTGCAGGGGTCAGCGGGATCCATGCCGTACGCGTACGACGAGCTTGCCGGTGGCGCGGTCGTGTTCCATGTCGTCGTGGGCCTGCGGCACCTGCTCCAGGCCGTCGTAGACACGGTCCACGGGGAAGGACAGCCGGCCGGCGGCGACCGCGTCGAGGATTTCCTGGAAGGCCTCCCGAGGCAGGTCCGCGGCGTCGCCGAAGTAGCCCGCGAGACGTACGCCCCTCGGCAGGTACTCGTTCGGGGAGAAGTCCCGCACCGTCCACTGGTTGGAGAGGCTCCCTCCGAAGCAGGCCGTGCCGTGCACGCGTACCGCGCGCAGGGTGTCGGGCAGGGTCGGGGTGCCGACAAGGTCGAGGGCGGCGTCGACGCCCTCCGGGTACAGCTCGCGCACGGCGGGCGCGATCTCGCCGGTGTCCAGCAGCGGGTGGTCGACGCCGTGCTCCGCCAGCAGCGCGAGGCGGTCGGCTCGACGGGTGGTGGACAGCACCGTGGCGCCACGCCAGCCGGCCAGCGCGGCGGCTGCCAGGCCGACCGAGGAGGTGCCGCCCCGGATCAGTACGGACTGGCCGCGTCTCATGTCCAGCCCGACGGTGAGCGAGCCGTAGGCGGTCTGCACCATCTCCGGCAGGGCGCCCAGCACCTCCCAGGGCAGATCGGTGTCGACGGGGATGACCTGGGACAACGGCACCGAGGTGTACTCGGCGTAACCGCCGTCGTAGGTGCGGCCCATGTCCCCCATCATCGTCACGACCTTCTGCCCGGGGGCCAGTCCGCTGCCGGGCGGGGCCGCGTCGACGGTGCCCGCGGCCTCGATGCCCGGTACCCGGGGAAAGCTGACGCCCACGCTCAGGCCCAGCCGAAGCTTCAGCTCCGACCGGTTGAGGCCGAACGCCTCGACACGGATGCGTACCCAGCCGTCCCTCTCCGGCGGGAGCGGGAGCGTGGTCGGCCGAAGGTTGCCCACGGGGCCGGGAGCGGAGAGCCGTACGGCGCGCATCGTGCTCGGCGAGGACGTCATGAGCCTGCTTTCTTCCCGGAGGGCAGGAGGGCCGGTCGGCGGTGGTCAACATGCGGACGCGGCGGGTTCATTCCCGACTCGCCCCGGATCGCCGCCTGTTGAGGTGAGGACGGTCGGTGAAGCGGTTCATGCGGGTGTTCCCGTCAAGGTGTGCGTGAAGTGGTCGCCGAGGTGGGGCAGCCAGTCGGGCCTGGCGTTGCCGAGGAGGTGGTCACCGTGCGGGACGGACAGGTAGGTGCCGTGCGGCGCCAGACGGGCCAGGGGCTCGCCGTTCGTCACGCCGGGGATGACGTCCTGGCCGCCGTCCACAACCAGCAGCGGGGCCGCGATGCGGGGTGCCAGGGCGGTGAGGTCCACGTGGCGTACGAACTCCTGGGCGGCGTCGGCTCCTCCTGCGCGGCGGGCCATGATGTCCCGTACAGGCGGGGGCAGTTCCTCCCAGTCCAGGCGGAAGGGGCCGCTGACGGTGGCGACGGCCGCCACGCGCGGCTCGAGGGCCGCGGCCCGGGCCGCGAAATAACCGCCCAGGCTCAGGCCGACGAGTCCGACGCGTGCGACGCCCAGGGCGTCGACGATCCGGCCCACTACCTGCTCGTAGTCCGGCACGAAGGTCGTGGTGGCCGCGAGCACGCCCTGTCCGGGGCCGTCCATCGCGAAGACGGCGAGCCCTCTGGCCAGCAGGGCGGACGCCAGATCGAGGAACTCCTCCTTGGCCGAGTCCAGGCCGGGAACGAGGACCACGGTCCCCGGCGCGTCGGCGGGACCACGCAGCCAGCCGGTGAATCCCTCGCCCGTCACCCGCCGCGCACCGGGCTCCAGCACGGTGAGCGCCCGGCTCAGGGCGCGGTCCGCCTCGGCGGCGGCACGGGGGGCGTCCGCGTACGGCGCCAGGGTGGCCAGGTGGAACCACCGGGCCGCCGTCAGCAGGTACTCACCCGCCGAGCGGGACGATCCCGCGTCTTCCGCGCGCTGGAGGTAGCGGTGCCCGGTACTCAGGAAGGACGGTCCCCAGTCGGCGACGGAGGTGAGGGCTTCGGTGACGCGACGGTACTCGTACGGGTCCACGCCCGTGCCGGTGGCGCGGGTCCACTGGGCGGCGGCGAAGTCGGTGGCGTTCATCGTGCTCCTCCGGTCAGCAGGACGGCCTTGCCGCGTATCCGGCGCTCCCGCAGGTCGACCAGCGTGTCAGCGGTCTGTGCCCAGCCGGTGACGCGGCCGATCTCCGGGTGCAGCCGGCCCTGTTCGACGAGGCTCACCAGTGCGGAGAGATCGGAGCCGTACGGGGCGCCGGCGTAGTGGAAGTGCTGGATCGTGACGCGCTCGGGCCCTCCGAGGAGCTGGAAGAAGTCGAGGGTCACCGGGGTGCGGCTCGCCTGGCCGAACCAGACGAGCAGGCCGCCCGGGCGCACCTTCGACAGGGCGAGAGGCAGATCCGGCCCTCCCGTGGACTCCAGTACGACATCGAACGGCCCGTGCGCCACCGCGACTTCGTGCACCACCTTCGCGCCCAGCTCCGCGAGCCGCTCGCCGCGCGCCGGCGTGGCCGTCACCGCGGTCAGCTCGGCCCCCGCGCCGACGGCCAGCTCGGTGACGTAGTGGCCGACGCCACCCGAGGCGCCGGTCAGCAGCACCCGTCGGCCGGCCAGGGAGCCGGCCGTGCGCAGCAGCCGCAGGGCAGTGATCCCGGCCAGCGGCAGAGCCGCGGCCCGTGTGCTGTCGATGCTGTCCGGGAGCACCGCCAGCGAGTGCGTGGGCACGGCGACGTATTCGGCCCAGCCACCCTGCGCCGGGTGCCCGACGACACGGGCGCCGATGCCGGGGCCGGAGCCGTCGGCCGCCGCCTGTACGACGAGGCCCGCGATGTCCTTGCCGGGCAGCGCACCCGGCCGGGGGTCTTCGAGAAGGAAGGTCTCGCCCCGGTTGGGCGCGAACGCCTCGACCTTGACCAGTGCCTCGTCGGTCCCCGGCACGGGCTGGGGGACCTCTGTGAAGGCGACGGGGCGCGCCGCATCTCCTGTGGGAATCAGTCTTCGCATGCCGGGAATGCAACCCCGGCGGCAGCGCCGCGATCCAACAACAGCCGAGCAAGACCGACAACTTTCGGTTGTCACCTATGGTGGAGCCGTGGATCTCGACGTGGCGCAGGTGCGCGCCTTCGTGCGCACCGCCGAGGAACTGCACTTCGGCCGGGCGGCCAGGACCCTCGCGATCTCCCAGCAGGCGCTCTCCAAGAGGATCGCGCGGCTGGAATCCCTGCTCGGCAGGGAACTGTTCCAGCGCGGCGCCAACGGCGTACGTCTCACCGAAGCCGGACAGCGCTTCCTCCCACCGGCCCGGCAGACCGTGGCCGCCGCCGACACCGCGGTCGCGGCGGCAGTCGGCGAGGAACGTCCATTGCAGGTGGACGTCTGGGGGCATCTGTACGCGCCGATGCGAACGCTGGCCCAAGTCGCCGGACGAGCCGGAGAGCTGACGCTGGGACACGGGCGGGATCTGCGGTCGGTGGCGACAGCACTGCTGAACGGCGACATCGACGCGGCATTCGGCCGTGTGCATCCCCCGCTGCCCGCCGGACTGGCGCACCGCCTCGTCCGTCTCGAACCGGTGGACGCCGTACTGAGCGCGGACCATCCGCTCGCGGCCGAACCGGCTCTGCGGCCTCACCAGTTGCGCGACAGCGTGCTGTGGGCACCCGGCGCCCTGGACCGGCTCGACTTCCTCCATCAGTTCGCCGACCGCTTCGGCATCCGGAACACGGCGACGAGCGTCAACCTGGGGCTCGCCCACTTCCTCGCCGAGGTGGCGGAAGAGCCGCGGCGCTTCTCGCTGGTGCCCGCCGATGTGCCCCTGCCGCAGGTCCCCGGCGTGAGGTCGGTGCCGCTGGTCGAACCCACGCCGCTGTACGCCTGGTCCCTGCTGTGGCGTTCCGGGAACGGCCACCCAGGACTGCACGGCCTCGCCGCCGCCTGCGCCGAGGAGGCAGGGCGAAACCGATGGCTCGAGTACACCCCGGTCCACGACTGGCTGCCCGCGCCGCCGCCACGACCGTGAGCACGTGCGCTCCGCCCACTTCGTGGCTGGTGTCCGGCCAGGACACCGGGGCCGTCACGCAGCTCTCGGGACGGAGGTGAGCGATTTCCTGAACACATGCGCGAGCTGCGTTACCCTCTTCTCTCACTGGGGGTGAACTGGCGTGCGACGAATGTGACTTCGGGGGATTACTTGTCGGGACAGCGGCCGGCGTCGGCGGACGACGCGGCTGCCGCGCTGCGGCAGACCGGTGCCTTACCACTGCGGCTCGGCGACCCGGGGCGCGTCGGTCCCTACGCCCCGGTGGCGCTGCTCGGCAGCGGCGGAATGGGGCGCGTCTATCTGGCGCGTCCCGGGGACGACAGCCCGGGGCTGGTCGCGGTGAAGGTGATCAGGCCGGAGTACGCCGAGGATCCCCGGTTCCGCCGCCGGTTCGAACGCGAAGCGTCCGTGCACGCCCGTCTGCGGACACCGCACGCGCCGCGCCTGTGCGGCACGGGTTTCGAGGACGAACTGCTGTGGATGGCCACGGAGTACCTCCCCGGCTTCGATCTGGCGGAAGCCGTGAAGGAGTACGGCGCCCTGGAGACGGCCGCGGTCTGGCGGCTGGTCGCGGAGCTGGGGCAGGCCCTGGCGAGCCTCGCCGTCGAGGAGATCGTGCACCGGGACCTGAAGCCGTCCAACGTACTGCTGTCCGTCCGCGGCGCCCATGTGATCGACTTCGGTATCTCGAAGGCCGCTGACGCCAGCGCGATCACCGGCACGGGCAACCGGGTGGGGACCCCGGCCTACATGTCACCCGAGCACTTGAGAGAGGGCCGGTCCGACACCGCGTCGGACGTCTTCTCGCTGGCCGGGACCCTGGTCTACGCGGCAGCGGGACGTGCGCCGTTCGGCGACGGCACCGGCGTCGACGTGATGCACCGGGTGGCGTACGAGGACCCGAACCCCGAGGTCGTCGGTGAGATCGCGGCGGCGGACGAGGAGCTCGGCGCGCTGCTGACCGCCTGCCTGGCCAAGGAGCCCGCGAAGCGCCCCACTCCGCGGGAGCTGATCGACGCCGCCCGGGCCCGCCGCGTACCGTCCACCTGGCCGGAGCCCCTGGACGGTGAGGTACGCGCCCGGCAGCGGGCGTACGAGGCGCTGCACCACCTGCCCGTCGCGAGCATGAGCCGCCTACGGGCCGCGGGCCCCGTGCCGCTTCCCCCGTCCGCGAGGCCCCAGCAGCCCGCGCCATCCGCGGCGCAGCCACTTCCGTCGCCGCAGCCGGAGAAGGACGCGAGCTCCGCCGCCGAGCCTCCGCTGGAACAGCCGGGCCCCGGGGGAGCTCCCGCCCGGGGCCGGCGGAGGGCGTTACTGGTCGCCGGCGCGGGCATCGTGATCTGTGTCGTGGCCGCGATGGCATTGCTGCTCAACCGTCAGGATTCCCCCGCCGCCGCCTCCCCGAAGGCCGGTGCGAGCTGGGCGGACGGCACCGGTTCCGGTGGCGCCTCCCCCGGTTCGGTGTCCCCGAGTACGAGCGGGCAGAGCCGCCCGGACGTCGACGGCGCCGTGGAGGAGGAGCGCGGCGCGAAGGCGGGAACCACCCCGGCGGTGCCCAGGGCCTCGGACTCCGCCGCCGGCCCGGACGACGACGCCCTGCCTTCCGGGGACACGCCGTCCACCGCGCTGTCCCCCGCACCGTCCGCCGACAGCCCGTCCGAGGAGGCCGGCACCGCGCCCTGGCTCTCCGAGTGCACGTACTACGCCGGCAGTGGACGCACCCGCCCCGGCGACAGCGGCAAACGCGTACAGCAGGTGCAGTGCATGCTGACGGAGCGCGGATACAGCGTGGGAAGCACCGGCGTGGACGGCGAGTTCGGGTCCGGCACGGAGAGCGCGGTCCGCGCCTTCCAGAGCGAGCGGGGGCTGAGCGCGGACGGTGTCGTGGCACACGACACCTGGGCCGCACTGCGCAGCTCCGACTGACGGCCCTGCGCCCTCGCTCCTACGTCACCGGGCTCGGCGGATGCGCCACGCTCACTCGTCGATCGCCGAGCCGAAGTGGGCGCCGTGGGCGCTGCCGCCGAGGGCGGCGGCGTTGTAGGACCGGGAGCCGTCGGCGAGCAGACCGTCGCCGCTCGCGGGCAGCAGCCACACCGCGCCGTCACCGGCGTTCTCGTCGGGCGCCGCGGCCACCAGCTCGGCCCGGCCGTCGCCGTCGGTGTCGATGAGCCGCACCTGGGCGCCCCATCCGTCGCCGGCCTCGGCGGCACCGGGGATGCCACGCGTGTTCTGGTCGAAGTGCTGGAACCCGGTGGCGGTCAGGCCCTCTCGCGAGCCACGCAGCAGCGACACAGCGCCCGCCCCCTGTTCGCCGTCCGCATCCTCGCCGGGCCCGCCGACGGCCAGGTCGGCGTATCCGTCACCGTCGACGTCGGCCACGGAGACGTCGCTGCCCCACGAGTCGTGCGCCCCCGGTGAGCCGAGCAGGCCCGGCGAGTTCTGCGACCACCACTGCGGGGCCGTGCCGGGACCCTCCGTACCGGCGGGTCCGTCGCCTCCGCCGTAGTAGACGCCGACCAGGCCGCCCGGTGCGTCCGCGTCACCGGCGGTCTCGTCGACGCCGCTGCGCTGGCCGACGACCAGGTCGTCGTGGCCGTCGCCGTTGATGTCGCCGGAGGCGGTGCCGAGGCCCCCGTGCAGGTCGCGCTGGTAGCTCAGGCCCTCGGCGCCGCCCGCGTAGAGCGCGGACCAGCCCTTGGTGTAGTCGTCGTCGGGGCTGTAGCCGGAGACGACGAGGTCGGCGAAGCCGTCGCTGTCGTAGTCGCCGGTGGTCAGGTAGGCGGCCTGGAGGGTGTGGCCGGTGGAGCGCGGAGTGCCGACCTGGCGCAGGAGGCCCGCGTGGTAGGTGAAGACGTGCAGGCCCGCCTTCTGGTCCAGGACGACCAGCTGGTCGCCGTCGATGTCGCCGGTGAACCGGGCGGCCGCGACCGCGTGTCCGAACCGGGCGCCCGCGACGGGTGTGGTGGCGGCGACGGTTCCGGTGCGCTCGAAGTCGAGGCCCTTCGCGGACCCGTGGACGACGGTCACCCGGCCCGCGTCCTCGACGGTGCCCTCGTCCTCGCCGGGCGTGCCGATGACCACGTCGTCGTAGCTGTCGCCGTCCAGGTCGCCGGTCGCGACGGCCTGTCCGAAGTGGTCACCGGTCTCGGAGGTTCCGGGTACGCCCTTGGTCGACTGGCTGACGAGCTGGACCTCGCCCTTGGGCACGGTGTTGTTGGTGCCGACGCCGTTGGGGGCGCCGTACTGGACGGTGACGTATCCGGCGCCTTCTTTGCCGTCGACGGTGCCGTCCGGGACGCCGGTGAGGAGGTCGTTGTAGCCGTCGCCGTCGAAGTCGCTGTTGCGGTCGACGGCGGCGGTGCCGCCGGGGACGCCCGCGAACGCGGTCGGCGCGGCCAGGATGCCCGCTCCCGCCAGCAGCAGGAAGGAGGCCGCTGCGACGGCGGCCGAGCCGGCGGTACGCCGGGTGGTGCGCGTGGTGATGCTCATGTCTGTTCCCCCCGTGGGATGTTGACGCTCTGTCAGTCGGCTGGTCGGGCCGACTGGTCTTGCTTGCAACGCAGGGTTCGACACGAGGAGCCCGGAACGAGTTGTGGTGCCCGGGCGTGCTGTGACACGCCAGTGACAATCGTTGCCGCACCACGACGGGGCCGCCCTTTGGCGGCATGACGGTCAGTGCTGGGCGAACTGCACCCGGGTCGGCTGCACGACATCGGGTTGTATTCCGATGCCGTCGATCTCCAGTTGCTCGCCGTAGATGTCGGTGATCCTGATCGCGCCGCCGCATGCGCTGCCCTGCTCGGACAGGAAGTAGTTGTAGTCGGTGCGGGGCAGCTCGCTCCACCCGGCGGCGGTTTTGACCTCGAGCCGGGCCAGCGGGTTGCGGTGGCCGATCGCCTGGATGGCGCACCAGTAGCGGCTCGAGCCGGTCTTGTAGCGGATCGAGATCGTCTCGGAGGTGCTGGGGCTCAGCAGGCCCCAGGTGATCGGGATGCGGCCCTGCACGGGCGCGGCGAGTTTCGCGAACGCCTGCGGGCTGAGGTCGAGTTGGCCGGGTGCGCAGGGCAGGGGGCACTCGTTGGTGATGCGGACCGTGACGGAGGCACCGCTCGCGGCGCGGACGAGGATGTAGGCCCCGCACGCCCTGGACGTCTCGTAGTCGGTGTGGTTCATCGCCGCGGTCATGACGTCGTCGGTGGGGCCGTACAGGCAGGCGCCGTCGCCGTCGCCCACGTCGTAGAAGGTGGCCACTCCCTCGTAGGAGACGCCCGGCTCGATCCGTCCGGCCGCCGGGGCCGATCCGGACACTTTCCGCGCCGGACGCGTGACCGGTGTCCTGGACGGCCGGGGCGAGGCGGTGCTCGCGCGGGCCTTCGGGCTGCTGGTACGGGCCGACGCCGAAGGGGACGCCGTGGTGGGCTCCGATTCCTCCGTCGTCGGGGTGGCCGTGCCACGGGTGCCGGCGACGGGCGTGGCCGCGGCCGGGCGGGCGTCGGTCCCGTGGTCGGGGCTGAACGCGAGAACCAGCGCTGCCACGAGCGCTACGGCTACGGCGGCGGCCGCGGAGACGAGGGCCGTGCGCCCCCTGCCCGGCGTAGGGGAACGATGCGAACGAGATGCCACTGGTGCGTCCTTGGGTGATCCGTGCGAGCCTCCGGCCGGAGGACGCTTGCGTCTCGTCAGTCGCCGCCGCTTCCCGAAAGGTTGCCGGGCACTTTCTCAGCCACCGCGTCCCCGGCCGGGTCCAGCCCCGTCATCAGCTCCGCGAAGGCGCCGGCCGCGGCCCGGGAGGTGAAGAGGCGCTCCAGACGGGCGCGGGCCAGGTGGCGCGGGAAGGGGTCGGCGTCGCCCGCGTCGTGCAGGGTCCGGGTGAGCCAGTGGGAGAACTCCTGGTCGTTCCAGACACGGCGCAGACAGCGCGCCGAGTAGGTGCTCAGGGCGGAGTCGTCGCCCCGGACGTAGTCGCGTACGGCCCGGGCGAGGACATCGGCCTCGTACAGGGCGAGGTTCATGCCCTTGCCGCCCATGGGTGACACGATGTGCGCCGCGTCGCCGACCAGGAAGAGCCGGCCGTACTGCATGGGGTCGTGGACGAGGCTGCGGAGCCGGAAGACCTCGCGGTCGGTGATCGGCCCGGAGACGAGGGCGGGGTCGCCGAGCCTGGTGCGCAGGGCGTCCCAGACGCGGTCCTCCGGCCAGGCACCGGGGTCGTCGTCGGGCGGGCACTGGAGGTAGTAGCGGCTGGCGTGCGGGCCGCGCGGGAAGTGGGCGGCGAAGCCCTGGCGGCTGACCGCCAGGAGGGGGTGGGCCGGGGGCGGTGCGTCGGCCAGGACGGTGAGCCAGCCGATGCCGTGGTCGAAGGCGTACGCGGTCAGCTCCCCGTCGGGGACGGCCGTACGGCTGACACCGTGGTCGCCGTCGCAGCCGGCGACGACGTCGCAGGTGATCGCGCGGGGTGTGCCGTCGGCGGCGCGGTAGCGGACGGTGGGGCGCTCGCCGGTCAGGTCGTGCAGGGAGACGTCGGCGGCCTCGAAGCGCAGGTCACCGCCGTCCTCGAGAAAGGCCGCGGTGAGTTTCTGCACGAGGACCTGCTGGGGGCAGAGGCGGGCCGCAAGCCCCTCGGAGCCGTCGCTGTCGGACACCAGATGGCTGCGGCCGTCCACCCGGAACTCCAGGATGCCGTCGTACGGGACACCGCCGAGGACCCGGTCCGTCAGCCCCCAGGAGTCGAACATGCGCACCGCGCGCGTCTCGACGATGCCGGCCCGCTGGCGCTGTGCCACGTGGTCGCGGGAGCGGCGTTCCAGGACGACGCAGTCGATGCCGCTGTGCCGCAGCAGGGTCGCGACGGTCAACCCTGCCGGGCCCGCGCCGATCACCACCACGGTCGTCGAATCGGCGGAATCCTGCAACTGTCTTGCGTTTTCGGCCACTTGGGCACCTCCGGCACCCAGCGTAGCGAGGCCGTGCACCCGCCGGGCCGGATTCGATCAGCGGTGGCCGCGCTGATCGAATCCGGCCCGGGGCCAGGGGGGTTCAGCGGTGACAGGTGGTGATGCCCGGCCGCCAGGGGCAGGCGAGCCCGGCGAAACCGCCGTTGGCCACGACGTCCACGGCGAGCGTGCCGTCGCCGCGCAGTACCTGCCGGTCCTGGACGAGACCGTCGGCGCCGTCCCGGATCGTCTCCACCAGCCACCGGCCCGGACCGAGCTGCAGCGGCACCTCGGCCGTGCGGGCGGCGCCGGCGTAGACCCCGCCCAGGAACCAGCGGTCCCCGCTGCGGCGGGCCAGCACGGCCTCCTGACCGGGTTCGCCGGCGAGCAGGCGGGTGTCGTCCCAGGCCGCGGGGACCTGGTCGAAGTAGGCCCGGGCGAGCGGCCGGGCCTCGTACGACTCGGGGGTGCCGGCGAACATCTGGAGACCCGACTCGTAGACGACGGTGAGGCCGACCTCGGCCGCATCGGAGTTGGGCCGCAGGCCCGCCCGCTGAAAGGCGCCGGGGGTGAAGTCCATGGAGCCGACGACGTTGCGGGTGAAGGGCAGGGTGGTGAGGTGGGCGGCGGTGTTGGTCCGCTTCTCCTCCCCCGCGACGCCCTCCAGCGTCATGACCTGCGGCCAGGTACGCTGGATGCCCTTGGGGACGGTGGAGCCGTGGAAGTCGACCATGAGGTGGTGGGCGGCCGTCTCCGCGAGGATGGTGTCGTACCACTGGAGCATGGGCTGCGCCTCGGAGTTCATGAAGTCGATCTTGACGCCCTTGACGCCCCACTTCTCCAGGGTCGGCAGCCACTGGGCGCGTTCCTCGGGGGTGTCGAGGTCACGCTGGTGGATCCAGACGATGATGCCGACACCCTTGGCGCGGGCGTACCGGGTGAGTTTCGGCATCCAGCTGTCGGTCTGCCAGTCGGGGTCGGTGACGTCCCACTCCCCCGGCCGGTAGTACCAGCCGGCGTCGACTGCCTCGTAGGGCCAATGCCGTTCGGCCGCGTAGTCGACGTACGCCTTCTGCGCCGCGAGGCTCTGCCCCGCCTCCCTGCCGCCCGCGAGCCAGGTCCACAGGACCGTACCGGGGCGGATCCAGGAGGTGTCGCGGACTTGGGAAGCGGGGGCGAGGTCGTCGGTGAACGTGGAGCGGGTGACGGTGGCGAGGTCGCCGGTGACCATGGCCCGCCAGGGGGTGGCGAGGGGTCCGTCGGCCTTGACGCGCTCGTCGGCGAGCTTGACGCGGTAGGTGCCGGTGCCCTGGGTGTGGGCGAGGCGGGCGCCGGAGTAGGCGCCGGTGAGGCCGGACTCGGCGAGCAGGGTGTAGCCGCCGTCGGTCGAGAAGAGGGCCTGGTCGGAGTAGTCCGCCGTGGGCGCGGTCGCCGCCGTGTACTGGGCGAACTGGCCCTCGTTGTCCACCCGGTAGGTGCCGAGCCAGGCCTTGGCGTCCGCGGGGAGGTTGAAGGCGGACGCCTCGCCGAGGACGTCGCCGGCTCCGGCGGGCAGGACGTAGCGGTAGGCGACGCCGTCGGCCGAGGCACGGACGACGAGGTCGAGACGGGCGCCCGCGGTGGTGGCGAAGGACAGCCGGGTCTCGTTCATACGGACCCGGCGGTCCAGCCGTTTGCCGGACTTGGTGCGGTAACGCTCCTCGACAGTACGGCTTTTGCGGTGCAGGAAACGCAAGTCCTTGGACAGGTCGGCCTGTTCGGTGAGGAGGCCGAGGGGGGACGGTTCGATGACCGTACGGCCCTCCCGGGACACGGCGAGGCTCAGCGTGCCTGTGGTCTCGTCGAGGGTGACCTGGGCGCGCGGGGCGTGTGCTCCCGCGGACAGGGACCAGGACTGGTCGTGCCGGTCGTGTTGTTCGGCTTGTGCGGGTGCCGTGGTGAGGAGTGCGGCCGCCAGCGAGGCGCAGAGTGCGGTGACCGCGGTTCTGATCGGAACTGCCATCAAATCCTCCGAGTTGTATGGCATCTGCCTGGCCCTTGCCGGCCTCTGCCCGACCCTGCCGGCCTTTACGGCAGTCCCCATGCCGGGCCCGGCTCGCTGACGGCGACGGGCGCGATGCTCAGGTCGGGACGCGAGCCGGCGTGGACGAGCACTTCGCGGCCGCGGGGCAGGTCGATGCCGAGGACGCCGTCGCCGAGGTCGCGGGTGCGGGCCGGGGTGCCGTCGTCCAGCACGGCGGTGAGGTGTCCGGTGAGGCCGTGCCGCAGCTCGAGGGGTTCGCCCGCCAGGCTCTTGACCCGGATGAAGCGGGTGGTCCCCGCCTTGCGGACGGCGCTGACCAGAAAGGCGCCCTGGGTACGGAAGTTGTGCAGGGTGAGGTCCGCCCAGGCGGTCGGGACGGCCGGGAAGACGCGGATCACTCCGCCCCAGCTCTGGCAGAACATGTCGTGCAGGGACTGCGAGGCGGACAGCGGGGTCTCGATGACCGGGCCGGCCTCGGTGTAGTGGGTGTTGGGGCGGCAGGGGTAACGGGTGGTCGGGTCGAAGAACTTGCGGAGGTAGGTGATCGCGGTGTCGCCGTCGCCGGACATCGCGTACATGGAGGCGGCGCCGGTGTAGCTGTAGCCGCGGTGGGCGCCGGTGAGCGCGTGCCAGTGGACGATCGACCTGGTGATGAGATCGCGGTTCTCGGGCTGGTCCCAGGTGACCAGGTAGAGCGGGTAGACCATCAGCAGGTGCGAGTAGTGGCGGTGGGACTGGGCGTAGGGGGTTTCGGCGCCGATCATGAAGCCGTTGTCGTCGACCGGGTACGGCGTGAGCTTGGCCGGCACCTCCTGCCAGCGCGGCTTCAACTCGTCGTCGACGCCGAGGATTTCGGCGGAGTCGAGGAGGGTCTGGCAGCCCCAGCGGATCAGGGCGAGGTCGTAGTTGGTGTCCTGCGGCGGGACGACGGGGTACTCGGGCGAGAGAGTGCTCGGCAGGTGGAGCTTGCCGTCGCTGCCCGGGGTGAGGAAGTGCAGGTAGTAGTTGATGGCGCGGCGCAGCACCGGGTAGACGGTGTCGCGCAGCAGGGACTTGTCCATGGAGTGGCGGTAGGACAGCCACACGTTGTGCAGGGCCCAGGTGAGGTCGCCGGTCTCGGCGCCGGTGCCGGGTCGGCCGACGGTGCGGTTGGCGAACATGTCGGAGCTGCGGCCGACGCCCGAGCTGTCGGCGCGATAGGCGGCCGGCACGTTGGCGATGAGCTGTTCCTGGTTCTGGCGCAGGGTGGTGGCGAGGGAGTCGAGCTCCGGGTGGTTGAAGCCGTGGATCAGCCAGTACTCCAGCTGGACGTTGAGGTTCCACCAGACCGCGGGCCAGGGGGTGGGTTCCAGCCAGGGCCCGGAGGTGGCCATGACGGGACCGCCGGCGCGGCTCGCGGAGGCGACCTTGTAGAGCTGGATCCAGTGGAAGCTCTGGAGCCGCTGGTCGGGGAACGACACGAAGCTCTTGCGGTAGAACGCGTGCCACCAGCGGAGGTGCTTCCGCCTGAGCGCGTCGTACGACTTCGCGCGGCGGAGGTTGCGCAGCGAGTCGGCCTCGGCGGCGGTGTCGGAAGGGTGGCTGTGGCCGACACTGAGGAGCAGGTCGGCGCCGGAGCGGCGGTGGGCGGTCGCGGTCTGCCCGCCGCCGGTGAGGGGCTGGAGGATCTGTTCGGTGCCGTCGCCGGTGGTGCGGGTGGTCCAGGGCGGGTTGGCGGTGTAGCCGGCCGGCGGGGCCTCGCTGATCTTGCGGGGGCTGACGGCTTCCTCGGGGTGGAAGGTCCAGGTGGCCCGTTCGCCGCCGTCGGCTGTGACACGGACGGCCAGGACCTCGTCGTGGATGAGGGCGGCGAGGGTGAGGGTGCCGGCCGTGGTCGTGACGGTGCCCGTGAGTTCGGCGTTCCACAGGCTCAGCCGCCAGTCGACGGCGGTGATGGTGCCGGCCGGTTCAAGGGTGAGGTGGCCGACGGGGAGACGGCAGGTGCCCCAGCCGCTGCCGAACTCGGGGCGGTGGTCCTGGACTCGGCCGTGCTGGACGGTGAAACGGATCTGGTGGGCGCCGGGTTCCTGGTAGACCATGCTGCCGAGCAGGCCGTCGCCGAGGAAGGGGCCCTCGTACCAGAGCGTGGGCAGCCTGGTCCACAGGAGGTCCTGGGCGCGCAGGAACCTGGCCCAGGCGGCGTCGGTGGTCATGGTGTCGCGAAGCTTCCAGGGCCGCTGGGCCGCGCCCCGCACGGACGCCGGTTCTTCGGCGTGGGCCGTACCGGGTAACGCGGCCGCCGCGGCTCCGCCCAGCGCGGTGCCGAGTACGGCTCTGCGGGGCAGCTGCGGGTGTCTCTCCGGCTGTGAGGTCATCGTCGTCCTCTCTACCTGATCTACCTGATCTGCCTGATCTACCTGACGAATCCTTGAGACATCGGGTGTATCGGGGAACCTAAGAGGCACATATGTACCTGTCAATAACTTCAACACCCCACTGATTGCATGCCAGGGAGCCCTTGCAGGGGCGACTTACCCGGACACGCAGGTCAGCTGGCCTGGACCAATATCTCGACTCCTCCGATGTATTCGATACTCGGCCTGGAAATCGGATGACCGCGGCTGCCCTCACCTTCGACAATGGGACATGCTGATCGACCACTGGCCGCTGCTGGGACTGCGCGTGCGCACGCCGCGCCTGGAGTTGCGACTGCCCGGTGAGGAGGAACTGGCCGAGCTGGGCGAGCTCGCCGCGGAGGGCATCCATGAGCCGGACCGCATGCCCTTCACCGTGCCGTGGTCCGACCTGCCTCCGGCGGAGCGGGCGCGCTCGGTGGTGCAGCACCACTGGTTGCGCAGGGGCAACTGGTCACCGGAGAACTGGGCCCTGAACCTCGTGGTCTTCGACGATGGCCGGGTCGTCGGCCTGCAGTCCGTCGCCGCCCGGGACTTTGCCGTGTTGCGGCAGGTGAGCACCGGCTCCTGGCTGGGGGCGCGGTTCCAGGGGCGAGGGAGGGGGACCGAGATGCGTGCCGCGGTGCTGCATCTGGCCTTCGCCGGCCTGAACGCACGTGAGGCGGTGTCGGGCGCCTTCGAGGACAACGCGCCCTCGTTCGCCGTGTCCATGAAGCACGGTTACGAACTCGACGGGATCGAGCGGCATGTGGTGCGTGGCCGTCCCGCGACCATGCGGCGGTTGAGGCTGACGCGAGCCCGCTGGCAGACGCATCAGCACGTCCCCGTCTCGCTCGTGGGGCTGTCGCCCTGTCTGCCGATGTTCGGCCTCGCGGAGGACGGGCGAGCCTGCGTCCAGGAGGCGCCTTCGTAACGCGGCCGCGGAGGCCGTCCGTCGGGCGGCTGCGGGGGGCCGCCCGTCGCCTACCGTCGGCGGGGACGATCCGGCAGGACGGCCGCCGAGTTCTGTCGGCTGTCCTCGACCGCCTTCCGGAGGTGTCGGACAGCCTCGTCGACCATGCTGTCGGCGAGGTTGCCATAGCCAAGGACCAGTCCGTGGTCGGCGTGGTCGTCGGTGGCGTGATAGGCGGCCAGGTCGGCGACCCGCAGCGACCGGGCGGCCGCGGCTGTGACCACGGCCGAGGTGTCCACGGTGGCCGGCAGGCGGAGGATGAGATGGAGGCCGGCCGCGATGCCGGAGATCTCGGCGCCGGGAAGCTGATCGGTGAGGGCTTGGACGAGGGTGTCGCGCCTGCCGCGGTACCTGTGCCGACAGGCTCGGAGATGGCGGTCGTAGGCGCCTGATTCCAGCAGCGAGGCAAAGGCGAGCTGGTCGGGAGTCGACGGCTGAGTGGCCGCCTGGTCGGTTCGGCGCAGCCGGTCGGTCCAGCGCGGGGGCGCCACCATCCAGCCGATGCCGAGTGCCGGGGACAGGGTCTTGCTGAGCGACTTGAACAGGATGACGCGAGACGGGTCCATGCCCTGAACGGCAGCGACCGGTCGACGGTCGTAGCGGAACTCCGCGTCGTAGTCGTCCTCCAGGACGACACCGTCCACCCGGCGGGCCCAGTCCAGCAGCGCGGCACGCCGCTCGGGAACGAGTACGGCTCCGAGGGGGAACTGGTGCGCCGGGGCCGTGAGCACGGCGCGCAGGCCCGGGCGCCCGGTGAGGTCGTCGACGCGCAGGCCGCCCTCGTCCACGCGCACGGGCACCGGCTCCAGGCCCGTGGCACGGATGACCTCGCGCAGCCGGGTCCAGCCCGGTTCCTCACATCCGACGGCCGTGATGCCGTCGGCCGGCAGGGCCTGGCACACGCGCCGTACCCCGTCGGTCACGCTCGCACACACCGTCACATCCCCCGGCGTCGCGATCACGCCTCGGGAGCGGCCCAGATACTCGGCGAGCAGCCGCCGGAGCCGGGGATGGCCACCGGGCTGCGGGTAACCGAACTCCGTGAAGGCCGTGGTCGTCAGCTGTTCGCGAATGGCGTCGGCCCACCGGCGGCGGGGAAAGGCGCGCAGATCCGGTAGGCCCGGCGCGAGGTCGAACCGGGCGGCGGGAGCCTGACCGGCCGCGGGGCGTTCGGCCTCGGTGCCGGAGTCGTTCGACCACCGCACCCGGGTGGCGGAGCCGCTGCGCGCCTCCAGGTAACCCTCGGCGACGAGCTGGCCGTACGCCTCGGTCACCGCCCACCGGGAGCAGCCGAGGTCGGCGGCGAGTTGCCGGCTGGGCGGCAGGGCGGTGCCGACCTCGACGCGGCCCTCCCGGATCGCCGACCGCAGCGCCCGCTTCACCCGCTCGTGCAGCGGTCCGTCTCCGGGCCGCCCCAGGTTGAGCAACAGATCCCCGGCCAGATTGGTCTGTGATACCCGCATGTCATTGGACGGTAGCAGCGAGCCGTTTCTCACTAGCTTGGGATGGCCGGCACAGGAGACGCCCCGTCGGCATCGACAAGCATCCGAGGAGGACGTGGTGGTTCCAGTGAGGCGTTCAAGCCCGGCCCACCCCCTGTTTCGTCCTGTGTTCGAGGACTGGTACGCGAAGGCCGGTGCCTTCTCGGCACTGCCGCAAGCGCCCGTCGTGCCGGATGAGTCCGGGCAGGAGCGGACCGCGCGGTCGCGCTGGCCGGCCCGCCTGGCCCGCCGAGGCCGCAGTGCGTCGGCCGGGTTGTCGACGAGCGTCAACACCACGGCCTGAAACGGACGTTGACACCCAATGGGTTCGGCGGCACGGTGAGGGTTCTTCCGCGTACCGGGCCCGGAGGTCTCGCCTTGGCTGGTTCATCCGCACCGAACTCGGACACCGAACTCGTCGAACGGGTACGGAAACTCCAGCCGCTCATCCGTTCGCACGCGCTGCGCGCGGAACAGGAGCGCCGGGTGACGGGCGAGGTCGTCGAGGCCCTGACGGACGCCGGGGTCTTCCGCATGAACGTCCCCCGCCGGTACGGCGGTCTCCAGTGTTCGGCTCGTACACAGGTCGACGTGCTGAGTGAGGTCTCCGCCGCGTGCGGGTCGGCCGGGTTCACCGCGCTGATCCAGGCGGGGTGCGCGTTCATCGCGGCGCTCTTCCCGGACGAGGCGCAGGACGAGATCTTCGCCGACCCCGGTGTACGGGTCAGCGGCACCCTCGTCCCGAAGGCGAAGGCCCGTCCGGTGGACGGCGGTTACGTGCTCGACGGAACCTCTCCGTTCGCCACCGGCTGCCAGGACTCCGACTGGCATCTGCTGACCGCCGTGGCGCACTCCGCGGAGGAGGGCCGCCCACCGGAACTGCTGTGGACGGCCGTGCCGATGACCGACCTCGAGGTGATCGACGACTGGCATGTCTCCGGTCTGGCCGGGAGCGGCAGCAACAGTGTCGTCGCCCGGGACGTCCGTGTCCCGGCCCACCGCGTACTGCCGCTGGGGCCGCTGCTGGGCGGCTCCTTCCCCTCGCGGCGCAACAGCGCCGACCCCTTCTACGGCATGCCCGTCCTCCTGCTGTTCTGCGCCTGGACGGCGGCCGGCGCCCTCGGTCCGGCCCGGGCGGCGCTGGCGGAGTTCGGTGAGCGCATCCACCAGCGGGGCATCACCTACACGTTCTACGAACGCCAGCACGAAGCCCCGGTGACGCATCTGCAGTTCGCCGAGGCCGCGATGAAGATCTCCTGCGCCGAAGCGCTCGCCGCCGACTTCATCGCGCTGATCGACGCCCGGGTCGGAGAGGGCAATCCGTACACGACGGAGGAACGGGCCCGGATCCGGGCCCAGAGCGGCTATGTGGCGCGGCTGTGCAAGGAGGCTGTGGACCTGATCGGTTCCGCCTCCGGTGCGTCCTCGCTGCGTCTGGAGGTTCCGGTCCAGCGCGCCGTGCGGGACCTCAACGCCCTGAACCTGCACTCCTTCGTCAACCCCGCCGCCAATCTGGAGCTGTACGGCAGGGTGTTGTCCGGACTGGACGCCGGTACGCCGTTCCTCTGACTGCCCCGGTGGGCCGGGCAGTCGGCGCCGGTCAGCCCCTGGCCAGGAGTTCCAGCGTGTCGATCACGCGGTTCGAGAAACCCCACTCGTTGTCGTACCAGGCGACGACCTTGACGTGGCGGCCCTCCACGCGGGTCAGCGCCGAGTCGAAGATCGACGAGGCGGGGTTGCCCGTGATGTCCGAGGAGACGAGCGGGTCCTCCGAGTACTCGAGGACACCGGCGAGGGGGCCCTCGGCCGCGGAGCGGTAGGCCGCGAGCACGTCCTCGCGGGTCACGTCACGCGAGACGGTCGTGTTCAGCTCGACGATGGAACCGACCGGAACCGGGACGCGGATCGAGTCGCCGGACAGCTTGCCGTCGAGGTTGGGCAGCACGAGGCCGATCGCCTTGGCGGCGCCGGTCGTGGTGGGCACGATGTTGACGCCGGCGGCGCGGGCCCGGCGGGCGTCGCGGTGCGGGCCGTCCTGGAGGTTCTGCTCCTGGGTGTAGGCGTGCACCGTGGTCATGAAGCCGTGCTCGATGCCGGCGAGCTCGTCGAGCACCGAGGCCAGGGGCGCGAGCGCGTTGGTCGTGCAGGAGGCGTTGGAGACGATCGTGTGCACGTCCGGGTCGTACGCGTCGGTGTTGACCCCGTACGCGAGGGTGACGTCGGCACCGTCCGAGGGCGCGCTGACGAGGACCTTCTTCGCGCCCGCGTCGAGATGGGCGCGGGCAGCCTTCGCCGAGGTGAACCGGCCGGTGGCCTCCAGGACGATGTCGACGCCGAGCTCGGCCCAGGGCAGCTGCGCCGGTTCGCGCTCGGCGAGCACGGTGATACGGCGGCCGTCGACGACCAGGGTGTTCCCGTCGACGGTCACCGGGCGGCCGAGGCGGCCGGCCGTGCTGTCGTAGGCGAGCAGCCTCGCGAGGGTGGCGGGCTCGGTGAGGTCGTTGACGGCGACGATCTCCAGGGCGCTGTCGCGTTCGAGGAGCGCGCGCAGCACATTGCGTCCGATGCGGCCGAATCCGTTGATGGCGATGCGAGTCATGAATGGTGTCCCTTCCCTATGTCCACCAGGCTCGCGCGCGGCACCGGCCGCTGACAGTGGCGCGATCGCCATGGTTCAAAAGGATCGCGCCAGGCGGGTGGGCGGGTCACTCACCGCGGGTGAACGTGCGCCGGTACTCGCTCGGTGTCGTCCCCAGGATCCGCTGGAAGTGCAGGCGCAGATTCGCGCCGGTCCCGAGCCCCACGTCGGTGGCGATCTGCTCGACGCCGCGCTCCGACCGCTCCAGCAGCTCGCGGGCCATGTCGATACGGGCGCGCATGACCCACTGCATCGGTGTGTATCCGGTCTCCTCGACGAACCGGCGGGAGAACGTGCGCGGCGAGACCGCGGCCTGCCGCGCCAGGATGTCGAGGGTGAGGGGTTCGTCGAGCCTGTGCAGGGCCCATTCCCGGGTGGCGGCGAAGCGCTCCCCGAGCGGCTCGGGCACGCTGCGCGGCACGTACTGCGCCTGACCGCCGCTGCGGTAGGGGGCCGCGACCAGGCGCCGGGCCGCGTGGTTGGAGGCGGCGACCCCGAGGTCACCGCGCAGGATGTGCAGGCACAGGTCGATTCCGGAGGCGGCGCCCGCCGAGGTGAGCACGCTGCCCTCGTCGACGAACAGGACGTTCTCGTCGACCCGGACGAGGGGATGCCTCGCCGCCAGCGCCCTCGTGTAGTGCCAGTGGGTCGTGGCGCGCCGGCCGTCGAGCAGGCCGGTCGCGGCCAGTGCGAAGGCGCCGGTCGAGATGGCGGCGAGCCGCGCGCCCCGGTCATGGGCGGCGACCAGCGCCTCGACGACGGCCGGTGGCGGGTCCTCGCGGTCCGGGAACCGGTAGCCGGGGATGAACACGAGGTCCGCCCACGCGAGCGCCTCCAGGCCGTGGGCGACGTGGTACGACAGCCCGTCCCCGCCGCTCACGAGCCCCGGGGCCGCGCCGCACAGCCGTACCTCGTACGGCATGCTCGCGCGTGTGGTGAAGACCTGTGCGGGGATCCCGACGTCCAGGGGCTTCGCGCCTTCGAGGACGAGGACGGCGACGCGGCGAAGGCGGGAGGCGGCGGACACGGGGACAGGCTACGCAGAGGTCAGGCGTCGGCCACGGTCGCGGTCACGGGCGTGCCGATCTCGACCGTGCGGCTCACGGTGCACAGGCGGTCGTGGGAGGTCTTCACCGCCCGGGGCAGGATCGTGCGGGCCCGGTCCGCGCCCTCGCCGTCCGGGAAGGTGACGGTGAAGGTGACCGCGAGGTCGGTCAGCCGGTTGCCGAGCTCGTCGGCGACCTTGTTTCCGCTCACCTCGACGGAGAAGGAGGCGGGTTCGGCGTGACGGCTGGTGGCGAGGTCGACGTCCACCGCCGTGCAGCCGCCGAGGGCGGCGAGGAGCAGTTCGACGGGGGTGAACTCGCTGTCGGAGCCGGTGCCGAAGCTGATCGTGCCGCCCCGGACGTTGGTGGCGACGAAGTGACCGGTGCCGGTGCGCTCGACGGTGACGGACCGCGCGGAGTTTTCGCTCATGCCGAGGACATTAGTGCCAGGCCGTGCCCCGGGGCGCGGGATGGCTTCGCCGCGGACCGCACGTCACCACTCCCCCTCCAGCGCCTCCGTCAGCCGCGCGACGGCGGCGACCTCGGGCAGGCTGCGCAGCTTGGCCACGGCCTCACGGCTGCCGAACGCGCGCTGCTCGGCGGTCACCGTCGGATCGACCGCGCAAGAGGCCTGTACGTACACGTAGTTGAGGTCTGTCGCGAACAGCATCGAGAAGGCGTCCAGGCCCCTGACCGTCGCCCGGCCTCCGGCGTCCCGGTAGGCACGCACCATGAGCCGTGCCGCCTCCACGTCGAAGAGGTTGCCGCCCGACCACACGTACACGGCCCGTGCGAGTTCACGCTCCGCCGAGACGGGCCCGGCGTTGTCCCAGTCGAGCAGGACCGGCCCGTCCGGGCCGACCAGGACGTTCTGCGGCCGCATGTCGAGATGGGAGGTCACCACGTCGGCGGGGGACGACGGCGAGACATGCCGGGCCAGCTCGACGGCCGTCGTGGCGACGAACCGGGCCAGCTCGCCCGCCCAGGGCAGTCCGGCCCGTTCGACCTGCGCGAGCAGTCCGGCCCAGTCGGAAGCCGGGTTGCACCGTTCGTACCAGCCGCTCGGGGTCCCGGTCGCGCCCTGTCCCGCCGTGTGCAGGATGGCGAGCGTACGGCCGCACCAGCTCAGGATCCGCGGGTCCGACGGGTCGGCCGCGGTGCCGTCGACCCAGTCGTACAGCTTGGCCCAAGAACCCCCGGGGAGCCGTACGACATGGGCGCCGGTGCGGTCGGGCATGAGCCGGGGCGCGGCAATGCCCAGCGTCTCCGCCGCGTCCCGCAGTGCGGACTCGGCGCGGACGTCCGGCTGGTCCTTCTCGAAGAGCAGTTCCTTCACCGCCCACGCGGTGCCGTTCCCGGACAGCTTCCAGATCTGCCCCAGGGCGCCGCGGGCGACGGGCGTCATCGTCCAGGCCGCTGCGCCGAGCCCGTAGGCGTCCGCGATGAGTCCACCCGTGTCACCCATGCGTCTCTCCCCTTCTTCGCCCGGTTGACGGGCGGCTGTGCCAGGCGATCCACGCCTCGAACGAACAACGGTGCCGGAGAGAGGACTTGGGGAACCGCCAGTCCACTCTCCGGCACCGGCCGGGCGGTGCTAAGCCGTCACACACGGAAGATCTCGAGGAAGCTGCTCCAGAAGCCCTTCTTGGCCGGCGGCTTCGGGCCCGCGGGGCCGGGGACGCGTCCCGCGGGGGCGGGCTGCTGGACGACGGTGGGGCGGGACGCGGTGGCGGTGCCGTACGCCGATGCCATCCGGGTGGCCGGGGTGGGGGTGAACTGGACGGGCAGGGTGGCCAGGGCACGGTGGAACGGGCCCGGACGCCACTGCAGTTCCTGGGCCGGGACGCTCAGGACGAGGTCGGGCAGGGCGTTGAGGATCTGCTCGATGGCGGTGACCGCCATGACCTGGGCCGGGCTCTTGGCCGGGCAGGCGTGCGGGCCCGCACCCCAGGCCAGGTGGGCGCCGCGGCTGTGGGCCTGGCCCGACTCGGTGAGGACCGGGTCGCTGTTGGCTCCGGCGAAGCTGATGACCAGCGGGGAGTTCGCCTGAACCACGACTCCGCCGAGGTCGACGTCCTGCACCGGGAAGTGCGTCGCGTAGTTGGCGATGGGCGGGTTGTTGAGCAGGACGTGGTCGAGGGCGTCCTCGATCTGCATGCTCGGGCCGTCCTCGCCCTCGGGACCGAGGAGCAGGAGCAGGGAGTTGGCGATGAGGTTGCGCGTGGGCTCCACCCCCGCGCCGATCAGCATCACCAGCTGGTCCTTGAGCTCCTCGTCGGTGAGACCGGCGGAGTGCTGGACGAGCCAGGAGGTGATGTCGTCGCCGGGTTCGCGGCGCTTGAGGGTGATGAGCTCCATGAAGCAGGCGGTGAGTTCGTCGCTGGCCTTCAGCGCGTCCTTGCCGTCGAACATGTCGGCCATCGCGCTGGTGACCCGGTCGCCGATGGCCGCGGGGCAGCCGAAGAGCTTGTTGATCAGCAGCATCGGCAGCAGCTTGGCGTAGTCGTTGATCAGGTCGGCCCGGCCGCGCTCGCTGAACTGGTCGATGAGGTAGGCGGCGATCGGCTCGACGTCGCGGCGGATCCGCGTGACATTGAGGCGGTCGAGGCTCTCGGTGACCGCCTTGCGCAGCCTGAGGTGCTGGGCACCGTCGGTGAACAGGCAGTTGGGGCGGTACGCCATCATCGGCAGGACGGGGCTGTCGAGAGGGACGCGCCCGTCGTTGAGGGCGGTCCAGCGGCGGCCGTCACGCGCGAACAGGTTGGGGTTCTGGAGCACGCGCAGGGCGGTCTCGTGGTCGACGACGAGGGTGGCGTCGACACCGGGGGCCAGTTCGACCGGGCCGGCCGGGCCGTGCGCCCGCAGGTACTCGTAGACCTTCTGCGGGTCCGCGGCGAAGGAGCCGTCGTACATGGGGCATCTGGCCGCACCGGTGGCGGCCGTGTCGTGAACGTCCATGTCTGTGTCCTTTGGTGGCCCGGACCGCGCGGTCCGGGCGGGGGGTGGTGGTTCAGGCGGCGCGGTCGAGCAGGTGACGCACGAGGGCGATCAGGGCGCGGGCGGAGGAGCGCTGGTCGCGGGCGTCGCAGTAGATGACGGGGGTGTCCGGAAGCAGGTCGAGGGCTTCGCGGATCTCCGCCTCCTCGAAGTGGCTGGTCTGCGAGAAGGTGTTGACGGCGATCGCGTACTCGAGGCCGTACTCGTCGATCAGGTCGATGACCGGGAACGTCTCCTCAAGACGCGAGGGGTCGACCAGCAGCAGGGCGCCGAGCGCGCCACGGGCCATGTCCTCCCACAGCTGCATGAAGCGCTGCTGTCCGGGGGTGCCGAACAGGTACAGCACCAGCTCGTCGCTCAGGGTCAGCCGGCCGAAGTCCAGCGCCACGGTGGTGGTCGCCTTCTCCGGCGCCCCGCGCAGGTCGTCGACGTGCATGGACGCCTGCGTCATCTTCTCCTCGGTGCGCAGCGGAGTGATCTCCGACAGGGACCCGATGAAGGTGGTCTTGCCCACGGCGAAGTGCCCGACCACCAGGATCTTCGCGGCGGTGGTCACCTCGGCGGACACGTAGATGGAGCCGTTCGCCCCGGGGTCAGCCGATGTTGAGGGTTTCGAGTCCATGCAGAACCTTCTCGAGTATCGCTCGGGGAACGTGCTGGGCGGGGGCCGGTTCAGCGCGGCGCAGGAGGTGCCCCTGTTCGAATAAATCGGACAGCAGCAGTCGGGCCACCCCCACGGGCAGTCCCAGATGTCCGGCGACTTCGGCGACCGACAGATAGCCGCCCGAACAGAGCTCCCAGATGGCCCGCACCTCGGGGCCGGCCCCGAGCGGCAGGGTCCGGTCGGGGGCCAGGCACACCAGCGTGTGCAGGGCCAGGTCGTCGTCGGAGGGGAGACGACGGCCGCCCGTGATGACGTAGGAGCGGACGAAGTCGCTGGTTACCGGAGCGTCCTCGCCTGGCCAGGTCATGCGTCTACGCCGGTGTTCTGGCGCGGCGTGGCGCTCATCGCCTTGGTCAGCGCGCCCACCGTCTTCTGCATCCGGATCGACATGGCCTCCATGTCGACGTCCAGAGCGGTCGAGACGGCGAGGTAGGAGCCGCTGCCCCCGGCGATGAGAAAGATCCATCCGCCGTCGAACTCGATCAGCGTCTGCTTCCACAGGCCCCTGCCGCCGCCCACGAAGGGGGCGACGCTGCGGCACAGGGACTGCAGGGAGCTCATCGCGGCGGCGTTCCGCTCGGCGTCGTCACGGACGATGCCGTCGGAGCGCTGCATCAGCAGGCCGTCCGCCGAGACGAGGATGGCGTGGCGTGCTCCGCGCACCTCGAGCACGTCGTTCAGCACCCACGACAGGTCGGGATTCACTGGTTCTGAGGTCCTTCCGTGTTGTCCGAGTCCCGCCCGATCACGGTTCCGCGAGCGAATGCCTTGAGCCGCGAGGCGGTCTCCTCGCCGGCCGCGTCCAGATCGGGTACGTCCACGCCGGGTGTGGCCACCACGGAGACAGTGCCGTTGCGGCGCCGGCGGCGCTTGGGCAGACCTCCGGCGGTCTGTCCGACGACGAGGGAGGCGACCGGGGTCGGCTTGGCCGCGGCGGACTCGCCCTCGTGGTCGTCGAGTTCGACGGGTGCGGGTGCGGGCACGTCCGCCGTCAGGAGGTTCTCCGGCACCCGGATCACGGCACGCACACCGCCGTAGGGGGAGACGGCGTCGACCGAGACGTGGAACCCGTAGTGGGCGGCGAGCTTCCCGGAGAGGGCGAAGCCGAACTTGGGCGGGTCGCCGAGGCTGGTGATGTCCACGGACCCGCCGCTGGTGAGCAGGGACGCGGCGCGGGCCTTGGTCTCCTGGTCCATGCCGAGGCCGGCGTCGTCGACGATCAGGCAGATCCCGGTGGGGACGGCCTGGATGTTGATCTCGACGGGGGTGCCGGGGGCGCTGTACTTGGTGGCGTTGTCCAGGAGTTCGGCCAGGACCATGGCGACCGGTTCGACCGCCCGGCTGGTGATGGCGACGCTGGCCTGCGAGTGGACCTTGACCCGCTCGAAGTCGCGGATCCGGCCCTGGGCGCTGCGGGCGACGTCGTAGACCGAGGCGTCCCGGTCGCGTCGGCCGAGCCAGCCGCCGCAGAGCACCGAGATGCCCTTGGTACGGCGGCTGAACTGGCTGCCGGTGTGGTCGACCAGCATCAGGTCGGCGAGGACCGCGTGGTCGTCGCCGTACTTCTGCTGGAGTCCGTCGAGCAGGGACAGCTGCTCCTCGGCGAGGGTGGCCAGGGTACCGACGGCCGACTTCAGCGTCGCCTTGGTCGCCGACTCGGCGTCCTTGCGCACCTCTTCCAGATCCGCGGCGTGCCGGGCGCTCACCGACGAGTAGGTCGTCTGGAGCTCGGCGAGCTGACCTCGCACACTCGCCATGTCGCCGTGCAGTTTGTTGTTGTTCGCGCGGAGCTGGATGTTGGTTCTCCGTGCGCGCATCACTGCGAAAACCGCAGCGATGAGTACCACGAGCAGGACCCACAGGAGTGGATCTTCGAACAATGACGTCATGAGACTCTCTTCAAGTCGCCTCGCGTCGGGAGACTGACCGTGCATGGGACCCCCGGAGTGCCCGGCGCCGTGTGGCGCGGACCTACCGGCGGACCAACCGTCACTCCTTCACGATGGGGCCGTTTTGGCTGTCCCCCGTACGCGCGTATGACGCGTCATCAGCCTACTGAAAAGTGTAATGATCTTATCAGCAGCCTCAGTGTCAACAGGCGTATCACAAGCCCCACTTGACGACTCTCCACAAAGATCCCGCAAAGGCCCCATGGGCGGCTACCGCTCCATGATCAACGCGCGCAGCCTACCAAGGCGTTGAGAACGCTTCGTCCCGGGCGGGGTGCAACCGATCGAGAGCGGCCGGCCCGAGACCGGCCTGCACACGGTGGAGTCCGGTCGGACGCATCCGGAGACGGCTCGGGGAACGAGCGCATCGACGTGGTGAGTTGATTTTCCTACGGCCGGACAGGGCTGTTATTCGCCTTTGCCGCGCAGCAATGCGCAGACGAAGTTCTCCTGGAGTGCGCGCATTCTCCGCAGCATTTCCGCGTCGGACGACTGGGTGATCTGGGAGGTCACCGAGAAGGTCAGTGAGCGGCGGCCGTCGGGAGTGGCCGCGATCAGCTGGGTGTAACCGAGCGTGTTGCCGGTGTGGCCCAGGACGGTTCCGCACCGCGTCCGGTAGCGGAAGACTGCCAGACCAGCGGAGTTGCGGCCCGGCCCGGCGGGCTCGGAGGCGCCCTCGACCCACTGCCGCTGCTGCTCGACGACCTTCCTGTCGTACAGCCGCCCGCTCGCGTAGCCGCGGATGAAGCGGGTCATGTCGGCCGGCGTGGAGACGATGCCTCCGGACGCCCAGACACCCGACATGCCGATGACCTCACTGACGTCCTCCGGCGGCGCGGACGGGTTCACGTCGTAGCCGTGCAGATAGGGCTTCGGCATCCGGTAGCCCTGCGGAAGGCTGGTGGAGTGCAGCCCCAGCGGCGCGTACACGAGTCTGCGCAGCAGCTCTTCGTACGGCGTGTGGGTGGCCGCCTCCGCCATGAGCGCTACGGCGATGTTGTCCGAGTTCGAGTACCGGTACTGCGTGCCCGGCTCGAAGAGCAGGGGCCGGCCGGCGACGTAGTCGAGCAGGCGCCGGGAGTCGAACTGGTGGTGCGGGTCGGCCCGCAGCTCGTCGAGGAACCCCTCGCTGCGGGAGTAGTCCGGCAGACCACTGGTGTGGTTCAGGAGTTGACGAAGCGTCACCGAAGCCCAGGCGTCGGGGAGTTGGGGAAGCCGCTTGCCCAGGGTGTCGTCCAGGCGCAGGGCGCGGTGGTCGATCAGAGTGAGGGCCACCGCCCCGCTGAAGGCCTTGGCCGTGCTCGCGATGCGCATGTGGTCGTCGGCGTGGGGCGGGCGGCCGGTGCGGATGTCGGCGACGCCGGCGCGCACGACACGGGTCCCCTTCTCGGTCCGCAGGACGGCGATGGCCCCGGGCGGGCCGCCGGGACGGTGCACGAAGTCCTCGAGCTGACGCTGGAGCGCCTGACGGCCGGACGGGTCGGCGGCCGCCCCGGCCGTGGCCGGGGTCAGCGCGGCGAGACAGACCGCGAGGACGGACACCGCTCTGAGGCGGCTTCGGCGCAGAGGCATGCGGGCTCCCGGAGGTGGCGACGTCATGACCCGTCAAGGCTCACCTCGATTCACGATCCCCTGCTTCCCGCGCTGCCGCAAACGGACCAGGGATACCCGCTCACGGGGACCGTGCCCACCCGCAGAGGTGGCTGCCCGCCCGTGGAGTCGCACGGCGGGCAGCCACCCCTACGTCTGGCTCGTGCCGGTCGGTGTCACATCGAGCGGCGGCTGGTGCGTCGTAGCAGAACGAAGCCGGAGATCAGGAGGATCGCGCCGAGTGCGGCGGGCCACAGCTGGGTGCCGGTCTCGGCGAGGCTGCTCTGACTGCCCTGGGGTTCGGGCTGTGCGGCGACCGGGGGCTGGGCGACGGCGTCGGTGGCGGTGTCGTCCTGCGGGTCGGGCTGGTTCGCCTGGTTGTCTCCGGTGCCGTCGCCGTTCCCGGTGCCGTTGCCGTTGCCGGTCCCCGCCCCGGGTGACGGCGCCGTCGTGCTGTGGGCGGTGGGGGAGCTGTAGGTCTTCGGCTCGTTGTCGGCGGGGGCGGTCGTCTGGTCGTCGGCGGGGGCTTCAGTGGTCGGCGTCGGCTGCTGCTGCGGTTCGTCACCGTTTCCGGGGTTGGGGTTGTCCTCGGAGCCGTTGTCGTCGCCGTTGCCGTTGCCGTCGCCGGGGCTCTGGGTGGCGCCGGGGTCCTGGGTGGCGCCGTTGCCGTCGCCCCCGCCGGCGTTGCCGTTGTCGCCGCCGTCGCCGTTGCCGTTGTCGCCGTTGCCCGGGTCGTCCTGGCCGGTGCCCGCGCCGCACTGGCGACCGTCGTTGATGCAGCCGACCATCTCGTTCATCAGGTTCTCGTCGAAGACGTTGATGAAGTCGCCGTGGTCGGTGACGGGCTTGTGGAGCTGCTCCGGGAAGGAGTCGACCGCGAACAGCGGAGTCGTGCGGCCGCCGTCGTTCAGGCTCGGCGCGTCGACGTCGTAGACGATCCGCTGGACCAGCTGCGGGATGGCCTCGAAGCCGTCCGGGCAGGTGCCGTCGTTCCGGGCGAACGCCACGTGGGTGCGGTGGTTGGCGCTGTCGATGTTGCGGCCGTCCCAGCAGCTCTGGAACTTGAAGGTGCGCACCACGTCACTGCCCTGCGGGCACAGCGGGTACTTGTCCTTCAGCTGCCGGTCCTCGAACCCGGTGCAGCTCCAGGACGCGTTGGCGTTGGCGGTGCCGTTGACGAAGGCCTTGGCGTCACCAGTGATGATGCGCAGCAGCCGAGGCATCGCGGTGACCTTGCCGCGGGGGTTGCCCACGAACGTCAGCGTCACCTCCTTCGGCGTGACGATCTGGCCGGCGTTGCCCTCGATGCCGCCGCCGGGCTTGGCGGCGTCCTGTTCCTGCGTGCCGTTCTGGAGCCGGATCACGGGCCAGTAGTACGTGGACTTGTCGCCCTGGTCGGCACAGCTCGTCTCGGCGTCGGCGAGGTCCTGGTCGCTGGCGAAGGCCGTGTTGGACTGGTTGCCGACGTAGTCGTGGAAGTGGTGGGCGCCGTTGGAGACACCCGGGGCCACGATGACGTTGTCCGAGTTGAACAGGCCGTTCGCGTTCACACCGCAGCTGGTGACGAAGGTGCCGCGGGAGGCGTCGCCCTGAGCCGGCGGCGCCTGTGCGGCGGGTGGAGCACTGTTGATGTCGGCGTAGTCGGCGGCCACGGGGCCGTTGCCGGCCTGGCCGCCGTTGCCCTGCTGCTGGCCGCCCTGGTCCTGACCGTCGCCCTGACCGTCCTGGTTCTGGCCCTGCTGGTCCTGACCGTCCCCTTGTTGACCGTCGCCCTGTTGGTCGCCGCCCTGGTCCTGGCCGTCGCCGTTCTGGTTCTCGGTCTGGCGCAGGGTGCAGCCGGCCATGTCACCGAGGCCGTCCGGCTGTCCCCCCGCGCCCTGGAGGGCGGCGGTGATGCGCTCGATCGTGGCGGCGCGGTTCTCCTGCAGCGGGTCGACGATACGGCTCTGCGCGGACTCCTGGTCCGTCACCGACGGGTCCTGGAGCTGCTGGTAGGCCTCGGCCACCTGCTGGTCCAGCAGGGCGAGTTCCTTGTCGACGTCCGCCCTCGACGCGTCGGGCACGCTGGTGAGCCTGTCCCCGACGTCCGGGCAGTCGATCGTGACGGATCCCCACGACGTCTGCTGCGGCGTGCCGCTCTCCGTGGCGGAGGCGTACACGTTCGCCGCGACCAGGCCACCACCCCCGAGCATCAGGGCCACTGCGGCGAAGGTCGCACGTCGTGCGCCGGTCGGTCGTCTGCGATTGCTGCGTCCCACGGAAATACTCCTGCAAGTGTCGGCTCTCCGGGCATGCAAATCCCCCGCCCCATACGGACGGCGGGCTCCCCGTGTTCAACCGACTCGGAAATTCACAGCACTCTCATACTGAACACCGAGTTCCACCACCCCCTTTCGACCCTCTGCGCAGGGAAAACGAGGTGACTCACCGGTATCCGCACCCCTACGGTTCTCGACATGAACGGCCCAGGCCCCGAACGCCTCCTGAACGTCGTGGACGTCGAAGCCACGTGCTGGCCCGGCTCCCCTCCCCCGGGCTCGGTCAGCGAGATCGTCGAGATCGGGCTGACGGTGGTGGATCTGTCCACCGCCGAGCGCGTCGGGCGGCACCGGATCCTCGTACGTCCCGCACGCTCCGAAGTCAGCGCCTTCTGCACGGAGTTGACCGGCCTCACCCAGGAAGAGGTCGACGGGGGACTGCCCTTCGGGAAGGCCTGCCGACTGCTGGCCCGCGAACACGCCTCCGGTGCGCGCCCGTGGGCGAGTTGGGGCGACTACGACCGTCACCAGTTCACCCGGCAGTGCGGGGCCACGAGGACGCCGTACCCCTTCGGCCGCCGCCACACCAACGCCAAGGCGGTCTTCACCGAGGTGCACGGCCTGCGCAAGCGCCCCGGGATGGCACAGGCACTCGCCATCGCCGGGCTTCCTCTCGAAGGCCGCCACCATCGCGGCGAGGACGACGCGTGGAACATCGCGGCCCTGGTGCTGCATCTGGCGGGGCGGGGAGGCTGGCCCGCGCTCACGGATACCGGAAAGCCGGACCTGCCGGGTCGCCGCAGCAGATCTGCGTGAGGTCGGCCACGCGGTGCGCGCCCCGGACGGTCAACGCGGGCCCGACCGCCACGGGTTCATGGTCGGCCAGGAATGAGGCGCTATTCGTCGAGGTAACGGTGTCTGATGTCGGCCGGCATGACGAAGAGCCGGCCCTCGCGCACCTGCCATTCGGCCGCCCCCTCGACTTCGTGGCTGACAAGGAACAGGCCCTGGACGAAGTCTCCGTCATCGTCGGAAGGGGGGATTCGGGCGATTTCCCTGATCTGGGCGGTGAACCAGTCCATGGCCGACTCACGGATGTCCGCGCCGTAGAAGGCGTAGTACCTCCAGTTCACGTGTCGGCGCGGTGAGCCCCATCCGTTGGTGTAGTGGTTGTCCTCGTGTGAGGAGATGATCTCCTGAACGGCGGCGAGTTGCGTCTGGTCGCACTCCAGCCACCCTCTGATCGACACGTAAACACCCATGGGCATGTCCTCCTGACCGCCAGGGAAGAGCCACGCGACCTGCGGTATCAGAGCACGGCCGCCCCCCGCACATCCCTCCGGGAAGCCGCCAGGTAGCCGACGAAGCCGAGGATGGCCACGGTCCAGGACAGGGTGACCGGGCCGAGGCCCAGGTTCAGTCCGCCCCGGCTGTGGCCGACGGCCATCCAGTCGGCGATCGAGGCGCCGAGGGGACGGGTGATGACGTAGGCGGACCAGAAGGCCGTCACCGCGTTCACGCCGCCCCGGCGGTGGGCGAGCCCCGGGACGGCGATCGCGGCGGCGTACAGGACGGCGGAGCCGAGGTAGCCGAGTCCGAGCGTGGCCGTGAGATCGCCGGCTGCGGTGCCGAGGGCGAAGGTGGCCAGGACGGCGGCCCAGTAGAAGACCTCACGGCGGCGGGTGCGGACGCTGTGGATGGACAGGGTCCGTTCGCTGCCGTGCCAGAGGGCGAAGACGGTGGCGAGCGCGGCCAGGAAGAACGGGGTCGAGAGGGCGTACGGCACGCCGAGGCCGACATGCAGCACGTCGGCGGCCATCGTGCCGAACACGCTGACCATGACCACGGCCGTCCAGTAGATCCAGGCCACGTAACGGCGGACGGCGAACTGCACCGTCAGCGCGGCCGCCAGGGCCACTGCGCCGAGGCCGACCGCCGGGATCGGGCCGAGGAGGTGGGCGAGCCAGTCCGACGCCGTCTCGCCCATCCCGGTGGTCAGCACTTTGATGATCCAGAAGTAGACGGTCACCTCCGGCACCTTGCTCGCCGCGTGGCGCAGGGGGTCCGCGGGCCGGTCGTGAGTGAGGTGATCAGTCGACATGGCAGGCACGATGACACGGCGCCCGGCCGTCGCCCCAGACCCCTTTGCCAGAGCTTTGGCGCTTCTGGTGCTCGGGTTGCCCAAGGCCCGCCGCCGCCTGAAATCACTTGGAACGCTCATGAAGGTCGACCCCCCGCACCGCCCCCGGAGCGCCGCCGTGTCGAAGCCGTCGCTCCGGGTACTCGGGGCTCCCGTCACGGCCCCTCGGTGCGGGCCGGCCAGGAAGGGGGCACTGATGACGCAGCACGCCGACGACGACGTCGACCGCCACGGGGGCGTCGCCGGACTGCGACTGGCGACCGGAGCGACAGGGGGCGCCGCCGACGCGCTCGCCTCGAGTCTGCCCGTCGACCGCAACCAGGCGATCCTGGAGGCGGCCAAGCAGGTCGGCGCGATCCTGAAACGAGAAGGGCACCCGTTCGCGCTCGCGGGCAGCGTCGCCGTGTACGCCCATGGCGGCGCCCAGAACCTCCAGCACGACGTCGACTTCGCCATCCTCCCCGAGGACGCGCAGTCCGTCGCCGAGACCCTCCGCGAAGCGGGTCTCGAGGTGCGGACGCCCCCGGAGGACTGGCTGCTGAAGGCCGACTGCATGGGCCAGCAGGTCGACCTGATCTTCGAGTTGGCGCACCAGCCGGTCACCAGGGAACTGTTGGCGCGGGCCGACGAACTCTCGGTCGACTCGGTGTTCATGCCGGTGCTGTCCCCGACGGATCTGCTGCACAGCCTGCTGTCCGCGTTCTCCGAGCATCACTGCGACTTCGGGGCCGTCCTGCCGATCGCCCGGGCGCTGCGGGAGAAGGTCGACTGGGACGCCGTACGCCGGGGCTGCGGGGACGCGCCGATGCCGGACGCGTTCTTCTACTTCCTGGAACGGCTTCAGGTCATCGAGCCGAGGACGAGGGAGGAACGGCCATGAGCGGGTCCCCGGGACAGCACGCGGAGCACTCCGCGGAGAACGTCGAGTACCGCGTCGCCCACCTGCGCGACCGGCTGGCCGCCGAGGAACTCGGCGAGCTGGGAGTCCGCGCCGAGGTGCGGGCCGGGGCGGTCGTGGTCACCGGCACGGTGCCGTCCGCGCAGTGCCGGGAGACCGTGCTGCGCACCGTCCGCGAGGAGCTGGCCGGACTCGCCGTGCACACCGACGTGGTGGTGGCGGACAACGCCACGCCCGATCATGCGGAGGAGCTGCCGTGATCCGTGTCGGCGCCGTGGGGGACATCCACATGGGCCCGGAGAGCCAGGGGGTGCTGCGTCCCGCCTTCGAGACCCTGTCCGACTGCGCCGACCTGCTGCTGCTGGCCGGGGACCTCACCCGGCACGGCACCCCGGACGAGGCCCGGGTGGTCGCCCAGGAGGTGCGGGACCTCCCGGTCCCGGTCGTGGCGGTCCTGGGCAATCACGACCACCACGACGAGCAGCCCGAGAAGGTCACCGCCCTCCTGGAGGACGCCGGTGTGCGGGTGCTGGAGGGCGAGGGGACGGTCGTGGAGTGCGGCGGCACGCGCGTGGGTGTCGCCGGCACCAAGGGGTTCGGCGGCGGGTTCGTGGGCCGCAGCGCCGGGGAGTTCGGCGAGCCGCTGATGAAGGAGTTCGTACGGTACTCACGGCGCTGCGCGGACGGGCTGCGCACCGCGCTGGAGGAACTGGACCGGCAGGGCTGCGCGACACGGGTGGCGCTCACCCACTTTTCCCCCGTCGCCGACACCCTGGCCGGTGAGCCGCCGGAGATCTATCCGTTCCTCGGCAGCTATCTGCTGGCCGAGGCGATCGACACCGCGGGGGCCGACCTGAGCGTGCACGGACACGCCCACGCGGGCACCGAGCACGGGATGACGGCCGGCGGCGTGCGGGTGCGGAACGTGGCCCAGCCGGTGATCCGACGGGCCTTCAACGTGTACCACCTGCACACCGACTGACGGTTCCTTCGCAAGCCGACCAGGGGGCGCGCACCCGCTGCGCGGCCCCCTCAGCCGCGGACGGACGCCCGGTCGTGGTCCTCCCACGCCTCGTCCCGCAGCTCCGGGCGCAGCAGGACCTCCACCGCCGTACAGGCCAGCGCCTCCGCCGCCGCGAGCATCACCTGCCGGCCGCGCTCGGAGCCGGCCGCGACGGCGAACTCGGGAGTGTGGTCCGAACCGTCCTCCTCCATGATCGCCACGAAGGGGTGGATGGCGGGCACCCGTCCGCTGACGTTGCCGACGTCGGAGGAGCCCAGGTAGACGCCCGGTGCGGGCGGGGTCATCTCGATGCCCGTCGCCGCCAGGTGCCGGGCGAACCGAGCCGACAGCGCCGTGCTGTCCCGGAAGTGCTCGTAGCGGGGGGTGGCCCGTTCCACCGTGACCGTCGTGCCCGTCGCCCGCGCCACCCCCTGGGCGCAGGTCAGCAGTTCCCCGGCCAGGTCCTCCAGGGCGTCCGTCGTCAGCGCGCGGAGCCCGAAGAGGCCCTCCGCGTACTCGGGGACGATGTTGGTCGCCTTGCCGCCGTCCGTGACGATGCCCTGCACGTGCGAGCCCTCGGGCAGTCTGCGCCCGATCACGGCCAGCGTGTTGAACAGCTGGATGAGCGCGGCGAGCGCGTCGATGCCCTCGGTGGGGTTGCCGGTCGGGTGGGCGGCGCGTCCGCGGAACCCGACCCGGTACTGGGCCTGCGCGGTCAGAGGAGCCCACTGCCAGCTGTGCACACCGGGGTGGAACATCAGCGCCGCGTCGACGTCGTCGAACAGCCCGGCCTCGGTCTCGGCGACCTTGCCTCCGCCGCCCTCCTCCGCGGGCGTGCCGATGGCCCACACGGTGCCCGCGTCCCGGTCCAGCACGGCGCGTGCGGCCAGGGCGGCTCCCAGGCCCGCCGCGGCGATCAGGTTGTGGCCGCACGCGTGGCCGAGGCCGGGCAGGGCGTCGTACTCCAGCATCAGGGCCACCGCGGGGCGGGTCCTGGTGCCGGAGCGGGCGGTGAACGCGGTGGGCAGTCCGGCGACGTCCCGCTGGACCTTGAACCCGGCCCATTCGAGTTCCCCGCACAGCAGCGCGGCCGCCCGGTGCTCCTCGAAGGCGTACTCCGGGTCGGAGTGCAGCATCCGTGCCATGTCCCACAGCCGATCCGCCCGTGCGGCCACCTCTCCGCGCACTCGCGCGAGCACCTCGTCCACGGCGTCGGTCACATCGGCCTCCCAGAACGTCGTACGCCTGCGTCCTGGTGCGGGTTCCTTCGAGGGGCCCGCCTTACACCCGGGCACCGTTACCGGTACCGGGGCGGGGGTACTCAGAAGCGGTCGTCGGCAGTCGTCAGGGAGGCCTCCATGAGGGCGGACCGGATCGCGGATCCCTGGGGTGACCGGACGCCGTACGGGCGCCACGAGACCTGGCCGTCCAGGGTGGACGGGTACCTCGCGGAGGGCGTGGAGCCCGCGGCGGTGCACAGGTGGGTGGCGGCGGCGTCGCTGCTGCACTCCGGTGGGGACGCCATGGACATCGCCGTCGTCGACGGCCGGATGGCGGGCGTGCGGGGACGGGCCGCGGACCGTGTCAGCCGGGGCAGGCTCGGGCCGAAGGACCTGTTCGGCTGGCAGGCGAACGCCTCGTCGGACCGGCTGACCAGGCCGCTGGTACGGCGCGGCGGGCATCTCGTGGAGACGGACTGGGACACCGCGATGGAGCTGGTGGCCGCGCGCACCCGTGAGCTGCTGGAGGAGCGCGGGCCCGGCTCGATCGGCTTCTACACCAGCGGACAGCTCTTCCTGGAGGAGTACTACACGCTCGCGGTGCTGGCCCGGGCGGGGATCGGCACCAATCATCTCGACGGCAACACGCGGCTGTGCACCGCGACCGCGGCCGAGGCGCTGAAGGAGTCCTTCGGCTGCGACGGCCAGCCCGGCAGCTTCGACGACCTCGACCACGCCGACGTGATCGCGCTGTTCGGCCACAACATGGCCGAGACGCAGACCGTGCAGTGGTCGCGGGTCCTGGACCGGCTGGCGGGCGGCGACCCGCCGCGGCTGCTGTGTGTGGATCCGCGCCCGACCCAGGTGGCCCGGCACGCCGCCGTGCACCTGGCGCCGCGGGTCGGCACCAATGTGGCGCTGCTGAACGCCCTGCTGCACGAGACGATCCGGCACGACCGGGTCGACCACGACTTCGTCGAGGCGCACACGGTCGGTTTCGAGGAGCTGTCCGAGCGGGTCGCGCCCTGCACGCCCCAGTGGGCGGCGGACATCTGCGACGTGCCCGTGTCGCGGATCATCGAGGCGGCCGAGCTCATCGGTACGGCGGACGCCCTGCTGTCCACGGTCCTCCAGGGTGTCTACCAGGCACACCAGGCCACCGCGGCGGCCGTGCAGGTCGACAACCTGCACCTGATCCGCGGGATGCTGGGCCGCCCGGGCGCGGGTGTGCTCCAGATGAACGGCCAGCCCAGCGCCCAGAACACCCGCGAGTGCGGAGCCGACGGCGATCTGCCGGGCTTCCGCAACTGGCAGAACGACGCCCACGTGGCCGACCTGGCCAAGGTGTGGAACGTCGACCCGTCCACGATCCCGCACTTCGCGCCGCCCACCCACGCGATGCAGATGTTCCGCTACGCCGAGCAGGGCTCGATCGGCATGCTCTGGATCAGCGGCACCAACCCGGCGGTCTCCCTGCCCGAACTGGCCCGTATCCGCGCCCTGTTGGCGCAGGAACGGCTCTTCACGGTCGTACAGGACCTGTTCCTGACGGAGACCGCCCGGCTCGCCGACGTCGTGCTGCCCGCCGCCACCTGGGGCGAGAAGACCGGCACGATCACCAACGCCGACCGGACCGTCCACCTGTGTGAGAAAGCGGTCGAGCCGCCCGGCGAGGCCAGGCCGGACCTGGACATCTTCGTGGACTTCGCGCGCCGCATGGACTTCCGTGACAAGGACGGCGGCCCGCTCATCGGCTGGCGGGAGCCCGAGGAGGCGTTCGAGGCGTGGAAGCGGTGCAGCGCGGGCCGCCCCTGCGACTACACGGGCCTGTCCTACGACCGGCTGCGCGACGCCGGTGGCATCCAGTGGCCCTGCACCGAGGCGAACCCTCAGGGCACCGAACGGCTCTACACGGACGGCATCACCTGGGCCCACCCCGACGACTGCGAGAGCTACGGCAAGGACCTGGAGACCGGGGCCGCCGTGGACCCGGTGGAGTACCGCTCCCTCAACCCGGACGGCAAGGCCGTACTCAAGGCGGCCGCGTACGTCGAGCCGCACGAGATGCCGGACGAGCGGTACCCGTTCCAGCTCTCGACGGGGCGCACGCTCTACCACTTCCACACCCGGACCAAGACCGGCCGGGTGGCCCAGCTGGACGAGGCCGCGCCGGAGGTGTGGGTGGAGGTCTGCGCGGCGGACGCGGTGCGACTGGGGCTGGGCGAGGGCGATCTCGTCCGGGTGGCCACCCCGCGCGGCGCCCTGGAGGCGCGGCTGCGGGTGACGGACCTCCGGCCGGGGCTGCTGTTCGCGCCCTTTCACTACGGCTACTGGGACACCAAGGAGGGCGACGGCCCGGACGGCGGCGGCCCCGGACGCGCCGCGAACGAGACGACGGTCACCGACTGGGACCCCGCCTCCAAGCAGCCCCTGTTCAAGACCGCGGCCGCCGCGCTCACCCTCGTCGCCCGCGCTGACGGACGGTGCGCGCCCGCGCCGACCACCACGGCCTCGGCGCCCTCGGACGCCGGCTCCGTACCGGCCACCACCGGCGGCCGGCAGGCGTACGCGACCCAGGACACTGTGCCGGGAGGCACGCCATGAAGGACGGCATCGCCCACACCCTGCGCGCCCTGCACCACGGGGAGCGGCGGCTGGCGCGGGACCTGGTGGCCGTGGCGGAACGGCACGCCGAGGAACACGAGGTCCACCACGTCGCCACCGACCTCGCCGACTGGTCGCGCGAGCATGCGGGGCGGCTCGCCGAGCTTGCCGCGGCCGAGGGACTGCGGCTCGACGACGACGCAACCGAGCCCCTGTCCGGCGCGGGACCGGAGGGGCTGCTGCTCCTGCACGACCTGCGGACCCTGCACCTGGCCGCCACGGAGAACTCCCTGCACTGGGAGATGCTCGCGCAGGCCGCCCAGGCCACCCGGGACGAACGGCTCCTCGACCTGGCGTCGGCCTGCCACCCGCGGACGCTGCGCCAGATGCGCTGGACCAACACCTTGATCAAACAGTTGTCCCCACAGCTCCTGACAAGCCTGTGACCAGGCATAGAGCGTGAGACTGAGGGCACTCGGGGGGCGGAGGTGGAAGAACATGGGACACGGAGGAAACGTCATCGACGAGCTGGTGACCGATCACCACGAGGTCGAGGAACTGTTCGGGAAGATCGAGGCGCTGGCGCCCGGTGACAAGAAGCGGAAGGTGTACGCCGACCAGGCCACCATGGAGCTGATCCGGCACTCGGTCGCGGAGGAGGAGTATCTCTACCCCGCGGTACGGGAGCACCTGGTCAACGGGAACACCATGGCGGACCGGGAGATCGACGACCACTCCAAGGCCGAGCAGCTGATGAAGGACCTGGAGGGCCGCGAGGCGGACGATCCCGAGTTCGACCGGATCGTGGGCGAGCTGATGGCCGAGGTCCGCTCGCACATCGCCGAGGAGGAGGAGACCCTCTTCCCGCAGTTGCGTGTCGCGTGCTCGGAGAAGGAGCTGAACGAGCTGGGCGAGAAGGTGCGCCGTGCCAAGAAGACGGCGCCGACCCGCCCGCACCCGTCGGCCCCCGACACCCCTCCGGCGAACAAGCTGCTCGCTCCGGGGACCGGCCTGGTCGACCGGCTGCGCGACGCGCTGTCGGGCCGGGGCAAGGGCGCCTGAGGATCGGCAAGGACGTCCGGTTCGCCCCGCGCCGCCCTTCCCGGGCCGCGGGGCACGCCGGTCACGCGGCGAGCGCCTCGTCCGATCCCAGTCGGTCCAGGAGCTCGCCCCGGTGCAGCCCGGCCACCGACGCGATCAGGTCGGGATGGCGGAGCAGGGCCGCGGCGTCCCGGTCCGCCGCGTCCGGGGCGAGCAGACGGCGGAACACGGCCGGTGAGCCCGTCGTGTGCTCGCCCTCCGCGATCTCCGCCACCGCCCGTGCGGCCAGTCCGGGGTCGGTGAGCAGACAGGCCGCCCAGCTGGCCACGACCTCGTCCACCCAGGTGCGCCAGGCATGGTCCTCGGCGTCCCGGTCCTCGGTGCCGTCCGCGCCGGTGATCCAGTCGAGGCGGGCGGAGCCGCCCGGGCCGGCCATGCCGACGAGGGCGGCGTCCATCGCCGTCGGATAGCGCAGCCAGGCGGCGGCGGTCACGGCCTGCCGTGCCTGCACCTCGCACAGCGCGGCGGCCAGGGCGCCGCCCGCCGGCGGATAGGCGCGGGTCAGCCAGTAGGCGGTCGCCGCGATGACCGGGGAGAGATCTGCTTGCACTGGCGGGCCGCCCGAGGTGCTGGTGGGAGAGGGGACTGCGCGAAACGGTAGCCGCGGTCCCGCCGGGACGACATGGCTCCGGCCTCCCCAGGCACGTGGCTTCGGCCACACCGGCCTCTTCGCGCGCCTACGCCTCCAGCCAGAACCGGGTGCGCCCGAGCCACAGGTCCAGCAGCTCCGAGTCCCCTCGCGTCTCGACACCGCGCGCCGGGCGGGCGTAGAGGAACAGGAGCAGGTCGGTGACCGGCCCGCGCACCCTCACCGCGGCCTCGCCGGAACCGCGCCGCCACACCGGCCGCCGTCCGGTGAGGTCCAGCAGCCACTCCCCCGCCGCCCCCGCGTCGAAGCCCAGGGTCCGCCCCGGCCCGAGCAGCTCCGCCACGCCGGGCCGGGGTTCGTAGGCCTCGGGAACGGTCGAGAACTCCAGCCACTCCTCCACGGCGTCCACCGCGTAAGACTCCTCGACCACGAACTCCGCACCGGTCACGAGCGCCGCGTCGGCCCGGTGCAGCAGGGTCTCGTACGTCATGCGCCGGGCCCAGAACAGCGTGGACTGCTCGACCAGTTGCTCGTCGGCGGGGGTCCACACCGGTACGCCGGGACCGGCCGCGCACAGGGTGCCGGCCAGTCGCACGGCGCCCTCCACGAGCCAGTCGCCGAGGGTGGAGTCGTCGAGGTCGGCGTAGGCGGCGGGGTCGTTGACCGAGTCGTCGTCGATCGGCCCGGTGGCCCGGGTCCGTACGATCTCCTCCGCCCAGCGGTGGTCGCCGCCCACGTGCCGCAGCAGCCGACCGAGGTCCCAGCCGGGGCACGTGGGCACCGGAGCGCTCAGATCGGCGCCCTTGACGTGTCGGGCCAGCAGGCCGGTCTGGTCGACGATCGCGTCGCGGTACTCGTCGAAGGTCAACAACGCTTCCCCCATCGCTGCACGATTCGTCGTCCCTGCCACCTAACCTGACTCCTTCGAGTACCACCACTGCGCAGAGGAGACACGGCCATGCTGGTCAGGGCGGGGAACACAGGGCTTCGGATGGCCCATGCGGCGTTGCTGGCGGGTGTCCTGACGGGCTGTTCGGAGGCCGCCGAGCAGGACGACTCGAAGGGGTCCGCGCGCGCGTCGGCGACGGCGGAGGCCTCTGGCGCCGACGGCGCGGCCGCGAGCAGGGCCGGCGGCACGATCGGTGGTCCCGGCTCGGCTTGCGAGCTGCCCGTCACCTTCGGCACGGCGAAGAGCTGGAAGGCCGAGGCGGTGCGGGCGCCGCTGAGCCAGGGGCCCGTGACCCTGGTCTGCGAGATCGACGCGAAGCCCGCGGGCAACATCGGCTTCCTGCGCGTATGGGCGGGCAAGCCCGGTGACGCGGACGCCCGGACCGTGCTGAAGGCGTTCGTCGCGGCCGAGGACGGGGTGAGCGGGGAGAAGTACCGGACCTTCACGTCGGGCGGCCTCCCGGGAGTGGAGGTCGAGTACCTGTACGCGAGCGAACTCCTGGAGGAGACGAAGAAGGAGAGCGCCTTCGCCGTCACCACCCCGGACGGGCCGGTGGTGGTGCACCTCGGCGGACTCGACACCGAGGAGCACGAGGAGATGCTCCCGGCGTACGAGCTCGCGCGGCGCACCGTGCACACCGCCTGACACGGGGCCGCGGCGTCAGGCCTCCGTGCCCGTGTAGAACGCGATCGTCGCGGCCGCCGTCCTGGTCGCCGTCTCCTGGTCCACGCCGGAGGCGGCGTACGCCTCGCCCCAGCCCTCGCCCGAGCCGGTGATGAACGCGCTGCCGTCGGGCGTGGTGTGCCAGGTAGCGGCCTCCTCCTTGCTGAGGCCGCCGCCCGCGAGGTGCAGGGCGAGCCCGTAGAGCCCCAGGTCCCAGCCGACTCCGACGGCACCGGGCCCGAACTGGTCCCAGAAGTCGTCCGGTACGACGGCCACGTGCTCGAGTTCGAGGACCGTGCGCTCCCCGGCCTCGGGGGTGAGGCGCACCTCGACCTCGCTGAAGCCCGGGTCGGGGCCGTACAGCCAGCTGACCCGCAGCCTCTCGGGTTCGACGCAGTCGAGGATCTCGCCGCCCGCGTTGCCCTCCAGCTGGTAGCGGCCGCCGACCTTGAGCTCGCCGCTGACCGGCATGAACCAGCGCGCGATCCGCTCGGGGGAGGTCACCGCGTCCCACACGTCGGCGATCTCGGCGTCGTAGGTACGGCGCAACAGGACCGTGCGGGCCTCGCCGGCCTCGACCTGCCGGGTGCCGACCCGCCGGTGCATACGGTTGATCGCGTCGGCGATCTCACTCATGCTCGCTCACCTCTCCTTGCAGTCTGCGCTCGCGCTTGCCTCGCGCGAGCTCCGTTCCGAGCGCGTCGAGCCGCTGGTCCCAGAAACCCCGGAAGCGCTCCAGCCAGGCGTCGACCTCCTTGAGCGGCGCGGCCTCGACGGCGTACAGCCGCCGGTTGCCGTCGGCGCGGACGGAGGCGAACCCGCTCTCCCGCAGCACCTTCAGATGCTGGGAGACGGCCGGCTGGGAGATCCCGAACTCGTCCCGGATCACGGCACTGACCTCGCCCGACGCCTGCTCGCCGGTGGCGAGCAGTTCCAATATCCGGCGCCTGACCGGATCCCCGAGTACGTCGAACGCGTGCACACGGCCACTATGCCAGCTTTCGCTTATATAAGCCAAGGCTTACAAATAGGCCGGGGCCGCGGAGTGTTCCGCGGCCCCGGCCTGTGCCGACAGGTCAGGAGGTGAGGCAGACGGTCAGGCGGGAACCGCCTCGGGTCGCAGCATGGGATGGCGCGCCGCGACCTCCTCCGACACGGCGAAGGCGTCGGTGAGCGTCAGGGCGTGCGGCGCCAGCGCCGCGACGGTGGCCTCCAGCGCCTCCGGCAGGTACCGCACCTGCTCGGCCGTCAGCCGCTCGTGCGCGAGCAGTTCACCACTGTGCGCGGCGATGTACCGCAGGGTGAACAGCCGGTGGAGGTGCTCGAGGAGGAGGCCCACCTGCGGGTCGGCGGACTGCGTGGCCGCGGCGAGGAGTTCCTGGGCGGCCAGCCGGTGGGCGTGGGCGTCGACCAGGGACAGCGCCGCGCCGGAGGCGCCGTTCCAGCGGTCGAGGGGTGAGCCGGCCCGTTTGGCGCGCAGGCGCACCCGGGCCCGCTCGTGGCGTATTCGTTCCAGGTCCCCCATCAGATCGTGCAGATGGGCCGGATCGTGCAGGGTCCGGGTGGCCGGGGGGATCTCGCTGAGCGGCATCGGGGTGAACCCGCCCAGCAGCATCTCTCCGGCCGCCTTGACCCAGATGACGGTGTTGTCGCCCTCCGCGGTGATCGTGCCCTCGTTGGCCGCGAGCTGTCCCGCGATGCCGTTGGAGAGCAACAGGCCCTGGGCGCCGCAGCGTTCGCGGCACTCGGTCATCACGGACCGGGCCTGCCAGGTGATCCAGCCCTTGGCGACGGCCACCAGCCGCTCGGCCTCCTCGCGCTCCCCCTCCGCCGCCTGCACCCATCGCCGTACGACCGCACGCTGCAGCAGGGTGGCGGCGTAGGTCGTGGCGAGCGCCTCCACGAGCGGGGCATGGTGGGTGCGGTGGCTGAACAGCGGCACCCGCTGCCCGCTGGTCATGCCCGAGGTGACCCGCTGGTGGGCGTGGCGCACCGCCACGGTCAGGGCGTGCCGGGTCACACCGAGGCTGTAGGCGCTCATGCACAGCTTGCCCATGGTCACGCGGCCGATGGACCGCAGGAACCGTTTTCGCGGGCTTCCCAGGCAGGAGACGAGTTCACCCTCGTCCGTCAGCCGGCCGTGTTCGCCCTGGAGCATGGCCGTCCGCGGCAGCCGTACCCCGTGGAAGGAGGTGGCGCAGTGGTCGACCGGACTGCTGGCGGTCTGGGGCAGCAGCTCCACCTCGATGCCCGGCAGATGGCGGCCGTTCGCGTCGGTCAGCGCGGTCAGGAAGAGGAAGACGCCCTGGTCCTTGCCGTCGATCACCAGACGCGCGGCGACCAGGGCGTCCTTCGGGCCGCCCGCCACGGAGGTGTTGGGCATCCACTTGCGCGCGCCCCGCGTCGGGGTGGTGAGCACGAAGCCGCCCGTCTCCCGGTCCAGGGTCGCGGTGGTCTCCAGCTGGGGGGCGTCGTTGCCGTGTGCCTGCTCGGTGCACAGGAAGGTGCCGATGCGTTCCATCCGCAGGTACGGCCCCAGGTCCCGGCCCTCGTGGTCGTGTTCGAGCAGACTGCCGAGGAACAGGTTGTAGTGGATGCTGGCGAGCGTCGTCATGCCGGCGTCCGCCACCCCGGCCCACTCGTGCAGGGCGCTCAGGGCGACCGGGTCCCGGGCCAGGGCCTGGGGATCGGGCACCGCCGCGTTCACCGTGCGCAGGCGTTGATAGGACAGTTCCGTGCGCTCCTGGTGCGTCAGCCCCTCGTGATAGGCGAACACGTCGGAGCTGAACAGGCGGCGCCAGGGTTCGTGGATCTCGGCCTGCGTGTCGAAGAGGAGGTGCCGGATCGCGGCGGTCTCGGTCAGCGGGGGTGTCGTTACGGGGAGTTGAGAGGTGATCACCGCCGCAACGTAGCCCGTGGCACGCTCTGATCACATCATGATCATCCCCACGATTGAACACCTGCGCGTGGTGGTAGTTACCCCTTAAACAGCCTCTCTAATACCACAAGCCACCATCTGCACAAGGGTGATTCCCGTCCCACGCCGCACTTTACGCCTGCGTGTCCGGGCAACTCGGGCCGAGCCCTCGGCGTGTCGGCTTCGACCTGCCGACCGGTCACCACCCGCTGACGCGGCTCCAGTAGGCCTGGACGACCGGCGCGCCCGCCGTGGGCCGTGTGCCGTCGACGACGTGGTACCCGTGGTGCTGGGCCGCGGTGGCGCAGGCGTGGTTGGGCAGGACGCGCAGGCGGGTGCCGATGGGCAGGTCGGGCAGACGCGCGCAGTCGCGGACCGTGAGGGTGCCGTGCTCCTGGCTGGCGGCCGTCATGACCAGGCCCGGGACCAGGTTGCCGTCGAGGTCGGCGACCAGGCCGTACCCCTGGTCCTGTGCCTCCGCCTCGGCCAGGGTGGACACGGTGACCGGGCAGGGCGGACTTCCTTCGTGCAGGAGCGCGGCGACGTCGAGGCTCTTGGCGGTCTTCACATGGGGCCGCAGGCCGACACCGAGCCGCCCGGCCCTGGCCGCCAGCCGCTCGACGTTGCGCCTGGCCTTGTGGACGTCGACGACGGCGAACGGGGTGTCGGGATCGGCAAGGGTCCGCGCGACGGAGCTCTTGAAGCCGCCGACAGGGGTCACAGAGGTCATGAGAGGGCCCGTCACTTGCTGTAGTTGTAGACGGTCGCCCGGGACACCCCGAGCAGGTCCGCGATGGTCTGGGCGGCGTCCCGCGAGTCGAAGTACCCGTCCTGGTGCAGCCGCCGTACGAGCGCCTTCTTGTCCTGTCGGCTCAGCGAGCGGGGGGTGGCGGCGCGCTCGGCGGCCAACTCCTCCACCGCCTGGCGCAGTTCGCGCGTGGTGCGGTCCCGCAGGGTCTCCATGGGCTGCTCGCGGTGCTCGGTGTCGGTGGCCACCAGGTTGGACAGGGCGAGCGTGACGGGTGACAGCACCGACACGTCGAGATTCAGACACAGGGCCGCGATGTACTCACCGGCCTCGTTCTTGATCCCGATGGACGTGCTCTTGGCCGGGCGGCCGTCGGGGAACCGGTTCGGGTAGTTCTGGATGACGCTCGGGTACCCCGGGTCGGCGATGCGGGCCAGTCCGAGTTCGGTCGCGGAGTCCCCGACCCGGCGGCCGGAGAGGCTGTTCTCGATCGCCCGGATCGCGTGCCGCGGGTCCCGCAGGTCGTGCAGCACCACCTCGCACAGCCCCGGGAACATGCGGCCGAGCGCCACGGCGATCTTCTCGGCCTCGCCGATGAGGTGCTCGTCCGCACCGTCATGCCCGCCCTTCGCCACCGGGACTCCGCCCCCTCCGCACAAATAGACTGATTATCTAGATCTGGACAGTCAGCCTAAGAGTGCGCTCTGCGGTTGTCCAGCACGGTGAGCGAGGTATACATATGGGCCGCCCGGGTGCGGACCGGCGCCTTCGTGGCGCATTCTTGCTGTGTCGCCCGCGGGACGGCGCACGGACGAGGTAGGGCCGATGACTGGGAGCGTCGAAGACCCACACTCGACGGCAGGGCGGCTGGCGGCACTTCTGATCGACGCTTCGACGGAGGCGGTCAGTGCGGCCGGCGGCCACGCCGGAGGGGTCTATCTGCGCTCCCGCACGCCCGGACTGCTGCGGCTCGCCGTTCTGTCGGGGCTGCCCGGTCCGCTGTTCCGCCCCTGGTGGCGACTGCACGTCGACCGGCCCTTCCCCGTCGCCGACGCCTACCGGCTCGGCCTCCAGGTGGTCCTGCCGAACGCCACCGAGACCATGCGCCGCTACCCGCAGTTCGCCGCCGGGCTGCCGTTCCAGTTCGGCTCGCTCTACGTGCCGGTCGTCGGCGGTTCCACCACCTACGGTGTGCTGACCGTGCTGCGCCCCGCCGTCACCGACGCCGCCGACGTACTGGCCGAGCGCGACCGCGTGGTGCGCCTCGCCCGTGAGCTGGGCGAGGCGTTGCGGGGCCTGGAGGACGGAGACCCGGACCAGGTCGCCTGGGACGGCGAGCCCGTCTGTCTTCGGCCACCGACCGCCTCCACCTCCGTGGGACGCGCCGGACGCTTCGCCTGGGACCCCGAGGCGGGCGGCATCACCCTGGACGAGGACCTGCACACCCTGCTGGGCGTGCCGCCGAGCGAGTTCCCCGGCACCGTCGAGGCGTTCGCCGAGGCCGTGGCCCCCACCGACGCCCACCGCATCCTGGCCACCCTGCGGGACACCGCCACCGGCCGGCCTCCCGCCCTGCCCCTGTACCTGCGGGCCGAGGGCGGCGAGCTGCGCCTGCTGGACCTGTGGAGCGCCTACGACCCGCCCGCCGCGCCCGCGGTCCGGGGCGTCGTGGTGGCCCCCGGGCCCGCCCCCACGGCGGACTCGGCGGCCGACCTGCTGCCCGACGGGGTGTTCTGCGTGGACCGGCTGGGCCTGGTCGTCTACGCGAATCCGCGCGCCGCCCAGCTTCTGGGCCGCCCCCGCGCCGAGCTGGTCGGCCGCGACCTGTGGGAGGCCGTGCCGTGGCTGGCCCGCCCCGACTTCGAGGACCACCTGCGGGCGGCCCTCCTGACCCCGGACCCGGTCCACTTCCATCTCGTACGACCGTCCGCGCGGGAGCCCGGCACACGGCCGACCACGCAGGACGCCGGGTCACCGCGATCCGTTCGGGACGCGGGGCCCCCGCCGAGCGCTCCGCAGGCTGGGCCGCACCCGCCCGCTCGGGACGCCGGGTCCTCCCCGGACGCCCACCACGCCGAGCGGCACCCTCCCGCTCAGGACACCGGGTCCTCCCCGGACGCCCACCACGCCGAGCCGCACCCGCCCGCTCAGGACACCGACTCACCGGCGCCCGCCCGAGACCCCGGGCCGCCGCCCACGCCCCACCACGCCGAGCCGTCCTCACCCGACCACGCGACCAAGCCGCCCCCGTCCCCTCAGGACACCGACTCACCCGTACCCGCTCCCGGCGCCGGAGCGCCGCCCGCCGTCCACCGCGCCGACCCGCCCTCACCCGCTTCGCCCGCCGCGCCGGCCCCAGCCACCCCCCACACCACAACGCCGGCCACCCCGCACACCACAACACCGCCGGCCCCCCAGGACACCCGCCCACCCCCCTCCACCCGGCGCACCGAGCCACCCTCGCCCTCCCCGGACGCCGAATCCGCCCCGCAGCCGTACGAAGGCGACTGGCTCGCCCTGTCCGTGCACCCCGGCCCTGACCGGCTGACCTGTACGGTCCGGCCCGCGAGCCGGGTGACGGACAGTCCCGCCGGGCAGGGGGCCGCCGAGGCGTCCGAGGCGGGCGTGAGCCGGCTGGCGCCGCTGTACCGGCCGATCGCGCTCGCCATCGCCCTGACCGAGGCCGTCACCGCCCGGCAGGTGTCCGCCGTCGTGATGCGCGAGCTGCTGCCCGCGTTCGGCGGCCGCCGGCTCGCGATCTACCTGCTCCAGGAACGGCATCTGTACCTGGAGTGGGAGACCGGCTTCCCCAAGGGCTTCCTCGCGCCCTTCGACGGCGTGGACCTGCGCGCGCATCTGCCCGGGGTGGAGACCCTCACCACCGGGCGCCCCCTCTTCTTCGACTCGATGGAACAGCTGACGGCCGCCTACCCCGGTATCGCCCTGGACGCGGCGGAGGGCGCCCGCGTGTTCCTGCCGCTGATCGCCTCCGGGCGTCCGGTCGGCTCGTGCATCCTCGGCTTCGACCGGCAGCGCAGTTTCTCCACCGAAGACCGCACCGTGCTCACCGCGCTGGCCGGACTCATCGCGCACGCCATGGAGAAGGCGCAGCGCTACGAGTCGGAGACCGCTCTCGCCCGGGGCCTGCAGCAGGCGCTTCTCCCCCGCCGCCTGGCGGCGCACCCCCTGCTGGAGACCACAGGCCGCTATCTGCCGGGCACCGCGGGGATGGAGGTCGGCGGGGACTGGTACGACGTCGTCGAGTCGGGTGACGGGCTCGCCCTGGTCATCGGGGACGTCCAGGGGCACGGCGTACAGGCGGCGGCCACCATGGGCCAGCTGCGCAGCGCCGTGAGGGCGTTCGCGCTCGGCGACCGGCCGCCGGACGAGGTCATGAGCAGCACCAACCATCTCCTCACCGACCTCGATCCCGGCCTGTTCGCCAGCTGCTGCTACATCCGGCTCGACCCCGCCACGGGGGTGGCCAGAGCGGCCCGCGCCGGGCATCCGCCGCCCCTGCTGCGCAGCCCCGACGGGCGCACCCGGGTCCTGGACCTGCCCGGCGGGGTCGTCCTCGGGGTGGACCCGCGCGCCCGTTACCCGGTCACCGAGCTCCAGGTGGAGCCCGGCGCGATCCTGGCGCTCTACACGGACGGGCTGGTGGAACGGCCCGGCAGCGACATCGACGAGGGGATCACCGCGCTGCGGGTGGCCCTCGCCAAGGCCGGGGCTCCGCCCGCGCGGCCGGGCGGGCGGTTCCTGGCGGGCGTGGCGGACCGGCTCACGGCGACCGCCCGGCACGCCGTGGACCGCCCCGACGACATCGCGTTGCTGCTCGCCACCCGGCGGTCGGCGCCTGCGGGGTCGGCGCCTTCCGGGTCGGCGCCTTCGGGGCCGGCGCCTTCGGGGTCGGCGCCTTCGGGGTCGGCGTGAGGAGGGTCTGTGTTCATGTTCTGTCACACCCTGTGACGCCTCTCGCCTCCCGGGGCGCGGCAGTGTAGACATGGGCACATGGCCCGACTCCCGGGCCGCTCCGGGGGCGGGCCGGCCCGTCGCCCCGGCGGCCCCCGCCCACCGCAGACACCCGACCCCGCTCCCGACCGTGATGAAGGCCCGTTGAGGGGCGGTTCGCCCACGCGGGTGGAGCGCGACGGAGCCCGGACGCGACGGCGGCAAGGAGCCCTGCGGGCGGCGGTCGGCGGACGCAGCGTGGCCGGACAGGTCTTCGTCCTTCAGGTCGTGATCGTCCTGCTGCTGGTCGTGGCCGCCGTGGTGGCGCTGGTGCTGCAGGTGCGGCACGACAGCCACACCGAGGCCCGCAACCGTTCGGTGGCCGTGGCCGAAGCCTTCGCCAACGCCCCGGGCACGGCCGAGGCCCTCAGCGGTCCGAACCCCTCGGCGGTGCTCCAGCCGCGCGCCGAGGCGGCCCGGCTGGCGACCGACGTGGACTTCATCGTCGTCATGAACACCGAGGGCATCCGGTACACGCACCCCAAGCCGAACCGCATCGGCAAGAAGTTCGTCGGGAACATCGCCCCCGCGCTCGCCGGGCAGGTGGTCACCGAGGACATCACGGGCACCATCGGACCGCTCGTGCAGGCCGTCGTCCCCGTCAAGGCGGAGGACGGGAAGGTCGTGGGCCTGGTGTCGGCCGGTATCACCACCGCGAAGGTGGGCGGCACCGCCGACCAGCAGCTGCCGCTGCTCCTGACGGCCGCCGCCGTGGGCCTCGCCCTGGCCACCGGCGGCACGGCACTGGTCAGCAGACGGCTGCTGCGCCAGACACACGGCCTGGGCCCGCACGAGATGACCCGCATGTACGAGCACCACGACGCGGTCCTGCACGCCGTGCGCGAGGGTGTGCTGATCGTCGGCGGCGAGGGCCGGCTGCTGCTCGCCAACGACGAGGCCCACCGACTGCTCGACCTGCCCGCCGACGCCGAGGGCCGGCACGTCCTCGACCTCGCGCTGCCCGCCGACACCGCCGGTCTGCTGGCCTCCGGGCGGGTCGCGACCGACGAGGTGCACCGGGTCAAGGACCGCCTCCTGGCGGTCAACCAGCGGCCCACCGACATCCAGGGCGGCCCGCCGGGCAGCGTCGCCACCCTGCGCGACTCGACCGAGCTGCGCGCCCTGTCCGGGCGCGCCGAGGTGGCCCGCGAGCGCCTGGACATGCTGTACGACGCCACGGTCGGCATCGGCACGAGCCTGGACGTGACCCGCACCGCCGAGGAGCTGGCCGAGCTCGCCGTACCGCGGTTCGCGGACTTCGCCACCGTAGACCTGTTCGACGCGGTGCTCAGCGGCGGTCAGCCGGAGGCGGCGAGCACCCTGCGCCGCACCGCGCTCAGCGGTATCCGTGAGGACGCCCCGCTGTTCAAGGTCGGCGAGCGCATCCCCCTGGTCGACTCCGCCCCCCAGGCCCGTGGCATCAGCAGCGGCCGGGCCGTCCTGGAGCCGCGTCTCGCCGAGGCCACCGGATGGCACGCCCAGGACAAGGAGCGCTCCGCCCACGTCATGGAGTACGGCATCCACTCGCTGATCGCCGTTCCCCTGCGGGCCGGCAACCTCGTGCTGGGCACGGTCAGTTTCTGGCGCTCGGACAAGCCCCAGCCCTTCGACACCGAAGAGGTCGCCCTCGCCGAGGAGCTCGTGACCCGGGCCGCGGTCTCCATCGACAACGCCCGCCGCTACACCCGCGAGCACACCATGGCGGTGACGCTCCAGCGCAGTCTGCTGCCGCGCCGCCTGCCCGAGCAGGACGCCCTGGACATCGCCTACAAGTACCTGCCCGCGCAGGCCGGGGTGGGCGGCGACTGGTTCGACGTACTGCCCCTGTCCGGTGCGCGGGTCGCGCTCGTGGTCGGGGACGTCGTGGGGCACGGGCTGCACGCCGCGGCCACGATGGGCAGGCTGCGCACGGCGGTGCACAACTTCTCCGCACTCGACCTGCCGCCCGACGAACTGCTCGCGCTGCTGGACGAGTTGGTGGCCCGGATCGACCAGGACGAGGCCGAGGAGAGCGGCAACTCCCCGGTCACGGGCGCGACCTGCCTGTACGCCGTCTACGACCCGGTGTCCCGGCTGTGCACGATCGCCCGGGCCGGCCATCCGCCGCCCGCCGTCATCCACCCCGACGGCAGCGTCGAGTACCCCGACGTGCCCGCGGGGCCCCCGCTCGGCCTGGGCGGCCTGCCGTTCGAGACGGCCGACCTGGAACTCGCCGAGGGCAGCCGACTGGTGCTCTACACGGACGGGCTCGTCGAGGACCGCGAGCACGACATCGACGTGGGCCTGGAGCTGCTCCGCACCGCCCTGGAGCAGGCGGGCCCCTCGCCCGAGGACACCTGCCGGGCCGTACTGGAGGCGCGGCCGCCGGCCCGCGCCACCGACGACATCGCCCTGATCGTGGCCCGCACCCGCGCGCTCGCCCCCGACCGGATCGCCGAGTGGCAGGTCCCCGCCGACCCGGCGGCCGTCAAGGAGGTACGGGCGACCGTGTCCCGGCAGCTCGCCCGCTGGAACCTGGACGACCTCGCGTTCACCACGGAGCTGATCCTGAGCGAGCTCGTCACCAACGCGATCCGTTACGGCGGCGACTCCATCCACGTCCGCATGCTGTTCGACCGCACGCTGATCTGCGAGGTGTTCGACACCAGCAGCACCTCACCGCATCTGCGGTACGCGGCCATGACCGACGAGGGCGGCCGCGGACTGTTCCTCGTCGCCCAGCTCAGCGAGCGCTGGGGCACCCGGTACACCCCGGCGGGCAAGGTCATCTGGGCGGAACAGCCGCTGACGTGACCCGGGTTCGAGTGCTTGGCCACTCATGTCGCCACTCACTTCGCCACTCACTTCGCCACTCATAAGGTGATCTTATGAGTCCATAGATCGGACCCGCGTACCGGGTAAGGCTTGCCTTAGCTTAGGCTTCCCCCGAGTTGATCTGTCACCGCTCGAAGGGAACCTGACCATGCCCCGCCCCCTGCGGGTAGCCATCGTCGGAGCCGGCCCCGCCGGGATCTACGCCGCCGACGCGCTGCTCAAGTCAGATGTGGCCACCGAGCCCGGTGTCTCCATCGACCTCTTCGAGCGGATGCCGGCCCCGTTCGGACTGATCCGTTACGGCGTGGCTCCGGACCACCCCCGGATCAAGGGCATCATCACGGCTCTGCACCAGGTGCTCGACAAGCCGCAGATCAGGCTGTTCGGCAACGTCGACTACCCGACCGACATCAACCTGGACGACCTGCGCGCGTTCTACGACGCCGTGATCTTCTCCACGGGCGCGACGGCCGACCGCGAGCTGCGCATACCGGGCATCGAGCTCGACGGCTCGTACGGCGCCGCCGACTTCGTCTCCTGGTACGACGGCCACCCGGACGTGCCGCGCACCTGGCCCCTGGAGGCCGAGAAGGTCGCCGTGCTCGGCGTCGGCAACGTCGCCCTCGACGTGGCGCGCATCCTCGCCAAGACGGCCGACGAACTCCTGCCGACGGAGATCCCGCCGAACGTCTATGAGGGCCTGAAGGCCAACAAGGCCCTGGAGGTCCACGTCTTCGGCCGCCGCGGCCCGGCGCAGGCGAAGTTCTCCCCGATGGAGCTGCGGGAGCTGGACCACTCCCCCAACATCGAGGTCATCGTCGACCCCGAGGACATCGACTACGACGAGGGCTCGATCGAGACCCGGCGCGGCAACAAGCAGGCCGACATGGTCGCCAAGACCCTGGAGAACTGGGCGATCCGCGATGTCGGCGACCGCCCGCACAAGCTGTTCCTGCACTTCTTCGAGTCGCCCACCGACATCCTCGGCGAGGACGGCAAGGTCGTCGGCCTGCGCACCGAGCGCACCGCCCTGGACGGCACCGGCAACGTCAAGGGCACCGGCGAGTTCAAGGACTGGGACGTCACCGCGGTCTACCGCGCGGTCGGCTACCTCTCCGACAAGCTGCCCAAGCTGCCCTGGGACATCGACTCGGGCACCGTCCCCGACCAGGGCGGCCGGGTCATACAGGAGAGCGGCGAGCACCTCCAGTCGACGTACGTCACCGGCTGGATCCGGCGCGGTCCGGTGGGCCTGATCGGCCACACCAAGGGCGACGCCAACGAGACCGTGTCGAACCTCCTGGACGACTTCGCCAACAACCGTCTCCAGACGCCGGGTTCGCCCGAGCCGGAGGCCGTGGACGCGTTCCTCGCCGAGCGGAACGTCCGCTTCACCACCTGGGAGGGCTGGTACAAGCTGGACGCCGCCGAGAAGGCACTGGGCGAGCCCCAGGGCCGCGAGCGCGTGAAGCTCGTCGAGCGCGAGGACATGCTGCGCGAGAGCGGCGCCTGATCCCACACGCGACGCCGGTCGTGCCGAAGCCCCGCAGGGCGGTGCGGCCGGCGTCGCTGTGCACGGAACCCTCGCCGCCGCCCCGTCGTTCCCTTCGTGTCCGTACGACCGTGCGGGCCGACGCGGGACGGACGGGGTGGGTGTGGCACGCGTACTGGTCATCGGCGGCGGTATCGCCGGTACGGCGGCGGCTCTGGCACTGCACAAGGCGGGCCTCGAGGTCGCGGTGCACGAGGCCCATCCCGACTCGGCCGAGGACATCGGCGCGTTCCTCACGCTGGCGAGCAACGGCATGCGCGCCCTCGCCGAGTTGGACGCCTCCGCGGCGGTCACCGCGATCGGCTTCCCGCTGACCTCGCTGCGGGTCCTCGACGACACGGGCAAGGAGTTGGCGCACACCCCCATGGGCGAGGTCACGGACCCGCTCCTGCACTACCGGTGCCTGCGCCGCGGCGACCTCAACACCGCGCTCCAGTCGGAGGCCCGGCGCCGGGGCATCCGCGTCCGGCACGGCGCACGGCTCGCCTCCGCCGAGGACGGGCCCGACGGAGTCACCGCCCACTTCACCGACGGCACCCGCGCGAGCGGCGACCTGCTGATCGGCGCCGACGGCCTGAACTCCGCCGTACGACAGTCGATCTCACCCGGGACGCATCCCTGCCCCGCCGGTCAGTACGTCTTCTACGGCTACACGCGCGCCGCGTCCGGCCCCGGACCGGACGCCTGCATCACCATGGTCCGCGGCAGCGGGGCCGCGTTCGGCTACGCGGTGTCGCCCGAGGGGGAGACGTACTGGTTCGCCCGGGTGACCGGCGACCCGCTGTCCGCCGAGGAGTTGGCGCAGGGCACGCCCGGCCGCCGGCGCGACCTGCTGCTGCCGCTCCTGCGCAAGGACCCCACACCGGCCGCGGGCCTGGTCGCGGCCACCGGCGACGACCTCATGGTCACCAACGCCACCGAGATCCCCACCGGCACCCCATGGCGCTCGGGACGGAGGCTGCTCATCGGCGACGCCGCCCACGCGGCCTCCCCCGCCACCGGCCAGGGTGCCTCGATGGCGCTGGAGGACGCCGTCGTCCTCGCCAAGTCCCTGCGGGACGCGCCGGACACGGAAGCCGCGCTCGACCTCTACGAGAGGCTCCGCCGCCCCCGCGTCGAACACAACATCACCGTCAGCGGCAACATCTCCCGGGGCACCCACACCCCCTCGGCCGCCGCCCGCCCCTCCGAGGAGGACCTCGCCCGGCTCCTGGAGTGGGGCGCGGACCTCTGGGCCGAGCGGCGCCCCCTCTGAACCCGGCCTTGGGGTCCCGCCCCTCAGGAGAACAGCGCCTGGACGTCCGGCTTCTTGCCGCCGAAGATGCCGTCCTGCTCACCGAGCGCGGCGAGCTTCTCCAGTGAGGCCAGGTCGACCTGGGCCGGCCAGCTGGGCAGGATGAGCTTGGACAGCACATCGCCGCTGATCTTGGTGTAGGCGGTGAGGATCTGGCGGGCCTCGTCCGGGTGGCCGGTCGCATACCGCAGTGACTCCGTCATGGCCTCGGTGAAGTTCTTCACCAGGGCGGGATTCTGCTGCGCGATCTTCGTCGAGGTGAACCAGGTCGCGACGGTGAGCTTCGGGTCGGTCTCGGCGAAGGGCGAGGCGATGACCCGGGCGCCCTGCGCCTTGGCGACCGTCTGGGCCGGCTCGCCCATCCACGCGGCGTCCACCCGGCCGCCGTCCAGCGCGGCGGGCATCTGGTCGAAGGGGATCTCGACGAACTTCACCTTCGCCGGGTCGCCGCCGTCCTCCCGCACCGACTCACGGACCGTGGTGTCCCCGATGTTCTGGAGGGTGTTCACCGCGACGGTACGTCCGGCCAGGTCCTTCGCGGACTTCACCGGGCTGTCCTTCTTCACCAGGACGCCGGTGACGTCGGCCCCCACCTTGCCGTTGGAAGCCGCCCCGTTGACCACGGACTTCACCGGAACGCCCTTGGTCTGCGCGAGCATCAGGGACGTGGTGTTGCTGAAGCCGAACTGGAACTGACCGCTCACCACCCCGGGGATGATCGCCGCGCCACCCTGCGCGGTCACCATCTTCAGGTCGATCCCCCGCGCGGAGAAGAAGCCCTTCTTCTGCCCGAGGTAGAGCGGCGCCACGTCGACGATAGGGATGACACCGACCGTGACCTGCGTCTTCTTCGCTCCGCCCGCGGACGACGTGCCGCCGCTCCCGGAGTTGGACGATCCGCATCCGGCGGCACCCGCGAGGGTCACCACCGCAACGGCAAGTCCGAGCAAGCGCCTTCGCATGGGGCCCTCCTGACGAGGCGGCAGTACGCCTCACGACCCGTCCACTGACGTTGTGCACATCATTGACGCCCGCAATGTACACGCCTACTTTCGCCGGTGTCAGTCCCCCGACCGCAGCAAAACGGACTGCGCCCAAGGAGCGCTATGTCGACAGCGCGGGCCACTGCACGTTCAGCCCCGGTGAGCAGATCGCCGCCCTGCACACCCTGGAGGACGGGATCGCCGGCGGCCACTGGCGCGACAGCGATCCCGCCGCACTCAACTCCCGTGCCACCGAGGCCGGTCCGGGGTCACCGGCCCACTGCCTCCCGTACTCGCCGTCCGGTTGCCCCCGCCCCTACGACCGGGCCCACCCGCGCGACGGGCACCGGACTCCAGCCCTCAGCGGTCACGGCTCCGACGTCTCGGACTCGAGCGAGGCGCGCGTGGCCTTGCCGTAGACGCCGGCGTCGTCCTGGAGGACGAAGCGGCTGACCTGGTAGGTGCGGACGGCGCTTTGGACCTGCTCGTCGAAGTCGCCGTCGGCCTCCTCGTCGTAGAGGCCGACCTGCCGGAGGCGGAGCTGGAGTTCGACGACCTCGGGTCCCTGGTCGCCCAGGCCGAGCACTGGGGGCTGACCGTTCGACACGGTCGGCCTCGGGACCACCGTGGCGGTGGCGGCGGCGCTCGACGGGGGGCCGCTCGGGGTGGTGGTGCCCGTCGGGGACACGCTGGCGCTGGACTCCGCGCTCGGCGAGGAGGAGGGCGGCACGGACGACTGCGTCGGGGTCGCCGTCGGGGAGGAAGCCGTGACGGACGGGCCGCTCGACGACGGCGCCGCCTCCGGCACGGCCGCGCGCACGCCGCCGGCCACGGAACCGTCCCGTGCGGGGCCGTCGTAGCTGAAGAGTCCGCCGACGAATCCGCCGGTGACCAGGACGGCGACGGCCGCTCCCGCCCCGGCGACGACCACGGTCCGCCGTCCGCGACCGGCCGGTTCACCGTCGGCCCGGGCTTCAGCGGGCGACTCCTCGACAGGTGCCTCGCCGCCGGCGGCCGCACCGGACAGGGTGATGTCGTTCAAGTCCCCGGTGAGGAGCGGCCGTTCGGGATCCGAGGCCGGGTCCGCCGGTTCCTCGCCGACCTCCACGAAGGGCCGTATGCGCACGGGATCGAAGTCCTCCGCGGCGGCCGCCTCGGCCGTACGGGACTCCAGGTGGGCCTCGGAGGCGCGGTGCGCGCAGGTGCAGGAGGGAGTGCCGTCCGCCGCCCTGGGCGCCCCGCACTCCGGGCAGACGAGGACTGGTGGTTCACTCACGCGCGTTCCCTCTCCGTACGATCTTCATATCGTAGACAGATATGCCGCGCGGAAATTCCACAACTGGTATCCATCGGGAACCACGGCTTCCACGGGGCCGAGATTCGGCCACTCCTCGTGAAGCAGAGATGAACAGCGGCGGGCACGGCCCCGCAATCCCGGCCCAGCACAGCAGACTTGACCATCGAGGGATGCGCGAGACCACGACAACATAGGGTAACCGGCGGTAACTTCTGTCCCGCCCCGCTCCACCCATCCGCGCGCTCCCCCAGGAGACACTCCCCATGCGCAGACTCTTGGCCGCTCTGGCGGCGACCACCGCCGTCCTCGGCGGACTCACCGCGGCCGCCCCCACCGCCGCGGCCGCCGACTCGGGCAGCTTCAGCGTCCTCACGTACAACGTGGCCGGACTGCCCTCGGCCATCAACAGCTCATCGACACCGCGCGAGTCGAGCACGACGGCGATCGGTCAGCGGATCGCGCCGTACGACATCGTCCACGTCGAGGAGGACTTCAACTACCACTCCTACCTCTACGCGGGCGACACCAGCCACGCCTACCGCACCCCGACCAGCGGCGGCGCCGGCATCGGCAGCGGCCTGAACACCCTGTCGAAGATCCCGTACGACGAGGACGACTTCGAGCGGGTGCGCTGGAACTCCTGCCAGGTGGACTCGGGCGACTGCCTGACGCCCAAGGGCTTCACCTTCATGCGCGAGCGCCTGGCCGAGGGCGTGTACGTCGACTTCTACAACCTGCACACCAACGCGGGCACCAACGACGGGGACCTCGCCTCACGCGCGGACAACCTCAACCAGCTCACGGCGTTCATCAAGAGCCACTCCGCGGGCAACGCGGTCGTGGTCATGGGCGACACCAACACCCGCTACACCCGCTCCGGCGACACCATCGCCGAGTTCGCCGCGGCCAACGGGCTGACCGACCCCTGGGTCCAGCTGATCCGCGGCGGCACCCCGCCCGCCAAGGGCAGCGACGCGCTGGTCTGCGACCAGACGGGGACCACCGTCCCCAACACCTGCGAGGTCGTCGACAAGGTCCTCTACCGCGGCAGCAGGCTGGTCTCGCTCAACGCCACGTCGTACAACAACGAGCACTCCACGTTCCTGACGGACGCCGGGCTGATGCTCTCCGACCACGACCCGGTCACCGTCGGGTTCACCTGGTCCCGCAACCCCGCCTACCAGCTCAGCGACCAGTACGGCGGCCCGCACGGCGACTACTACAACGACATCACCGCGGTCCCCGCCGGCGCCCGGGCCACCAGCATCGGCCTGCGGGCCGGCTCCCGGATCGACCAGCTGAGCCTGACCCTGGCGAACGGCACCACGCTGACCCACGGCGGGACCGGCGGCACCGCGTCCTCCCTGACGCTCGGCAGCGGCGAGTACGTGACCGCGGCCAACCTGTGCCAGGCGGAGAAGGACGGCCACACGCGGATCTTCTACGCCAGGTTCACGACCAATCTCGGCCGCACGCTGGCCGGCGGCACCACCACCTCGGACTGCGTGACCCGTACCGCCCCGGCCGGCCGGCAGATCGCCGGCTTCCACGGCCGCGGCGGGGACGAGGTCGACAAGGTCGGCTTCATCTACACCCAGCGCTGATACACCCCGCGCCGACCCACCCGCCCCGGGGCGCTCCCGCGCCCCGGGTGCACAGAAATCACAAAGGAGTGTCAGGACGATTGACGCGCTCATGGTCAGGCCCTACTTTCTGATCGATTTGCCGAACTCCGTTCGAAATACCGGTCATTGGGATGCCCCCCACAAGCCTTGAGGCGCCCCCGCACGCCACCTTGGAGAGCACGATGAGCGCAAACCCCCACCTGTCCCGTCGCGGCCTCCTGGGCATGACGGCCGCCGTGCCGCTCGCCCTGACCCTCGGCGCGGGCACCGCCCAGGCCGCCGACTCGGCGTACGCGATGGTCTACTTCACCGAGTCGACCAACCTCGGCGACGGCACCGACTACGGCCTGCACCTGGCCGTCAGCCCCGACGGGCTGAACTGGACACCGCTCAACCAGAACAACCCCCTGGTCACCCCCACCGCCGGTGCGCTCGGTCTGCGCGACCCGTTCCTGATGCGCAAGCGGGACGGCACGTTCGTCGTCCTCGCCACCGACCTCAAGGGCACCGACTGGGGCTACAACAGCCAGTACATCCACGTCTGGGACTCCACCGACCTGCGCACCTTCACCGGCTACCGGCGCCTGAAACTGCACGACATGGCGACCCACAGCTGGGCTCCCGAGGCGTTCTGGGACGCGGCCCGTGGCCAGTACGCGGTCATCTACTCCTCGGTCAACAGCAGCGGCCACAACGTGATCATGGTCAACTACACCAGTGACTTCGTCACCGCCTCGGCCCCGCAGGTCTTCTTCGACCCCGGCTACGACGTCATCGACGGCGACATGGCCGTGGGCGTGAACGGCTACAACTACCTCTTCTTCAAGAAGAACCAGACCCTGGTGTCCGCGCGCTCCACCTCCCTGACCCCGGGCAGCTTCACCGAGTTCAGCGCGGGTGTGGCTCACGGCGGCACGGAGGCGCCGACCGTCGTGAAGTCCCTGACCTCCGGGACCTGGTGGCTGTGGGGTGACACCTACACACCCAACGGCGTGTTCTACGCCTGGCAGTCCAGCAGCCCGGCCTCCGGCACCTGGACTCCGCTGGACCAGAGGACCTACACCCAGCCGGTGAACTCCAAGCACTGCGGCATCGCGACGATCACCACGGCCGAGTACAACAATCTGCTGGCCAAGTGGGGCGCGCCGGCCTGGAACCGGCTCAAGTCCTACAACTTCCCGGCCCGTTACGTCCGCCACTCCAACTACGCGGGGCGCATCGACGAGTACCCGGTCGAGCCGTACAAGGACTCCCTGTGGACCCTCGTCCCGGGCCTGGCGGACAGCTCCGGGGTCTCCTTCCGGTCGGTCAACTACCCCGACCGCTATCTGCGGCACTACGACTACGCGCTCCGGCTCGACGTCAACGACGGCACGTCGACCTTCGCCGGGGACGCGACCTTCTACCGCACGGCGGGCCTCGCGGACGCGAGCTGGGCCTCCTTCCGCTCGTACAACAACCCGACCCGCTACATCCGCCACTCCGACTACGTCCTGCGCATCGACCCGGTCTCCACAGCGACGGAGAAGCAGGACGCCACATTCCGAGTCGGTTACTGATTCAACCGAAAAGCCCCCTTGGCGCTCCGCGTTGTATACGCTCCAGGTCTTCTTCACCAGACCTTCACAGGGGGGCTTTTCCATGCGCAGAGGACACATAGCCGTCGTGGCGGCCGCGGGCGCGCTGACCATGCTGGGCGCGGTCCCGGCCCACGCCACCGAGTACTCGTCGGCGCTCAAGATCAAGGGCGTCCAGTACGACGCCCCGGGCCGGGACTCCAACAACTGCGCGACCGGCAACACCGACGAGGAGTACCTGACGATCAAGAACTACTCGCGGACCGCGACGGTGAACCTCAAGGGGTACGTCGTCAGGGACTCCACCAGCACCAACAAGTTCACGTTCACGAAGAACCACACGCTCCAGCCCGGCGACTACGTCAAGCTGCGCGGCGGCCACGGCACCGACTCCGACGCGAACAACGTCGTCTACCGCAACAACTGCAACTTCATCTGGAACAACGACAAGGACACGATCCGCCTCTACAAGCCCTCGGGCGCGCACGCCGACACCCACGCGTACACCGCGAGCGCCGACGACCGGGACGGCAACGGGTACATCACGTACCACGGCTGAGCAGGTCGCGTCCGCTCACGACGGCCAGCGCGGCGGTCAGGGCCACCAGGGCCGCCGCCTGGGTCAGGACACCCACGCGCAGCGCCCCGGGCAGGAGGTCGAGCCACGGGTAGACCGCGGTGATCCGGACCGCCAGGAGGAGCAGCCCCAGTGCCGCGAGGGCGGCGGCCTCCGACGCGGGTACGCGGCTCTCGCCCCGGACGCGGTACAGCAGCCAGGCGAGGGCCGTCACCAGGTAGCACGTGACGAGCGCCCAGACGGTGTCGACCCCGCCGGGCAGGGCCACGACGGACCCGCCCATCAGCACACAGCAGGCGGCGAGGACCAGGCCGGGCGCGCCCGCGGGGAGAGCCGCCGGGGGCGCGTCGCGGTGGTGGGCCGCGCACAGGGCCAGCGCCGACGACCAGGCCAGTACGGCGGCCGCGACGACGTAGGCGGAGTCCGAGGGGGCGAAGTCGCGGGCCCAGAGGTCGGCCAGCGGCAGCAGTGCCGGCAGGGCCGCGACGAGCGCGGAGGCCTGGGCGAGACGGCGGCGGTCGCGCAGGAGGGCGAAGTAGGCGACCGTCCACAGCAGCGGCAGGAACCACTGTGCGGCCCCGCTGACACCGGCCCACACCCCGTGGCCGGTGAAGCCGTCCATGAACAGGTCCCACTGGCTCCCGCCACGGGTCGACGCCCAGGTCAGTCCGAGGACCCGGTCGACCAGGGCGGACGCCGCCTGCAGCAGGACGGCGAAGAGCGCGAAGAGGCGGACGGCCGAGCCGAGCACGGCGTACCGGCGGGGCGCGCCGCCCGCGCCGAGCCTGCTGCGCACGGCCAGGGCGACGACGCTCGCCACCTCACCGAGGGTGGGCCGGCTCTGGTCCTGGGTCTCCTGGTCGACGTCCCAGAGGTAGGTCTCGACCATCTCCTCCTCGCGCTCGCGCCGGTAGTAGGCGGGCAGCAGCCGCAGCACGGCGCGGTAGCGGGTCTCCAGCAGGCTCGTCATGCCAGACCTCCGGCGAGTCCACGGCCCGTGGTGGGCACGTCGGTCGTCCCCGGGACGGTTCCGGGAGTGCTTCCAGGGGCACGCCGCCCCTCGGCGATCCGCTTCTTCGCGGCGCTCGCTCCGGCGGCCAGCCGCTCCGCCTCGGCGTCCAGGGCGGCGGTCCCCTCGTCGGTGAGGCGGTAGTAGCGCCGCAGCCGGCCCTGCTGCACCTCCTCGCGGTCCAGCACTATCAGTGCGTCGGCGGTGAGCCGGTCCAGTACGCCGTAGAGGGTGCCGACACGCATCTGCACGGCCCCCTCGGAGAGTTCCTCGACCTCGCGCAGGATGCCGTAGCCGTGCCGCGGCTGATCGGCGAGGGCGGTCAGTACGAAGAACGCCGCCTGTGTCATGTTCCTCGGTGCCATGAACACGAATATATCGGCTCCCGATATATTCAGCGAGCCGAAACGCGGAATCGGATGCGGACGCGAACAGGGCCCGCCCCAATGCGGATGGCGGGCGGGCCCTGTTCGAGAGGTCATTTTGGCGTGCCGGGGCGCTGACTGGGCACGGGTGAAACGCGGTTGATCCGTGCGGAGCGTGTGCGCCCCGTGTGCGCGGGGCAGATCACGCCGAGGGCCCGTGCCGACGGACGCCGCGCTCCGGGCGCGTCCGCCTGCCGGACCCGCCTGGTCCGTACAGGTCGGCGGCGACGATACTTGGCCCTGGCACGCACCACTCCTTCTCACAGATGGACCCATGTCAAGCACTCCCACGGCAGACCCCACCGCACCCCCCACCGTCTGGCTGGCACGCGGCCGCCATCTCGGATCCGACGCGGCCGACGTCCTGCGCCGAAGTCTGGAGCGACTGAAGGAGAACGCGACCCTCGACGACTTCAAGGAGCCGTCCCCGGACGGGGACGCCCCGGAACGGATCTTCGAGGCCCGCCGGCGGGTCGGCGACGAGGTGACCGTCCGGGCCCGGCTCTCGCTCTCCCCGGTGACGAGCGGCAGCCAGGAGTGGGTGCTGGCGGCCGAGGCGGAGCAACCCTGGGACCTGCGGTGGCCGTCGCCCGCGACCATGTTCTGGCCCGACAGCGAGGACGTCTTCTGGGACCGCGACGCCGCCACGGGACTGCGCCTGCGGGACCTGAGCGTGCTGCCCGAGGAGGACAAGGACGTACGGCGGGTGCTCCGGCAGGCCGTGCGCGGCAGCTGGGCCGTGCATGTCGTCGTCCACGAGGCGATGACCACCGACCAGCGCGGCCGCCGCCCGCTGGCGGAGATGCTGCCGCCCAGCCTGCGCCACCGGATCGTCGAACACCGGGCGCAGCCGCACCAGCTGCGCGTGCTGAACTGGGCCGTGAAGGAGTTCGGCGTGGAGGTGCCGCGCGGCGGAGCCGTGGTGCTGCCGGGGACACCGGTGCCGCCCGGCTACGACGGCCAGGACTTCTCCGTACGCAGTGTGTTCCTCGACGGCACGGAACCCACCGAGCTAATCGCGGCCGTCACCCGCTACGCCGCGATGCCCAAGCCGCTGCCGCCGGGCGCCGAGGAGGCCGTGACCGCGCTGCGGGAGCAGTGGCAGCTGCTGACGCTGGAGGAGGAACTCGAGCGCGAGCGCGCGCTGGTGGCGATGTACGCGGATGCGCTGGAGGCCATGACGAAGTCCCGGGACCTGTACCGGGAGGCCGCCGAGCGGGCCAACGAGGCGCTGGCGATCTACCGCGAGAACGCCCCGGCACCGGAGCTCCGGGCGGACCCGGAGGCCACCTCACCGCTGCAGCAGTTGTCGAAGACGTTCGGACGCTGGAAAGGCACTCTGCGGCCCCCGGGCCGCGACGAGGACCCGGACCGGAAGATCGGCTGAAGAGCGGGAAGCGGTCCGCGTCCGCGCCGAGGGCGAGGCGTTCGGAGGCCGTGAGCGGGGTGCGTCCGGTGGCGGGGCGGGCGCAGAGCTCGTCGCTCCGGTCGAGCGGGACGGGCCGCCCGAGCGGGCCGTCCGGAGTGGCGCGCACCGCGGCCGGTCCCGCCGGGGCCAGGGCGGTCCGGCCGCGGGCGTGTGCGGGGCGGCCGGGGCCCGCTGGGCGTCCCCGGCGCAGTGGAAGAGCGGTCACGGACCGCCCGGCCCGCGCAGCCGGTGGGCCGCCAGGACTCCGCGTCCCCGAGCGGGCGTACGACGTCCCCGAAGGCCTCGTAGGCGGCGCGCGGCACGTCGGCGTTCGGGGTGCCGGCCTGGGCGGGGCTCGCTTCCCGGCGGGACGGGAGGTGTCGGAGGGCCCGCTGTGGATACGCGGTGGGGACAGCACCTCGGCCCGTCCGGAAGGTCACCGTGATGATGAGCGGCGAGAACAGCGACAACGCCACCTGCTCGGAGACGACGCTCACGGTCAACGGCAAACCCCACACCCTCCTCGTCGACCACCGGCGCGTCCTGCTCGACGTGCTGCGCGAGGACCTGGGCCTGTGGGGTGCCGGGAAAGGCTGCGACCACGGGCAGTGCGGGGCCTGCACGGTGCTGGTCGACGGGCGCCGGGTCAACAGCTGTCTGCTGCTCGCGGTCGCCCTGGACGGCAGCGAGGTCCGCACCGTCGAGGGCCTGGCCGCCGACGGGGAGGAACTGCATCCCCTGCAACAGGCCTTCCTGGACCGCGACGCCTTCCAGTGCGGCTACTGCACCCCCGGCCAGCTCTGTTCGGCGCTCGGCATGATCGAGGAGGCGGCGGCGGGCCACCCCTCGCGGGTCACCCCCGACGTCACCGACGACGCGCCCGTACCCGGCGATCCGGTGCCGCTGGACCGGGACGAGATCCGCGAGCGGCTCAGCGGCAACCTGTGCCGCTGCGGCGCCTATCCACGCATCGTCGACGCGGTCGAGGACGTGATCCGGTGAAGACCTTCGACTACGTACGCGCCACCAGCCCCGAACAGGCGGCGGAACTCTACGCCGCCCGGCCCGGCGCCCGTTATCTCGGCGGCGGCACCAATCTGGTCGACCTGATGAAGCTCGGCGTCGAACGGCCGGACCTGCTCGTCGACATCAGCCGGCTGCCCCTCGACGAGGTCCAGGAGCTCCCGGACGGCTCGCTGCGCGTCGGGGCCACGGTCCGCAACAGCGACCTGGCCGCCCATCCGGCCGTCCGCACCCGCTACCCCGCCCTCTCCCAGGCCCTGCTCGCGGGCGCCTCGGGGCAGTTGCGCAACGCGGCCACCACGGGCGGCAACCTGCTCCAGCGCACCCGCTGCCCCTACTTCCAGGACGTCTCCAAACCGTGCAACAAGCGGGCGCCGGGCAGCGGTTGCGGCGCCCGCGAGGGAGTGCACCGGGACCACGCGGTGCTCGGGCACTCCCCGCACTGCGTCGCCACGCACCCCTCCGACATGGCCGTCGCGCTGGCCGCGCTGGACGCCCGCGTCGAGCTGTACGGCACCGAGGGCGCCCGGAGCGTGCCGGTGGCCGACTTCCACCGGCTGCCGGGGGCGCACCCGGAGCGGGACACCGAGATCCTGCCCGGCGAACTCGTCACCGGGGTGCTGCTGCCTGCGGCCCCGGCCGGGCTGCCGTCCGCCTACCGCAAGGCCAGGGACCGGGCGTCGTACGCCTTCGCCCTGGCCTCGGTGGCCGCCGTGCTGCGTGTGACGGACGGGGTCGTCGACCATGCCGGGATCGCCTTCGGCGCGCTGGCGCACCGGCCGTGGCGGGCCCGGCGGGCCGAGCAGGCGCTGGTGGGCGCCGCGCCCACGGCGGCCGCGTTCGAGCACGCGGTCGACCTGGAGCTGTCGGCCGCCGAACCACTGCGGGACAACGCCTACAAGGTGCCGCTGGCGCGCTCGCTCGCCCTGGACGTGCTGACCCGGCTCACCGCCAGGGCTTGAGGAGGACGTATGGACGCCACCGCGCAAGCCGCCGCTCTGGGCGCTCCCGTCGAGCGCCGCGAGGGCCGCGAGAAGGTCACCGGCACCGCCCGCTACGCCGCCGAACAGCCCTGCCCCGGCCGGGCGCACGCCTGGCCCGTGCCCGCCTCGATCGCCCGGGGCCGGGTCACCGGCATCGACACGGCGGCCGCTCTGGACCTGCCCGGAGTCGTGGCCGTACTCACCCACGAGAACGCGCCGAGGCTGTCCGAGCCGGACGATCCCACGCTCGCCGTCCTGCGCGACTCCCGTGTCCCGCACCGGGGTTGGTTCGTCGCCCTGGTGGTGGGCGAGACCCTGGAAGCCGCCCGCGCCGGTGCCGCCGCCGTCCGCGTCGACTACGCCGTGGAGGACCACGACGTCACCCTGACCGCCACCCACCCGGACGCGTACGCACCCGAGCAGGCCAACGGCGGGTACCCGGGGACCCGCGAACACGGCGATCCCGAGGGCGCGTTCGCGTCCGCCCCGGTCCGGGTCGACGCCGGCTACCGGGTGCCGCCGCTGCACAACCACCCGATGGAACCGCACGCGACGACGGCCCGATGGCACGACGGCCGGCTCACCGTGCACACCTCCACGCAGGGCTCCACGACCGTACGTGCCGTCCTGGCCGGCCTGTTCGCACTCCCGGAGGAACACGTCACCGTGCACGCCGAGCACGTCGGCGGCGGTTTCGGGTCCAAGGGCACGCCCCGTCCGGACGTGGTGCTCGCCGCGATGGCGGCCCGGCACACCGGGCGTCCGGTCACCCTGGCACTCCCCCGCCGCTTCCTGCCCGCCGTCGTCGGACACCGCGCCCCCACCCTGCACCGGTTGCGTCTCGGGGCCCACCCCGACGGACAGCTCACGTCCTTGATCCACGAGGTCACCACCCACACCTCACGGATCAAGGAGTTCGTGGAGCAGGCCGCCGTGCCCGCACGCGTGATGTACGCCGCCCCCGGCTCCCGTACGGCGCACCGCGTGGCGCCCCTCGACGTGCCCAGCCCGTCCTGGATGCGGGCCCCCGGCGAGGCGCCCGGCATGTACGCCCTGGAGTCGGCCATGGACGAACTGGCCTGCGAACTCGGCATGGACCCGGTGGAGTTGAGGATCGTCAACGAGCCGGACACCGAGCCCGACAGCGGCAAGCCCTTCAGCAGCCGGCACCTGGTCGAGTGCTTGCGCGAGGGCGCCCGGCGCTTCGCCTGGGCGGAGCGGGACCCACGGCCGCGCTCCCGGACCGAGGGCCCGCTGCTCGTGGGGTCGGGGGTGGCGGCCGCCATGTATCCCGTCATGGCGCAGCCGTCCACGGCGGCGGCGCGGGCGCTGCCCGACGGGACCTTTCTCGTGCGGATCAACGCCACCGACATCGGCACCGGCGCCCGGACCGTGCTCGCCCAGATCGCCGCGGACGCGCTCGCCGTGCCCGTGGAACGGGTGCGGACCGAGGTGGGCAGCAGCGATCTGCCGGCCGCGTCACTGGCCGGCGGCTCGTCGGGCACCGCCTCGTGGGGCTGGGCGGTGCACGAGGCGTGCGCCCGGCTCGCTCGGCGACTGGCCGAAGGGCCGTTGCCGCCGGAGGGCATCGAGGTCCGCGCCGACACGGCCGGCCGGGCCGACGCCGACAGCCCCTACGCGCGGCACGCCTTCGGCGCCCACTTCGCGGAGGTCGCCGTCGACACGGTCACCGGTGAGTGCCGGGTCCGCCGGCTGCTGGGGGTGTACGCCGCCGGGCACATCCTCAACCCCCGCACCGCACGCTCCCAGTTCGTCGGCGGGATGACCATGGGGCTCGGTATGGCACTGACCGAGGGCAGCACGATGGACGCCGCGTTCGGCGACTTCGCCGAGACCGATCTGGCCGCCTACCACGTGCCCGCGCACGCCGACGTGCCCGACATCGAGGCGCACTGGATCGACGAGGACGACAACCGGCTCAACCCGATGGGCAGCAAGGGCATCGGTGAGATCGGCATCGTCGGGACGGCGGCAGCGATCGGCAACGCCGTCTTCCACGCCACCGGCGTACGCCTGCGCGAGCTGCCCCTCACCCCGGACCGTGTGCTGAGCGGCATCCGGGAGAGGGGCGGCTCCTAGGTCCGGGCCGCGGAGCCGAGCGGAGACCGGCGGCTCTCAGGATTCCCGGGCAGTGGGCCTGCTACGGGGCCAGCGGGGCGTCGGCCCGTTCGCGGACCGCCTCCGCCGTCCGCCGCTCGGCCGGAAGGCTGCCCCGCGGCGGTGCCGACGCGAGATGCACCACGAGGGCGGTCAGCGCGGCCAGCGAGGCGCACACGGCCGCCGTGCCCGCGACCCAGGCCGGCGCGAGCGGCAGCTCCAGCGCCCGGGCGAGCCCCGCCGAGCGGAACCGCCCGTCGAGCAGCTGGCCCGCGGCCACCCCGGCCGGTACGACGACCGCGAGGGCCAGGACCGGCAGCGCGGGCCGGATCAACAGCAGGGCGAGCAGGACACACAGGACCGACACGCCGAGCGCGAACCCGTAGACCCGCATGGAGGCCCCGTCGCGGTGCGCCGGAAAGCACAGGACACCGCAGACCAGCAGTGCCAGGGCGGCGATCCTGCCCGGCCAGGCCGGTGCCCTTCGGGCCCCCCGCGGCGCGGGGGGATGCGGTGGCGGGGCCGGGAAGGCGCCCGTCCCGGACCCGCTCGGCAACCCCGTCGGCACCGCTTCGGGCCGCCCCTCCCCGTCGTATTCCTCGTACGGCGGCTGCGGGGGTGGCGGGGGCTTCTCCGTCGCCAGCCGCCCTATGAGCTCGACGAGTTCCTCCACGGGCCGGCCGGTCGCCGCCGCACGTACCGCCTCCTGACCGCAGTGGGGCTGCAGTTCGGACCGGTTCAGCAGGGCCACCAGGCGGGTCACGTCCTCCACGGGACGGGACTCGGCGGCGGCCCGGATCGCCTCGTCGGCGCTGTCCGCGTCGCGTGGCGGCCGGGTCAGCAGGGCGACGAGCCGGGTGACGTCCTCCACGGACCGGTCCACGCCGACGGCACGGAGGGCCGCGACGGTCGCCTGCGCGTACTGGGGCGACTGTTCCAGCAGGGTGATGAGGTGGACGACGTCCTCCAGCGGGCGGTCGGCCACGGCGGCGCGCACCAGGTCGCCGACGGGATCGCCGTACGACCGGTCCCTCGGTATGGCGGGTTCGTTCGGGTGAGCTGCTGTCGGGCCGGTGGTCATGCTCTGCTCCAGACAAAGGGTTGCGGTCGCTCCTACGCGCCCCCGTCGTGCGACCGCGACATGTAGATGACCCATTCGTAAGCGGGTATACGACGGCGTGCCACTCGGATGAGCCACGGGTGTGAGTGCCGCCGGTCGGTGAGCCATAGCGGGCCCGGATGCGGGAATCCGTCAGACAGCGCGCCGTTCGGCGCCCGGAGGAGGAGGTCGGCCCGTGGATTCGACCACAGCACTGATCGTCGTCGCCGCGGTGCTCGCGGCGCTGGCGCTGGCGGTGGCCGTGGGGCTGCTGGTACGGCTCGTCAGAACCCGGCGCGGTCTGCGGCGGGCGGGGCTTCCCACCGGGCCCCGCTGGGTCTTCTGGGGTGCCCTGTTGTACTTCGTGCTGCCCACCGATCTGGTGCCCGACCCGGTGTATCTCGACGACATCGGTGTCCTGCTGCTCGCGCTGCGCACGCTGCGCGGTTCCCCCGCCGACCGGGCCGCGCTGCGGCTCGACGGACGGGACCGGGAGACGTCCCGCCGACCGTGATTACGCAGTGTAAGGAAACCAACCACTCGTTCGATTCGTATAAGTCTCTGGAAGCCGAAGGAAGTCGGCTGACCTGACGGCGTCGTGGGGAGACGGCCGTCTGCGAGAGGCAGTACCGGCGAGGGAGAGACGATGCAACCGTTCGCGCTCAACTACGCACGTCCGGCAGCGACGTTGGAGGCGACCACTCCGTACGTCTACGACTCCGGGCTGCAGTTGAACGTGCTCATGGACGGCCGGGTCGCGGCGCGCGACCACGCCCTGATGAGGGAACTGGGGACCACCACGAGCACGGCGGGTTCCAAGACACACTTCGACGACTGAACGCGGGCCGACAACCGATGACCGTGTTGATTCTGACCTGCGAAGAGGACGTGACGGCCGACATGGTCGTCGTGCACCTCAACGCGACGGGGGTGCCGGTGGTCCGGCTCGACCCGGCCGACCTGACCGACGGGGTGGCGCTGTCCGGGGAGTACGTGCACGGTTCTTTCCGTGGCCATCTGTCGGTCGGCGGCCGTCTGGTGGGCCTCTCCGGGCTGCGCTCGATCTGGGTCCGCCGTCCGGGCATCCCCGCGGCGCACGCGGCGGCGCCCTCCGAGTGGCTGACCGAGGAGTCCGACCAGGCGCTGTACGGCATGCTCCGGGGCAGTGACGCCCGCTGGATGAACCACCCCGACGCGGCCCGCCGGGCCCGTCACAAGCCCTGGCAGTTGCGGCTCGCCCAGCGCTGCGGCCTGCCGGTCCCGGCCACGATCGTGACAACGTTTCCGCAGGCGGCCCGTGAGTTCGCCGAGCGCTATCCCGACCTGGTGGTCAAGCCGGTGTCCGGCGCGCACCCGCAGGATCCGCCGCGGGCGGTGCCGACCAGCCGGGTCGATCCCGGCACGGACTTCTCGGCCGTCGCGTTCGGCCCGACCCTGCTGCAACGGCGGGTGGCCAAACGGGCCGACATACGCCTGACCGTCGTAGGGGAGACGATGCTGGCCGCGCGGAAGGCCACCGGGCCGGACGACGAGGTGGACGTCCGTTTCGCCCCGCCCACCTCCTCCTGGCAGCCCGCCGATGTCCCGGCGCGGGTGGCCGCGGCCGTCCGGGACTATCTCCGGGCGGCGGAACTGGCCTACGGCGCCTTCGACTTCGCCGAGGACTCGGACGGGACCTGGTGGTTCCTGGAGTGCAACCAGTCGGGGCAGTTCGGTTTCGTCGAGGTGGAGACCGGCCAGCCGATCGCGCGCGCCATCGCCGAGTGGCTGGCCCGGCCCGGTCCTGACCCGCGCTCCCGCGTCGACACCGCGGTGTCCTGAGGCCGGGTCAGTACGGCCGCGGGGCGGCGGGAGGAAGGGCCGGCACCCATCCCTGGCCGGGCGAGGCCGGACGCTCGGGGGCGGGCGGGGGCATGAGGGACTGCAGGGGCCGCATGACGTACTCCAGCTCCCTGCGTACGCGCTCGGCCTCCCTGCGGGTCAGAGCGGGGACGTCGCCGCGCTCGGCGACGAGTCGGTCGTAGATGGGGGAATCCTGGAACACCCGTCAACGCGCCTTTCGTTTTCGCGGGCCCACGCGCATGGGCACGGCTGACGAGTCTAGGCGCCTCCACGCACCGACGTGCGAATTCCGGCGTCGGGCTTGACCGCGCACGGGCGCTCATGCGCCGGTGGTGGACCCCGGACGCACGATCATCAGGACGGTCACGGTCGCCCACAGAAGGTTGAAGAGCCCGGTGAACATGGCCCGCAGGCGGGGTTCGGCTCCCCCACGGCGTTCCGGGAGCGTTTCCGGCGGGTCGTCGGCACACCCCGCAGGCGTACCGCGCGGCCTTTCACGCGAAGGAGGCCGTCCCGGCGGCGGCGAGTTCCTGACCGCCCGCCGGGTCCGGCGTGGTGTCACCCGGCCAGTGGCAGGCTGCTCTCACCGTCCGGGTCCGCGCATTCGGCGGCCGGCAGCAGGGCGTCGGCCCTGGCGACCGCTTCACGGACGTCGGTGGTACCCATCATCACGCACAGCGTGTAACTGACGTCCTCCAGCTCTCGAGCCGTCGCCGGCCTCTCCCTCTCCGCCTGAGCGATTCTCAGTGACGCGTAGCGGGTCAGCAGGGTTCTGACGGCCTTCGGGTCCGGAACGAGCACGAAGCGCCCCTCTCTCGAATTTTTCGCTGCGTATGCCCCATCTGCGCCGGCCCAATCCCCTGCGCCGCTGCCCGGCACGCGATTGGCGCAATACCGTGCGGCCGGACCCGCTTCCCCAAGGGCCGCAAAACCGTTGAACAAGGGGCATCCCTCGCACCATGAACGGTATACGCCCATGAACCGCTCCGCAGGTCTCCTCAGCGCCCTCTATCTCGCGACGAGCACCGGACTCGCCTGGACCGCGGTCATGGCGCTGCGTGACGGTCCGCCGTGGTCCGTGTGCCTGTTCGCCGCCGCGAGCCTGGTGCCGGTCATCGCGGTCGTGCGCGAGAGCGTGCTGTGCGACCAGCGGCGCGCGCTGGCCGAAATGCGCGGGCGGGCTGCCGGGCCCGGCGTGGCCGGCGCGGGGCCCGCCGACGACATCGTCCGCGCCGAACTCGACACCGCCTGCTGTGAACGCTGGTGGACGAGCTGCGGCACCGACCACGACTCGGCCTGCCCCCGCCGGGTACCGCGCAGCAGCGCGGCCTGACGCCGGCAGGGTGCCAGGGGCCCTGGAACTCGACGGCCCCGCGCTCCTACTCGTCCAGTGTGCGGGCGAGTTCCGTGGTGGCGTGGGCGATGTCGCTGTCGCCGTCGGCCATCAGCCGCTCCAGGGCGCCGCTTCTGGCACGAACGGCCTGACGGGCCCGGCGCTCCCACACCACGGGGTTCTCACGGTGGTTGAGGAGCTTGGGGTAGACGGCCGCCGTGCTCTCCCACTGGCGGGCGCCGGCGATGCTCCTGAGCAGCTGGATGATCTCCGCCCGGCAGGTCACCTGGGGCAGTTGGGCGAGCTCCCAGAGGAAGGGCACCGTGGCGGCGGTGGCCTGCTCCACGACGAAGCCGTACTGGCAGATGCGCCGGCGCAGGTCGGCGAGTGCGGAGGCGGCCGTCTCGGGGTCTCCCCAGGCCACGCTGTTGAGGAGCAGGGGGATGGCCGTGGCGCAGCCGGTGGAGTCCTGGATCTCGCCCCAGGGCACCCGGCTCAGCGCCATGAGGGGCGTGGTCCGAGCCACCCCGGTCGTGGGCTCGGGCTGGCTGGTGCGCTCGTTGCTCGGCTGGTCCGGAGCGGTGCGCATGGCGTGAGACCTTTCCGCGGCAGTCATGTCAGGGAGGAGGGGTGGTCGACAGCTTGGCCCAGACGGTCTTGCCGGCCGGGGGCCGTGAGGCCCAGCCCCACTCCTTGGCCAGGGCGTCGACGATGTACAGGCCGCGGCCGTGCTCCCGCAGGGCGGTGACGTCGGCGGGCGTGTACGCGGGCGGCTCGTCACCGGGGTCGGAGACGGTCACCAGCAGATGGGCGGGGTCGAAGGACAACCCCAGCCACACCTCGTCGGCACCGCCCGCCGCGGGCCGGAGCACCGCGTGGGCCACGGCGTTGGCCGCGAGTTCGGTGATCACGAGGGTGGCGTCGTCGCTGCAGTGGTCGAGGGACCAGCAGCTCAGCGTCTCGCGGGTGAAGGCACGGGCCCGGGCGAACCCCTCTCCGCTGCGGCTGATGAGCAGCGCGGCGGAGTCGAGCGGGCCGAGCCGCGGCGGCTGCCGCTGTGCGCCGGCGGGGCCGGGACGCCGCACGGTCGCACCGGCCGGGCCCGCGTCACCGGCTTCCGGCACAGCCCGGTTCAGCGGCCGGAGCGCGTGGTTCGCAGGTGACGACACGGCATCTCCTTGATGCGACGTCAAGACGGGGCGCAACCACAGGGGTTGACGCTGGAGCTATTATCCACGCTGAAGGCGCCCGCGTGCAATTGCACGAGAAATTGCGCGAAGGACGGGTGGGGCCACGGAGGTTGCGGAGGTGCGCCCCGCCCCGTCCGGCACGGCCGGGCACCGCGCCCGGCGCAGAACGTGAACAGCAAGGAGACTGCAGTGCCAGTGCAGAACGGAGTGCGGGCGAGTTCGCTCGACGCCCGCTGGGTCAAGAGCCGACACAGCAACGCCGAGGGCAACTGCGTCGAAGTGGCCTCCCTGGTCGACGGCGCCGTCGCGCTGCGCAACTCCCGTGATCCCGACGGCCCCGCGCTGGTCTACACACCGGCCGAGGTCGCCGCGTTCCTCGCCGGCGCGAAGGACGGGGAGTTCGACCACCTCCTGTGAGGCGGGGCGTCCGAGGCGGTGGCGGTCCGGGCTCCCGGGCCGCCACGGCATCTACGGAATGATGCGCGGCGGCCACTCTGCGTGCGATAGTGTGAGTCGTCTCTGTGCCGGTTTACTGGGAGTCAGGATGTCTGCCGCGTCCCACCGCATCTCCCGCCTGGAACCGTATCTGGACCGTACCGAGCCGGCTCCCACGCTGCTGAAGATGCTGGTCGGCGTCCAGTTGGCGGGCTTCCGCGAGGATGCCGGGCTCGCCCAGGACCAGGCGGCGCGGGCCCTCGGGTTCAGCCCCGCCAAGCTGTCCCGCATCGAGTCGGGCAAGGGCCGCAGGCCCCCGACGGAGAGCGATGTGCGCGCCCTCCTGACGCTGTACGGCACCGAGGACTACGAGGCCTCCGTGCTCCTCAAGCTGCTCCAGCGCGCCGGTGACCCGGGCTGGTGGCAGCGGTACGACAAGCGGCTCATGCCCGAGTGGTTCGACCGGCTGGTGGGGCTCCAGGAGGCCGCCGCGGCCATCCGTACCTTCGAGATCCAGTACGTCCCCGGCCTGCTCCAGACGCCGGACTACACCCGTGCGGTGGTCGAGCGCGGTCTGCCGGCCGCGGCGGCGGGCGAGGTGGCGCGACGCGTCGAACTGCGGATGCGGCGCGCGCAGTTGCTGCTGCGCGAGGACGCTCCGCAGCTGTGGGCGGTGATCGACGAGTCGGTGCTGCTGCGGGTGCTGGGCAGCCGGGAGATCATGCGGGAGCAGCTCGCGCACCTGGTCAGGATGGCCCAGCGTCCCAATGTGACGCTCCAGATCATCCCGCTGGACGTCACGAACGCCTCCGCCCCGGCCATCCCGATCACCTACCTGCGCTTCGGCGGCCTAGATCTGCCGGATGTCGTCTATCTGGAGCACATCAAGAGCGCCAACTTCCTGGAGGACCGGGACGAGACGGAGGAGTACCGGCTCGCCCTGGACCGGCTGGCGGACGACGCGCTCGAACCCCGGGACTCGCTGCGGCTGCTGGAGCAGACGATGCAGCAGCGCTACGGCGGCTGAACAGGTCAGACGAGTCGGCCGACGCCGCCGAACTCGATCCACTCGTGGGTGAGCTGGCGCGGGCCCACGTCGGAGTCGGGGCGCCAGGTGGAGACCTCCACGAGGCCCGGTTCGAGGATCTCCAGACCCTCGAACCACTCGGCGACGTCCTTCTCCTCGCGCACCCGGCCCCAGTTGCCCTGGGTGGCCTGGTCCATGAAGTCGGTGACGAAGGCACGGACTTCGGGATCCTCGCTGACGAGCTGGCACATCACCATGAAGCTGCCGGGCGCGAGCCGCTCGCGCACCCGGCGGGCCAGGGCGGCAGGTCCGTCCGTCTCGCTGTCGGGGATGCAGTGCATGACCGAGTTGAACAGCACGGCGACCGGCTGCGAGAAGTCGATCAGCCGTCGGGTCTCCTCGTGGGCGAAGATCTCCTCGGTCCTGCGCATGTCCGCGTGGATGACGGCGGTCCGCTCGTCCTGCTCCAGCAGCGCCCGGCCGTGGACGAGGACCATCGGGTCGTTGTCGACGTAGACCACGTGCGTGGTGGGGTCGACGCGCTGGGCGACCTGGTGGACGTTGTCCTGGGTGGGCAGCCCTGAGCCGTGGTCCAGGTACTGCCGGATGCCGTGCTCCGCCGAGAGGGTCCGCACCACCCGCTGGAGGAAGCGCCGGTTGTTCACGGCGAGCCTGCGGGTGCTCGGGACGACCTTGTCGAGCTCCTCGCAGGCCGCCCGGTCGGCCGCGTAGTTGTCCTTGCCGCCCAGGTAGTGGTCGTACATGCGCGCGGCCGTGGGCACAGAGGCGTCGATCGACGTGGACAGATTCTTGCCGGTGCTCATCTTTCCCCCAGTTCGTGCCACCAACTGCCCTGGCAGGACAGGGCGTCCATCCTAGGGACACCCCCGTCACCGGGGCCAGCGCGCACGTCGGGTTCAGGCGGCGTCCAGCTCCGCCAGTTCGTCCGCGCCGAGCACGAGGTCGGTGGCGGCGAGCGAGTCGCGGATCGTCTCGGGGCGGCTGGCGCCCGGGATGGGCACGACCACCGGCCACTTGGCCAGCATCCAGGCCAGGCAGACCCGCTGCGGGCTCACCCCGTACTTCTCGGCGATCCGTGCGAACGGGGCGTGCGCGGAGCCCAGTTCACCCGCCCGGGAGATGCCGCCGAGGGGACTCCAGGGCAGGAAGGCGATACCGAGTTCGTCGCACAGCCGCAGTTCCGGCTCGCTGGAGCGGAAGGCCGGGGAGAACTGGTTCTGCACGGAGACCAGCCGGCCGCCGAGGATCTCGTTGGCCAGCCGGATCTGGTCGGGATTCGCGTTGGAGATGCCCGCCCTGAGGATCTTGCCCTCGTCGAGGAGGTCGCGCACGGCGCCGACGGACTCCTCGTAGGGGACCCGGGGGTCGGGGCGGTGGAACTGGTAGAGCCCGATCGCCTCCACACCCAGTCGGCCGAGCGAGGCCTCGCAGGCCTCCTTCAGGTGCCGCGGGCTGCCGTCGAGCGTCCAGCTGCCGTCCCCGGGACGCAGATGCCCGCCCTTCGTCGCGACGAGAACGTCACCGCCCCGGTCGTGGGAGGCGAGGGCCTTGGCGATCAGGGTCTCGTTGTGACCGACCTCGTCGGCGTCCCGGTGGTAGGCGTCGGCGGTGTCGATCAGGGTCACGCCCGCGTCGAGCGCGGCGTGGACGGTGGCGATGGAGCGCTCCTCGTCGGGCCGCCCCTCGATGGACATGGGCATCGCGCCCAGGCCGATCGCGCTCACTTCGACGTCACCGATACGGCGGGTGTGCATGGCCTTGGACCTCTTTCGCCGGTCACACGGATCTGGGCTCTCCTCAGCCTGGCCGCCGCGCCGCCGGAGGTCCAATAGAAGAACGAGAACGCATTCAGCGACCGCACTGCTGAATCCCGGACGGTGCCGTTCCCCGGCCCGACCGGGTGGCGAGACGGGGTTGCGTGTCCGCCGTCTCCGTGTGGCACCCTCGCCTTGACCGGCAGCTGGTCCAGACCGGTCGTCGTGAGGTTCGGCGGTACGGCGAGAGAGGCGACGGTATGCGTATCGGACTGCTGGGCACCGGTCCCTGGGCCAGGATGGCCCACGCTCCCGCGCTCGGCGCGCATCCGGAACTGGACTTCGCCGGGGTGTGGGGCCGCCGTACGGAGGCCGCCGAGGAGCTGGCCGACGAGCACGGCACGCGCGCCTACGACGATGTCGACGCGCTGCTCGCGGACGTGGACGCCGTCGCGGTCGCCCTGCCGCCGGCCGTGCAGGCCGGGCTCGCGGCGCGGGCCGCGCGGGCGGGGTGCCATCTGCTGCTCGACAAGCCTCTTGCGACGACGGTCGCGCAGGGTCGGGCGGTGCTCGACGCCGTCCAGCAGTCCGGCGTCGCCTCGGTGGTCTTCTTCACCTCGCGCTTCCTGGCCGAGACCGAGTCGTGGATCGGTGAACAGGCGGGCGTGGAGGGCTGGTTCACGGCGCGGGCCGAATGGCTGGGGTCGGTGTTCACCAGCGAGAGTGCGTTCGCCGACTCACCGTGGCGGCGGGAGAAGGGAGCCCTGTGGGACGTGGGCCCCCATGCCCTGTCGGTGCTGCTTCCGGTACTGGGCGAGGTGCGCGAGGTGGCGGCCGCCGCGCACGGCCCCGGGGACACCGTCCATCTGGTCCTCAGGCACGCCGGCGGCGCGTCGAGCACCCTGACGCTGAGTCTCACGGCGCCGCCCGCGGCCGCGGGAGTCGGGGTCGAACTCCGGGGCGCGGGCGGGGTCGCCGTGCTCCCCGAGTCGCCGGAGGGAGTCGTACCCGCCGTGCTCCGGGCCGTCGACGCACTGCTCGCCGCCGCCCGCACCGGCCAGGCCCACCCGTGCGACGCCGCGTTCGGTCTGCGGGTCACCGAGATCCTCGTCGAGGCCGAGGCCCTGCTGGACGGCGCGACCGCCGCGCCCACGGCGTAAGGCGGCGGCTCAGCCGGTGTGCGGGAGGCAGTAGTTCAGGCGTTCCCGTACCACGGGATAGCCCGCCTTGGCGAAGTTCGCCGCCATGGGGAAGTTCCCCCGGTCCGTCGCGCCGGTGACGAACTCGGCGCCCCGCTCGACCAGGTAGTGGGTGCACTCGGCGAGCAGGTCGTAGGCGTAGCCGTGTCCGCGGTGTTCCGGGACCACCCCGATGAAGCCGACGCAGGGTCCCGACGGGTTGTGGGCCGGGATGTGGATCCCGGCAACCTCCCCCTGCGGCGTGCGGGCGATCTGCCACCACTCGCGGGGCGAGGGGCACCAGTGGAAGAAGTCGAGTTCCTCCTGGGCGGCCCGGTCGAGGCCGCCCTCCTCGACGGCCTTGAGGGCGTGTGCGTCGAGGGTGGCGGAGTGGATGCGGCGCAGCAGGCCGAAGAAGACCGCGTCGTCCGGTTCGGGCCGGAACTCAAGTCGCCCGGGCCGCTCGGGCAGTCCGTGCTCCGGTGTCCACCGGTAGAGGAACCGCTCGACCAGCAACTCGTATCCGGCCTTGTGTACGGCGGTGAAGCGGGTCTCGGCGGCGGCCCGCAGGTGCGGGTCCTCGCGCCAGCCCGCGGGCAGGTTCATCTCGAGGCCGACCTGCCAGGGGGCGGTGCGCAGGAGTTCGGCGCCGGCGTCCTCCTCCCCTTCGGCCACGTCGAACCAGTTGACGTTGACGGGGGCGGTGTCGTCGGGGCCGCCCCACCAGGCGCCGCGTGCCACGACCTTGCCGTCGCGCAGGGCGACGCGCTTCCAGTCGGGGCGGTGCCGGGTGAGCCGGTGGGCCTCACGGGCGCCGAGAGGGTCGGGGAGCGTGTCGAAGACAGGGGCTTCGCGCTCGTCGAGCGCGCGGATGACCAGATCGGTCATGGGTGGATTCCTCCGGGATGCGGACTGCGGGGAGCACTCCCGGTCAGACGAGGCACGCCGGGACGACGGAGAGGGAGCGCTGGACGGTCGTGATCTGCACGGCACTCGCCTCCTTCCGCTGGTCTCGAGGCGTGGCGGTTCACGCTACGGGATCCTCTGGGTGGCGTCCACCGGTTTTCGGCGGCCAACTTCGTTCCCTCCGACGCCACTTGACCGGCCCTTGAGGCCGGATTAAACGCTGTCCGACGTATGGGCCGCAGCTCCTTTGGTCCGTACCATCAACCTCAACCCCCACGTGAGAGCGCTCTCAAGAATCCGAGGAGACCCCCACATGACCCCTCGTTACCAGCGCCCCCTCGGCCGCCGCAAGCTCCTCCTCGCCCTCGGCGGCGGCCTGGTGGCCGCGTCCGCCGCAGCCGCGCCGGCCCCCCACGCCTTCGCGGCCACCAGCCGCGCCGCGGCAACCGGAGCCCTGCCGCTGACGGTCGTCAACAACACCGGCGCCTTCGACAACGCGAACGTCCACGTGTACATCGTGGGCAACCAGGACGGCAGGCAGGTACGTGTCACCCCGGACGGCACCCTCGCTCCGGTGGCCCTGTCCGACAACGGCGCCGACGGGTACACCGACTACGCGATAAGCCTGGCCGCGAGCGGCGAGACCAGCCTCTCCCTGCCCCACCTGTCCGGCCGGATCTACGTGTCCCTGGGCGCCAAGCTGAAGTTCAGGGTCGTCACCGACGGCGACGGCAAGCCCGCCCTCCAGTACCCGGCCGGCTGGGTGACCTCGGACCCCGACTACCGGGTGCTGCACGACTGCGCCGAGTTCACCCACAACGCGGCGGGCATGTTCTGCAACACGACCATGGTGGACATGTTCAGCGTGCCGCTGAGCATCCGGCTGACCGGGGCGCGGGACCGGACGACGGGTACCCTGCGCGCGAACGGGCGGGCCGGTGCCTTCGCCGCCGTACGCCAGGTCCCGGAGTTCGCGCCGCTGGTCGTGGACGACACGCGGGTCATCGCGCCGGGTCACGGTCTGGACGCGGGACTGTTCCCGGCGGACTACCTGGCGCCGTACATCGACGAGGTGTGGAGCACGTACACCGGCAGGGACCTCACCGTCACCACGAACGCGGGCACCTTCACCGGCCGGGTGCGCGGCGGGCGGCTGGTGTTCGACGGGCCCGCGCAGGTCTCCTTCGCCCGGCCCTCGACACGGGACGTGCTCTTCTGCGACGGCACGCTCGCCGCCCCCAACGACGGCACGACCGGGCCGGTCGCCGCGGTGCTCGGTGCCGGGTTCAACCGGTCGACGCTGGTGAGCAGTGCCGCCCAGCCGACCACCGACCCCGCCGGCTTCTACCGGACGGCGCTCACCAACCACTACGCCAAGGCGATGCACGCGGCCACGCAGGACGGCAGGGCGTACGGCTTCGCCTTCGACGACGTGGCCGACCTCGCCCCGTACGTCCAGGACACGGCGCCGACCGGGATCCGGCTGACACTCACCCCGTTCTAGAGACGGTTCGGCGTGCGGGGCCGGGCGGGTCGTAGCAGCGTGGTGGTGTGAGCCGACTGCGCGACCGGGACCGGCGGAGCTGGCTGCGGGGCGCGCCGCCGCCCGGCTGGGTGCGGGCGCTGCCCGCCGCGATGCTGGCGGGGGTGTGCGTGGCGACCCTCGCGAGCCCCGGTCCGCTGGACATCGGGTTCCTGCTGGGCGCGATCCCGCCGCTGGCCGTGCTGTCGTACGGACCGCTGGCGACCGCCGTGCTCGGCGCACTCGTCCTCGTGGTGCTCAACGTGCCGGCGTTCCGGCTCAACGATCCCGGCAGCACGGATCTGCTCACCGTCGGCTTCGTCGCGGCGCTCAGTGTGGTCGTGTCGTTCGTGCGGAGCCGGCGTGACGCCCAGCTGGTGACCGAGCGCGCGGTCGCGGAGGCCGCCCAGCGGGCCGTCGTACCGCCGCTGCCCGAGCGGGTGCGAGGGGTGCGGTGTGCGGGGCTGTACCGGGCCGCGCAGCACGGGACGCTGGTCGGGGGTGACTTCTACGACGTGCGGGAGGGGCCCTGCGGGGTGCGGGCGGTGATGGGCGACGTGCAGGGGCACGGGCTGTCGGCCGTCGCCACCGTCGCCTCGCTGCTGGGGGCCTTCCGGGAGGCGGTGCTGGACCGGCCGGATCCCGAGTCGGTGGCCGCGCGGCTGGACCGCAGACTGGTGGTGGACTCCGCGGCGGTACGGCACTCGGAGCTGTTCGCGACGGCGGTGGTGCTGGAGTTCGGCGCCGGCGCCGCAGAGGTGCGGATCGTGGCGTGCGGGCAGCCCGGCCCGGTCCTGCTGCGGGACGGGCGGGCCGTGGAACTCGACGTCCCGGTGGGCACTCCGCTCGGCCTGGGCCTGACCGACGCCTCGCCCCCGGCCGGGGTCACGGTCCCGCTGCGGCCCGGGGACCGGCTCTTCCTGGCCTCGGACGGGGTGTGGGAGGCGCGCGACGCCGCCGGTGCCTTCTACCCGCTGCTCGACCGGATCGCCGGGTTCGCGGGCGACCTCCCGGATCTCGTGGAGCGGGTCTGGGACGACCTCGTCAGCTACGCCCCGGCGCTCGAGGACGACGTCACGATGCTCGTTCTCGCGCCCGGGATCCCGGAGTCCCGCTGACCGCCTCGTCCGCCTCGTGGTCCCCCTCGGCGTCGATGTGCGGGAGCATCCGGTCGAGCCAGTGGGGCGTCCACCAGGCATGCCGGCCCAGCAGGGTCATGACGGCCGGGACCATCAGCAGCCGTACGACGGTGGCGTCGATCAGCACGCTCACCGCGAGGCCCAGTCCGAGCATCTTGACCACGATGTTGTCGCTGACGATGAAGGCGGCGAAGACGCTCACCATGATCAGTGCCGCGCAGGTGATGACCCGCGCGGTGATCTCCAGGGCGTGGGCCACGGAGGCCTTGGCGTCCCCGGTGCGCAGCCAGGCCTCGTGGACCCGGGAGAGCAGGAAGATCTCGTAGTCCATGCTCAGGCCGAAGATGATCGCGAACATCATCATGGGCACATAGCTCTCGATGGGCACCTTGCCGGAGACGCCGAGCGCGGGCCCGCCCCAGCCCCACTGGAAGACGGCGACGACGACGCCGTAGGAGGCGGCGATCGACAGGACGTTGAGGACGGCCGCCTTCACGGCGACGAGCAGCCCGCGGAAGACCGCGAGGATGATCAGGAAGGCGAGGGCGACGACGACACCGATGATCAGCGGCAGCCGGCCGGCGACGATGTCGCGGAAGTCGACCTGGGCGGCGGTCGTGCCGGTGACGTATCCCTCGGCGTCGGTGCCGGAGACCGCGGCGGGCAGGGTGGTGCCGACCAGGCGGTTGGTGAGGTCGGTGGTGGCGGCGCTCTGCGGGGACTGCTGGGAGTAGACCGTGGCGAGCAGGACGTCCCCGTCCTTGGTGGGGGACAGCTGGGTGACCGCGGCGGCGCCGGACACGTCGGAGAGGGTCTTCTGCGCCTGGGAGGACAGGGAAGAGCGCTGGGACGACGGTACGGAGGTCTGGTCGATGACGACGGTGAGCGGGCCGTTGGAGCCGGGGCCGAAGGCGTCGGTCATCAGGTCGTAGGCCCTTCGGTCGGTGAAGGAGGTGGGATCGGCGCCGTCGCCGATGTGGCCGAGCTGGAGGGAGAAGAGCGGGATGGCGAGGATCACGACGGTCGTGACGCCCGCGGCCAGGTACCGCCACGGCCGCCGCTCGACGCGCTGGGCGTAGCGGTGCCACGTCCCATGGGGTGTCTCGCCCTCGGCGGCGTCGGTCTCGGCGACCGGTGTGCGCACCCGGTAGCGGTCGATCCGCTTGCCGATCAGGCCGAGCAGGGCCGGGACCAGGGTCAGGGCGCCCAGGACCGCGGAGACGACCGTCACGGCGGCGGCGAGCCCGAGCAGCCCGATGAAGGAGACCCCGGACGCGGACAGCCCGGCCAGGGCGATGATCACCGTGCAGCCGGAGACCAGGACCGCTCGCCCGCTGGTGGCGGTGGCCCCGCCGGCCGCCCGGACCGGGTCCCTGCCGTCCATCAGGCTCTGCCGGTGGCGGGTGAGCTGGAAGAGCGCGTAGTCGATGCCGACGCCCAGGCCGATCATCGTGGCCAGGGTCGGGGAGACGGTCGCGAAGGTGAAGGCGGCGGCCAGCAGACCGAGGCAGGCCAGTCCGCCGATCACACTGATCAAGGCGGTCACCAGGGGGATGCCGGCGGCGATCACACTGCCGAAGCCGACGAGCAGGACAACGATCGCTACGGCGAAGCCGATCAGTTCGCTGATCCGGTCGTCGGCGGCGGGCCGGGCCAGTTCGCCGAGCGGACCGCCGTACTCGACGTCGGCCCCGGCCGCCCGCAGCGGCTGTACGGCGTCGTCCACGCCGTGGAGGTAGCCGTCGCCCAGGGTCGAGGGCTGCACGTCGAAGCGGACGGTGATGTAGGCGGTCTTCCCGTCCGAGGACAGCGGTCCGACCTTCGAGGCGGGTGTCGACAGCGGGTTCTGCGCCGACAGGACATGGGGCAGCTTCCCCAGATCGGTGACGGTCGTGGAGATCTGCGAGGAGAGCGAGGAGAGCGACTTGTCACCGTCGTGCAGCACGATCTGGCTGCCGTATCCGCCGGCCGCCGGGTCGTGCTTCTTCAGCACGTCGAGGCCCTGCTGCGACTGGACTCCGGGCAGCGAGAAGTTGTCCGAGTAGTCCCCGCCGAAGGACCGGTTCAGGGCCTGAAGGGCGACCAGGGCCACGAGCCAGGCCACCATGACGATCACGAAGTGCCGGGCGCACCACTCCCCCAGCCTGCGCAGGACGCCCTTCTTCGTGTTGCGGGTGGTGGTCATGTCGTCGTCTCTCTGCCGGGCCCCCGAGAGATCGATATCCCCATTACACGCCCCCCGGGTCACCGGGGCATCCGGAGGCTCCGGGGCGCGGGGGCCGCTTCCGGATGCAGGGTCGGCCCGGGCGTCGAATGCTGATATCGGACCCGTTGACAGCACCGGGACCGCACAGCGATCCGGATCCGAGGAGCAGAGATCATGACGACGTCACAGCCCGACGTGTCCGGGCCGTCCGAGGACCGCGCCACCCCGGACGACCTGCTCCACACCCGTACCGGCACCGAGGTGTCGCCGGAGGACCTCGTCCTCGCCTCTGGAAAGGACATCACCCCGCACAGCCTCGAATGGGCCCGGCGCAAGCTGGCCGCGGAGGGCCCGGCAGCGCTCGACAAGCTGCTGCCCTAGTCAGGAACGGGTGCTGCTCGGCTGCCCCGAGCGGCCGAGCACGCACCGCACACGCGCGCCGCACACGCGCGCCGCGTCACGGCGGCAACGGCGTGGTGCGTCGTGCGGCTTTTCAGCGCCCCGGTTCCGCGAACTCCTCGTCCAGGCACACCACTTCGACCCGCTGGACGAGGTTGTTGGCGAAACCTCCCCGGTTCCAGGGCTGTTCCAGCGGCTGAGTGTGCCCCTCCGCGTCGGTGGCCCGGGCGCTGAGCACGAACTGCCCCGGCTCCGCACGCCAGTCGAAGCGCCAGCGCCGCCACGCCCAGGGGTGACCGGCGTCCGGTTCGAGTTCCGCCTCCTGCCAGGAGTGGCCCCCGTCGGTGCTCACCTCGGTCCGGGTCACCGGCGCCCGTCCCGACCAGGCGCGTCCCTCCAGTGTCACCGTGCCGGGCCGCACCACGCGGGTCCGGGACATGAAGTCCGGGAATCCGGGCGGGACGAGCAGGGCGCGCGGCGCGATCCGGGTGACCGGTGCACCCTCGTCCCCGGGGTGCCGGCGGATCCGGTAGGCCACGGCCTGCTGGAACCCGGTGAAGGGTGTGTCGGTGACGGTGATCTCGCGCAGCCATTTCACATGCGCCATGCCGTACCAGCCGGGCACCACGAGCCGGAGCGGCCGGCCGTGCTGCGGGGGCAGCGGGGCGCCGTTCATCCGGTGGGCCACCAGCACTTCGGGCTCGGTGCCGTTGGCCACCGCGAGGGGCAGGGCCCGCTGGTAGTCCTGTTCGACGCCGCGCTCCACCCCGTGGTCGGCGCCGGTGCACACCACGTCGACGGCGTCGGCCTCCACTCCGGCCTCGGCGAGCAGCAGCCGCAGCGGTACGCCGGTCCATTCGGCGGTGCCGACGGCCTCGACCAGCCAGGGCTGGCTGACCGGGCGGGGGGTGAGCAGCGCCCGGCCGTTGCCGGCGCACTCCATCGTGACCCGGGTGGTGACCTGCGGGAGGGTGCGCAGATCGGCCGGGGTCAGGGTGAGCGGGCGGCGGACCCGGCCCGTGACGCCGAGCTGCCAGGGGGTGTCCTCGGGGACGTACGGGATGTCGTAGTGGGTGAGGACGTAGTGCAGGCCCGGCGGGGTGAGGTCGTGGCGCATCGCTTCGAGGGGCAGACCGTGGTTGCGGGCGGCGAGCGCCAGTTCGTCCCGGCCGATGCCCTCGTCGGGGGCGGCGAGCCGGGCCGGGGTGCTCGTGTCGGCGAGTCGGTGGCCCATGGCCGCATTGTCCCCCGGTCCGGCGGGGCTGTCGCGGTCCGCGGCACATCCCGGGCGGTCCCGGGGCAACTTCCCCGTCTTCCGCGCCGATTCGCAAGGCGGCCGGTTTCCTGCTCGCCCCTGAGGCGGCCGGTTTCCTGCTCACCGTTGAGGCGGCCGGTTTCCTGCTCACCCTTTCGGAAGGGGACCGCCACTGCCAGACTTCCGAGGGTGCCCGACTTCGACATGCTCGTCATCGGATCCGGTCCGGGTGGCCAGAAGGCCGCCATCGCCGCGGCCAAGCTGGGCCGCCGGGTGGCCGTCGTCGACCGCCCCGACATGGTCGGCGGGGTCTCCATCCACACCGGCACCATCCCCTCCAAGACGCTGCGCGAGGCGGTGCTGTACCTGACCGGCCTCACCCAGCGCGACCTGTACGGCCAGAGTTACCGGCTCAAGGAGGACATCACCGTCGCCGACCTGACCGCGCGCACCCAGCACGTGGTCGGCCGTGAGGTCGACGTGATCCGCAGCCAGCTCTCCCGCAACCACATCTCCCTGTTCGGCGGCACCGGCCGCTTCGTCGACCCGCACACCGTGGCCCTGCGCGAGGTCACCGGTCACGAACGGCTGCTCAGCGCCGAGCACATCGTCATCGCCACCGGCACCCGCCCGGCGCGGCCGGACAGCGTCGAGTTCGACGGCCGCACGATCATGGACTCCGACAACGTGCTCGCCCTCGAACGCGTCCCGCGCTCCATGGTGATCGTCGGTGCCGGGGTCATCGGCATGGAGTACGCCTCCATGTTCGCCGCGCTCGGCAGCAAGGTGACGGTCGTCGAGAAGCGGGCCGGGATGCTCGACATCTGTGACATCGAGGTGATCGAGGCGCTCAAGTACCACCTGCGGGACCTCGCCGTGACGTTCCGCTTCGGTGAGACCGTCGCCGCGGTCGAGCGCCACCCCCGCGGCACGCTGACCATCCTGGAGAGCGGCAAGAAGATCCCCGCCGACGCCGTGATGTACTCGGCGGGCCGGCAGGGTCTGACCGATGAACTCGACCTGGACAAGGCGGGGTTGAGCGCCGACCGGCGCGGCCGGATCACGGTGGACGAGCACTACCGCACCGAGGTGCCGCACATCTACGCCGTGGGTGACGTGATCGGGTTCCCGGCACTGGCGGCCACGTCCATGGAACAGGGCAGGTCGGCCGCCTACCACGCCTTCGGCGAGCCGGTCGGGCAGATGCACCACCTCCAGCCCATCGGCATCTACACGATCCCGGAGATCAGCTTCGTCGGGCGGACCGAGGACCAGCTCACCCAGGACAGCGTGCCCTTCGAGGTCGGTATCTCCCGGTACCGCGAACTGGCCCGCGGCCAGATCATCGGGGACTCCCACGGCATGCTGAAGCTGCTGGTGTCCCCGCGTGACCGCACCCTGCTGGGTGTGCACTGCTTCGGCACCGGGGCCACCGAGCTGATCCACATCGGGCAGACCGTGATGGGCTGCAGCGGCACGGTCGACTATCTGGTCGACGCGGTGTTCAACTACCCGACGCTCGCCGAGTCCTACAAGGTGGCGGCCCTGGACGCCACGAACAAGCTCCGCCAGATCGACCGGATCGGGGACTGACCGCCCTCAGAAGTCGTCGGGGTCCTCGACCACGTGGACGGCGGCCTCCTCCGCGCCGGCCGCGCCCGCGTCGATGCCCACGTCGGTGGCGACCTCGTCCTTGGTGGTGGTGGGGTGGGCGCCCTCGTCGGGGGCGACAAGGCGTCCGGCGCGGTCGGTGCCGGCCTGCGGGTCGACCGGTTCGCCCTCCCCGCCGGGCAGGTCGCCGATCTCGTCGCCGAGCGGCGCGTCCGCCTCGGGGACCTCCTGGGCGAGGCGTTCGTCGAGGCTCTCGCCGTCGTGCTGTTCGGCGGCGGTGGTGCCGTGCCGGGTGACGCCGAGGGGCTTCTCCGGCGGCGAATAGCCCTCGTCGAGGGTGTCGTCGTAGGTCCGTTCGTCGAGGGCGTCCTGGAGGTCCAGCGGAGCCGCGTCCTCCTGCTCCTCGTTGGTCCCGGTGGGCTGGTAGGCGTCGTCGGCCATCGGCTTGGCAGGTGTCGGTTCGGTGCCCATGGGCTGCCTCCCTCGCGCGTCGCGTGCGGTTCGGTGCGCTGTCCTGATCCGCGTTTCCCCGTATGCGCTCCCCAACCTCAAAAGGCTGCCGGAGTAAGGCGTTCCACAGGCGGAAGGTTACCTCCCAGTTAATCTTGAAGGATCAAGGAATACGGCTATCATCACTCGCATACACGGAGTGACCGGTCGTCCACGCAGCGGCCGCGCGGTCTTCCGCACCCCCTTGGTTTCCCTTTCACCGCCCCGGCCCGAGGCCATCCCTCTCGCGGCCCGGGGCGGCGGCACCCCCCACCCCTTCTGCGCCGTACGGTCCCCTCCGCCGTGCGTCGTGCCCTACGGAAAGCAGCACAACCATGAGCATCAGCAGGGGCAGAGGGCTGCAGGCCAATGCCCTCGGTACCTTCGACACGGTGGTGATGGCCGTCGCGGGCAGCGCGCCGGCGTACTCGATCGCCGCGACCACCGCGGTCCTGGTCGGCTCGGTGGGCCTGGCCAGTCCGGCGGCCCTGCTGTACTGCGCGATACCCATGCTGGGCATCGCGCTCGCGTTCAGCTATCTCAGCCGGATCGACGTGAACGCCGGGGCCAGTTACTCCTGGGTGGGCCGTACGCTCCACCCCTTCCTGGGCTTCGTCTCCGGCTGGGCGCTGGTGATCTCGGCGACCATCTTCATGGTGGCCGGCTCGCTGCCCGCCGGTTCGATGACGCTGGCCCTCTTCGACCAGGACCTCGCGGACAACACCGCGCTGGCCACCGTGGTGGGCGCGGCCTGGTTCGTGGTGATGCTGCTTGTGGTGCTCGGCGGCGCCCGGCTCACCGTGCGCGCCCAGCTCCTCATGTCGGGCGTGGAGCTCGCGGTACTGGCCCTGTTCGCGGTGCTCGCCCTCTTCCACACGGGCAACGCGCGCAGCTTCGAGTGGTCCTGGCTGGGCTTCGGCCACTTCGACGGCATGGCCGGGTTCGCGTCGGGCGCGCTGATCGCCGCGTTCTACTACTGGGGCTGGGACGTCACCAGCAACCTCAGCGAGGAGACCCGCAACAGCCGCCGTACGACGGGGCTCGCGGGCCTCATCGGCGTCGGCATCGTCTTCCTCCTGTTCGAGGTGTTCACCATCGCGGTGAACGTCATCCTCACCTCGAAGCAGATCGAGGACAACAAGGCCAACGTGCTGGCCGTCCTGGGCGAGGAGATCTGGCCGGGCTGGGGCGGCAAGCTGCTGATCGTCGCGGTGATGCTGTCGACCATCGCCACGCTGGAGACCACGCTGATCCAGGTGACGCGTTCGTTGTTCGCGATGGGCCGGGACCGTACGATGCCCTCCGCGCTGGGTCGGGTGCACCGGCGCTGGAACACACCGTGGGTGGCGATCGTGGTGGTCGGCGGCGTCGCGCTGATGATGTTCGTCGCCTCCAACGCCCTGGGCTCGGTCGGTGACATCCTCCTCGACGCGATCTCCGCGATCGGTCTCCAGATCGCCGTCTACTACGGCCTCAGCGGCCTCGCGGTGGTCGTCGCGTACCGCAAGATGCTGCTGAAGTCGCCGACGGACTTCCTGCTCGGCGGGCTGTGGCCGCTGCTGGGCGCCCTGTTCATGTTCTGGATCTTCGTCGAGTCGCTGGGCGAGCTGAGCACCGCGGCGATCACGATCGGCGTGGGCGGGCTGGCCGTGGGGCTGGTTCCGATGTTCTGGTACTGGAAGCAGGGCAGCGACTACTACCGGCCCGCGCGCCTTGACGCGAGCCGTACTGTCGAGGCGGACTACGTGCCCGACGGCGGGGCGTCGGCGCCCGCCCTCGTCCACGAGGGTCTCCCCACCGACTTCTGAGGTGCTGTGCGATGGCGAGAGACCGTTTCACCCCCGAATTCGATCCCGACTGCGGGGACTTCGCGCTGACCAGCGCCCGCCAGGACATCGTCATCGGCCGCTGGCAGGGCCTGCGTGAGCTGCTGCGGGCCACCGGGCCCGACTGGCTCTCGCGGGGCCACCGGGTGCGTACGCTCGCCCAGGCCTGCGCGGGCAGTTCGACGGTGGAGTCGTGGCTGGCGGCCGAGCCGCACAACGGGGACGCGCTGGTGCTGCGGGCGGCCACGGAGACGGCGCGGGCGTTCAACCTGGCCATCGCGGCGGGCCGGGGCGTGCCGATCGACCAGCGCCGGATCGACGCCGCGGTGATGGCCTGTCTCCAGGCGGCGGAGGCCTTCGTGGACGACCCGACGCCGTGGATCTCCCTGATCTCGGTGGCACGGCTGTACCCGGCCGGGGTGCGGCGGCAGGAACTGGGGCGCTGGTGGGACGAGTTGCACGGGCGGGATCCGTACAGCGTCGAGGGGCACCTCCAGGTGCTGCACTACTACTCGGCCCGCTGGCACGGCTCGAACGGCCTGATGTACGACTTCGCCCGCGACGCGGCCGGTGTGGCCCCGCCGGGTTCGGCGCTGCCGGTGCTGGTGCAGTACGCGCGGGTCGAGGAGTACCGGAACGCCAAGGACGCCGCCGAGGACAGGCGGACGTCCGTGGGGCTCGGGCAGCACTGGAAGAACGACGGGGCGATCAGTGACGTACGGCGCACCTGGCAGCGCTGGATCGTGGGCCGCGCCGACCACACGGTGGAGCCCGGCGAGCTGCGCGACCTCAACTACCTGACCCACGCGGCCTGCCACGCGGGCCTGTCCGAGGTCGCCGTCCCCCTCCTGCGCATGCTGGACCGCCGGGGCACCCGCACACCGTGGTCGTACACCGGCGACCCGGACCAGCAGTTCACGAAGTGGCGCAAGGAGTTCAGGGTGCGGGTCTGAGCCGTCGCTAACTGGCTCTGACGAAAGAGTTTGATCATGTGACTGTCGGCTTGATCCCTCGTTGGTGAGGGCATGGGGCAGCGTCAGTCGCGGCCGTGGATCGTGTCGGACGGACTGTGGTCGCTCATCGAGCCGCTGCTGCCTGAACCACC
>NZ_JBIAUQ010000019.1:0-191498 GCF_042893155.1 Streptomyces sp. NPDC001668
CGCCCCGCCCAAGCCCAGCGCAGCGGCCCCGCGGGGAACTGCGCGACCAGCCCCCACCGGCCCGCACCCGCCCGACAACCGAACCCGGCACCCCCCGTACCCTCGCGACCAGAACCCCGTCCCCCAGGGAGCCCCGTGACCCCCCACCCCCTGCTCACCGAGCTCACTCTCAGGGCAAGAACCGAGGCTCACTCACGTAGCTCCTCCGCGTGCCCCTGCGGCGCAGCCACCCTCGCCGATCGCCCCGACGCCACCGTGGTCCGGCATGCCGACACTGTCGCGAAGGCCCACGCCCCCGGCACCACCACTGCCGACCTGGCCCCCCGCCTCGCCGCGGCCGACCGCCTCCCCGGCATCCTCCTGAACCCACTGAACAGGACGCCCGTAGAGCTGCACGGCAGGCTCGTCACCTTCTGGCCGTACGGTGACCCCGTGGACCCGGAGCACCCCGACGCCGCCCCCTGGGAACCCGCCGCCACCCTCCTCGCCCACCTCCACCGCACCCCCGCCCCACCGGACATGCCCCCCATGCGAGGCCCGGTCAAAGCCGCACTCGCCGTCGCCCGTCTCCTCAAGGCAACCCGGCAGCAACAGCAATCCGCCGCCGCCTCCGTCCTGCGCGCCTGGCTCACCCTCCCGCCCTGGGCCCGCGCCGAGACCCCCATGTCCGACACCACGACCCTCTGTCACGGCGACCTCCACCTCGGCCAACTGGTCCGTTACCCCGCCCCGGACGGCCCGTGGCGGCTCATCGACGTCGACGACCTCGGCGTGGGGGAGCCCGCCTGGGACCTCGCTCGCCCCGCCGCCTGGTACGCCTGCGGTCTGCTGCCGCCCGAGGACTGGTCCCGCTTTCTCGGTGCGTACCGCGCGGCCGACGGCCCCGCGGTCCCCGCCGACGGCGACCCCTGGCCGGCGCTGGACGTCCCCGCCCGCGCCCTCACCGTGCAGACCGCCGCCCGGGCGATCGCCAAGGCGATCGAGGCGGGCCGGGCGCTGGACGACGTGGAGCGGGCCGTCGTCGACGCCTGTGACCGAATGGGTTCCACCCCGCCGGAGTTGGCGGACGGTTTCGCGAAGTAGGGTGCAACCGACCAGAGCCGGACAGAGTCTGTCCTGGCGTAACGCTAAGCAGGACCGACCGGCGAGGAGTTGAGCCGACGATGCAGTGTCCGAAGTGTCATGCACCGATGCACACGTACAACCGCAACGGTGTCCAGATCGAGCAGTGCAGCGGCTGCCGCGGGATCTTTCTCGACTACGGCGAGCTGGAGGCGCTGACCCGGCTGGAAGGCCAGTACGGTGGCGGCCCCGTTGTTCCCCCGCCCCCGGCCGCGCCGCAGTACCCAGCCGCGCCCGGCGCACCGGCCTGGGGCGCACCGCAGCACGGCGGCGGCCACTACGGCGGCCACGGTGGTCATCACGGCGGGCACCACCGCAACCGCGGCTTCGGCCACATGCTGTTCTCCAGCTGACCGAGCAACGAGGAAGCCCCCGGCCGCAGGGCCGGGGGCTTCGGTGTGTGCGCGATACTGGGATTGAACCAGTGACCTCTTCCGTGTCAGGGAAGCGCTCTCCCGCTGAGCTAATCGCGCGGGACGTCACGATCAAGATCGTGCCTTACTGCGTGCGCGATACTGGGATTGAACCAGTGACCTCTTCCGTGTCAGGGAAGCGCTCTCCCGCTGAGCTAATCGCGCGGAGGATCATGAGATCCAGTGGACGATACTGGGATTGAACCAGTGACCTCTTCCGTGTCAGGGAAGCGCTCTCCCGCTGAGCTAATCGTCCTTGGAGGTGGAGACGGGATTTGAACCCGTGTAGACGGCTTTGCAGGCCGTTGCCTCGCCTCTCGGCCACTCCACCAGGAGTGAGGGGTTCGGGAAGATCCCCTTGTTCCTTCGAGCGGACGACGAGGCTCGAACTCGCGACCTCAACCTTGGCAAGGTTGCGCTCTACCAACTGAGCTACGTCCGCTTGTCGTTTCGTTCCGCTCTCGCGGCCCGGCGACGAGTTGAACTCTAGCGGATTCCGGGGCCAGTACAAAAACGCGTTTGCGCAGCGTGCTGCGGTGCGCATGTCTACGTACGTGGTCAGGGCGGCCGAAAGGACATGGCCAGGTCACCCGCGGGACACCCGCCATAGACTCGACACCGTGCCCGACCTCCCTCCTCTCGCCCGTTTCGGCGACCGCGTCGCCACCGGTCTCCTCGACGTCACCAGTGACCCCGCGGCGCTGGACTCCGCCGGCTTCTGGGCCGTCGCCGCGGACTTCGAGGGCGGTCTGACCTGCGCCCGGTTCGCCGACGTACGCCATGAGGCGGTGCCCGCGCCGATGCCGGGGGCATGGCGGGGTCCGGCCGCCGGTGACTGGACGTCCTCGCTCGATCGCGTCGCGTACATGGAGGGCGTACGGCGGATCCGGGCGCACATCGCCACCGGCGAGGTCTACCAGGCCAACCTCTGCCGTGTCCTGAGCGCCCCCCTCGCTCCCGGCGCCGACGTGGACGCGCTGACCGCCCTGCTGGCGCGCGGCAACCCGGCGCCGTACGCAGGAACGATTCGGCTGCCCGCGCACGGGGTGGAGATCGCCACCGCGTCGCCCGAGCTGTTCCTGCGCAGGGACGGGCGCGTCGTGGAGTCGGGGCCGATCAAGGGGACCGGGCGGACCGAGGACGACCTGCTGGCCAAGGACTACGCCGAGAACGTGATGATCGTGGACCTGGTCCGCAACGACCTGGGGCGGGTGTGCGCCACGGGCAGCGTCACCGTTCCCGACCTGTGTGCCGTCGAGAAGCATCCGGGGCTGGTCCACCTCGTGTCGACCGTGCGGGGCGAGTTGCGGGACGGGGCCGGCTGGGCCGAACTGCTCGGCGCCGCCTTTCCGCCGGGCTCGGTCACCGGCGCGCCCAAGTCCAGCGCCCTGCGGATCATCGACGCGCTGGAGACCGCGCCCCGGGGGCCGTACTGCGGAGGCGTCGGCTGGGTCGACACCGACCGGGGCACCGGGGAGCTGGCCGTCGGCATCCGCACCTTCTGGACCGACCGCGCCGGGGGAGTGCTGCGCTTCGGCACCGGTGCCGGGATCACCTGGGGGTCCGACCCCGAGGGGGAGTGGCGGGAGACCGAGCTGAAGGCGGCCCGGCTGCTCGCGGTAGCGTCGGGGACGTACGAGGTGAGTGGAGGGACCCTTACGTGAAGATCTGGCTCGACGGCGGGCTGCAGGACATCGAGACCGCCCGCGTCTCCGTCTTCGACCACGGACTGACCGTGGGCGACGGCATCTTCGAGACCGTGAAGGCGGTGGACGGCCGCCCCTTCGCCCTCACCCGGCATCTCGACCGGCTGACGTTGTCCGCCCGGGGCCTCGGGCTGCCCGACCCCGATCACGACGAGGTCCGCCGCGCCTGCGCCGCCGTACTGGAGGCGAACCCGATGCCGCTCGGGCGGCTGCGGATCACCTACACCGGTGGCCATGGCCCGCTGGGCTCCGACCGGGGCGAGCACGGGCCGACCCTGGTGGTCGCCCTCGGCGAGTCCGCTCCGCGCCCCGACTCCACGGCCGTGATCACGGTGCCGTGGACGCGGAACGAGCGCGGCGCCCTCACCGGCCTCAAGACCACCTCGTACGCCGAGAACGTCGTCGCGCTCGCCCGCGCGCGTGAGAACGGCGCCTCGGAGGCGCTGTTCGCCAACACGGTCGGGCAGTTGTGCGAGGGCACCGGGTCGAACGTGTTCGTCGTGCTCGACGGCGAGATCCACACTCCGCCGCTCGCCTCCGGCTGCCTCGCGGGCATCACGCGAGCGTTGACCGTCGAATGGACCGGGGCCAAGGAGACCGACCTGCCGCTGGACGTCCTGGAGCGGGCGGACGAGATCTTCCTCACTTCGACCCTGCGGGACGTCCAGGCCGTCCATCGCGTCGACGCGCGCGAACTGCCGGGCGCGCCCGGCCCGGTGACCGCCAAGGCCATGCGGATCTTCGAGGAGCGGGCCGGGGACGACCTCGATCCGTAAAGGCCGTCGATATTGAGCTGCTCCGGCGCACGGCAGCGGGTAGAACTCCGGTGATGACCACCACCCTGCGGCCGACCGAGCCGCTCCAGCGCGGCGCCGACGGGGCGCTGTCCCGCCACTACACCGTGTGCGTGAACAGCCGTCCCGTCGGGGCGATACACCTCGCGACCCACCCGTCCTTCGGCACGGCCGTCGCCCAGATCCGGGACCTGCGGATCGACGAGCCCGACCGCAGGCGTGGCCGGGGCACGGTCGCCGCGCTCGCCGCCGAGGAGGTGGCGCGGGGCTGGGGCTGCGGGCAGCTGGAGATCAGGGTCCCCGCCGACGCCGGGCCCGCGCTGCGGCTCGCCACCATGCTCGGCTACGTCCACCGCAACCGCGGCATGGAGAAGCACCTCGGCGCCGACGCGCCCCACCTGCCCCCGGGCAGCCGGGGCAGACCCATGACGGAGGCCGAGTTCTGGCCGTGGGCGGAGCGAGGCATCACCGAGTACGCCGGTGACTGGTCCTCCCGAGGAGTACCCGAGGCCGAGGCCACGGCGAGGTCGCGCAAGGATCACCAACAGCTCGTGCAGCGAGGCTTGGCGACGCCGGAGGCGCTGTTCAGCGTCCTGGAGCACGACGGAGTCCGGGTCGGCGTCCTGTGGGTGGAGTTCATCGACGACGACACGGCGTTCGTCTACGACGTCGAGACCGAGGAGGCCTACCGCGGCCGTGGCCACGGCCGTTCGCTGATGCTGCTGGCCGAGGCCCAGACGATCGCCTCCGGCAGACGGGTCCTGGGCCTCAACGTCTTCGCGGGAAACACGCCGGCGGAGCGGCTGTACGAGTCGATGGGGTACGCGACGGTGGGTTACTCGATGTACAAGAGCCTGCTCTGAGGCCGGCTCACTCCTGCCCGGCGAGCAGCCGGTCCGCGATCTGTTCGATCCGCTCGCGCAGCCCGTCCTGGCTCTTGCCGCCGTCGAGGCGCTCGCCGTCGATGACGTACGTCGGTGTCCCGGTCACGCCGATCGCCTTGCCCTCGGCCTGGTCGGCGTCCACGATCAGGATGTGCCGGCCGTCGATCAGCGCGGTGTCGAACTCCTCGGCGTCGAGCCCCAGTTCACGGGCCACCTCGACCAGGAAGGATTCCCCGCCGCGGTCCAGCTCCGCCACCCGCCCGAGCACGGCCTCGACGAACTCCCAGCCCCTGCCCTGCTCCAGCGCCTCCTCGGCGGCCTGCGCGGCGGCGAAGGAGTGCTTGTGCTTCTCCAGCGGGAAGTGCCGCAGCCGCAGTTCCAGACGGTCGCCGTAACGGGCGCGCAGGGCCCGGACATCGTCCAGCGCGTCACGGCAGTCCGGGCACTGCAGCTCGCACCACACATCGAGGACGGGCGCGGCGGGACGGACGGGGGAGGGGTCGCTCATGGGCCCAGTCTCCCAGCTCCGGCTCACTGTGCCGAATCGCCTCCGGCCTCCACGAAGGCGCCCTCTGCCCGCCGGTACGACCCCGACCGGCACCTGCGGAGGAGCTGACCCGGAGATGTCCCTGATGTCCTGCCGGGGCATGGCCCGGTGGGGGTCGGGAGGTGCAGGATGGATAGGGACGAAGCGGCACGTTGCCGATCGAGCCCTGCCTGGAGGACCGGATGATTGCCGAGACCGTCTGTTCCGCCGTCGCCGCGGCCGGCCTGGGCATCGCGGCGGTCACCGCGTACCGCAAGCGGTTCCTCGCGGCGACCCGTATCGCCGCCTACTCCCTCGTCCCGCTCGGCCTGGTGATGACCGGCGTCGTCGACTGGCTCGCGGACACCGCCTTCAGCCCGACGGCCTGGGCGGGCTTCGGCGTGCTCGGCCTGTCGTGGGTGCTGTTCTCGACCACGCGCGCGGTGGAGCGCCGCCGCGGGGGCACCCGCAAGGAGCGCAGGGCGGCCCGTGGCGCCCAGCAGGAGGCGGTGGCTCCCACGGCCTCGGCGCCCTCCCTCGGCCCGGCCGTACGCACCCCGGCGGCCCGCCCCGCGGGCAAGCCCAGGGGCACCGAATCGGCGGGGGACGACTTCAGCGACATCGAGGCCATCCTCAAGAAGCACGGCATATGACGGTCGCGCGCTGAACTGAAACGTTCGCAGTGCGGCACATGCAGGTCCGCAAGCGATCACGATCCGAAACGGACATCACGGAATCCGGCGAACTACCGCTCATTCCGGGCGTGTTGATCGCGTCCGGGGTGCCGGCTGCGCCATCATCGCCGCGAGATGCTGGACACGAAACAGAGCGATACCGCGCCGCCGCAGGACGAGCCGCGTGGATGCCTCTTCGCCCTTTCCCAGCCACCGCTGATGATCTTCCTTGCGGTGATCGGGTCTCTCCTGCTCATGGCTGCGCTGCACGACCTGCTGCTGCTCTGAGCCGTAACCCGTGGTCCCCGGCGTCACCCGTCGGGGACCACGTCGACAATCAGCGTGCGGGTGTCGGTCCGACGCCTGGCTCTCCGTCCGGCTGCCCGGGTCTCAGCCCACCCCGGCTCTCACTCCGCCCGGACCTCAGCCCGCGGCCTCCTTGCGCCGGGCCCGGTAGGCCGCCACATGCAGGCGGTTTCCGCAGGTCCGGCTGTCGCAGTAGCGCCGGGAGCGGTTGCGGGACAGGTCGACGAAGGCCCGCCGGCAGTCGGGTGCCTCGCAGCGCCGCAGCCGCTCCTGCTCCCCGGCCACCACGAAGAACGCCAGCGCCATCCCGCAGTCGGCCGCCAGGTGGTCGGCGACGGAGGCGCCCGGCGCGAAGTAGTGCACATGCCAGTCGTAGCCGTCGTGATCCGTGAGCTGTGGAGTCGTGCCCGCGGCGGCGACCAGCTCGTTGATCAGGGCGGCGGCGGCCCGGGCGTCCGGGGCCGCGAAGACCGAGGCGAACCGGCCCCGGATCTTGCGCACGGCCGAGAGGTCGAACTCCGAGAGCACCCCGACGCCACTGATCTCGTGGTTTCGTACGAAATCCGCGAGCGCCGCGACATCCGGCAGCGCGTCCGGCGACGCGTCGTCCTCCGGTGCGGTGTTCACCAGATCGACCACGGTGTCGAGGGCGCACCGGGTGTCGTGGGTGATCAGCACGATTTGCTCCCTGGCCTGGGGGTCGGGCGGACGCCCGCCGATGCTGGCCGATGGTAATGGCTCGGCGGGTCGCGGTGCCCGGACGCACGACAGGTGCCGTGGGGGGGGGGGCGGGCCCCCCCCCCCCCCCCGGCCCCGGGGCGGCGCCCCCCCCCCCCCCCACGGCACCTGTCGTTCCCTATGCGGTTGTACCAGCCCGAGCCGTCTCCCCGAGTGGACGGCGCCGGGCGGCTCTGTGCGGTCTCGCCTCCTAGCTTTCCGCCAGGATGTGCGAGAGCTCCTGATCCAGATCGAAGTGGCGGTGCTCCGTGCCCGGGGGCACGGCGGCGTCCGTCCGCTTCAGGAACGACTCCAGGGCCCGCGCCGGGGCCTCGAGCAGTGCCTCGCCCTCCGGGGAGCTCAGGGCGATGCACACGACGCCCTGACCGTGACTGCGCGACGGCCAGACTCGGACGTCGCCGGTTCCGGTGGGCCGGTGGAGGCCCTCCGCGAGAAGGTCGCGGGCGAACACCCACTCGACGGTCTCCTCGGCTCCGGTGTGGAAGGTGGCGTGCACGGCGTAGGGGTCGGCCGTGTCGTACCGCAGGCCTGCGGGGACAGGCAGGGAGGACTCGCTCGACACAACGAGGCGCAGGTGCAGCTCGCAGCTGACCGTGGTGTTCATAAGCGCCAGGGCCTTTCGCTCAGTGTGCGCTCGGGGATTCGCACGTCGGCGAAATCGACATGCCACCTACGGTGCCGTTGTAAACCCCTCTGAGTGTTTTGCGTGCCTTTACGTAACTCTTCCGGCCGAGGGCCCCTTGCGGAGGTACGACCATTCCGGTGACTGGTTTCTCTCCGGTAGGGTTCGGCTGTATGAATACGGGGAGTGACGGGCCGCGCGAGGTCGCCGTGGCGTCTGACGGGCAGGCCGGCAAGGAGTCGGACGAGGTGAAGGGCGAGCAGGGGCTCGGTTCCAGGGCGCCGGAATTCATCAGGTCGCGGCGGGTCCTGCACCTGAGCTGGCAGGTCCTGGTCTTCGTCATCGGCCTCGCGGTCGTGGTGGCCGGCATCATCATGCTGCCGTTGCCCGGGCCGGGCTGGGTCGTGATCTTCGGCGGTATGGCGATCTGGGCGACCGAGTTCGTCTGGGCCCAGCTCGTGCTCCGCTGGACCAAACGCAAGGTGACCGAGGCGGCCCAGCGGGCCCTCGATCCCAAGGTGCGACGGCGCAACATCATCCTGACCTCGATCGGCCTCGTGGTCATCGGCGCGATCCTCGGGGTCTATGTCTGGAAGTTCGGCTTCGAGATGCCCTGGAACATCAAGGACCAGTGAGCCCGCGGGGGGCGCCGGGACTGTCACCGCTGGTCACAGGCACCCCCTGACATGGGGTAATCTTCTTCCTGCGTCCGGGCGATTAGCTCAGTGGGAGAGCGCTTCGTTCACACCGAAGAGGTCACTGGTTCGAACCCAGTATCGCCCACCCGGACCGACGGCCCGTCTGCGAGATCGCGGACGGGCCGTCGGCGTATGCACGCACGGAGCGACGACGAGGACCGGCCGCCGACTCCGTCACGCCTGACGGTCCGTGGTGCGGCCCATTCACCGCCTGTCCTTTTTCGGTCGCCCGTCGATCGCGTACGGCGGCCTGTGTCACGTTCGACCGGTCGATCCCGCGGCTCTCACCTGGGGGATCGTCACTTCCCGCGGGCCATCCGGTGGTTGGAGGCGCTCCGACCTCTCACCACGCTCTCAAGAAATTCCTGTCCGAATCATTGACGCACTCCCGGGCCCTCCGTAACTTGTGCCAGCAAGCGCTTACTTGAAACGATTCATGCAGGCGGCGACGCTGCGGGGAGGGACCCGACTGTGGGAACCAACAGGAATGTTGAGAGGCGAACGATCCTGAAGGCGGCCGGGGCTACAGCGGCGACGCTGGGGCTGGCCGCGACGACGGGTTGCGGGGGTGACAGTGACAGTTCCGCCGACGGGACGGTGACACTGCGTTACGCGTGGTGGGGCGGCGAGCCGCGCGCCATCGCCATCAAGAAGACGATCGCGCTCTTCGAGAAGAAGTATCCGAAGATCAAGATCAAGCCTGAATTCACCGACTATCAGGCGTTCTGGGAGAAGTTCCAGACCCAGGCCTCGGGCGGGAATCCGCCGGACGTTTTCCAGAATGCGGTCGGTTTCCTGCGCAAGTACGACAAGCGCGGTGTTCTGCTGGATCTCAAGTCGCAGGCGGACGCCGGGAATCTGAGCCTGGACAACTTCCGCAACGGCGTTCTGGCGAACGGTCAGGTCGACGGCAAGCAGCTCGGCATTCCCGTCGGCGCCAACACCATGGCGCTCGTCATCGACCTCAAGGCCTTCAAGAAGGCGGGCGTCGAGGCGAAGTTCGGCTGGACCTGGGACGAGTACTTCGCCGCGCTCCAGACGATCCAGGACAAGCTGAAGATCGCCGGTGACACCGGCTACCACGGCATCATGTACCTGTACGACCTGTATCTGCGTCAGAACGGCAAGGCCTTCTTCACCGACTCCGCTCTCGGTTTCACCGAGGACGATCTGACGCAGTGGTGGACGGACGCGTACAAGCGAGTGAAGTCCGGGCTCGTCGCCGACCCCAAGAAGATCGAGCAGGTCCAGCCCAAGTCCGGCCTTTCGGCGGGGCTCGCCGCGTCCGAGTTCACCTGGGACAACTTCTCCATCCGCTACGAGGGTGAGGGCGAGTCGGACTACGGGCTCGCGCCGATCCCCACCACGGACGGCAAGCACACCGGCCAGTACCTCGGCTCGCTGATGCTCAGCGGCTTCTCCGGGACCAAGCACCCGAAGGAGGTCGCCCAGTTCATCTCCTTCATGGTCCACGACCCCGAGGTCGGCAAGATCATGGGCTATGACCGCGGCATCCTCGCCACGACCGAGCAGTACGACGCGTTCAAGCCGACCGATGCCCAGAACAAGGGTGTCGCGGCCTACGAGGAAGAGGTCGCCAAGGCCGGTGTGCTCGGGAAGATCACCCCGCACCCGTCGGGCGCCGACGTCGTCGAGGCGGCGTTCCTGCGGATCGGCGCCGAGGTCTCCCAGGGCAAGACCAAGCCGGCCGACGCCGCCAAGGCGCTGTTCAGCGAGGCCAAGGCCGCGTTCGCGGGCTGAGGGGACGTACCACCATGACGCTCGTCAAGGAAGCGCCCGTGCGCCCGGCGAAGAAGCGGTCCGCCGCTCCTGTCGCCGGGCGGCGCGGGCGGCGCCGCGAGAACCTCGCCGGCTACCTCTTCATGTCGCCGTGGATCGCCGGGTTCCTGGTGCTCACGGCGGGGCCGATGATCGCGTCGCTGTACTACGCGTTCACCCGGTACAACCTGTTCACGCCCCCCGAGTGGGTGGGCTTCGACAACTTCACGACGATGTTCCAGGACCCGCGCTGGCAGAAGTCGGTGGAGGTCACGCTCAAGTACGTCGTCGTGGCCACCCCGTTGAAACTGCTGCTCGCGCTCGGTGTCGCGCTGCTGCTGGCGCAGAAGCGGCGCGGGCAGGGTCTGTACCGTGCCGCGTTCTACATGCCCTCCCTCATCGGTGCCAGCGTCTCCGTCGGCTTCGTGTGGCGGGCGCTGTTCTCGGACGACGCGATCGTGGACCGTACCCAGAAGATCTTCGGCGTCGACGTGGGCGGCTGGATCGGCAACCCCGACTACGTCCTGTACTCCCTGGTCGCCCTGAGCATCTGGCAGTTCGGCGCGCCGATGGTCATCTTCCTGGCCGGACTCAAACAGGTCCCGCAGGAGCTGTACGAGGCCGCGGAGATGGACGGAGCCGGCCCCCTCCGCAGGTTCTGGAACATCACGCTGCCGATGATCTCGCCGGTGCTGTTCTTCAACGTGCTGCTGGAGTCCATCCACGCGTTCCAGGTGTTCGGCTCCGCGTACGTGGTCTCCAACACCCAGTGCGGGCCCGCCGACGCCACCCTCGTCTACACCTGTTACCTCTACCAGAAGGGCTTCAAGGAGGCCCAGATGGGCTTCGCCTCCGCGATGGCCTGGTCGCTGGTGGTCGCGGTGGCGCTGGTCACGGCGGTCCTGTTCTGGTCGCAGAAGAAGTGGGTGCACTACGAGGAGGCCGCCAAGTGACCACTGTCAGCACCCCTGTGGTGCGCACCGCGAACGAGCGGCGCCGCACCGGATCGATCGCCTGGCACGTGGGCGCGCTCGCCGTCCTCGCGGTCGTCCTGTATCCGGTGATCTGGGTCTTCGGGGCCTCGTTCAAGCCGAGCAAGGACATCATCGCCAGCGTCGACCTGCTGCCGGCCAAGCCGGTCTGGGCGAACTTCTCGGGACTCGCCGACGGCATCTCCGGCATCTCCATCAGCAGCTTCTTCGTGAACTCACTGATGTACGCGGGCCTCGCCGTGGCCGGTGTGGTGATCTCCAGCTCGCTGACCGCCTATGCCTTCGCCAAGATCCGGTTCGCCGGGCGGAATCTGCTGTTCACGCTGATGATCGGCACGCTGCTGCTGCCGTATCACGTCCTGCTGATCCCGCAGTACGTGATGTTCCGCAAGCTGGAGCTCGTCGACACGCTGGTGCCGCTCGTGGCCGGCAAGTTCCTGGCGACGGAGGCGTTCTTCGTCTTCCTGATGGTGCAGTTCATGCGCGGGCTGCCGCGGGAGCTGGACGAGGCCGCCAAGCTCGACGGCTGCGGGCACCTGAGGACGTACTGGTCGATCGTGCTGCCGCTGTGCCGGCCCGCCCTCATCACCAGCGCGATCTTCACCTTCATCAACGCCTGGAACGACTTCATGGGGCCGTTGATCTACCTCAACACCCCCGAGAAGTACACCGTCTCGCTCGGCCTGATGATGTTCCGCGACCAGGAGGGCATCTCCAACTACGGCAGCATGATCGCGATGTCGCTGGTGGCGCTGGTGCCGGTCATCGCCTTCTTCATGGCCTTCCAGCGCTACCTCATCGACGGCATGGCGACGTCCGGACTGAAGTGAGGCGGTCAGCATGGCGCAAGCGCGTGTGAAGGCCCGGCGCAGGGCGCCGGTGTTCGGCGGTGAGCGCTTCGCCCTCTTCGCCGAGACACTGCTCACCGGCGTATGGATCGCGGTGGCCTGTCTCGGACTCGTCACCTATCCGGCGGCCTTCGCCGCCGGGGCACGGCATCTGCGCCGCCGCATGTCCCATGAGGGCGGCGGCCGGCGGGAGTTCGTCGCGGACTTCCGCACGGCCGCGCGGCGCGGGTGGCTCGTCGGGGTCGCCGGGTGGGTCGCGGCGGCCGCGGTCTGGGTGGACGTACAGGCCGCCCGGGCCGGGATCCCCGGAGGGCCGCTGGTCGGGGCCGTCGGACTGTTCGCCCTGATCGCCCTCGCCGTGGCCGGGCTGCGGGCGGCGGCGGTCTGGGCTCCGGGTGCCTCCTGGCGCGCGCTGCTCGCGGATGCCGTACGCCGGACCCTGCGGGACCCCGCCGGATCCTTCCTGATCGTCGCGGGACTGGCCGTCGTGGCCCTGTCGGCGGGGTTCATCGCGCCGCTGGCGGTCCCGGTCCTCGGAGCCGTCGCGGCGGCCGCCGTCGCCGTGGAGGAGCGCTACCGGCGCCGCTGACGGGCGGTGCCCTCGTCCCCAGGTCGGCGCCCCGGCGCCGCACCTCTCCCTGTCATGCCCCTGACCAGCCTGTTCCATGGAAAGGAATGGCCATGTCCCCCATCCCCCGCAGGTCCATCCTCAAAGCCGCCGCCGTCGCCGGTGCCGCCGCGCAGTTCAGCTGGGCGCTAGGGGCCAAGGACGCACAGGCCGCGCCGAGAGCCGCCGAGGCCGACGACTCTCCCGTGACCCTGGACTGGCTGGAGGACGGCGGTCTCGGTGCCGCGCCCGGCTCCACCGTCGGTGTGCCCTGGCCCAAGGGCGTCTACCAGGAGGGCCAGAAGTTCGCGGTCCAGGACGCCGACGGCAAGGCCGTGCCGGTCCAGTCCTGGCCGATCGCCTACTGGCCCGACGGCTCGCTCAAGTGGACCGCCCACGCGGTCAGTTCGGGCAACGGCAAGCTGTCGCTGAGCGCCGGCGACGCCGCCGTGCCCGACAAGAACGTCACCGTCGACCAGAGCGGCGGCACGATCACGGTCTCCACCGGCGTCATCACCGCGAAGATCGGCAAGTCGGGCGCCACCCTCATCAAGTCGGTCACCCGCGGGTCCACCGAGATCGCCAGGAACGGGCGGCTCGTGCTGATCCGCCAGCCCGAGATCGAGGACGAGGACCAGGGCACCGTCAAGACCGAGCGCTTCGAGGGCGCCATCTCCGAGGTCACCGTCGAGCAGTCGGGGCCGGTCCGCGCGGTCGTCAAGATCGACGGCAAGCACCGCAAGGGCAACCGGAGCTGGCTGCCGTTCTCGATCCGCCTCTACTTCTACGCGGGCGCCGACTCCTTCCGCATGGTGCACACGATCACCTACGACGGCACCCAGGAGCCCGGCAAGGCGAGCGGCGACTTCATCCGCGGCCTCGGTGTCCGCTTCAGCGTGCCGATGCGCGACCAGTCCTACGACCGTCACATCCGCATCGGCGGCGAGGGCACCGGTCTGCTGCGCGAGGCCGTCAAGGGCATCACCGGACTGCGCCGCGACCCCGGTATCGCCGTGCAGGAGGCCCAGTACGCGGGCAAGAAGCTGCCCGATCCGTCCACCTGGGACCAGCGGGTCACCACCCGGCTCCAGTACATCCCCGAGTGGGGCGACTACACGCTCTCCCAGCTCTCCGCCGACGGCTTCACCGTGCGCAAGCGCACCAAGAAGGGGCACGGCTGGATCGGCGCCGGCGGCGGCAGGCGGGCCTCCGGTTTCGGGTACGTCGGCGGCGCGAGCGGCGGATTCTCCTTCGGACTGCGGGACTTCTGGGAACGGCACCCCTCCCAGCTCGACATCCGCGACGCCCAGACCGACGAGGCCGAGGTCACCCTCTGGCTCTGGTCGCCCGAGGCGCAGCCCATGGACCTGCGCTTCTACCACGACGGCATGGGCCAGGACACCTTCGCCGAACAGCTCGAAGGCCTCAACATCACCTACGAGGACTACGAGCCCGAGTTCGGCACCCCCTACGGCATCGCCCGCACCTCTGAACTGCTGTTCTGGGCGAACGAGTCCACGCCGACACCGGAGGCCCTCGCCGAACAGGTCGAGGCCGTACGGGTGTTGCCGCAGCTCGCCGCCCCGCCCAAGCAGCTCATCAAGGCGAAGGTCTTCGGCCCGGGCCTCTACTCCGAGCCCGACCGCTCGACCCCCGCCAAGGCGAAGATCGAGGACCACCTCGACTTCCTCTTCACCTACTACAAGGACCAGGTGGAGCAGCGCCGTTGGTACGGCTTCTGGGACCACGGCGACATCATGCACACCTATGACACCGTCCGGCACCAGTGGCGGTACGACATCGGCGGCTACGCCTGGGACAACTCCGAGCTCTCGCCGGACATCTGGCTGTGGATGGCGTACCTCCGCAGCGGCCGCGCGGACATCTTCCGGTTCGCCGAGTCCATGACCCGGCACACCGGCGAGGTGGACGTCTACCACCTGGGCAAGTGGGCGGGCCTCGGCACCCGGCACGGTGTGCAGCATTACGCCGACAGCGCCAAGCAGCAGCGCATCGCCAACACGACGTACCGCCGCTACTACTACTTCCTCACCGCCGACGAGCGCGTGGGCGATCTCATGCACGCCAATGTCGACTCGGACGAGACGTTCCTGGTCCTGGACCCGCTGCGCAAGGTCCGCACCGACCCGTACACGCCCGACCGGCACGCCCTGTCGATCGGCTTCGGCACGGACTGGAGCGGGCTGGTCTCGGCCTGGCTGACCGAGTGGGAGCGCAAGGGCCCCAAGTGGGAGAAGGCCAAGGCGCGCGTGCTGTCGACGATGGAGGGCATCGCCGCCCAGCCCAACGGGTTCGTGCAGGGCAGTGGGCTGTACGACCTCGACACGGGCAAGTTCGCGGTGGCCTCGGCGCCGGTGGTGGGCGTATCCCACCTGTCCGCCGTCTTCGGCCTCAACGAGCTGTGCGCCGAGCTCATCGACCTCGTCGACATGCCGAAGTTCAACGAGGCGTACTTCGACTACTGCCGGTACTTCAACGCGACCAAGGCCGAGCAGGCGGCCCGGTACGGGTCCAACTTCGGGACGCTGCTGCTGTTCCAGGGGCACTCGCGGCTCGACGCGTACGCGGCCGTGAAGACCGGGGACGCGAAGCTGGCCGCTCGGGCCTGGGACAAGTTCTACAACTCCGACGGGTACAAGGAGTCCGCGCCCTGGAAGACGGAGAAGCTGAGCGGGCCGGTCGCGTTGGTGGCGGGCAGTGAGGCGGCCTGGGTGTCGTCGAACGACACCGCGCTGTACGGGCTGGCGGCTATCGAGAACCTGGCGCTTCTCGGGGACAGGATGCCGTGACGGTTCGTGGGGAACTGCGCGGCCGTTGTAGCCGGTCGCGCAGTTCCCCACGCCCCTGTGTCAGTTCATCCTGCCCAGGTTTTCCCGTATCCGTCGGACATCCCTGAGGCGTTGCTCGTACGTCGCTCCCAGCGCGAGCAGCAGCAGGCCCGCCAGTGCCGGCGGAACCCAGCGGGGGAGGGCGTCCGTCACCTGGACGAGGTACGGGGCCAGTTCGTGCAGGGCGTCCAGGAGCAGGACCGCGCCGCCCAGCAGGAGCGGGGACTGGAGGTGGTGGCGGGCGCCCGCGAGGGTGACCACCAGCGCTGCCAGGCCGAGGAGCAGGGGGCGCGTCCAGTGGGGGTCGCCCCAGGCCGCGAAGAGGCTCGGCACGAGAGTGGCGGCCAGACCGGGGGCGTACGTCGTCCAGGACGAGGCCTGCGGGTCGCGGCGGTGACGCAGGGCGCCGACCAACAGCGCCGGGATCGTGACCGGGAGGGTGTAGGCCTCCGGTGGGGCCACGTCCCAGGCCGCCAGGCGCACCCATGTGGCCAGGACGAACAGGGCGGCGGCCGCGTAGCCGACGGGGCGGCGGTCCGCGCGGACCGCCGTACCCGCCGCGATCACCCCGCACAGCGCCAGGACCGTGGCGAGCAGGGGGAGGTCTGCCGCGGCCAGCGCGATGGCGAGCACGGCGGCCGCCGCTCCGGCCGCCTCGACCGGCACGGTGGCCTTCGAGTCGCCGAGCCGATGGGCGAGGAGAGCCGCGGCCGCGGGGATCGCCAGGACCAGCAGGGCGATGTGCGCGGGGGACCAGTGCGCGGCGGCGCCGGTCGCCACGGCGAGTGCGGCACCGTGGACGAGGGCGGCCGGGGCCGTGAAGGGGGCGAGGCGCCAGGAGGCCGCCGCGAACAGCGCGACCAGGCCGCCGAGGACGACGAGGGTCGCCGTCTGGGAGGCGAGCGCCAGGAAGGCGAGGCTCGCGGAGGTGATCAGGGCGAGGAGGAGGGCCGGGAGGCGCTGCCGTAGGAACAGCGCTGCCGTCAGGGCCGCCGCGGTTACGGCGCCCTGGACCGACAGGCCCGCGGAGTAGGGGAGTTCCAGCACGGCCGGAAGAGTGAGGACGGCGGCCCAGGCCAGGCCCAGTGCCCCTGCCAGGGCCCGTGGACGCCGGGCCGCGTCCCGTGCGGCCAGGACCAGCACGGCCGCTACGGCGGCCAGGACGACCGGTGCCGCCTCCGCGTGCGGCGGCCAGGTCACGTCGACGGTCACCGCGGTGCGGGCGTCCGACGGGGCGCCGGTCCACGCCCGCGAGGCCCAGGCGAGCGGGCCCAGCACGACGACACCGACGACGGGCAGGGCCCACAGCAGGGACAGCGCCTGTACGGCCCCGGAGGCCCAGGCCAGACCCCGCCGTACCGCCTGAGGCAGCCGGTCGAGGCGGAGCGCCGCCAACAGGGCGACGCCGAACGCCAGATGGGCCGGAACCGTCCACAGCTCGGGGAGCACCGACCGTGCCGCTCCGCCGAGGGAGGCCACCGCGAGCAGCCCGGAGGCGACGGCGAGACCGGCGGACCGGCCGTCGGCGGGCGTGGCACGGCCGGTGCCGTCGCTCTGCCACGCGGCGGTCAGCGCGATCGCGCTCGCGAGGAGAAGGAGCGCCGCCGCACGGGCGGCGGCGCTCGGACCGGAGGCTGTCCAGGTCAGCCAGCCGGCCGCCAGTACGCCCCAGGCGCCCACGCCGTACGCGCCGATCGCGGCGACCACACGCAGGGTCCTGGACGTCATCCGGAGTGCCACGGCCGTGTCGAACCCGGCCGTCACCAGGAGCGCGGCCGTGAGGCCGTACGAGCCCGCGTCGGCCGCGATCGCCCAGAAGAACAGCGGGAGTTGGGCGGCGACCAGGGCGGCCGGGTGGGGCAGGCGCAGCTCGGACGTGCGCGGCAGGAGGCCGTACGCCGTCCAGAGCCCCGCCAGCAGGGCCGAGGCGACCGCCGTGTACGGCGCCCCCGGGGTCCCGAGGAACACCGCACCGTGCAGCGCGACCGCGTCCAGGACCGTCAGAGCCAGCCCCAGGCCCGCCACCGACTCCGCCGTCGAGCGCAGCCCGCGCTTCAGCAGCGGCAGCGGCGCCGTGAGCGCGGCCACCGTGACCGCGCCGAGCACCAGCGACCGGCCGGTGATCCCGAGGTGACCCCAGCTGACCAGCGTGAACACCATCGCCGCGACGGTGAGCAGGACACCGCCGAGCACCAGGAGCACGTTCTGCACGCTCGGTGCGCTCGCCTCGGGGCGAGGGGAGGCGGCGGGCGTCGGCCCTGTCGGCTGCGGCGCCTGCCACTTCGGCTGGAGCGCGGCGACCAGCCAGGCCCGGCGGGCCAGCAACTGGCTGCGACGGGTGTCCAGTTGCCACAGCTCGGCATCGATGAGCCGCAGCTCCTCGGCCGGGGGCGGAATGTGCGTCATGCCTCGAAGTGTGGGCTGGGTCACGCCGCGGGACATGAGTACGGGTACTCAAAAGCTACTCGGATCCGATGCCAGACTCTTCTTATGGACTGGACCCGATACCGCTTCCGCAGTCTGTGGTCCCTGCCCGCGAAACCCGCCGACGTCTACGACGCGCTGGAACGCGCCGAGGAGTATCCCCGTTGGTGGCCCCAGGTGCGCGAGGTGCGACGGCTCGACGACACCAGCGGCGTGATCACCATCCGCGCCACACTGCCGTACGACCTGGTCTTCACCGCGCGGGAGGTGCGGCGCGACCCGGAGGCCGGGGTGCTGGAGATCGCCATGGAGGGAGACCTCGACGGCTGGGCGCGCTGGACGGTCACCGCGGACGGCGACGGCAGCCTCGCCCGCTACGAGCAGTTCACCGAGGTGAACAAACCACTGCTGCGGCGCTTCGCCGTACCCGGGCGGCCGGTCTTCCTGGCCAACCACCGGCTGATGATGCGCGCCGGGCGGCGGGGGCTCGTCGCCCACCTGGAAGCGGTTTGAAGGAAACCCGCGGGGACCTGTATTGTTCAGTGCGTTCCCGGGCGATTAGCTCAGTGGGAGAGCGCTTCGTTCACACCGAAGAGGTCACTGGTTCGAACCCAGTATCGCCCACCGGGAAAAGCCGGTCCGTCTCAGACGGGCCGGCTTTCTTCATGCTCGCCATGCTCGCTCACGCCGCCGCGGGCAGATCCGGGCGCAGCGGCCACGCCGGGTCCACCGACTCCTCCGAGCCGCTGCGCGCGAACCACGCCTGGAGGCCCCGGGCCTGGGCCGCGTGCCACACCGCCTGGAGGTTGTGCAGCTCCGGCGGTGCCAGCCGCTCAAGGCGGGTGGCGAAACGGCGCCCGACCGCCCGTACGACCTCCAGCGCGGCCTGTGCGTCCGCAGCCGCGTCGTGCGCGCCGTCGAGGTCGACGCCGTAGTGCTCGCACAGGTCGGTGAGGGTGCGGCGGCCCTTGCGGTAGCGGTCCAGGTGCTTGTCGAGGACCCGCGGATCCAGCACCAGCAGCGGTGCGGAATCCAGCCAGCGGTCCAGCGACGAGGCGCGGTGGCGGCGCAACTCCCGGTCCAGGATGGTCAGATCGAACGGCGCGTTCATCACCACCAGCGGACGGCCCGCCGCCGCCTGCTCCGCCAGCGCCTCGGCTATCTCCAGCATCACCGGCGCCGGCCAGCGGCCGTTGAGCTGGAGATGCTCGTCCGTCAGCCCGTGCACCGCCGTCGCCCCGGCGGGCACCGGCACACCCGGGTTGACCAGCCAACGGCTCACCCGTGGCCGGGTGCCCGCCGCGTCCTGGACGACGACGGCGGCCGACACGATCCGGTCGGTCTCGACGTCCACGCCCGTGGTCTCGGTGTCGAAAGCGGCCAGGGGCCCTTCGTACCAGCACGTCATACCTACACAACCCCTCGTTCACCCACGGCAGCTGACGCACCGTCTTCTGCCTGTTTGGTGATACCCGGGCTGTTTGCGCCGTACGCCGGAAGGACACAACAGGAGTGCGGGTCTTTGCAGTTCAGCGACCCGGAGCGGGATTCATGTGGCCCTTGTGAGGGCATGGCACTTGGCTTGGAAGGCTGTTGGTCATGGCGATAGCGCAGCCCGAGCGGGGCGGGCTGCTGCCCGAACGCACGGGCCCCCTTCGCGGCACGCTCGCCACCACCGCCTGCATGGAGACACTGCAGGTGGGCTATCTGCACGCCGTCGCGGCGGCGGCCGGCTGCTCGTTGTCGCAGCCCTTTCCGGACAACGGCATCGACTGGCACGTCAGTCACGGCTCGCCCGGACACACCGTCGACGACGAGGTCACCATCAAGGTGCAGCTCAAGTGCACCTACCAGGTGGCCCCCAGTCCGCCGGGCCGCTTCTTCTCCTTCACGCTCGACAACGACCACCTGCGCAAACTCGCCCGCACCCCGGTGTCCGTGCACAAGATCCTGGTGGTCATGCTCGTGCCGAGAGCCCAGGACGACTGGCTGCGCGCCAGCCACGACCGCCTGGACCTGCGGCACTGCTGCTACTGGGTCAACCTGGCCGGCCACCCCATCACCGGCCGGACCCGGACCACCGTGCGGATCCCCACCAACCGCATCTTCGACGACCGGGCGCTGTGCGAGATCATGACGCGGGTCGGGACGGGAGGCAGACCATGACCCACCGCCCGCTTCAGGAGCCACTGCGCGCGGTCCGCCCCCACCCGGAGGCCCACTGGGACCGCTCGCCGACCCCCGCCGAGGTCGACCCCGCCGTCCTGAGCGCCCTGCTGCACCGGCACGGCTGGCAGCGGCGTGGCGGCGCCCCCGGCCGCTACGGCCGCTGGACCCCGCCGGGGCCGGGCGGCGGCGGAACCAGCCTGCTCGTGCCCGAGAGCCGAGCCTTCCCCGACAGTGAGGACCTCCTCGGCGAGGCCCTCGTCGCCCTGGCCCGCAGCGGTACGCCCTCCGCGCGCGAGGTGCTGGTGGGCCTGGCCGTGCCCAGCGACGAGATCCGCTGGTGGCGGGACGTCCCGACCGGCCCCGCCGACGCCACGCCCTGGACCGTCGAGGAGCAACTGCGCTCCGCCGCCCGCCAGACCCTCCTCGCCGGGGCGCTCGCCACCCGCGCGCGGGCCGGCTACTACGGCGCCCGCCACCGTCGTACGGCGGCCGCGTCCCTGGACAACGTCCTGGTCGGCTCCGCCGCCGGGGGCCGCCGGCTCACCGCCTTCGTGCCCGTCGGCACCGGCCGCCCGCTCGCCGTCCGCCTCCACCAGGCCCTCTACGCCACGCGCGAGGCCATCGACTACCGGCGGGCCACCGGCGGCATGGACGCGTTCGACGGGGCCGTGGAGGCGGGCGTTAGCCGTGAGCTCACCGAGGCGCTGATCGCCCTCGTACGCGGCACGGAGGGCGCGCGCGTCGCCGTCGAGTGGGCACCCGCGGCCGGGGTCCCCGAAGGGTGCGCGGCGTCCTCCGAGACCGTCGAGTTCTCACCCGGCGACCTGCCCGTGCTGCGCGAGGCCGGCGCCCGCTACCTGCGCGAGGAGCCCTCCGTCGCGGTGCGGATCACCGGCACGGTGGTGCGGATGCGCAGGTCGGGGCCGCGCGGCGACGGGTCGGTACGGCTGCGGGTGATCGCAGGCGCCGAGATACCGCACGTCCGGCTGACCCTGGACGAGGAGGCGTACCGGATCGCCGGGCACGCCCACCTCGTCGGGCTTCCGGTGCGGGTCCACGGCAGGCTGGAGAGCCGCGGCGGCTTCCGCAGGCTCACCGGGGCCACGGGCATGGTGCCCGTGCAGGTGGACGAGGCCGAGCGGGACCGGCTGATGAAGTCCCTCCAGGAGAATCTCGACTTCTTCGAGGAGGCCTGCGAGGGGTCGTACGAGGAATCCCGCGAGGAGTCCTACGAGGAGTCCTGCGAAGGGGACTGATTTCGCGGAGGTGGGTGCCGGGTCGGTACGATCCCCTATTGCGCGCGCTCCCGGTATGGCGCCGCATCCACCTTCAGTCAGGAGAGACCGGTGTCAGACGTCCGTGTGATCATCCAACGCGATTCCGAGCGGGAAGAGCGCGTGGTGACGACGGGCACTACGGCCGCCGAGCTCTTCGCCGGCGAGCGCTCGATCGTCGCCGCGCGCGTGGGGGGCGAGCTCAAGGACCTCGCTTACCAGCTGAGCGACGGCGAGACCGTCGAAGCCGTCGAGATCTCCTCCGAGGACGGTCTCAACATCCTGCGCCACTCCACCGCGCACGTGATGGCCCAGGCCGTCCAGGAGCTGTTCCCCGAGGCCAAGCTGGGTATCGGCCCGCCGGTCAAGGACGGCTTCTACTACGACTTCGACGTCGAGAAGCCGTTCACGCCCGAGGATCTCAAGGCCATCGAGAAGAAGATGCAGGAGATCCAGAAGCGGGGGCAGAAGTTCTCCCGCCGTGTGGTGACCGACGAGGCGGCCCGTGAGGAACTCTCGGACGAGCCGTACAAGCTCGAACTGATCGGCCTCAAGGGCTCGGCCTCCTCCGACGACGGCGCCGACGTCGAGGTCGGCTCAGGTGAGCTGACGATCTACGACAACCTGGACGCCAAGACCGGCGAACTGTGCTGGAAGGACCTGTGCCGCGGTCCCCACCTGCCGTCGACCCGGAACATCCCGGCGTTCAAGCTGATGCGCAACGCGGCCGCCTACTGGCGCGGCAGCGAGAAGAACCCGATGCTCCAGCGCATCTACGGCACCGCGTGGCCCACCAAGGACGAGCTGAAGGCGCACCTGGACTTCCTCGCCGAGGCCGAGAAGCGCGACCACCGCAAGCTGGGCTCCGAGCTCGACCTGTTCTCCATCCCGGAGCAGATCGGCTCCGGCCTCGCCGTCTTCCACCCCAAGGGCGGCATCATCCGCCGGGTCATGGAGGACTACTCGCGCCGCCGCCACGAGGAGGAGGGCTACGAGTTCGTCTACACCCCGCACGCGACGAAGGGGAAGCTCTTCGAGCAGTCCGGGCACCTGGACTGGTACGCCGACGGCATGTACCCGCCCATGCAGCTCGACGAGGGCGTGGACTACTACCTCAAGCCCATGAACTGCCCGATGCACAACCTGATCTTCGACGCGCGCGGCCGCTCCTACCGCGAACTGCCGCTGCGCCTGTTCGAGTTCGGGACCGTGTACCGGTACGAGAAGTCGGGCGTGGTGCACGGCCTCACGCGTGCGCGTGGCTTCACGCAGGACGACGCGCACATCTACTGCACCCGTGAGCAGATGTCGGAGGAGCTCGACAAGACGCTCACCTTCGTCCTCGGGCTGCTGCGCGACTACGGTCTGACCGACTTCTACCTGGAGCTGTCCACCAAGGACCCGGAGAAGTTCGTCGGCTCCGACGAGGTCTGGGAGGAGGCGACCGAGACGCTGCGCCAGGTCGCCGAGAAGCAGGGCCTGCCCCTCGTGCCCGACCCGGGCGGCGCCGCCTTCTACGGCCCGAAGATCTCCGTCCAGACCAAGGACGCGATCGGCCGCACCTGGCAGATGTCGACGATCCAGCTCGACTTCAACCTGCCGGAGCGCTTCGAGCTGGAGTACACCTCGCCCGACGGCTCCAAGCAGCGTCCGGTCATGATCCACCGCGCGCTGTTCGGCTCCATCGAGCGGTTCTTCGCGGTGCTCCTGGAGCACTACGCGGGCGCGTTCCCGGCGTGGCTGGCCCCGGTCCAGGCGGTCGGCATCCCGATCGGTGACACGCACGTCGAGTACCTGGAGAAGTTCGCCGCGGCGGCCAGGAAGCAGGGGCTGCGCGTCGAGGTCGACTCCTCGTCCGACCGGATGCAGAAGAAGATCCGCAACGCCCAGAAGCAGAAGGTGCCCTTCATGGTCATCGCGGGCGACGAGGACATGGCGGGCGGCTCGGTCTCCTTCCGCTACCGCGACGGCTCGCAGGAGAACGGCATCCCGTTCGACGAGGCCATCGCGAAGATCGTGAAGGTCGTGGAGGAGCGGGCGCAGGTCTGATCTCCCGTACGGCGGGGCCCTCGGGGAGTTCAGCTCCCCGAGGGCCTCTCGTCGTCCTCCCGCGCGAACACCTGGAGCAGCCAGGACGCGAAGGTGCCGGTGACGGCGGCGAGCAACGCCATCCCGATCATCATCACGCCGACCGCGATCACGCGTCCCAGCGGGGTGACCGGGGTGACGTCGCCGTAGCCCACGGTGGTGAGGGTGGCGCAGGTCCACCAGACGGCGTCGCCGAAGGTGCGCATGGTCGTGCCGGGGGCGCCGCGTTCCTGCTGGTACACGGCGAGGGCACCGCTGAAGCCCAGCAGCAGCGTCGACAGACCGGAGTACGCGATCACACGCGCGTGCAGGGCGAGCCGGGGACGCCCGTGCCGGCGCTGCACGGCCTCGTACACCTTGACGACTCTGAGGGGCCGCAGCAGCGGCAGGAGCAGCACCACGGTGTCCAGTACGTGCGTCCGTACGAAGCGCAGCCGCTGCCTGCTGAGGCGCCAGCGCACCGCGTAGTCCACGGCGAACAGCGCCCACGCGGCCAGCGTCACCGCCAGACACAGGTCGAGCGCGGGTTGCGGCAGCCCACCGGCCAGGACGCGGAGCGCGTAGGCGGCGAGGAAGGCCAGGGAGGCGACGGCGAGGAGGACCTCGGTGCGTTGCTCCCAGCGGATCTGGCGACTGGCGGTGCCGTGGCCGTGGCCGTGGTCGTCGGTGGCGTCGGTCCGGGCGGCTGCGGTGTCGTGGCCCTTGGTCTCGTCGTCGCCGTGGGCCCGGCGCCCGGCCGTGCCCCGGCCCTCGTGATCGTCGTTGCCGCGGGCCTCGCGCGGGGCGCGCGCGTCGGCCTCGTGCCCCTCGCCGGCCCGGCCCTTGCCGCTGTCGTCGTCCACCCGCTCAGCTTGGCGCGGGCCCCTTTTCCCGCAACCCCGCCGACACGGCGCGAACGGGCGAAGTCATATGCTGCACTGCATGACGAGTGAGCCGGAGCAGCAGTTGGGAGTGGGGACGCAGGACGCGTTCCAGCGTCTGTGGACACCCCACCGGATGGCCTACATCCAGGGCGAGAACAAGCCGACCGGCCCGGGTGCCGACGACGGCTGCCCCTTCTGCGCGATTCCGGCCAAGTCCGACGAGGACGGCCTGATCGTCCGGCGCGGCCGGCTGGTGTACGCGGTGCTCAATCTGTACCCCTACACCGGCGGCCACCTGATGGTCGTGCCCTATCGCCATGTGGCCGACTACACCGACCTCACGGAGCCGGAGACGGCCGAGCTCGCCGCGCTGACCAAGCAGGCGATGACGGCTCTGCGGACGGCCTCCGGGGCGCACGGCTTCAACATCGGCATGAACCAGGGGACGGTCGCGGGCGCCGGTATCGCCGCCCACCTCCACCAGCACATCGTCCCGCGCTGGGGCGGCGACACGAACTTCATGCCGGTCGTCGGCCACACGAAGGTGCTGCCGCAGCTGCTGGGCGACACCCGCAAGATGGTGTCGGAGGCGTGGCCCAGCGAGTGATTCAGGGGGCCGGCGATCCGCGGCCCCCCTTCACACCTACGCGTCGTAGACGTCCGCCTTCCGCGGCGACACATCCTGCACCTGCGTGCTCAGGAAGCCCGCCCGCGTGCCGAACTTCTCGGTGTCCACGCCGTTCTCCGTCAGGACCCGGATCGCCGCGGAGTGCACCACCCGCAGCACCGGCGTCGCGGCGCGCAGCGCGTCGTCGGCCATGAAGCGGTGCCGCCACGGCTTGTCCGCCCAGGCGTGCCGCAGACCGAACGGCTCGGGCAGGGCGAGTGAGCCGCCGAGCCAGTTGAGCAGCGGGGGGTACCGGGTCAGGGGCGCCCGGGCGGCGAGGCGGACCACCTCGTCCGCGTCGACCAGCGGCAGCTTGATCTTCTTGGTCTCCCAGAACCTGATCTGCTTGGCGACCTCCTTCTCCTTGGCCGCCGGCTTCGAGGTGAACAGGCCGTGCACCGGCCCCAGCGCGTGCCCGGTGACCTCGATGCGCAGCGTCTCGTGCAGCACGGTCACCGTGATCAGCATGGTGAGGACCAGCTGCCCCTCCCACAGCGTCCACTGGACGCCCAGGTAGTGCCGGTCACCGCCGCCGAACTGCTGCTTGTTGCAGATGTCCTGTATCGCGTGGGACTTGACCTGGTACGCGTCCACGTCGGTGCCCCCGGGCCGGGACACCTCCTTGGCGCCCTCCGCGATCGGGGTGACGATCCAGTGCCGTACGGACGGCTTCGGGAAGCCGCCGGTGTTGATCGTGTTGCGTTCCAGCATGCGCAGCTGGTCGTGGATGGAGCGGATGACGTCCCAGCTGCGGAAGGGGTGGATCTCCCGGGTGGGATCGGCGGACACCAGGTCCTCGGCCAGCTGCCAGCTGCCCCACCGGGTGCCCATGCCGAGTATCCCCTTGGGACCGGCGTAGAAGACCGAGTTGGACTGCTGCTCGGCGCTGAGCGTGGCCAGGGACTGGCGCAACTGCTCGGCCGCGGTCTCGCCGGGGTTGCTCGGCACCGCCTCGGGCACCTTGGCGCCGACGCTGCTGCCCGCCAGCAGACTGGCCCAGCGCTCCCGCAGATCCCTCGCGGTGCGCTCGCAGATCTGCTTGGCCCAGAACCAGCCGACCACGGGGAGGACGACGCACGCGCGTGCGTACAGGCCCCAGAACCCGCTGAACGGCATCTTGAGGAGGAAGAGCACCGCGAGCCCGGCCATCGCGACGAGGAGGACCGTGGAGATCGCCCCGGCCTGCTTGTCCTCGCGCCTGGCCACGTTGGTGCGGAGTGTGAACACCAGCAGCCAGACCAGGAGTCCGGGCAGGAAGAGCACACCGCACAGCACCGTGACGGCGGTCAGCCAGTTGTCCCGGTCCCGGCGGATGTTGTTCGCCGCGAGGCAGTGCTCGACCACGACCTGCGGCTCCGCGCCGAAGGACTGGATGAGCGGCTTGCGGCCCTTGCCGAGCATGCGGGTGATCACGGCCGTGGAGAAGGCCTCACCCAGGTTCGGGCGGAAGATCTTCGCCCACTTGCGGCCGCCCTTGACGGCCGACTCGTGCCATTCGTTGTTGGCCTTGAGGATCTCCTCCACCGGATTGTCCCGATAGGCCGCCGAGGCCAGGGCGAACGTCGCCGTCTGCGCCTCGTCGCCCGTGCGCGGCACCTGCGGACCGAAGATGTCCGCGTAACCGCCGTCAACGGTCATTCCCGCCCCCGATCGCCGCCGGACTCACCCACTGCGGCCTTCCCGACTTCCTTGCTTCGCACACCTGTTGATCAGGTCATCAGCGTATCCGTACGCACTGACATTAATCGGCGGACGGCCGAAGCCGCCCGCCGATTCGGAGGGGAGCGTTCCCTAAACGTCACCCATGGGGCTCAGCACGTCACTTGTGCGGCGCCCGGTCCCAACTACGAGGCCTCGCGCGCCTCTTCACGGATCCTTTCGGCGATCTGCGGCGGCATGGGTTCGTGCCGGGCGTAGGACCGGCTGAAGCGCGCGGTGCCGTGCGACAGGGACCTGAGGTCCACCGCGTAGCGGCCGATCTCGATCTCGGGCACCTCGGCCTTGATCAGCGTGCGCCCGCCGCTGGTCTGCTCGGTGCCGAGCACCCGGCCGCGCCGTCCGGACAGGTCGCTCATCACGGCGCCCACGTAGTCGTCGCCGACCAGCACGGACACCTCGGCGACCGGCTCCAGCAGATGGATCCGCGCGTCCGCCGCGGCCTCCCTGAGGGCCAGCGCCCCGGCCGTCTGGAACGCGGCGTCCGAGGAGTCCACGGAGTGCGCCTTGCCGTCCAGCAGCGTCACCCGGACGTCGATGAGCTGGTGGCCGGTGGCGACCCCCTTGGCGGCCTGCGCGCGGACGCCCTTCTCGACGGACGGGATGAACTGCCGCGGCACCGCGCCGCCGACGACCTTGTCCACGAACTCGATGCCCGAGCCGCCGGGCAGCGGCTCCACCTCGATCTCGCAGATGGCGAACTGCCCGTGCCCGCCGGACTGCTTCACATGCCGTCCGCGCCCGCCCGCCTTGTCGGCGAAGGTCTCCCGCAGGGAGACCCGGTGCGGTACGAGGTCGACCTGGACGCCGTAGCGGTTGCGCAGCCGTTCCAGGGCCACGTCGGCGTGCGCCTCGCCCAGGCACCACAGGACGACCTGGTGGGTGTCCTGGTTCTGTTCGAGCCGCATGGTCGGGTCCTCGGCGACCAGCCGGGCCAGGCCCTGCGAGAGCTTGTCCTCGTCCGCCTTGCTGTGCGCCTGGATGGCGAGCGGCAGCAGCGGGTCGGGCATCTCCCAGGGCTCCATGAGCAGCGGGTCGTCCTTGGCCGACAGGGTGTCGCCGGTCTCCGCGCGGCTGAGCTTGGCCACGCACGCGAGGTCGCCCGCGATGCAGTGCGAGAGCTGGCGCTGCTGCTTGCCGAAGGGGGCGGACAGCGCGCCGACGCGTTCGTCGACGTCGTGGTCCTCGTGCCCGCGGTCGGCGAGCCCGTGCCCGGAGACATGGACCGTCTCGTCGGGGCGCAGGGTGCCGGAGAAGACCCGCACCAGCGAGATCCGGCCGACGTACGGGTCGGACGCCGTCTTGACGACCTCCGCGACCAGCGGCCCGTCCGTGTCGCACGCCTTGATCTCGCGCGGCTTGCCGTCGATGGTCGTCACGCCCGGCGTGGGGTGCTCGAACGGCGTCGGGAAGCCCCCGGTGATCAGCTCCAGCAGCTCGACCGTGCCGAGCCCCTGCCTGGCGCCGTCGGCCGCTGGGGCGGCGGCCAGGACCGGATGGAACACCCCGCGCGCGACCGCCCGCTCCAGGTCCTGCACGAGGGTCTTGAAGTCGATCTCCTCGCCGCCCAGATAGCGGTCCATGAGGGTCTCGTCCTCGCTCTCCGAGATGATCCCCTCGATCAGCCGGTTGCGGGCCTCCTCGATCTCCGGCAGCAGGTCCTCGCCCGGTTCGGACTCCTTGCGCTCCCCGCTCGAGTAGTCGAACAGCTTCTGCGACAGCAGGCCGGTCAGGCCGGTCACGGGCGCGTGCCCGTCGGGCCCCTGTGGGCCGTGCAGCGGCAGGTAGAGCGGGAGCACGGCGTCCGGGTCGTCGCCGCCGAAGGTCTCCGCGCAGATCCGCGTCATCTCCTCGAAGTCCGCCCGCGCGGCCTCCAGATGCGTGACGACGATCGCCCGGGGCATCCCGACGGCCGCGCACTCCTCCCACACCATGCGCGTGGAGCCGTCCACCCCGTCCGAGGCCGAGACGACGAAAAGGGCCGCGTCCGCCGCTCGCAGACCGGCCCTGAGTTCACCGACGAAGTCGGCGTATCCGGGAGTGTCCAGAAGGTTGATCTTGTACCCGTCCCATTCGACGGGCACCAGGGAGAGCTGTACGGAGCGTTGCTGCCGGTGCTCGATCTCGTCGTAGTCCGAGACGGTGCCGCCGTCCTCCACACGGCCCGCCCGGTTCACTGCTCCCGCGGTCAGCGCGAGAGCTTCCACCAAAGTCGTCTTGCCCGAACCGGAGTGGCCGACCAGCACCACATTCCGTACGGACGCGGGGTGGTCGGCCGCTGTTGCCCTGCCGGCGGCTCCGGGGTGTGCGTTCGCCTTGTCGCCCATGGCCTTGCCTCCCGTGCACGGTGAGGTCTCTGTGGGCGCGGACGTGCGGACCCGCGTGCGGTGCGGCTCCGGTGACGCCCGCGGTCCTTCGAGCTTTCCACTCCCGTCACGGCGCGTCCATACGAGTGACGCGATCGCGCCGTGACCCCGTTGCCGCGAGCCCGTGACACGGGCTCCGGGTGCCCGTCCGCCGCCCACGCGCGCGCGTGGCTACGATGGGCCAGCCGGTGGCCAGCAGGGGCCGAGCCGGCCACACCGACCGTCGGGAAGGCCATGCTGAACAAGTACGCGCGTGCATTCTTCACGCGTGTTCTCACACCGTTCGCCTCATTTCTGATCAGGAGGGGCGTCAGCCCCGACACGGTCACGCTTCTCGGCACCGCCGGAGTGGTCGCGGGCGCGCTGGTCTTCTACCCCATGGGCGAGTTCTTCTGGGGCACGGTCGTGATCACGCTGTTCGTGTTCTCCGACCTCGTCGACGGCAACATGGCCCGTCAGCTCGGCCGCTCCAGCCGCTGGGGCGCCTTCCTGGACTCCACGCTCGACCGGGTCGCCGACGGCGCGATCTTCGGCGGCTTCGCCCTCTGGTACGCCGGTGGCGGCGACGACATCGCCCTGTGCGCGGTCTCCATCTTCTGCCTGGCCAGCGGCCAGGTGGTCTCGTACACCAAGGCCCGTGGCGAGTCGATCGGGCTGCCGGTCGCCGTCAACGGCCTCGTCGAGCGCGCCGAACGCCTGGTGATCGCCCTGACCCTGGCGGGCCTCGCGGGCCTGCACAAGTTCGGCGTGCCCGGCATCCAGTACCTGCTGCCGGTCGCGCTGTGGATCGTGGCCGTCGGCAGCCTGATCACCCTGATCCAGCGGGTCGTCACGGTCCGCCGGGAGTCGGCCGAGGCGGAGGAGGCCGCCGCGGAGTCGAATGCCGCGGAGTCCAATGCCGTCGAGCCGGACGGCGCGAAGCCGGACGCCGCCGAGGGGAACTCGCAGGCGCAGGGGAGCGAGGCCGCGAAGTGAGCGCCCAGGAGCGGCTGACGGACTCGCTGTACGGCCTCGGCTGGGGCGTGGTCAAGAAGCTCCCCGAGCCGGTCGCCGTGCGCCTCGGCCGGACCATCGCCGACCTCGCGTGGAAGAAGCGCGGCAAGGGCGTCCTGCGCCTGGAGAGCAACTACGCGCGCGTGGTGCCCGACGCGAGCCCCGAGCGCCTCGCGGAGCTCTCGCGCGCGGGTATGCGGTCGTATCTGCGCTACTGGATGGAGTCCTTCCGGCTGCCCTCCTGGAGCAAGGAGCGCATAAGGACCGGCTTCGACCCCAAGGGCCTGCACCACCTCACCGACGGACTCGCCGCAGGCAAGGGCGTCATCCTCGCGCTGCCGCACATGGCCAACTGGGACCTCGCCGGCGCCTGGGTCACCACCAAGCTGGAGACGCCGTTCACCACGGTCGCCGAACGGCTGAAGCCGGAGACCCTGTACGACCGTTTCGTCGCCTACCGCGAGGGCCTCGGCATGGAGGTGCTCCCGCACAGCGGCGGCAGCGCCTTCGGCACGCTCGCCCGGCGGCTGCGCGACGGCGGCCTGGTCTGCCTGGTCGCCGAGCGCGACCTGTCCTCCTCCGGCGTCGAGGTGCAGTTCTTCGGCGAGGCCACCCGCATCCCGGCGGGCCCGGCCCTGCTGGCCCAGCAGACGGGCGCGCTGCTGCTGCCGGTGACACTCTGGTACGACGACTCGCCCGTCATGCAGGGAAGGGTGCATCCCCCGGTCCAGGTGCCAGAGACAGGTACGCGGGCCGAAAAGACGTCTGTCATGGCACAGGCGCTGGCCGATGCCTTCGCCGCAGGGATCGCCGACCACCCGGAGGACTGGCACATGCTGCAGCGTCTGTGGCTGAAGGACCTCGAGCCACGCCCGTCGGACGGGGCGCGCCCGTGAGGATCGGCATCGTCTGCCCGTACTCCTGGGACGTGCCGGGCGGCGTCCAGTTCCACATCCGCGATCTCGCCGAGTACTTCATCCGCCTCGGCCACGAGGTGTCCGTCCTCGCCCCGGCCGACGACGACACCCCACTGCCCCCGTACGTCGTCTCGGCAGGGCGCGCGGTACCGGTGCCGTACAACGGCTCGGTGGCCCGGCTGAGCTTCGGCTTCCTGTCGGCGGCACGGGTGCGCCGCTGGCTGCACGACGGAGAGTTCGACGTGGTCCACATCCACGAGCCGTCCTCGCCGTCACTCGGCCTGCTGACCTGCTGGGCCGCGCAGGGCCCGATCGTCGCCACCTTCCACACCTCGAACCCGCGCTCCCGGGTCATGCTCGCCGCGTACTCGATCCTCCAGGCCGCCCTGGAGAAGATCAGCGCCCGGATCGCCGTCAGCGAGTACGCCCGCCGCACGCTCGTCGAGCACCTCGGCGGCGACGCGGTGGTGATCCCGAACGGCGTGGACGTCGACTTCTTCGCCAAGGCCGAGCCGAAGCCGGAATGGCAGGGCGACACCATCGGCTTCATGGGCCGCATCGATGAGCCCCGCAAGGGCCTGCCGGTGCTGATGAAGGCCCTGCCCCGGATCCTCGCCGAGCGCCCGCAGACCCGGCTGCTGGTCGCCGGGCGCGGCGACGAGGAGGAGGCCGTGGAGTCGCTCCCCGAGGAGCTGCGCGCGCGCGTGGAGTTCCTCGGCATGGTCAGCGACCAGGACAAGGCCCGCTTCCTGCGCAGCGTCGACCTGTACGTCGCCCCCAACACCGGCGGCGAGAGCTTCGGGATCATCCTGGTCGAGGCCATGTCCGCGGGCGCCCCGGTGCTCGCCTCCGACCTCGACGCCTTCGCCCAGGTCCTCGACCACGGCGCGGCGGGCGAGCTCTTCGCCAACGAGGACGCGGACGCGCTGGCGGAAGCGGCGGTACGACTGCTCGGTGACCCGGCACGCCTGGCCGAACTCCGCGCGCGCGGCAGCGCCCATGTCCGGCGGTTCGACTGGTCCACCGTCGGCGCGGACATCCTGTCGGTCTACGAGACGGTGACCTCGGGCGCGGCGGCGGTGGCCGCGGCGGACGACGACCGGGGTCCGGGGCTGCGGGCACGCCTGAGGCTGGCACGGGACTGACAAGGCCGCACCGGCGGCTGGGACCGGCCGGGACTGATCGATGCCGGTGCGGCGGCGGTGCGTTGTTGCCGGGGCCGGCGGGCGAGGGAAGCGGTGTGCAGGCGCGCCGGGCGCGGGGCGGCGGCGAGTGCGGGGCAGAGTCGGCGAGGACTGGCCGTCGGGGTGGCCTTTGGCTTCGCCGGTGACAGGGCCGCCGCTGGTGTGCAGGCGCGCCGAGCGCGGACCTGGCGGGCGAGTGCGGGACAGAGCTGGCGAGGACTGGCCGGACGGTCGGCCCGCTTCGCCGACGGCGGGTCGGGCAGGCCGCTGACGCCGTCGGGGCCTGGTGGTGACAGGGCCTCCGCTGGTGTGCAGGCGCGCCGGGCGTGGAGCTGGGGCGTGAGTGCGGGACTGTGGCGGCGAGGATGCTTCGTCGGTGTGGCCAGGCGCCGGAGGGGCCGGGCCGGCCATTCGGGCGGGTCGTTTCGCGGACGGGGTTCGAGGGGGTCGCCTGACGTGTCGGTGCTGGTGCCGGTCGACGGCTGCGCTGGAGGCAAGGGCCGCCCGCCGGGCAGGCGCGCCGAGCGTGGACCTGGGGCGTGAGTGCGGGACTGTGGCGGCGAGGATGCTTCGTCGGTGTGGCCAGGCGCCGGAGGGGCCGCGCCGGCCATCCGGGCGGGGGCGTTTCGCGGACGGGGTTCGAGGGGGTCGCCTGACGTGTCGGTGCTGGTGCCGGTCGGTGGCTGCGCTGGAGACAGGTGCCGCCGCCCGAATCGCCGCCGACCCGGCGAGGCGCCGCGGGCCCGGCGCGCCGCCGACCCGGCGAGGCGCCGCGGGGCCGGCCCGGCCCCCCCAGGACGCACCGCGCCGTCGCCGCCGTAGTGCCGAGACCGCCCGCCTCCGCCCTGGCGCCAACGCTCCCGCACTCCAGCGGGCACCCCGTCCGCCGCACATCCAAGTCGACCACGCGCCCGTCCTCCCCGTCGCCCCACCCCGATAGCCTTGCTGCCCGTGACTCCCACCCTCATCTGGATCATCGTCGCGCTCGTCGCGATCGGCCTCTATCTGAGCTGGACCGCGGGCCGCCTCGACCGGCTGCACGCCAGGATCGACGCCACGCGCGCGGGGCTGGACGCGCAGTTGGTCCGCAGGGCCTCCGTGGCCCAGGAGCTGGCCACCTCGGGTGTGCTCGACCCGGCCGCGTCGATCGTGCTGTACGAGGCCGCGCACGCCGCCCGGCAGGCCGAGGAGGAGCAACGGGAGGTCGCCGAGAGCGAGCTGAGTCAGGCATTGAGGGCCGTGTTCGCGGAGCCGGCCCAGGTGGAGGCGGTCCGCGAGGCGCCCGGGGGAGAGGCGGCCGCCCACGAACTCACCGAGGCGGTGCGCCGGGTCCCCATGGCCCGCCGCTTCCACAACGACGCCGTCGGCGCCGCCCGCCGTCTGCGCCAGCACCGCAAGGTCCGCTGGTTCCGCCTGGCCGGCCACGCCCCCTTCCCGATGGCCTTCGAGATGGACGACGAGCCGCCCGCGGCCCTGGTGGACCGGGCCGCGTAGGACGATGACCGACGCGCGACGCCGGGTCTTCCTGGACCTGGAGGGCAACGGGAACGGCACGGTTTTCGTGATCGTGGCGGCGCCTACCGGTGTCGTCTACGAAGTGCAGGGCGGCGGCCACGGCTGCGTCCCGTACGAGCAGGAGGGCTATCTGCTCCCCGTGCCGGGCCGGGCCCTCGACGAGGAGCTCAAGGAGATCTTCGTCGGCGAGCTGAAGGGGTCCGGCTCCCGTGGCCTGACCTGGCCGCCCGAGCTGCTCGACCGGCTGAGAACCGCCGTCGCCCTGCACGTCCACGGCTCCGCGAACCGCGACGACCTGTGGCCCGCGCCCCTGGTCCTCGACGAATCCCGCCTGGCCGAGGCCGACGAGGCATGGGTGCCGGTGCTCACACCCGACGGCCCCGGCGTGCTGACCTGGGAGAACTCCGACTGACCGAGCACCTGGGGGAGCAAAACGAGCCACCGGCTCCCCATTGGCCCTTGCTGTGGCCTGCTCCGGTGACGTTTCCTCGGTGCTGCAGTAATCCCCTTTCACTTCAGCGAGGTCAACCCGTGTCCAGCACCGAGAACCAGGCTCCCGAGACCGGCACCGCGCGCGTGAAGCGCGGTATGGCGGAGCAGCTCAAGGGCGGCGTGATCATGGACGTCGTCACGCCGGAGCAGGCGAAGATCGCGGAGGACGCGGGCGCCGTCGCCGTCATGGCCCTGGAGCGGGTCCCGGCCGACATCCGCAAGGACGGCGGCGTGGCCCGGATGTCCGACCCGGACATGATCGAGGGCATCATCGAGGCCGTCTCCATCCCGGTCATGGCCAAGTCCCGCATCGGCCACTTCGTCGAGGCCCAGGTCCTGCAGTCCCTCGGCGTCGACTACATCGACGAGTCCGAGGTCCTCACCCCGGCCGACGAGGTCAACCACTCCGACAAGTGGTCCTTCACGACCCCCTTCGTCTGCGGCGCCACCAACCTCGGTGAGGCCCTGCGCCGCATCGCCGAGGGCGCGGCCATGATCCGCTCCAAGGGCGAGGCCGGCACCGGCAACGTCGTCGAGGCCGTCCGCCACCTGCGCCAGATCAAGAACGAGATCGCCCGCCTGCGCGGCTACGACAACCACGAGCTGTACGCCGCCGCCAAGGAGCTGCGCGCCCCGTACGAGCTGGTCAAGGAGGTCGCCGAGCTCGGCAAGCTCCCGGTCGTGCTGTTCTCCGCCGGTGGCGTCGCCACCCCCGCCGACGCCGCGCTGATGCGCCAGCTCGGCGCCGAGGGCGTCTTCGTCGGCTCCGGCATCTTCAAGTCCGGCGACCCGGCCAAGCGTGCCGCCGCCATCGTGAAGGCCACCACCTTCTACGACGACCCGAAGATCATCGCGGACGCGTCCCGCAACCTCGGCGAGGCCATGGTCGGCATCAACTGCGACACCCTCCCCGAGGCCGAGCGCTACGCCAACCGCGGCTGGTAACCACTCATGAGCACTCCTGTCATAGGCGTCCTGGCCCTCCAGGGCGACGTCCGGGAGCACCTCGTGGCCCTGGCCGCGGCCGACGCCGTGGCCAGGCCGGTGCGGCGCCCCGAGGAACTCGCCGAGGTGGACGGCCTCGTCATCCCCGGTGGTGAGTCCACCACCATCTCCAAGCTGGCCGTGCTGTTCGGCGTGATGGAGCCCCTCCGCGCGCGCGTGCGCGGCGGCATGCCCGTCTACGGCACCTGCGCGGGCCTGATCATGCTGGCCGACAAGATCCTCGACCCGCGCTCGGGCCAGGAGACCATCGGCGGCATCGACATGATCGTGCGCCGCAACGCCTTCGGACGTCAGAACGAGTCCTTCGAGGCGGCGGTCGACGTGAAGGGCGTTCCGGGCGACCCCGTGGAGGGCGTCTTCATCCGCGCCCCCTGGGTGGAGTCCGTCGGCGCCGAGGCCGAAGTGCTCGCCGAGCACGACGGTCACATCGTCGCGGTCCGCCAGGGCGACGCGCTGGCCACGTCGTTCCACCCGGAACTGACCGGCGACCACCGCGTGCACTCTCTCTTTGTCGACATGGTGCGCGCGTACCGGACGCGGGAGTCCTTGTAGGATCTCAGGCGTTGGTTGCAGAGATGGGTTACGCGAAGGAGACAGGCAGATGTCCGGCCACTCTAAATGGGCCACGACGAAGCACAAGAAGGCCGTGATCGACGCCAAGCGCGGCAAGCTCTTCGCGAAGCTGATCAAGAACATCGAGGTCGCGGCGCGCATGGGCGGCGTGGACCTCGACGGCAATCCGACGCTTTTCGACGCCGTGCAGAAGGCGAAGAAGTCGTCTGTTCCGAACAAGAACATCGACTCCGCGATCAAGCGTGGCGGCGGTCTCGAGGCCGGCGGCGCCGACTACGAGACGATCATGTACGAGGGCTACGGCCCGAACGGCGTCGCGGTGCTCATCGAGTGCCTGACCGACAACCGCAACCGCGCCGCCTCCGACGTGCGCGTCGCCATGACCCGCAACGGCGGCAACATGGCCGACCCCGGTTCGGTGTCCTACCTCTTCAACCGCAAGGGCGTCGTCATCGTCCCCAAGGGCGAGCTCACCGAGGACGACGTCCTCGCCGCCGTCCTGGACGCGGGCGCCGAGGAGGTCAACGACCTCGGCGAGTCCTTCGAGGTGCTCAGCGAGGCCACCGACCTGGTCGCGGTCCGCACCGCCCTCCAGGACGCCGGGATCGACTACGACTCCGCCGACGCCAACTTCGTCCCGACCATGCAGGTCGAACTGGACGAGGAGGGTGCCAGGAAGATCTTCAAGCTGATCGACGCGCTCGAGGACAGCGACGACGTGCAGAACGTCTTCGCCAACTTCGACGTGAGCGACGAGGTCATGGAGAAGGTCGACGCGTAGCGCTGCCGCGAACCGAGCGGATCCGGCGGGCCGGTGGGACACACCCCACCGGCCCGCCGCCGTTGTCGGTGGCAGCGGATAGCCTGCACAAACAGGAGATCGAAGGAGGGGGAGCGTGCGCGTACTCGGGGTGGACCCCGGTCTCACACGATGCGGTGTCGGCGTCGTCGAGGGGATCGCGGGCCGGCCGCTCACGATGCTCGGCGTCGGGGTCGTCCGCACGCCCGTGGACGCCGAGTTGGGGCAGCGGCTCGTCGCCGTCGAGCAGGGCATCGAGCAGTGGCTGGACGAGCACCGGCCCGAATACGTCGCCGTGGAGCGGGTGTTCAGCCAGCACAACGTCCGTACGGTGATGGGCACCGCCCAGGCCAGCGCCGTCGCGATGCTGTGCGCCGCCCGCCGCGGCATCCCCGTCGCCCTGCACACCCCGAGCGAGGTCAAGGCCGCCGTCACCGGCAGCGGGCGGGCGGACAAGGCCCAGGTCGGCGCCATGGTCACCCGCCTGCTGCGGCTCGACGCGCCACCCAAGCCGGCCGACGCCGCCGACGCCCTCGCCCTCGCCATCTGCCACATCTGGCGCGCGCCCGCCCAGAACCGGCTCCAGCAGGCCGTCGCCCTGCACGCGGCCACAGCACGGACCACAGCACGGAAAGGCCGTACGGCATGATCGCCTTCGTGAGCGGCACAGTCGCCGCACTCGCTCCCGACACCGCGGTGGTCGAGGTCGGCGGTGTCGGCATGGCAGTGCAATGCACGCCGAACACGCTGTCGACCCTCCGCCTCGGCCAGCCGGCCAAGCTCGCCACCTCCCTCGTCGTGCGCGAGGACTCCCTCACCCTCTACGGCTTCGTCGACGACGACGAGCGCCAGGTCTTCGAGCTGCTCCAGACCGCCAGCGGAGTCGGCCCGCGCCTCGCCCAGGCCATGCTGGCCGTGCACGCGCCGGACGCGCTGCGCCGAGCGGTGGCCACGGGCGACGAGAAGGCGCTCATCGCCGTGCCCGGTATCGGCAAGAAGGGCGCCCAGAAGCTGCTCCTGGAGCTCAGGGACCGGCTGGGCGAGCCGGTCGGCGCCCCCGCGATCGGCGCCCCGGTCACCCAGGGCTGGCGCGACCAGCTGCACGCCGCCCTGATCGGCCTCGGCTACGCCACGCGCGAGGCCGACGAGGCCGTCACCGCCGTGACCCCGCAGGCGGAGGCGGCCGAGGGCACGCCTCAGGTCGGCCAGCTGCTGAAGGCCGCTCTGCAAACCCTGAACCGCGCCCGCTAGGAGAACGTCAGTGAACTGGGACGACACCACCGACGAGACCGCCGCCGAGCGGCTCGTCGGTGCGTCCGCCGACCGCGAGGACCAGGCCGTCGAGGCCGCCCTGCGCCCCAAGGACCTGGACGAGTTCATCGGCCAGGAGAAGGTCCGCGAACAGCTCGACCTGGTCCTGCGGGCCGCCCGCGCGCGCGGTGCCACCGCCGACCACGTGCTGCTCTCCGGTGCCCCCGGCCTCGGCAAGACCACCCTCTCGATGATCATCGCGGCCGAGATGGGCGCCCCCATCCGCATCACCTCGGGGCCCGCCATCCAGCACGCCGGCGACCTCGCCGCGATCCTTTCCTCCCTCCAGGAGGGCGAGGTCCTCTTCCTCGACGAGATCCACCGCATGTCGCGGCCCGCCGAGGAGATGCTCTACATGGCGATGGAGGACTTCCGCGTCGACGTCATCGTCGGCAAGGGGCCCGGCGCCACCGCCATCCCGCTGGAGCTGCCCCCGTTCACCCTGGTCGGCGCCACCACGCGCGCGGGACTGCTGCCGCCCCCGCTGCGCGACCGCTTCGGCTTCACCGCGCACATGGAGTTCTACGAGCCCGCCGAGCTGGAGCGCGTCATCCACCGCTCGGCCAACCTGCTCGACGTCGAGATCGGCTCCGACGGCGCCGCCGAGATCGCGGGACGCTCCCGCGGCACGCCCCGTATCGCCAACCGTCTGCTGCGCCGGGTCCGCGACTACGCCCAGGTCAAGGCCGACGGGATCATCACCCGTGACATCGCCGCGGCGGCCCTCAAGGTCTACGAGGTCGACGCCCGCGGCCTCGACCGCCTCGACCGCGGAGTCCTGGAGGCCCTGCTCAAGCTCTTCGGCGGCGGCCCGGTCGGCCTGTCCACGCTCGCGGTCGCGGTGGGGGAGGAGCGCGAGACCGTCGAGGAAGTGGCCGAACCCTTCCTCGTACGGGAGGGGCTGCTCGCCCGCACCCCGCGCGGACGGGTCGCCACTCCCGCCGCATGGGCCCATCTGGGCCTCACCCCGCCCCGCTCGGCCGCCACGGGAAACGGACAACAGGACCTGTTCGGGACGTGATGTCTTTGTGACGGCCAAGCATTGGCCGGGTCCGGAACCCAGGTGCGATGCTGAGCGTTGTTCCCTGCGCGCGGACTCGCTTAGACTCCGCCGATGCCGCCTTTGTCGGCGGCAGACATACCCCCAACCATCAGGCCGCTCACATCGCGGTCGCGTGAAGGAAGTACCGACCCGTGAGTCTCGTGACCCTCCTCCCGTTCATCGTGCTCATCGGGGCCATGTTCCTGATGACCCGCTCGGCCAAGAAGAAGCAGCAGCAGGCCGCGAGCATGCGGAACGACATGCAGCCCGGCAGCGGCGTCCGCACCATCGGGGGCATGTACGCCACGGTCAAGGAGGTCAACGAGGACACGGTCCTCCTCGACGCCGGTCCCGGCGTCGATCTTCTCTTCGCGAAGAACGCCATCGGTGCCGTCCTGACGGACGACGAGTACAACCGCATCGTCCACGGCATCGAGCACGACCTGAAGTCCGACTCCGACGTCGTCCCGGACGACGCCTCCTCCCTCACCGACACCGAGACCGACGAGTCCGCCGACGAAGCTGCCGCCGCCTCCGACGAGAAGTCCGTCGACCTCGGTAAGAAGGACACGGCCGAGGAGCCCGTCGTCGACGCGCCCGCCAAGGCCGACGCCGAGAGCGAGGCCGCCGAGGCGAAGTCGGACGACGAGCCGAAGAAGACCGACGGCGACACCGGCGCAAAGTAGTCGCACTCCGGGGCGCGCGGACCAGCTCCGCGCGCCCCGGACCTGCGCGGCTCGCACGGGATCCCGACACCAGTCATGGCCGCCCGCCCGCCGATCCGGCGCGAGAGCGGCCCGAGAGGGAGTACGAGAAGGTGGCAGCACCCAAAAGGGGCCGGAGCGCGAGTGCCCAGAGCAAGCCAGGGCGCACGCTGGCCCTGATCCTGATCGCCATCGTGGCGCTCACCGGTGGAATGTTCCTCTCCGGACACACCACCCCGCGCCTCGGCATCGACCTTGCCGGAGGCACCAGCATCACGCTGGAGGCCAAGGCCGACCAGGGGTCGGCGATCAACAAGGCCAACATGGACACCGCGGTCGACATCATGAACCGCCGTGTCAACGGCCTGGGCGTCTCCGAGGCGGAGGTGCAGACCCAGGGTGATCGCAACATCATCGTGAACATCCCCAAGGGCACCAACTCCAAGGAGGCCCGCGAACAGGTCGGCACCACCGCCAAGCTGTACTTCCGTCCGGTCCTGGCCCAGGACGCCACCGGCAGCGCCGCGGCCACCTCGCCGAGCCCGTCCGCCAGCGGCTCCTCGAAAGCCTCGCCGAGCCCCTCCGCGAGCAAGTCCGGTTCCACGGGCGAGAAGGCGACCTCGTCGTCCTCCCCGTCGGCCTCCGCCACCTCGCAGGGCCGCGCCGTCACCGACGCGCTGAAGGCCGACTCCACGCCGTCGGCGTCCGCGAGCGCGTCGAGTTCCGCCTCCCCGTCGGCCCCCGCGAGCAGCGCTCCCTCCGCCGCCCAGGCCAAGCTCCAGGCCCAGTACGCCGCCCTGGACTGCTCCAAGAAGGCGCAGCGCACCAAGGCGGGCGAGGGCGCCAAGCCGGGCGAGACCACGCTCGGCTGCGGCGAGAGCTCCGGCGTCTGGTACAAGTACCTGCTCGGCCCGGCCGCCGTCGACGGCACCGAGGTCAAGAAGGCCCAGGCGGTCTTCGACACCCAGACCGCCGCCGGCTGGCAGGTCACCATGACCTTCAACGGCAAGGGCGCCAAGAAGTTCGCGGACGTCACGGGCCAGCTCGCGAAGAACCCGTCGCCGCAGAACGAGTTCGGCATCGTCCTCGACGGCGAGGTCGTCTCCAGCCCCTACGTCAGCTCCGCGATCACCGGCGGCAACGCCCAGATCTCCGGCAGCTTCACGCAGGACGAGGCCCAGAACCTCGCCAACATGCTGTCGTACGGCGCTCTCCCGCTCTCCTTCAAGGAGGCCACCGTCACCACGGTGACCGCCGCGCTCGGCGGTGACCAGCTGCACGCCGGCCTCCTCGCCGGTGCCATCGGCCTCCTGCTGGTCGTGATCTACCTGGTGGCCTACTACCGGGGCCTGTCGCTCGTCGCGATGGCCTCGCTGCTGGTCTCCGGCATCCTCACCTATGTGCTCATGGCGCTGCTCGGCCCGGCCATCGGCTTCGCGCTGAACCTGCCGGCCGTGTGCGGTGCCATCGTCGCGATCGGTATCACCGCGGACTCGTTCATCGTGTACTTCGAACGCATAAGGGACGAGATCCGCGAGGGCCGCTCGCTGCGCCCCGCCGTCGAGCGGGCCTGGCCGCGTGCCCGGCGCACCATCCTGGTCTCCGACTTCGTGTCGTTCCTCGCCGCCGCGGTGCTGTTCATCGTGACCGTCGGCAAGGTCCAGGGCTTCGCGTTCACGCTCGGTCTGACCACCGTGCTCGACGTGGTCGTGGTCTTCTTCTTCACCAAGCCGCTGATGACGCTGCTGGCCCGCCGGAAGTTCTTCGCGAGCGGCAGCAAGTGGTCCGGCCTCGACCCGAAGAGCCTGGGTGCCAAGCCGCCGCTGCGCCGCACCCGCCGCCCCGCTCCCGCCCCCGCCCACACGAAGGAGGCGTGAGCATGTCGAAACTCGGCAACCTCGGCGCCCGACTGCACCGTGGCGAGATCAGCTACGACTTCATCGGTCACCGCAAGCTCTGGTACGGCATCTCGATCCTGATCACCATCACGGCGATCCTCGGCCTCGCGGTACGCGGCCTCAACATGGGCATCGACTTCCAGGGCGGCGCGGTCTTCACCACCGAGAAGACCAGCGTCTCGGTCTCCCAGGCCGAGGACTACGCGAAGGAGGCCTCCGGCCACGACGCCGTCGTCCAGAAGCTCGGCAACGGCACGCTGCGCATCCAGATCGCCGGCATGGACACCGAGCAGTCCGACCAGATCAAGAACGACCTGGCCAAGGACTTCAAGGTCGACCCGGAGACCATCGCCGCCGACCTGGTCGGACCCAGCTGGGGCGACCAGATCGCCAACAAGGCCTGGCAGGGTCTGGCGATCTTCATGGTCCTCGTCGTGATCTATCTGGCGATCGCCTTCGAGTGGCGCATGGCCATCGCGGCGCTCGTCGCCCTGATCCACGACATCACCATCACCGTCGGCATCTACGCCCTCGTCGGCTTCGAGGTCACGCCGGGCACGGTGATCGGTCTGCTGACCATCCTCGGTTACTCGCTCTACGACACGGTGGTCGTCTTCGACTCCCTCAAGGAGCAGACGAAGGACATCACCAAGCAGAACCGCTGGACCTACAGCGACATCGCCAACCGCTCGATCAACGGCACGCTGGTCCGCTCGATCAACACCACGGTGGTCGCGCTGCTTCCGGTGGCGGGCCTGCTGTTCATCGGTGGCGGCTTCCTCGGCGCGGGCACGCTCAACGACATCTCCCTGTCGCTGTTCGTCGGTCTCGCCGCCGGTGCGTACTCCTCGATCTTCATCGCCACCCCGCTCGTCGCCGACCTCAAGGAGCGCGAGCCGGCGATGAAGGCCCTCAAGAAGCGGGTCCTGGCCAAGCGCGCGCAGGCCTCCGCCGAGGACGAAGTCGCCGAGAGCCGGGGCGAGTACCTGGACGACGGTGAGCCGGAGGACGACACCGCCCACGCGGTCGTCGGTCCGCGCACCCAGCCCGCGTCCCGCGGCCGCGGCCGTGGCCGTCCCTCGGGGAAGCGCCGATGACCGACGTCAAGGAGCTGCTGCTCAGCCGTATCCGCGATGTGGCCGACTACCCGGAGCCGGGTGTGATGTTCAAGGACATCACCCCGCTCCTGGCGGACCCGGCGGCGTTCACGGCGCTCACCGACGCGCTGGCCGCGGTCGCCGCGGACACCGGGGCCACCAAGGTCGTCGGTCTGGAGGCCCGGGGCTTCATCCTCGGCGCCCCGGTCGCCGTCCGCGCCGGCCTCGGCTTCATCCCCGTACGCAAGGCGGGCAAGCTCCCCGGGGCGACCCTCAGTCAGGCGTACGACCTGGAGTACGGCTCGGCGGAGATCGAGGTGCACGCGGAGGACCTGTCCGCCGGTGACCGCGTCCTGATCGTCGACGACGTCCTGGCCACGGGAGGCACGGCCGAGGCGTCCATCGAGCTGATCCGCCGCGCGGGCGCGGAGGTCGCGGGCCTCGCGGTCCTGATGGAACTGGGCTTCCTGAACGGCCGGACCCGCCTGGAGCCGGCGCTGGCGGGGGCTCCGCTGGAAGCGCTGCTGGTGGTCTGACCGCCGACGCCATCGCCCTTGAAACGGCCGTTCCGGAACACCGGGACGGCCGTTTCCCATGAGCGGGCAGGGCGCTCCCCCCGCCGGAATGCCGAGGGGCACCCCTTGTGCTCCAGAGGTAGACGTCCCTCACATCGGACTGGAGGCGATCCCGGGGCGCAGGATCGCTACCATGGGTTCTCCGGAGCCTGACCTGGGGACCCGGATCGCGCACGAGGAGTCCTCTTGCCAGACGAGGCCCAGCCACTGACCGCCGCCAAGCCCGAGCCCGCCTCGGCACCCGCGGCGAAGCCCGCGCCGGACGCGAAGAGCGTGACGAACGACGCCCGCGGGCCGGTCGAGCACGCCCAGTCCGCGCCCGTCGACAAGCCCGCCGAGTCGACCCGGCCCAAGCCGGCCCCGGCCGAGAACCCCGCGCAGCCGGCCCCCGCGGCCCGCTCGAACACGGGCCAGCCCGCCCGCACCGGCTCCTCCAACCGCGTCCGCGCCCGCCTGGCCCGCCTCGGCGTGCAGCGCTCCAACCCGTACAACCCGGTCCTGGAGCCCCTGCTGCGGATAGTGCGCAGCAACGACCCGAAGATCGAGACCGCGACGCTGCGGCAGATCGAGAAGGCCTACCAGGTCGCCGAACGCTGGCACCGCGGCCAGAAGCGCAAGAGCGGCGACCCGTACATCACCCACCCCCTCGCCGTGACCACGATCCTCGCCGAGCTCGGCATGGACCCGGCGACCCTGATGGCGGGCCTGCTGCACGACACCGTCGAGGACACCGAGTACGGCCTCGACCAGCTCCGCCGCGACTTCGGCGACTCGGTCGCCCTGCTCGTCGACGGCGTCACCAAGCTGGACAAGGTCAAGTTCGGCGAGGCCGCGCAGGCCGAGACCGTGCGCAAGATGGTCGTGGCGATGGCCAAGGACCCCCGCGTCCTTGTCATCAAGCTCGCCGACCGCCTGCACAACATGCGCACCATGCGCTACCTCAAGCGCGAGAAGCAGGAGAAGAAGGCGCGCGAGACGCTGGAGATCTACGCGCCGCTCGCCCACCGCCTCGGCATGAACACCATCAAGTGGGAGCTGGAGGACCTCGCCTTCGCGATCCTCTACCCCAAGATGTACGACGAGATCGTACGGCTGGTGGCCGAGCGGGCGCCCAAGCGTGACGAGTACCTGGCCATAGTGACCGACGAGGTGCAGTCCGACCTGCGCGCGGCCCGGATCAAGGCCACCGTCACCGGCCGCCCGAAGCACTACTACAGCGTCTACCAGAAGATGATCGTCCGCGGCCGCGACTTCGCGGAGATCTACGACCTGGTCGGCATCCGAGTCCTGGTCGACACCGTCCGCGACTGCTACGCCGCCCTCGGCACCGTGCACGCGCGATGGAACCCGGTCCCCGGCCGGTTCAAGGACTACATCGCGATGCCCAAGTTCAACATGTACCAGTCGCTGCACACCACGGTCATCGGGCCGAACGGCAAGCCGGTCGAGCTCCAGATCCGCACGTTCGACATGCACCGCCGCGCCGAGTACGGCATCGCCGCGCACTGGAAGTACAAGCAGGAGGCCGTCGCCGGCACCTCCAAGGTCCGCTCGGACCAGCCGAGGACCACCGGCAAGGACGACCACCTCAACGACATGGCGTGGCTGCGCCAGCTCCTGGACTGGCAGAAGGAGACCGAGGACCCCGGCGAGTTCCTGGAGTCCCTGCGCTTCGACCTCTCCCGCAACGAGGTCTTCGTCTTCACCCCCAAGGGCGACGTCATAGCGCTGCCGGCCGGCGCCACCCCGGTGGACTTCTCCTACGCGGTGCACACCGAGGTGGGCCACCGCACCATAGGAGCCCGCGTCAACGGCCGTCTCGTACCCCTGGAGTCGACCCTCGACAACGGCGACCTCGTCGAGGTCTTCACGTCCAAGGCGCCCGGGGCCGGCCCGTCCCGGGACTGGCTGAACTTCGTGAAGTCGCCGCGGGCCCGCAACAAGATCCGCGCCTGGTTCTCCAAGGAGCGCCGCGACGAGGCGATCGAGCAGGGCAAGGACGCCATCGTCCGCGCGATGCGCAAGCAGAACCTGCCGATCCAGCGCATCCTCACCGGCGACTCCCTCGTCACGCTGGCGCACGAAATGCGGTACTCCGACATCTCCGCCCTGTACGCGGCGATCGGCGAGGGACATGTCTCCGCGCAGAACATCGTGCAGAAACTCGTCTCCGCGCTCGGTGGCGAGGAGGCGGCCACCGAGGAGATCGACGAGTCGGTCCCGCCGAGCCGCGGCCGTGGCCGCAAGCGGCGCTCCAACGCCGACCCGGGCGTCGTCGTCAAGGGCGTCGACGACGTGTGGGTCAAGCTGGCCCGCTGCTGCACCCCCGTCCCGGGCGACCCGATCATCGGTTTCGTCACCCGGGGTAGTGGCGTATCGGTTCACCGCAGTGACTGCGTGAACGTGGAGTCACTGTCCCGCGAGCCCGAGCGGATCCTGGAAGTCGAGTGGGCGCCCACCCAGTCCTCGGTCTTCCTGGTCGCCATCCAGGTCGAGGCCCTGGACCGCTCCCGGCTCCTCTCCGACGTCACCCGCGTCCTGTCCGACCAGCACGTCAACATCCTCTCCGCGGCCGTCCAGACCTCCCGCGACCGCGTCGCCACCTCCCGCTTCACCTTCGAGATGGGCGACCCGAAGCACCTCGGTCACGTCCTGAAGGCGGTCAGGGGAGTCGAGGGCGTGTACGACGTGTACCGCGTGACCTCGGCGCGCAGCCGGTCGTAGAAGACACACGGACGACATGCGAAAGGGCCCCGGTTTCCCGGGGCCCTTTCGCATGTACGGCCTTCTAGCCGCCGAACTCCTGCAGGCCCTTGAGCGCCTGGTCCAGGAGCGCCTGGCGGCCCTCCAGCTCGCGCTCCAGCTTGTCGGCCCTGGCGTTGTTGCCCTGAGCGCGCGCCTGGTCGATCTGGCCCCTGAGCTTGTCGACGGCGGCCTGGAGCTGGCCGGTCAGACCCGCGGCACGCGCGCGTGCCTCCGGGTTCGTCCGGCGCCACTCGGTCTCCTCGGCCTCCTGCAGGGCCCGCTCGACGGCGTGCATCCGGCCCTCGACCTTCGGCCGGGCGTCCCGCGGGACGTGGCCGATGGCCTCCCAGCGCTCGTTGATCGCCCGGAAGGCGGCGCGGGCGCTCTTCAGGTCGCCGATCGGCAGGAGCTTCTCGGCCTCCTCGGCCAGCTCCTCCTTCAGCTTGAGGTTCTCCGTCTGCTCGGCGTCCCGCTCGGCGAAGACCGAGCTGCGGGCGGCGAAGAACACGTCCTGGGCGCCGCGGAAGCGGTTCCACAGGTCGTCCTCGTGCTCGCGCTGGGCGCGGCCCGCAGCCTTCCACTCGGCCATCAGCTCGCGGTAGCGCGCGGCCGTGGGACCCCAGTCCGTCGACCCGGACAGCGCCTCGGCCTCGCCGACCAGCCGCTCCTTGGTCCTGCGGGCCTCCTCGCGCTGCGCGTCCAGCGACGCGAAGTGGGCCTTGCGCCGCTTGGAGAACGCCGAGCGGGCGTGCGAGAAGCGGTGCCACAGCTCGTCGTCCGACTTGCGGTCCAGGCGCGGCAGACCCTTCCAGGTGTCCACCAGCGCGCGCAGCCGCTCACCGGCGGCCCGCCACTGGTCGGACTGGGCCAGCTCCTCCGCCTCGACGACCAGCGCCTCCTTGGCGTGCCGGGCCTCGTCGGACTGCTTCGCGCGCTGCTGCTTGCGCTCCTCGCGGCGCTTGTCGACGGTCTCCACGAGCTTGTCCAGCCGCACCTTGAGCGCGTCCAGGTCGCCGACCGCGTGATGCGCGTCGACCTGCTCGCGGATGTGGTCGATGGCCGCAGTGGCGTCCTTCGCCGACAGGTCGGTGGTCTTCACCCGCTTCTCGAGGAGGCCGATCTCGACAACCAGGCCCTCGTACTTGCGCTCGAAGTAGGCCAGGGCTTCGTCGGGGGAGCCGGCCTGCCAGGAACCGACGACCTGCTCGCCGTCGGCCGTACGCACGTACACGGTCCCCGTCTCGTCGACGCGGCCCCACGGGTCGCTGCTCACAGCGCCTCCTCCACATGATGCCTGCGGGAGGCTTCCTCGCCCCCGGGCATCGTCCACAGTTTCGTCACGGCCAACATAGGCGACCGGCGGGTGGCCTGTCCGCATCCCGCGCGACCGAAATTACGCAGTTGGCGGTCAGGATTTGGTGACGGTCGCCTTGTTGATCACGACGGTCGCGTTCGGCGCGCCGTCGCCCGCTCCGGTGCTCTCACCGGCCGCGGCGATCTTCTTCAGCACCTTCATACCGGATTCCGAGATGGTCCCGAACGGGGTGTAGCTCGGGGGCAGCTGGCTGTCCTGGTAGACCAGGAAGAACTGGCTGCCTCCAGTGTGCGCCTGCCCGGTGTTCGCCATCGCGACGGTGCCCGCCGGGTAGGTGTTGGACTTGAGGCTCTTGTCCTTCAGGTTCTCGTCCGGGATGGTGTAGCCCGGCCCGCCGCTGCCGGTGCCCGTCGGGTCGCCGCACTGCAGGACGTAGATGCCGTTGGTCGTGAGCCGGTGGCACTTGGTGTGGTCGAAGAAGCCCTTGTTCGCGAGGAAGTCGAACGAGTTCACGGTGTGCGGGGCCGCCGACGCCTTCAGCGCGATGTCGATCTTGCCGCAGGTCGTCGCCAGGTCAAGGGTGTACTTCGCCGACTTGTCGATGGACAGCGCCGGCTCCTTCTTCCAGGTCTCCTTCTCGACCTTGCCGGGCGCGGGCTTCTCGCACGGGTCCGGCGCCTTGCTGGTCGCCCCGGCGCTCGGGGTGGCCTCCGCGCTCGCGTTGGCCTTGTCGTCGTCCTTCATGACCCCGGACGTGTAGAGCGCCAGGCTGCCCACCAGGACCACGCCGAGCACCGACCCGATCACGGAGTTGCGCAGACGGGCCTTGCGTCGCGCCTCCGTGCGCCGCTGCTGCTGCCGCAAGAACTTCTCCCGCGCGAGCTGCCGCTTCCGCTGTTCCTGGGTGACCACGGGGTTCTCTCCTCATGCGTCTCGTACGCCGACCGGTACGCGTGCGTCCTATGAGCCGACCGCCTGCGTGTGCCCCGTACCGTATATGGGTTCGCTGAGGAATCGGCAGCGCCGGTAGGCTCTGACCACTGGGGCAGCCGCCCGGAAGACCGCCCGTACCCACACAAACCGAGGACGATCGTGCTCATTGCCGGGTTCCCCGCCGGGGCCTGGGGGACGAACTGTTATCTCGTCGCCCCCGCCGCCGGTGAGGAGTGCGTGATCATCGACCCGGGCCACCAGGCCGCCGAGGGAGTCGAAGAGGCGCTGAAGAAGCATCGGCTCAAGCCCGTCGCCGTCGTCCTCACCCACGGCCACATCGATCATGTGGCCTCGGTCGTCCCGGTGTGCGGCGCGCACGACGTGCCGGCCTGGATCCACCCCGAGGACCGGTACATGATGAACGACCCGTCGATGGGTCTCGGCCGGTCGATCGGCATGCCGCTGATGGGCGAGATCACCGTGGGCGAGCCGGACGACGTCCGGGTGCTGACCGACGGCGTGAAGCTGGAGCTGGCGGGCCTGGAACTGACCGTCGCGCACGCGCCCGGCCATACCAAGGGGTCGGTGACCTTCCAGATGCCCGAGACCGCGGAGATCCCTTCCGTGTTCTTCTCCGGGGATCTGCTCTTCGCCGGCTCCATCGGACGCACCGACCTGCCCGGCGGTGACATGGCCGAGATGCTCGACTCGCTGGCGCGCGTGTGCCTGCCGCTCGACGACTCGACCGTGGTGCTGTCCGGCCACGGCCCCCAGACGACCATCGGCCAGGAGCGCGCCACCAACCCGTACCTGCGGGAAGTGGCCGCCGGCCAGGGAGCTTCAGAGGCTCCCCGACGAGGAATGTGACGAGAGACTTCGTGAGCACCTTTCAGGCCCCCAAGGGCACGTACGACCTGATCCCGCCGGACAGCGCCAGGTACCTGGCCGTCCGCGAGGCGATCGCCGCACCGCTGCGCACCTCCGGCTACGGCTACATCGAGACGCCCGGCTTCGAGAGCGTCGAGCTGTTCGCGCGCGGCGTCGGTGAGTCCACCGACATCGTCACCAAGGAGATGTACGCCTTCGAGACCAAGGGCGGCGACAAGCTCGCCCTGCGCCCCGAGGGCACCGCCTCCGTGCTGCGCGCTGCGCTGGAGGCGAACCTGCACAAGGCGGGCAACCTGCCGGTCAAGCTCTGGTACTCCGGCTCGTACTACCGCTACGAGCGCCCCCAGAAGGGCCGGTACCGGCACTTCTCGCAGGTCGGCGCCGAGGCGATCGGCGCGGAGGACCCGGCGCTCGACGCCGAGCTGATCATCCTGGCCGACCAGGCGTACCGCTCGCTGGGCCTGAGGAACTTCCGCATCCTGCTCAACAGCCTGGGCGACAAGGAGTGCCGGCCGGTGTACCGGGAGGCGCTGCAGACCTTCCTGCGGGGCCTCGACCTCGACGAGGAGACCCTGCGCCGCGCGGAGATCAACCCGCTGCGCGTCCTCGACGACAAGCGCCCGGACGTCCAGAAGCAGCTCGGGGACGCCCCGCTGCTGCGCGACTACCTCTGCGACGCCTGCAAGGCGTACCACGAGGAGGTCCGTGAGCTGATCACCGCGGCGGGCGTGGCCTTCGAGGACGACCCGAAGCTGGTGCGCGGCCTCGACTACTACACGCGTACGACCTTCGAGTTCGTCCACGACGGCCTGGGCTCCCAGTCCGCGGTGGGCGGCGGCGGCCGCTACGACGGTCTCTCGGAGATGATCGGCGGCCCCGCGCTGCCGTCCGTGGGCTGGGCGCTCGGCGTCGACCGCACGGTCCTGGCCCTGGAGGCGGAGGGCGTCGAGCTCGAACTCCCTTCCACGACCAGTGTGTTCGCGGTCCCGCTGGGGGAGGAGGCCCGCCGGATCCTGTTCGCCAAGGTCACCGAGCTCCGCAAGGTGGGCATCGCGGCGGACTTCTCCTACGGCGCCAAGGGCCTCAAGGGCGCCATGAAGAGCGCCAACCGCAGCGGCGCCCGCTACACGATCGTCGCCGGTGAACGCGACCTCGCCGAAGGCGTCGTACAGCTCAAGGACATGGAGTCCGGGGAGCAGTCGGCGATCGGGGTCAACGAGATCGTGGCCGAGCTGGAGTCCAGGCTCGGTTAGCGAGACCGGGGGGGGCAGGTTCGTAGGCTCCGCGCATGAGAATCTTCCGGGCGCGGAGCCGAGACGACGTGAGCACACCGAGACCGACCTTGGCCCCCGTCGTCGCCCTCGTGCAGGCCGGGCGGTACGCCGAGGCGGAGGCGGTGGCCCGTGCCGTGGCCGCGGGCCACCCCGAGGACGCACCGCCGGCCCTGTCCCTCGCCGCACTGGCGGCGGGCGCCCAGGGCCGCCATGCGGAGGCCCTCGCCGAGTACGACACACTGCTGCCGCTCTTCGGCAGGCAGTTCGGCGCCGAGCACCCGCAGACGCTGATGCTGCGCTGCAACCGGGCCCAGACGCTGACCGTGCTCGGCCGGCACGCCGAGTGCGAGACGGAGTGCGCGGCCGTCGCCCGGGCCGCGGTCCGGGTCAGAGGACCGGAGCGGCAGCGCATGACGGCGGCCGCCCGCAACGGGCAGATCTATGCCCTCAACGCGCAGGGCCGCCACCCGGAGGCCGAACGCCTCGCCCGCGAGGCGCTCGCCGCCCATCGCACCGCCGACCGGTTCGCCCTGACACTGCGGCTCGGTCTGGCGCGCAGCCTCAACGGACAGGGCCGTCACGAGGAGGCGTTCACCGAGGCGCGGCGGGCCGACGAACTGAACCGGCGCCTGCCCGCACAGGCGCGCCGCACGGAGACCGGTGCCGTCGAACTGGCCCTGGCCGGTGCCCTCCTGGGACTGGGCCGCGCCGCCGAGGCCCGCAGCCGGGCCGCGGCCGCCCACGACGCGTGCGTGGCCACCTTCGGCCCCGGGCACTACCGCACCGCCGAGGCCCGGGAGTTGCTCGACCGCGTCGACGGCACCTGACGGGACCCGCCTCACTGGTCGAGGAGTCCGTACCGCATCGCACTCGTCACCGCGGCCGTCCGGTCGTCGACTCCCAGCTTGCCGAAGGCCCGCAGGAGATGGGTCTTCACCGTGGACTCGCCGATGTACAGCCTGCGGCCGATCTCCGCGTTCGTGCAGCCCTCCGCGACCAGCCGCAGGACCGCCGTCTCACGCTCGGAGAGCCGCGGCCGTTCCGGTCTGGTGCGCAGCTGGTCGACCAGCCGGGCCGCGACCGTCGGGGCCAGGACCGTCTCGCCGCGTGCGGCGGCCCGTACGGACTCGGCCAGTTCGGCCCGGGGCAGGTCCTTGAGGAGATAGCCCGCCGCGCCCGCCTCCACGGCCCGCAGGATGTCCCGGTCCGTCTCGTACGTCGTCAGGACGATCACCCGGCAGGCAAGCCCCGCCCGGGTCATCCGTTCGATCGACTCCACGCCCGAGCCGCCCGGCATCCGCAGGTCCATCAGCACGATGTCGGGCCGCAGTTCGGCCGCCAGCGCCTCCGCCTGCGGCCCGCTGGACGCGTCCGCGATCACCTCCAGGTCCGGTTCCGCGGTCAGCATGGCCCGCAGGCCCTCCCGTACGACGGGGTGGTCGTCGGCCAGGATGATCCGGATCATGAACTGCTCCTCCGGGGCGGTACGGGCAGGCGGACGGTGACCGTGGTGCCGCCGCCGGGCGCGCTGTCCACCCGGACCGTCCCGCCGACCTCGGCGGCGCGGGCACGCAGCCCCGCCAAGCCGTAGCCGTCGTGGACGGCCGCCGGGTCGAAGCCGTGACCGTCGTCCCGTACGGACAGCGTGAGGCTCGCGTCGGCGTAGGTGAGTCCGATCCCCACCACCGCCGAACCGCCCGCGTGCTTACGGCAGTTCGTGAGCGCCTCCTGGCACGAGCGCAGGGCGACGACCTCGGGCCCCGCGGGCAGCGGGCGGACGGCGCCGGTCACCTCGAGCCTCGCCGCGTGGCGGTCCGCCAGCCGGCCCAGCGCGTCCGGCAGCGAGGAGCCGTCCAGGTCGGCGGGGGTGCCGTCGGCCACCAGGGCCCGTGCCTCGGCAAGGTTCAGCCGGGCCGTCTCGTCCATCAGGGCCAGGTGGCGGCGGGCCTGCGGCACATCGTGGTCGAGCTCGGCCTCGACGGCCTGGATCAGCATCAGCACGCTGGTGAACCCCTGCGCGAGGGTGTCGTGGATCTCCCGGGCCATCCGCTCCCGCTCGGCCTGCGCCCCGTGCGCCGCCGACAGCCGGGACACCTCGTGCCGGCTCGCGTCCAACTCGGCGATCAGAGCCGCACGGTCCTGGCTCTGCTCGATGATCCGGATGATCCAACTGCCCAGGGCCACCGAGAAGATGAGGGTGACCACGGCGAACAGCCCGTTGAAGAAGACGTCCTGGTCGCTCGGCCACCACAGCAGCGCCCAGCCCACCACCGGCGCAAGGCTGATGACGGCCACCATGGTGGTCGCCCACCGCATCCGCAGCGTCATGAAGCACTGAGGAATGAGCGCGAAGGTCATCAGCCGGGTCTCGCCGACCAGGATCGCCGAGGGCAGGAACAGGGCGATCATCACCACGAGATAACCGAGGGCCTGGCGCTCCGGGGGCGGATCTCCCCTCAGCAGCGGGCGTCCCATCCACACGAACAGCGGGATCAGCGGCACCAGCAGCGCCGCCGCGGTGACGCGGACCGGCCACCCCGGGCGGTCCGCGCCGAGCACGAACGCCAGGGTGGCCAGCCAGATGAGGGCGAAGTAGGTGTCCCACAGGCGGAACGAGCGGTCCCAGCTGTAGGCGCCGGCCGCCCCTGCCGAGTCCTTCACCCGTCGCGCCGGTTCTTCCACCGAAAGGTCAGCAGACACAGCAGCAATCCTCCGACGCACCACGCCCCCAGCACCAGGGCGATACGGCCGAACTCCCAGTCGCCCGCCTGCTCCAGGACCTGAGCCGAGTCCGGCAGGAACACCCCGCGCAGCCCCTGGCACATCCACTTCAGCGGGAACAGCGCGCCGATGTTCAGCATCCAGTCGGGGATCGTGCCGATCGCGATGTACACGCCGGAGATGAACTGCAGGACCAGGAAGGGCAGGACGACCACGGAGCTCGCGCTCTTGCCGGACTTGGGCACCGAACTGATCGCGATGCCGAGCAGCGTGCACGCCGTGAGCCCGAGCGCGAAGATCCAGGCGAAGGCGAACCACCGGCCGGTGTCCGACGGCAGGTCGACGTCGTACAACGTGGTGCCGACGATCAGCAGGATCGCCGTCTCCAGCACGCCGGTGACCAGAACCAGCCATATCTTCCCGAGGAAGTACGCCGCCGGCGGCATCGGGGTCCCGCGCAGCCGGCGCAGCACCTTCTCGTCCCGCTCGACGGCGATCGACACGCCGAGCGACTGGAAGCTCGTCGACATGATGCCGGCGGCCATCATCGCCGGGACGTACAGCTGCGAGGCCTTGATGCCCGCCCCCTCCACGTCGTCGCTGAAGATCGACGCGAACAGGAACAGGAAGACCACCGGGAAGGCGAAGGTGAACACCACCTGGTCGCGCTGACGGAAGAACTGCCTGATCTCCAGGGCGCCCCGGCGCAACCCGAGCCCCCAGACGCCGGGGAGCCTCACCGCGCGGTCATCTGTGCGGGAGCGTACGGCGGTCGTGGTCATCGGGTGTCCTCCTGTCCGGTGAGCCGGAGGTAGACGTCCTCCAGCGTGGGGCGGCTGACCTGGAGCCCCGGGATCTCGCCGTCGAAGCGGCGCATCAGTGCGGCGACCGTCCCGGTCGGGGTGTCGGTGCGCTCCGCGCGCGGGGTGCCGTCCGGTTCGGTCCACTCGACGGTGGCGGCGGTGCCGTACCGCTCCCGCAGGGCGGCCGGTTCGTCCACGGCGACCACCCGGCCCCGCGAGATGACGGCCAGCCGGTCGGCGAGTGCCTCGGCCTCCTCCAGGTAGTGGGTGGTGAGCAGGATCGTCGTGCCCTCGACGGACAGCTTGCGGATCAGGTCCCAGAACTGGCGGCGGGCCGCCGGGTCGAACCCGGTCGTCGGCTCGTCCAGGAGCAGCAGCTCCGGGTCCCCGATCACGCCGAGCGCCACGTCGAGACGGCGGCGCTGACCGCCCGACAGGGCCTTGATCCGGCTGCCCGCCTTCGCCTCCAGACCCACCAGCCCGATGACCTCATCGGGGTCCCGGGGCCGCGGGTAGTAGCGGGCGAAATGCCGGACGGTCTCGGCGACCGTCAACTCGGCGGGCGCGGATTCGTCCTGCCAGACGATTCCCACACGGGATCGCCACGCGCGCGTGCCGTGAGCCGGGTCCGAGCCGAGCACGGACACCTCACCCGCGTCCCGGTCCCGGTTCCCCTGGAGGATCTCCACCGTGGTGCTCTTGCCCGCGCCATTGGGTCCGAGCAGGCCGAAGACCTCGCCCCGGCGGATGCCGAGATCGATCCCGTCGACCGCGGTCACGTCGCCGTACTGCTTGCGCAGCCCCCGAACGTCCACCGCGAGTTCGTTCGCGTGTGTGGTCATGCCTTCGAGCCTCGGCCGGAACCGAACGCTCAGGGACGACCGTGCGTACTTCCTTATGTCCACCGAACGGTGGACAAGCCCCCGCGTGCGGCACAATGGCCCCTGCCCGAAGAAGGTCCAACTCTCAAGCAGACGGATCGGCGTGATGAGCAAGACCACAGTGAAAGACGTCTCCACGGAGCCCGAGCCCTCGTCGGCGAGCGCCGGCGCCGCGCCCCGGACGCTGGGCGGCAGCCGTGCCTTCGCGCTGCTGCTGGTGATCACCGGTGCCGCCGGACTGCTCGCCGCGTGGGTCATCACGATCGACAAGTTCAAGATCCTCGAGGGCAAGGTCAGCGGCAAGACGTTCACGCCGAGCTGCTCCCTGAACCCGATCGTCTCCTGTGGCAGCGTGATGGAGAGCAAGCAGGCCGCCGCCTTCGGGTTCCCCAACCCGATGCTGGGCCTGGTCGCCTACGGCATCGTGATCTGCGTCGGCATGAGCCTGCTGGCCCGCGCCACCTTCCCGCGCTGGTACTGGCTCACCTTCAACTTCGGCACGCTCTTCGGCGTGGTCTTCGTCACCTGGCTGCAGTTCCAGTCGCTGTACCGGATCAACGCGCTGTGCCTTTGGTGCTCGCTGGCCTGGGTCGCGACGATCACGATGTTCTGGTACGTCACCTCGTTCAACGTCCGCAACGACCTGCTGCCGTCGCCGGGCTGGCTCAAGCGCTTCCTCTCCGAGTTCACCTGGGTCCTGCCGGTCACCCACTGCGGCGTCATCGTCATGCTGATCCTGACCCGCTGGGGCGACAAGCTCTGGGCCTGAGCCCCGGGCGTTGTCAGTGGCGTGACATAGGGTTTTGAACGTGGAGCCCGATCTGTTCACCGCCGCGGCGGAAGAGCGCCAGGAGAAGGACCCGGCCGGCAGTCCCCTGGCGGTCCGGATGCGCCCGCGCACCCTCGACGAGGTGGTGGGCCAGCAGCACCTGCTCAAGCCCGGCTCGCCACTGCGCCGACTGGTCGGCGAGGGCAGCGGCGGTCCCGCCGGACCCTCCTCGGTGATCCTCTGGGGCCCGCCCGGCACCGGCAAGACGACCCTGGCGTACGTCGTCTCCAAGGCCACCAACAAGCGCTTCGTGGAGCTCTCCGCGATCACCGCCGGCGTCAAGGAGGTCCGCGCGGTCATCGACGGTGCCCGCCGCGCCACCGGCGGCTTCGGCAAGGAGACCGTCCTCTTCCTCGACGAGATCCACCGCTTCAGCAAGGCCCAGCAGGACTCCCTGCTCCCCGCGGTCGAGAACCGCTGGGTGACCCTGATCGCGGCGACCACCGAGAACCCGTACTTCTCGATCATCTCCCCGCTGCTGTCCCGGTCCCTGCTGCTGACCCTCGAACCCCTCACCGACGACGACGTCAGAGGGCTCCTGAAGCGGGCGCTGAGCGACGAGCGCGGCCTGAAGGACGCCGTCACCCTCCCCGAGGACACCGAGGACCACCTCCTGCGGATCGCCGGCGGCGACGCCCGCCGCGCCCTGACCGCCCTGGAGGCTGCCGCCGGTGCCGCCCTCGACAAGGGCGAGCCGGAGATCTCCCTCACCACACTGGAGGAGACGGTCGACCGCGCGGCCGTGAAGTACGACCGCGACGGCGACCAGCACTACGACGTGGCCAGCGCCCTCATCAAGTCCATCAGGGGCTCCGACGTGGACGCGGCCCTGCACTACCTGGCCCGCATGATCGAGGCCGGCGAGGACCCCCGCTTCATCGCCCGCCGCCTGATGATCTCCGCCAGCGAGGACATCGGCCTCGCCGACCCGAACGCCCTGCCCATAGCCGTCGCCGCCGCCCAGGCCGTGGCGATGATCGGCTTCCCCGAGGCCGCGCTGACCCTGAGCCACGCCACCATCGCCCTGGCTCTCGCCCCGAAGTCCAACGCCGCGACCATGGCGATCGGCGCCGCCATGGAGGACGTGCGCAAGGGACTCGCCGGACCGGTGCCGCCCCATCTGCGCGACGGGCACTACAAGGGCGCCGCCAAGCTCGGGCACGCGCAGGGGTACGTCTACCCGCACGACCTGCCCGAGGGGATCGCCGAGCAGCAGTACGCCCCGGACGCCATCAAGGACCGCGAGTACTACGAACCCACCCGGCACGGCGCCGAGGCCCGGTACGCGGACGCCGTGGAGTGGACCCGCAAGCACCTCGGTCGCAAGCGGTCCTGAGCACCCTGTAGAATCCCTCGAAGTGCTGTGTCCCGTGCAGTCAGAACGGGACGGTCAGCCGGAACCCCCAGTGGGTTCCAGGAGCGTCGCGCACCGTTCGAATGGTGTCGCGGGCAGCCCACCACCGCCCGTCGTACGACGGGAAAGGTCGGTGGGCCACTCGCGTGCTGCACGTATGTGCCCAGACCAGGGGAGCGGCTGCCCACCAGGTCCCTCGCGGACCCGGCGGGTTTCCCCGGCTGCGGATGCGACCTCCCATAACTCTGACGAGCCGAACACTGAGAAATGAGAGATTGTGGCGAACCAGCCCCGCCCCAAGGTCAAGAAGTCGCGTGCCCTCGGCATCGCGCTGACCCCGAAGGCCGTCAAGTACTTCGAGGCCCGTCCCTACCCCCCGGGTGAGCACGGCCGCGGCCGCAAGCAGAACTCGGACTACAAGGTCCGTCTGCTCGAGAAGCAGCGTCTGCGTGCGCAGTACGACGTGTCCGAGCGTCAGCTCGTCCGCGCCTACGAGCGTGCCTCCAAGGTTCAGGGCAAGACCGGTGAGGCCCTGATCATCGAGCTCGAGCGTCGTCTCGACGCGCTGGTCCTGCGTTCGGGCATCGCCCGCACGATCTACCAGGCCCGCCAGATGGTCGTCCACGGCCACATCGAGGTCAACGGTCAGAAGGTCGACAAGCCGTCCTTCCGCGTCCGTCCCGACGACGTCGTGATGGTCCGCGAGCGCAGCCGCGAGAAGACCCTCTTCTCGATCGCCCGCGAGGGTGGCTTCGCCCCCGACGGCGAGACCCCGCGCTACCTCCAGGTGAACCTCCGCGCCCTGGCCTTCCGCCTGGACCGCGAGCCGAACCGCAAGGAGATCCCGGTGATCTGCGACGAGCAGCTCGTCGTCGAGTACTACGCCCGCTGATCACCGGCAGGCCGTAGCACCCGCACCACCTCAGCCCGCCGTCTCCCCGCCCTTCCGGGTGGGCGAGGCGGCGGGTTGCTGCATGCCGGGGGTCACACGCGGGTGCCGCACGCACGGAGCCCCGCGGCGCCGGCAGCCCGTCGAGCGGACATGCGCGGCCCAGGGCCCGGGACACCGCGGCGAACCGAACAGGGGCAGCCCCACCGACGGCCACAGCGAGGCCGCCGCACCCTGGAGCACGGCGGCCTCGGCCGCGTCGCCCCCGGTCACCGTGACCAAGGCGAGGAGCTCGATCGACAGGACCGAACCGAGCAGGTCGTGGAAGGCGTGCGCGCAGGTCAGACAGTCGGTGAGCAGCTCACGCGCGCATGCCGCGTCCCCCTCGCTCCAGGCCGCGTACGCCAGGACGTACAGCGCGTACGACCGCGCCCACCGCTCGCCGTGGTCCTCGCACACCCGGCGCACCTCCTCGCACCCTCGCACCGCGTCCGGCAGATCGCCCAGGAAGGCGTGTGCCATCGCCAGCTCGACCTGCCCCATCAGCACATTGCTGTTGAGCTCGCCGATCTCCTGGAGCGCCGCCGGCGCGGGCACGGTGTCACCTTGGAGGACCGCCACATGGCAGAGCACCCACAGGGCCTTCAGACGCGTGTGGTCGTGGCCCGGCTCCAGTTCGACGCTGCGCTCCAGCCAGTGCCGTCCCAGGCAGTACTCCAGGGCGCCGCGCAGGTTCGGCAGCTCGGCCTCGACGCGCGCGGCCACCTCGTTCTGGCGCGGGGAGAACCAGTCCAGCTCGCACCAGGTCGCCAGGCCCACGTACCAGTCGCGGTCCCGCCTGCGCAGCCGTACCGCGTCGCCCGTCGCCTCCAGCCACTCGGCGCCGTACGCCCGTGTCGAGCATCCGGCCACCACCGACCGGGCGAGCAGCGCGGACAGGACGTCGAGGACGTCGTCGCAGTGCAGACCGCCGCCGCTGCACACGTACTCCGCGGCCTCCAGGTCGAACCGCCCCGCGAACACCGAGAGCCGCGACCACAGCAACCGCTCCTCGGGCGTGCACAGTTCATGGCTCCAGCCGATCGCCGTGCGCAGCGTCCGATGCCGGGGCAGCGCGTCCCGGCCGCCGCTCGTCAGCAGCCGGAACCGGTCGTCCAGCCGCTCCAGCAGCTGCCCGGGAGACAGCGCCCCCAGCCGGCCCGCGGCCGGCTCGATCGCCAACGGGATGCCCTCCAGGCGCCCGCACAGCTCCCGGACGTACGGATCGTCGTCGGCGGTCACCCCCAGCCGCCCGGCCCGCTCCCGGAACAGCTCCACCGCCTCGCCCTCGCCCGGCGGGCCCGGCATGAGGACCCGCTCACCGGCGACGGCCAGCGGCCGGCGTCCCACGGCGCCCGCTACGAACAGGAGTTGACGTCCGGTCAGGTGACTCGGAAGCGTCTCGGGCGGCAGCCGCGTGGTCGAGCCACACGCCGTCGGGCGGCGCGCACCGGCCGCCCGTCACCCGGGCCGCGAGCCGGGACTTGCCGAGCCCGCCGGGGCCCGTCACCGTCACGCATGGGGCACGGAGCGTACTGAAGCGTATGCACTCCGTACAATCGCCGTGGACAACTCGCCTGCCCGCGAGGAGATATCCGGTGCGGAGCGCCGTCCCCGGCGCGATAGGCTCGGCGGAGACTTTTTCCATAGACAGCACGTATTCAGGGAGCGGGTGCACACAGTGTCCGGTGGAGAGGTTGCCGGGATCCTGGTGGCCGTCTTCTGGGCGATCCTGGTCTCCTTCCTCGCCGTCGCGCTGGCGAGGCTGGCCCAGACGCTCAAGGCGACCACCAAACTCGTGGCGGACGTGACCGACCAGGCCGTCCCGCTGCTGGCCGATGCCTCCACCGCGGTGCGCTCCGCGCAGACCCAGATCGAGCGGGTCGACGCGATCGCCTCGGACGTCCAGGAGGTCACGTCGAACGCCTCCGCGCTGTCCACCACCGTGGCCTCCACCTTCGGCGGCCCCCTGGTCAAGGTCGCGGCCTTCGGCTACGGCGTGCGCCGGGCCCTCGGCGGCCGCAAGGACGATGTGCCCGTGAAGGCTCCCCGGCGTACCGTGATCGTGGGTCGGGCGGTTTCCCGGGGCCGTGGGAAGAGGGACTGAGGTTCAGGATGTTCCGCCGCACTTTCTGGTTCAGCTCGGGCGTGGCCGCCGGTGTCTGGGCCACCACCAAGGTCAATCGCAAGCTGAAGCAGCTGACCCCCGAGAACCTCGCCGTCACGGCGGCCAACAAGGCGATCGAGACGGGCGCCCGCCTCAAGGACCGCGCGGTCGGCTTCGCGCTCGACGTCCGCGACAACATGGCCCAGCGGGAGGCCGAGCTGACGGACGCGCTCGGCATTCGCGAGAGCCCCGAACTGCCCGCACCCAGGCGCATCGCCGCCATCGAGAACACCACGCACACCACGAATTCGCACAACCGGAATGAGGACCACTGATGGAGTCGGCCGAGATTCGCCGCCGCTGGCTGAGCTTCTACGAGGAGCGCGGTCACACCGTCGTCCCTTCGGCGTCGCTCATCGCGGACGACCCGACTCTGCTCCTGGTCCCCGCCGGCATGGTGCCCTTCAAGCCGTACTTCCTCGGTGAGGTCAAGCCGCCGTGGGCGCGCGCCACCAGCGTGCAGAAGTGCGTGCGCACCCCCGACATCGAAGAGGTCGGCAAGACCACCCGGCACGGCACCTTCTTCCAGATGTGCGGCAACTTCTCCTTCGGCGACTACTTCAAGGAAGGCGCCATCAAGTACGCCTGGGAGCTGCTCACCACGCCCCAGGACAAGGGTGGTTACGGCCTGGAGCCGGAGAAGCTCTGGATCACCGTGTACAAGGACGACGACGAGGCCGAGCGCATCTGGCACGAGGTCGTCGGGGTGCCGAAGGAGCGCATCCAGCGCCTCGGCATGAAGGACAACTACTGGTCCATGGGTGTCCCCGGACCCTGTGGCCCCTGTTCCGAGATCAACTACGACCGCGGCCCCGAGTTCGGCGTCGAGGGCGGTCCCGCCGTCAACGACGAGCGGTACGTGGAGATCTGGAACCTCGTCTTCATGCAGTACGAGCGCGGCGAGGGCATCGGCAAGGACAACTTCGAGATCCTCGGCGAGCTCCCCAGCAAGAACATCGACACCGGCCTCGGCCTCGAGCGCCTCGCGATGATCCTGCAGGGCGTGCAGAACATGTACGAGATCGACACCTCGATGGCCGTCATCAAGAAGGCCACCGAGCTCACCGGTGTCGCGTACGGCGACGCCCACGACTCGGACGTCTCCCTGCGCGTGGTCACCGACCACATGCGCACGTCCGTGATGCTCATCGGCGACGGTGTCACCCCGGGCAACGAGGGCCGCGGTTACGTCCTGCGCCGCATCATGCGCCGGGCCATCCGCAACATGCGCCTGCTCGGCGCCACCGGTCCGGTCGTACTCGACCTGATCGACACCGTGATCGCCATGATGGGCCAGCAGTACCCCGAGCTCGTCACCGACCGCGAGCGCATCGAGAAGGTCGCCGTCGCCGAGGAGAACGCCTTCCTCAAGACGCTCAAGGCCGGCACCAACATCCTCGACACCGCCGTCACCGAGACCAAGGCCGCCGGCGGCAAGGTCCTCGCCGGCGACAAGGCGTTCCTGCTCCACGACACCTGGGGCTTCCCGATCGACCTCACCCTGGAGATGGCCGCCGAACAGGGCCTGTCCGTGGACGAGGACGGCTTCCGCCGCCTGATGAAGGAGCAGCGGGAGCGCGCCAAGGCCGACGCCCAGGGCAAGAAGACCGGCCACGCCGGCGCGGGCGCCTACCGTGCGATCGCCGACCAGGCGGGCGAGACCGAGTTCCTCGGCTACTCGGACACCGAGAGCGAGTCCACGATCGTCGGCATCCTCGTCGACGGCGCCTCCTCCCCGGCCGCCACCGAGGGCGACGAGGTCGAGATCGTCCTGGACCGCACCCCGTTCTACGCCGAGGGCGGCGGCCAGATCGGCGACACCGGCCGGATCAAGGTCGACTCCGGTGCCGTCATCGAGATCCGCGACTGCCAGAAGCCGGTCCCGGGTGTCTACGTCCACAAGGGCGTCGTGCAGTTCGGCGAGGTGACCGTCGGAGCCAAGGCCCACGCCGCCATCGACAACCGCCGCCGTACCGCCATCGCCCGCGCCCACTCGGCCACCCACCTCACCCACCAGGCGCTGCGGGACGCGCTCGGCCCCACGGCCGCCCAGGCCGGTTCCGAGAACCAGCCCGGCCGCTTCCGCTTCGACTTCGGCTCCCCGTCCGCCGTGCCCACGGCCGTGATGACCGACGTCGAGCAGAAGATCAACGAGGTGCTCGCCCGTGACCTCGACGTCCGCGCCGACGTCATGGGCATCGACGAGGCCAAGAAGCAGGGCGCCATCGCCGAGTTCGGCGAGAAGTACGGCGAGCGGGTCCGCGTGGTGACCATCGGCGACTTCTCCAAGGAGCTGTGCGGCGGCACCCACGTGCACAACACCTCGCAGCTCGGCCTGGTCAAGCTGCTGGGCGAGTCGTCCATCGGCTCCGGGGTCCGCCGTATCGAGGCGCTCGTCGGTGTCGACGCCTACAACTTCCTCGCCCGTGAGCACACGGTCGTCGCCCAGCTCCAGGAGCTGATCAAGGGGCGTCCGGAGGAGCTTCCGGAGAAGGTCTCCGCCATGCTCGGCAAGCTGAAGGACGCCGAGAAGGAGATCGAGAAGTTCCGCGCGGAGAAGGTGCTCCAGGCCGCGGCAGGTCTCGCCGAGTCCGCCAAGGACGTCCGCGGGATCGCCGTCGTCACCGGTCAGGTCCCGGACGGCACGACCCCGGACGACCTGCGCAAGCTGGTCCTCGACGTGCGCGGCCGCATCCAGGGCGGCCGGGCCGTCGTCGTCGCCCTCTTCACGGTCAACAACGGCAAGCCGCTGACGGTCATCGCCACCAACGAGGCCGCCCGCGAGCGTGGTCTCAAGGCCGGTGACCTGGTCCGCACCGCCGCGAAGACCCTCGGCGGCGGCGGTGGCGGCAAGCCGGACGTCGCCCAGGGCGGCGGCCAGAACCCGGCCGCCATCGGTGAGGCCGTGGACGCCGTGGAGCGCACGGTCGCGGAGACCGCCAAGTAATGCGCCGAGGCCGCAGGCTCGCGATCGACGTCGGGGACGCCCGCATCGGGGTCGCCTCGTGCGACCCCGACGGGATCCTCGCCACCCCGGTGGAGACGGTCCCGGGCCGGGACGTCCCGGCGGCCCACCGCCGGCTGAAGCAGCTGGTCGAGGAGTACGAACCGATCGAGGTCGTCGTCGGTCTGCCTCGTTCCCTCAAGGGGGGCGAGGGCCCGGCCGCCGTGAAGGTCCGCGGCTTCGTCCAGGAGCTCGCCCGGGGGATCGCGCCCGTACCGGTCAGGCTCGTCGACGAGCGGATGACCACCGTGACGGCCAGCCAGGGACTCCGCGCATCCGGAGTGAAATCCAAAAAGGGCAGATCGGTCATCGACCAGGCAGCGGCCGTGATCATTCTCCAGCAGGCCCTGGAATCCGAACGGGTGTCAGGTAAAGCACCCGGCGAGGGCGTCGAAGTGGTCATCTGATCGCGATACGGTAACGTTCCGCGCGATGCGGCGACATTCGAACAGTCACCGCACAGAAAGAGGCGGATCGGTAGCCGGATCGTGGACGAGGGAGACCGCCGCCTCGCGGCTCTAGGGGATCGATGACTGAGTATGGCCGGGGCCAAGGCTCCGAACCGTGGCATCCGGAGGACCCGTTGTACGGGGACGACGGATGGGGTGGACAGCAGGCCCAGGCGGGCCAGCAGTCTCCCTACGGCGGCCAGCCGCAGCACTATCCGGAGCAGCCGCAGCAGCCGCAGTACGACAACGGTGGCTGGGGCGACGGCCAGCAGGCCGCCTATGGTCAGGCGGAGCAGCAGTACCCGCAGCAGCACGACGGCCAGTACGACCAGCACCAGCAGTACAACCACCAGTACGACCAGCAACAGTACGGACAGCAGCAGTACGACCAGCAGGCCTATCAGGGCCAGCCGCAGCAGCCGCAGTACGACAACAACGGCTGGGCGGCCGACGCCCAGGCGCAGACCCCCTACCCGGCCGACCCGTCGGACCCCTACGGTCAGCAGGCCGCGTACGGCGCCGAGCAGCAGGACTACTACGGCAGTCCGGACGCCTACCCGCCGCCGGAGCCGCCGAGCCGTCGGCGCGCCGAACCGGAGCCGCAGCAGACCGACTGGGACCCGGGCCCCGACCAGGGCGAACACGCCTTCTTCGCGGGCGGTGACGACGAGGACGACTCCGACGAGCCCGTGGACGGTCGTGGCGACCGGCGTGGCCGCGGCGGCAAAGGGACCAAGAAGCGCAAGAGCGGCTGCGCCTGTCTGGTGGTCCTGCTGGTGTTCGGCGGCGGTATCGGCACCGTCGGCTACTTCGGGTACCAGTTCTACCAAAATCGTTTCGGCACGGCTCCGGACTATGCCGGGGACGGGACGAGTGAGATGGTCACCGTCCAGGTCCCCAAGGGCGCGGGCGGGTACGCGATCGGCCGGCTGCTGAAGGACGCGGGCGTCGTGAAGAGCGTCGACGCCTTCGTGTCCGCGCAGGAGCAGAACCCCAAGGGGAAGACGATCCAGGCCGGCGCCTATCTGCTGAAGAAGGAGATGTCCGCCGAGAGCGCCGTCGTGATGATGCTCGACCCGAAGAGCCAGAACAACGTGCTGGTCAAGCCGGGGCAGCGGAATGTCGCTGTCTACAAGGCGATCGACGAGAAACTCGATCTCGAACCCGGCGCCACGAAGAAGATCGCCAAGGAGAAATACAAGAGCCTCGGGCTGCCGAGCTGGGCGAACGACAACAAGGACATCAAGGACCCGCTGGAAGGCTTCCTCTATCCGGGCACCTATCCCGCTGCCAAGGGCATGAAGCCCGAGGTGGTGCTGAAGGAAATGGTCACCGAGGCCGCGGGGGCGTACGGCAAGTACGACCTGGAGGCGAAGGCCAGGGCGCTCAAGCTGGACGGCCCGCTGCAGGTCATCACGGTCGCGAGCCTCGTCCAGGCGGAGGGTAAGACCGAGGACGACTACCGCAAGATGGCGGAAGTGGTCTACAACCGGCTCAACCTCGCGAATCCCGAGACGTACGGTCTGCTCCAGTTCGACTCGACCTTCAATTACCTGAAGGGCCAGAGCAACATCAACATCACCGAGTCGGAGATCAAGAGCAACAAGAACCCGTACAACACGTACACGAACAAGGGTCTGCCGCCCGGTCCGATCGACAACCCGGGCGTCACCGCGCTGAAGGCGGCGCTGAATCCGACGCATGACGGCTGGTACTACTTCGTCGCGACCGACGGTGTGAACAAGACCGAATTCGCCAAGACGCACGACGAATTCCTGAGGCTCAAGGACAAGTTCAATGAGGCCACGGGCAACTGACGCCCGCCGGGCAGCCGTCCTCGGCAAGCCCATCGCCCACTCCCTCTCCCCGGTGCTGCACCGCGCCGCCTACGAGGAGCTGGGGCTCACGGGCTGGTCGTACGACCGGTTCGAGCTCGACGAGGCCGCGCTGCCCGGATTCGTCGAGCGGCTCGGGCCGGAGTGGGCCGGACTGTCGGTGACCATGCCGCTCAAGCGGGCGGTCATCCCCCTGCTCGACGGGATCAGTGAGACGGCCGCCTCGGTGGAGGCGGTCAACACGGTCGTGTTCACCGAGGACGGCCGCCGCCTCGGCGACAACACCGACATCCCGGGGATGGTCGCCGCCCTCAGGGAGCGGGGCATCGAACAGGTCGACTCGGCGGCGATCCTCGGCGCCGGAGCCACCGCCTCCTCCGCGCTGGCCGCGCTCGCGCGGATCTGCACCGGCGACGTCGTCGCCTATGTGCGCAGCGCAGCCCGGGCCGCCGAGATGCGGCAGTGGGGCGAGCGTCTCGGCGTCGAGGTCCGCACCGCCGACTGGGCGGACGCGGCCGAGGCCCTGGGTGCCCCCCTGGTGATCGCCACCACCCCCGCCGGGGCCACGGACGCGCTCGCCCACGCGGTCCCGGAGCGTCCCGCGGCCCTCTTCGACGTGCTCTACGACCCCTGGCCGACCGAGCTGGCGGCCCGCTGGTCGATGACCGGCGGGGCCGTGGTCAGCGGCCTCGACCTGCTCGTGCACCAGGCGGTGCTCCAGGTCGAGCAGATGACCGGCCTGCGGCCCGCGCCCGTGGAAGCCATGCGCAAGGCGGGCGAGCACGCGCTGGCGGCTCGCTGAGCCCCTCGGGCAAGTGGCTTCAAGGGCTCGGCACGGGTGGTGGCCACGTCCGTCTGCTGGACCGGTGACCGGTCCTCGCCGCCGGACGTGGGAGGATCGGAGGTGGCGGGCCGGGGCCGCGCACCTGGTCGCGCCGTTGCCGTACGCGAGGACGCGCGTAAGCAGGGCAGTACCAGGGCGCGAGCACTGAGGAGCACCGTTGAGCAGGTTGCGCTGGCTGACCGCGGGGGAGTCCCACGGTCCCGCACTCGTGGCGACGCTGGAGGGCCTTCCGGCCGGTGTGCCGATCACCACGGAGATGGTGGCGGATCACCTGGCGAGGCGTCGGCTCGGTTATGGCCGCGGTGCCCGGATGAAGTTCGAGCAGGACCAGGTCACCTTCCTCGGCGGTGTCCGCCACGGTCTGTCCCTGGGTTCGCCGGTCGCGATCATGGTGGGCAACACCGAGTGGCCGAAGTGGGAACAGGTCATGTCGGCCGACCCCATCGACCCGGAGATCCTGGCCGGGCTCGCGCGCAACGCCCCGCTGACCCGGCCCCGCCCGGGCCACGCGGACCTGGCGGGCATGCAGAAGTACGGCTTCGACGAGGCCCGGCCGATCCTGGAGCGCGCCTCCGCACGGGAGACGGCGGCCCGGGTGGCGCTGGGCGCGGTGGCCCGGTCGTACCTGAAGGAGACGGCCGGCATCGAGATCGTCAGCCATGTCGTCGAGCTGTGCTCGGTGAAGGCCCCGCAGGGCGTGTACCCGACCCCGGCCGACGTGGAGAGGCTGGACGCCGACCCGCTGCGCTGTCTGGACGCGGACACGTCGAAGGCGATGGTGGCCGAGGTCGACCAGGCCCACAAGGACGGCGACACCCTCGGCGGTGTGGTGGAGATCCTGGCGTACGGCGTGCCGGTGGGCCTGGGCTCGCATGTGCACTGGGACCGCAAGCTGGACGCCCGTCTCGCGGGTGCGCTGATGGGTATCCAGGCGATCAAGGGTGTCGAGCTCGGTGACGGGTTCGAACTGGCGCGGGTACCCGGGTCGAAGGCGCACGACGAGATCGTGAACACGCCGGAGGGCATCCGCCGGGTCTCCGGCCGTTCCGGCGGTACCGAGGGCGGCCTGTCCACGGGTGAGCTGCTGCGGGTGCGGGCGGCCATGAAGCCGATCGCGACCGTGCCGCGCGCTCTGCAGACCGTCGACGTGACCACTGGCGAGGCCGCGCAGGCCCACCACCAGCGCTCCGACGTGTCCGCGGTCCCGGCGGCCGGGATCGTCGCCGAGGCGATGGTGGCGCTGGTGCTTGCGGACGCGGTGGCGGAGAAGTTCGGCGGCGACAGCGTGCCCGAGACCCGCCGCAACGTGCGCTCCTACCTCGAGAACCTGGCCATCCGATGAGCCCGGTGGTCGTCCTCGTCGGTCCGATGGGGGTGGGCAAGTCCACCGTGGGGCAGCTGCTGGCCGGGCGGCTCGGTCTGGGCTACCGGGACACCGACGACGACATCGTCGCCGAGCAGGGCCGCGCGATCGCGGAGATCTTCGTCGACGAGGGCGAGGCCGCCTTCCGCGCGATCGAGAAGCAGGCCGTCCTGCGGGCGCTGGCCGAGCACGAGGGTGTCCTCGCGCTCGGTGGCGGCGCGATCCTGGACGAGGACACGCGCGCCGCGCTGGCCGGGCTCCGGGTCGTCTATCTCTCGATGGACGTCGAGGAGGCCGTCAAGCGCACCGGCCTGAACACCGCACGCCCGCTGCTCGCGGTCAACCCGCGCAAGCAGTGGCGCGAGCTGATGGAGGCCCGCCGCCATCTGTACGAGGCGATCGCCACGGCGGTCGTGGCCACCGACGGCCGTACACCCGAAGAAGTCACACAGAACGCGCTGGACGCACTGGAGTTGAAGGAAGCATGAGCGAGGCAGTGACGCGCATCCAGGTCGGCGGCACCGCGGGCAGCGAGCCGTACGAGGTCCTGGTGGGACGTCAACTCCTGGGTGAGCTCGGTGCGTTGGTGGGGGAGAAGGCCCAGCGGGTCGCCGTCATCCACCCCGAGGCGCTGGCCGACACCGGGGACGCGCTGCGCGCCGACCTCGCCGAGCAGGGCTTCGAGGCCGTCGCCATCCAGGTGCCGAACGCGGAGGAGGCCAAGACCGCCGAGGTCGCCGCCTACTGCTGGAAGGCGCTCGGGCAGTCCGGCTTCACCCGCTCCGACGTCGTAGTCGGCGTCGGCGGCGGCGCGACCACCGACCTGGCCGGGTTCGTGGCCGCGACCTGGCTGCGCGGGGTGCGCTGGATCGCCATCCCGACCACCGTGCTCGCCATGGTCGACGCGGCGGTCGGCGGCAAGACCGGCATCAACACCGCCGAGGGCAAGAACCTGGTCGGCGCCTTCCACCCGCCCGCAGGTGTCCTGTGCGACCTGGCCGCGCTGGACTCCCTGCCGGTCAACGACTACGTCTCCGGGCTCGCCGAGATCATCAAGGCCGGCTTCATCGCCGACCCGCAGATCCTGGAGCTCATCGAGTCCGACCCCGAGGCCGCGCGCACCCCGGAGGGCCCGCACACCGCGGAGCTCATCGAGCGCTCGATCCGGGTCAAGGCCGAGGTCGTCTCCTCCGACCTCAAGGAGTCGGGCCTCAGGGAGATCCTCAACTACGGCCACACCCTCGCCCACGCCATCGAGAAGAACGAGCGGTACAAGTGGCGGCACGGCGCCGCGGTGGCCGTGGGCATGCACTTCGCCGCCGAACTGGGCCGTCTGGCGGGCCGGTTGGACGACGCGACCGCCGACCGCCACCGCACCGTCCTGGAGTCGGTCGGGCTGCCCCTGCACTACCGCTACGACCAGTGGCCCAAGCTCCTGGAGACCATGAAGGTCGACAAGAAGTCCCGCGGCAACCTCCTGCGGTTCATCGTCCTCGACGGACTGGGCAAGCCCACCGTCCTGGAGGGCCCCGACCCGGCCGTCCTGCTCGCCGCGTACGGCGAGGTCGGCCAGTAAGTCCCGCGACGGGCGTTGTGCCGGATTCCCTTTGCGTCAGGGGCACTTCGGGGCGCCCCCGGTCGTTTCACCAAACGTGGGCCGGGGGCGGTACCGTTCGATGGCGAGCGGGGTAAGCACCACCCCGTAACCAGCGCCGATCAGCCTGACGCGAGTGAGCCGGAGGGGCGCGTCGGAGACGAGAGGACGGGCGGGCGAGGGCCTTCGGGCCGCGCCCGGCCGGGCTCCCGTGTACCGACGCGAGTGCCCGGAGGCGAGCGAGCCGAAAAAGACGAGACGGAGTGGCACCGGATGCAGCACGCAGTGGGTTCTCCGCTGCCGCCGCCCCATCAGCCGGGGCACGGACCGGCCGCCGGCTGGTCGCCGGCCGCACCCCACCCGGGGCCGCATCACCCGGGTGCGCACCAGGGCTCCGCCCCGGTGCCCCCACCGCCCCCGGCGCCGGGCTTCTCCCCGGCTCCGGTGCCGCCGACGCCACCGCACTCCCAGGTGCCGCCGACGCCGCCGCAGCACTCCCCGGTCCCACCCGCGCCGCCGCACTCGCCGGGGCCGGTACCCGACACCACCGGCCATGTGCCGTTGCCGCCCGGCGCTCCCGTGGGCGCCCCCAGCGGCCCGCCCGCCGCCACAGCCGACCCGGCCGGCACGACCCTCGCGGTGCTGCTCATCGGTCCGGCGGGGGCCGGAAAGACGAGCGTCGCCAAGTACTGGGCCGACCATCGCCGGGTCCCCACCGCCCACATCAGCCTCGACGACGTACGCGAGTGGGTCCGCTCGGGCTTCGCCGACCCGCAGTCCGGCTGGAACGACCACTCCGAGGCCCAGTACCGCCTCGCCCGCCGCACCTGCGGCTTCGCCGCCCGCAACTTCCTCGCCAACGGCATCTCCTGCATCCTCGACGACGCGGTGTTCCCGGACCGGCCGGTGGTCGGCCTCGGCGGGTGGAAGCGGCACGTGGGCCCGGGCCTGCTGCCCGTGGTCCTGCTGCCCGGCCTGGAGATCGTCCTGGAGCGCAACGCCGAACGCTCGGGCAACCGCCGCCTGACGGACGAAGAGGTCGCGCGGATCCACGGGCGGATGGCCGGGTGGTACGGCTCGGGTCTGCCGATCATCGACAACTCCCAGATGGACGTACCGCAGACGGCGAGGGTCCTGGACGACGTACTGGCCCGCTCCATCGCGAGCCCGCCGAACTGGTAGCGCCCCGAAGGGGCGCGGGGAACTGCGCGATCAGCCCCACCGGCCGACAGACGACAGGCCCCCACTCGGCCTCTCTCAAAAAGCGACATACCAGTAAAACTCCTACGCTCGACTCATGTCAGAGGTGTACGCCACCCGAAGAGCCCGCCTACGCGACCGCTGCCAGGCCGGCGGCAGCCAGTCCGCGCTGATCTCCCGCCCGGCCAACGTCCGCTACCTCGCGGGCGCCGCCCCGCGGGGCAGCGCCCTGCTGCTGGGCAGGACCGAGGATCTGCTGGTGTGCGGCGGCCCGTCGGACGACCGTCCCGGCATCGGCCGCCCCGACGAGGCCCTGCGCGTCCACACCCTCCCCGGTGCCGGCGGCGACCCCGCCGTGGCCGCGGCGGACCTCGCCGCAGAACAGGGCGCCGACTCGCTCGCCGTGGAGGAACAGCACCTCACGGTCGCCCGGCACCGGGCGATCCGTTCCGTCGCCCCGCGCCTGCGCCTCGCCGACCTCGGCGGCGCGGTCGAGCAGCTCCGCGTCATCAAGGACGAGGAGGAGATCTCCTGCCTGCGCATCGGCGCGGAGATCGCCGACCAGGCGCTCGGTGAGCTCCTGGAGTCCATCCTCGTCGGCCGCACCGAGCGCCACCTCGCCCTCGAACTGGAACGCCGCCTGGTCGACCACGGCGCCGACGGCCCGGCCTTCGCCACCTCCGTCGGCACCGGGCCGAACTCCGGCCGCCGGGGCCACCGCCCCACCGACCGCCGCGTCGAAGAAGGTGACTTCCTCTCCGTCTGCCTGGGCGCGAACTACCGCGGATACCGGTGCGAGATCGGCCGTACCTTCGTCATCGGTACGTCCCCCGCCGACTGGCAGATCGAGCTCTACGACCTCGTCTTCGCCGCTCAGCGGGCCGGACGGGAGTCGCTGACACCCGGCGCCGCCTACCGTGACGTGGACCGGGCGGCACGTCAGGTGCTGGAGTCCGCGGGCCACCACGAGGGGCTCCCGCTCCTCACCGGACACGGTGTCGGGCTCGAAATCGACGAGGACCCGCAGCTGGCCCCCGCGGCCATGGGTAAACTGGACGCTTGCGTGCCGGTCACCGTCGAACCGGGGGTCCACTTCCCGGGACGGGGCGGCGTCCGGATCGATGACACGCTCGTCGTACGCCCCGAGGCGGACGGCGGACCCGAGCTACTCACCATCACGACCAAGGAGCTGCTCGCGCTGTAGGAGTGCGTGCGCCGGGGTCGTCCACGTCAGTCCAGGAGATTCCGCAACCGTGGCTTCCACGAACGACCTCAAGAACGGCCTGGTGCTCAAGCTCGAAGGCGGCCAGCTCTGGTCCGTCGTCGAGTTCCAGCACGTCAAGCCCGGCAAGGGCCCCGCCTTCGTGCGCACCAAGCTCAAGAACGTGCTGTCCGGCAAGGTCGTCGACAAGACGTTCAACGCCGGCGTCAAGGTCGAGACGGCCACTGTCGACAAGCGCGACATGCAGTTCTCGTACATGGACGGCGAGTACTTCGTCTTCATGGACCTGGACACCTACGACCAGCTGATGATCGACCGCAAGACGGTCGGCGACGCCGCCAACTTCCTGATCGAGGGCTTCACGGCCACCGTGGCGCAGCACGAGGGCGAGGTGCTCTTCGTCGAGCTGCCGGCCGCCGTCGAGCTCGTGGTGCAGGAGACCGAGCCGGGCCTGCAGGGCGACCGCTCCACCGGTGGCACCAAGCCCGCCACCCTGGAGACCGGTCACCAGATCCAGGTCCCGCTCTTCATCACCACCGGTGAGAAGATCAAGGTCGACACCCGTACGAGCGACTACCTCGGCCGGGTGAACAGCTAACCGTGGCTGCCCGCAACACGGCCCGCAAGCGCGCCTTCCAGATCCTCTTCGAGGGCGACCAGCGCGGCGTCGACGTCCTGACGGTCCTGGCGGACTGGATCCGGCTCTCCCGGGATGACACCCGGCAGCCGCCGGTGAGCGAGTACACGATGCAGCTGGTCGAGGGCTACGCGGAGTACGCCAAGCGCATCGACGAGCTCATCGCGCAGTACTCGGTCGGCTGGACGCTGGACCGGATGCCGGTCGTCGACCGCAACATCCTGCGTCTGGGCGCCTACGAGCTGATCTGGGCCGACGAGACCCCGGACGCCGTGGTCCTCGACGAGATGGTGCAGCTGGCCAAGGAGTTCTCCACGGACGAGTCGCCCTCGTTCGTGAACGGGCTGCTGGGCCGGCTCAAGGACCTGAAGCCGTCGCTGCGCCGAGACGAGGCGTGAGCCGGGACGCCGAGGCGGCTCGAGACCCGAATTGCCTGAGGGCCCGCAGCATGACCGCTGCGGGCCCTCAGGCGTGTGGGGACGTGAAAGCGCCACGAGGCCCGCAGAAAGCCGCCGGGGTGGCCGGAACCGTGAAGTTCCGGCCACCCCGGCGGCACGTTTCTGCTGAGGCTGGGGGCGGCTCAGCTCTCCTCGTGGGACACCGCGCGACGCGCGTCCGCGTCCAGCACGCCCCAGCTGATCAGCTGCTCGGTGAGGACCGAGGGCGACTGGTCGTAGATGACGGCGAGTGTGCGCAGGTCGTCCTGGCGGATCGAGAGCACCTTGCCGTTGTAGTCACCGCGCTGGGACTGGATCGTCGCCGCGTAGCGCTGGAGGGGGCCCGCCTTCTCGGCCGGGACGTGGGCCAGCCGCTCCAGGTCGAGGACCAGCTTCGGCGGGGGCTCGGCGGCACCGCCCGGAGTGGTGCCGGGCAGCAGCTCCTGTACCGGAACGCCGTAGAAATCCGCCAACTCGGCAAGACGCTGCACGGTCACCGCGCGGTCGCCGCGCTCGTACGAACCGACCACGACCGCCTTCCAGCGTCCCTGGGACTTCTCCTCGACACCGTGGAGGGAAAGGCCCTGCTGGGTGCGGATGGCCCGGAGCTTGGCCCCGAGCTGTTTGGCGTATTCGCTGGACATATAGCTCCCCGGACACTGGATCGACGCGGCCGCAGTGGTTTCGAGCCGCGCGTCTGGTAACTCACTGTGAGGTTACGCAGCGTGACTCTTCTGCGTCAAGCCGAATGGTCCACACCGGCTCTTCCGTGAGAGTGGTGGCCGATTGGGCCAGGGGGGTGATGAGAGGCCTCGTTCCGGCCTGCTACCGTGGATGGCGCAAATCCGACGTCCTTTAAGGTCCGTCCCGTGAGGCGGAGAAGGAGGTCCGTTTCGTATGGACAAGCAGGACACTTCCGATATCCAGGCGTCCGACGCCCGGCCCGTTCTCGAGGGCCCCGACATCGCGCGCGTGCTGACCCGCATCGCCCACGAGATCGTCGAACGCGCCAAGGGCGCCGACGACGTGGTGCTCCTCGGCATTCCCACCCGGGGCGTCTTCCTCGCCCAGCGGCTCGCCGTGAAGCTCGAGGAGATCACCGACCGCAGGATCCCGGTCGGTTCGCTCGACATCACCATGTACCGCGACGATCTGCGCATGCACCCCCCGCGCGCGCTGGCCCGCACCGAGATCCCCGGTGACGGCATCGACGGCCGCCTTGTCGTCCTCGTCGACGACGTGCTCTTCTCCGGCCGCACCATCCGCGCCGCCCTGGACGCCCTGAACGACATCGGGCGCCCCCGCGCGGTGCAGCTCGCGGTCCTCGTCGACAGAGGCCACCGCGAACTGCCCATCCGCGCCGACTACGTCGGCAAGAACCTCCCCACGTCGCTGCGGGAGACGGTCAAGGTCCAGCTCGCCGAGGAGGACGGTCGCGACACCGTGCTGCTCGGTGTGAAGCCGGCCCAGTAGCAGACGGCCGCGCGCCTTCCGGCGTGCCCTCGCCTGCCCGAAATCTCCCCTGAACTGCCTTACGGAGCCTGACAGATGCAGCGTCATCTCATCTCGGCCGCCGACCTCACCCGCGACGACGCCGTCCTGATCCTCGACACCGCCGAGGAGATGGCCCGGGTCGCCGACCGGCCGATCAAGAAGCTGCCGACCCTGCGCGGCCGCACGATCGTCAACCTCTTCTTCGAGGACTCCACGCGCACGCGTATCTCCTTCGAAGCCGCCGAGAAGCGTCTGTCGGCGGACGTCATCAACTTCACCGCCAAGGGCTCCAGCGTGTCCAAGGGCGAGTCCCTCAAGGACACCGCCCAGACCCTGGAGGCCATGGGCGTCGACGCCGTCGTCATCCGGCACGGAGCCTCGGGGGCGCCGTACCGCCTCGCCAACTCCGGCTGGATCGACGCGGCCGTCATCAACGCCGGCGACGGCACCCACCAGCACCCCACCCAGGCCCTGCTGGACGCGTTCACCATGCGCCGCCGGCTCGTCGGGCGGGACGCCGGGATCGGCCAGGACCTCGCCGGCAGGCGCATCACGATCGTCGGGGACGTCCTGCACAGCCGGGTCGCCCGCTCCAACGTGGACCTGCTGCACACCCTCGGAGCCGAGGTCACCCTCGTCGCCCCGCCCACCCTGGTGCCGGTCGGCGTCGAGACCTGGCCCTGCGAGGTGTCGTACGACCTCGACAGCACGCTCGCCAAGTCCGACGCCGTGATGATGCTGCGCGTCCAGCGCGAACGCATGAACGCCGCGTTCTTCCCGACCGAGCGAGAGTACTCGCGGCGCTACGGCCTGGACGGCGACCGCATGGCGCGGATGCCGGAGCACGCCATCGTGATGCACCCCGGCCCGATGGTGCGTGGCATGGAGATCACCGCCGAGGTCGCCGACTCCGACCGCTGCACCGTCGTCGAGCAGGTCGCGAACGGAGTCTCCATCCGGATGGCCGTTCTGTACCTGCTTCTGGGTGGCAACGAACCCGCCGTCAGCCACACCCGTATCGAGGAGAAGTAAGTCACATGAGCAAGATCCTGATCCGTGGTGCGAAGGTCCTCGGCGGCGAGCCGCAGGACGTGCTGATCGACGGCGACGTGATCGAGGCGGTCGGCGCCGGCCTGTCCGCCGAGGGCGCCGAGATCGTCGAGGCGGCCGGCAAGGTGCTGCTGCCGGGCCTGGTCGACCTGCACACCCATCTGCGCGAGCCGGGCCGCGAGGACTCCGAGACCGTGCTGACCGGCACCCGCGCGGCGGCGAGCGGCGGCTACACGGCCGTGTTCGCCATGGCCAACACCTTCCCCGTCGCCGACACCGCCGGCGTGGTCGAGCAGGTCTACCGGCTGGGCCAGGAGCACGGCTACTGCGACGTCCAGCCCATCGGGGCGGTCACCGTCGGCCTGGAGGGCAAGAAGCTCGCCGAGCTCGGAGCCATGCACGAGTCGGCCGCCGGGGTGACCGTCTTCTCCGACGACGGCAAGTGCGTCGACGACGCCGTGATCATGCGGCGCGCGCTGGAGTACGTGAAGGCCTTCGGCGGGGTCGTCGCCCAGCACGCGCAGGAGCCGCGGCTGACCGAGGGCGCCCAGATGAACGAGGGCATCGTCTCCGCCGAGCTGGGGCTCGGGGGCTGGCCCGCGGTGGCCGAGGAGTCGATCATCGCCCGGGACGTCCTGCTCGCCGAGCACGTCGGCTCCCGCGTGCACATCTGCCACCTGTCGACCGCCGGGTCCGTCGAGATCGTGCGCTGGGCCAAGTCCCGCGGCATCGACGTCACCGCCGAGGTCACCCCGCACCACCTGCTCCTCACCGACGAACTGGTGCGGACGTACAACCCGGTCTACAAGGTCAACCCGCCGCTGCGCACCGAGCGGGACGTGCTGGCGCTGCGCGAGGCCCTGGCCGACGGCACCATCGACATCGTCGCCACCGACCACGCCCCCCACCCGCACGAGGACAAGGACTGCGAGTGGGCCGCCGCCGCCATGGGGATGGTCGGCCTGGAGACCGCGTTGTCAGTGGTGCAGGAGACCATGGTGGACACCGGGCTCCTCGACTGGGCCGGGGTCGCCGAGCGCATGTCCACCGCACCCGCCCGTATCGGGCAGGCCGCGGGCCATGGGCGTCCCGTCTCGGCTGGTGAGCCCGCCAACCTCACGCTGGTCGACACGGAATACCGTGGGTCGGTGGACCCCGCGGGCTTCGCCTCGCGCAGCCGCAACACTCCGTACGAGGGGCGTGAGCTGCCGGGCCGTGTCACGCACACGTGGCTCCGGGGCACGGCCACGCTCGTCGACGGGAAGCTCACGTGACATCTGAAATCCTGCTGGCCGCCGGTCTCGCAGCCGAGAAGAAGTCGGCCGAGGTCACCGACTGGGCCGCCCGCATCGGCTGGCTCGTTGGCCTCGCCCTCTTCATCGCGCTCGTCTACTGGCTGATGCGCGAGGGCTGGAAGTGGCGCGGCACGCTCCAGGGCGACCTGCCCGAGCTGCCCGGCGCGCCGGACGACCCCGGCCCGGCGAGACTGAGCATGAGCGGCCGCTACCACGGCTCCACCACCGCCGGGCAGTGGCTCGACCGGATCGTGGCGCACGGCCTCGGCACCCGCAGCCGGGTCGAGCTCACGCTGACGGACGCGGGACTGGACGTCGTACGCCCCGGGGCGACCGACTTCTTCATCCCGCGCGAGGCCCTGCGCGAGGCCGTGCTCGGCAAGGGCATCGCCGGCAAGGTCCTGACCGAGGGCGGGCTGCTCCTGGTGACCTGGGCGCACGGCGAGCGGCTGATCGACTCCGGTTTCCGCTCGGACCACGCGGCCGAGCACACCGAGTGGGTCGACGCCATCAACTCCATGATCAACAAGACGGAAACGGAAGGCGCACGATGACGACCTCCACAAGGGGAGCCTCGAAAACTCCCGCGGTACTCGTCCTGGAGGACGGCCGGATCTTCCGCGGCCGTGCCTACGGGGCCGTGGGGGAGACCTTCGGCGAGGCCGTGTTCTCCACCGGCATGACCGGCTACCAGGAGACCCTGACCGACCCGTCGTACGCCCGGCAGATCGTCGTAGCGACCGCCCCGCAGATCGGCAACACCGGCTGGAACGACGAGGACGACGAGTCCCGCCGCATCTGGGTCTCCGGGTACGTGGTGCGCGACCCCGCGCGCGTGCCGTCCAACTGGCGGGCCAAGCGCTCCCTGGACGACGAGCTGGTCGCGCAGGGCGTCGTCGGGATCTCCGGCATCGACACCCGCGCCCTCACCCGCCACCTGCGCGAGCGCGGCTCCATGCGGGCCGGGGTCTTCTCCGGCGAGGCGATCGCCGCCGAGTCCGAGCTCGTCGCACGGGTGCAGGCCCAGCCGCACATGAAGGGCGCCTCGCTGTACGAGGAGGTCGCCACCGAGGAGACGTACGTCGTCCCCGCGGTCGGCGAGAAGAGGTTCACCGTCGCCGCGATCGACCTCGGCATCAAGGGCATGACCCCGCACCGCATGGCCGAGCGGGGCATCGAGGTGCACGTGCTGCCCGCGACGGCGAGTGTCGACGAGGTCTACGCCGTCGAGCCGGACGGTGTGTTCTTCTCCAACGGCCCCGGCGACCCGGCCACCGCCGACGGGCCGGTCGCGCTCATGTCCGCCGTGCTGGAGCGCAGGACGCCGCTGTTCGGCATCTGCTTCGGCAACCAGATCCTCGGGAGGGCCCTCGGCTTCGGCACCTACAAGCTGAAGTACGGGCACCGGGGCATCAACCAGCCCGTGCAGGACCGGACCACCGGCAAGGTCGAGGTCACCGCGCACAACCACGGGTTCGCCGTGGACGCGCCGCTCGACAAGATCAGCGAGACCAAGTTCGGCCGCGCCGAGGTCTCCCACGTGTGCCTGAACGACGACGTCGTGGAGGGGCTCCAGCTGCTCGACCAGCCGGCCTTCTCCGTCCAGTACCACCCCGAAGCGGCAGCGGGCCCGCACGACGCCGCCTACCTGTTCGACCGCTTCGTATCCCTGATGGAGGGCCAGCGTGCCTAAGCGCACCGATATCCAGTCCGTCCTGGTCATCGGCTCCGGCCCGATCGTCATCGGCCAGGCCGCCGAGTTCGACTACTCCGGCACCCAGGCGTGCCGCGTGCTCAAGGCCGAGGGCCTGCGCGTCATCCTCGTCAACTCCAACCCGGCGACGATCATGACCGACCCGGAGATCGCCGACGCCACCTACGTCGAGCCGATCACCCCGGAGTTCGTCGAGAAGATCATCGCCAAGGAGCGCCCCGACGCCCTGCTGCCCACCCTGGGCGGCCAGACGGCCCTCAACACGGCGATCTCGCTGCACGGGGCCGGCACCCTCGACAAGTACGGCGTCGAACTGATCGGCGCCAACGTCGAGGCCATCAACAAGGGCGAGGACCGCGACCTGTTCAAGGACGTCGTCGAGGAGGTCCGCAAGAAGATCGGGCACGGCGAGTCCGCCCGTTCGGTCATCTGCCACTCCATGGACGACGTCCTCCAGGGCGTCGAGACCCTCGGCGGCTACCCGGTCGTCGTCCGCCCGTCCTTCACCATGGGCGGCGCCGGCTCCGGTTTCGCGCACGACGAGGAGGAACTGCGCCGCATCGCAGGGCAGGGCCTCACGCTCTCCCCGACCACCGAGGTGCTCCTGGAGGAGTCCATCCTCGGCTGGAAGGAGTACGAACTGGAGCTGATGCGCGACAAGCACGACAACGTCGTGGTCGTCTGCTCCATCGAGAACTTCGACCCGATGGGTGTGCACACCGGCGACTCGATCACCGTCGCGCCCGCCATGACGCTCACCGACCGCGAGTACCAGGTGCTGCGTGACGTCGGTATCGCGATCATCCGCGAGGTCGGCGTCGACACCGGCGGCTGCAACATCCAGTTCGCGGTGAACCCCGAGGACGGTCGCGTGATCGTCATCGAGATGAACCCGCGCGTGTCCCGCTCCTCGGCGCTCGCCTCCAAGGCGACCGGCTTCCCGATCGCCAAGATCGCCGCGAAGCTCGCCGTCGGCTACACGCTGGACGAGATCCCGAACGACATCACCGAGCAGACCCCGGCCTCCTTCGAGCCCACGCTCGACTACGTCGTGGTCAAGGCCCCGCGGTTCGCGTTCGAGAAGTTCCCGTCCGCCGACTCCACCCTCACGACCACCATGAAGTCGGTCGGCGAGGCCATGGCGATCGGCCGCAACTTCACCGAGGCCTTCCAGAAGGCGCTGCGCTCGCTGGAGAAGAAGGGCAGCCAGTTCACCTTCGTCGGCGAGCCCGGTGACAAGACGGCCCTCCTGGAGGAGTCCGTACGGCCCACCGACGGCCGGATCAACACCGTCATGCAGGCCATCCGCGCGGGCGCCACGCCCGAGGAGGTCTTCGAATACACGAAGATCGACCCCTGGTTCGTCGACCAGCTCTTCCTGATCAAGGAGGTCGCGGACGAGCTGGCCTCCGCCGAGCGTCTGGACGCCGATCTCCTCGCCGAGGCCAAGCGGCACGGCTTCTCCGACCAGCAGATCGGCGAGATCCGCGGCCTGCGCGAGGACGTGGTGCGCGAGGTGCGGCACGCGCTCGGCGTACGCCCGGTCTACAAGACCGTCGACACCTGCGCGGCCGAGTTCGCCGCGAAGACGCCGTACTTCTACTCCTCCTACGACGAGGAGAGCGAGGTCGCCCCGCGCGAGAAGCCCGCGGTGATCATCCTGGGCTCGGGTCCGAACCGCATCGGCCAGGGCATCGAGTTCGACTACTCCTGTGTGCACGCCTCCTTCGCGCTGTCGGACGCCGGGTACGAGACGGTGATGGTCAACTGCAACCCGGAGACCGTCTCCACCGACTACGACACCTCCGACCGGCTGTACTTCGAGCCGCTCACGCTGGAGGACGTCCTGGAGATCGTCCACGCCGAGCAGCAGGCGGGCCCGGTCGCGGGCGTCATCGTGCAGCTGGGCGGCCAGACCCCGCTGGGCCTGGCGCAGGCGCTCAAGGACAACGGCGTGCCGATCGTGGGCACCTCTCCCGAGGCGATCCACGCCGCCGAGGACCGCGGCGCCTTCGGCCGGGTCCTCGCCGAGGCGGGCCTGCCGGCCCCCAAGCACGGCACCGCGACCACCTTCGCGGGCGCCAAGGCCATCGCGGACGAGATCGGCTACCCCGTCCTCGTACGGCCCTCGTACGTCCTCGGCGGCCGCGGCATGGAGATCGTCTACGACGAGACCCGCCTGGAGTCCTACATCGCCGAGTCCACCGAGATCAGCCCCTCGCGGCCGGTCCTGGTCGACCGCTTCCTGGACGACGCCATCGAGATCGACGTCGACGCCCTCTACGACGGCCAGGAGCTCTACCTGGGCGGTGTGATGGAGCACATCGAGGAGGCCGGCATCCACTCCGGCGACTCGGCGTGCGCGCTGCCGCCGATCACCCTGGGCGGCTTCGACATCAAGCGCCTGCGGGCCTCCACCGAGGCCATCGCGCGCGGGGTGGGCGTCCGGGGCCTGATCAACATCCAGTTCGCGATGGCCGGGGACATCCTCTACGTCCTGGAGGCCAACCCGCGCGCGTCCCGCACGGTCCCCTTCACCTCGAAGGCCACCGCGGTGCCGCTCGCCAAGGCCGCCGCCCGGATCTCCCTGGGCGCGACCGTCGCCGAACTGCGCGCCGAGGGCCTGCTCCCTGCCACCGGCGACGGCGGCGAGCTGCCGCTGGACGCGCCGATCTCCGTCAAGGAGGCCGTCATGCCGTGGTCGCGCTTCCGCGACATCCACGGCCGCGGCGTCGACACCGTCCTCGGCCCGGAGATGCGCTCCACCGGCGAGGTCATGGGCATCGACTCCGTGTTCGGCACGGCGTACGCCAAGTCGCAGGCGGGCGCCTACGGTCCGCTGCCGACCAAGGGCCGCGCCTTCATCTCCGTCGCCAACCGCGACAAGCGCTCGATGATCTTCCCGGCGCGCGAGCTGGTCGCCCACGGCTTCGAGCTGCTCGCCACCTCCGGCACCGCCGAGGTCCTCAAGCGCAACGGCATCAACGCCACGGTCGTGCGCAAGCAGTCCGAGGGCACCGGCCCGAACGGCGAGAAGACCATCGTCCAGCTCATCCACGACGGCGAGGTCGACCTGATCGTCAACACCCCCTACGGCACCGGCGGCCGCCTCGACGGCTACGAGATCCGTACGGCGGCCGTGGCACGGTCGGTCCCGTGTCTGACGACGGTCCAGGCGCTCGCCGCCGCCGTCCAGGGCATCGACGCCCTCAACCACGGTGACGTGGGCGTCCGTTCGCTCCAGGAACACGCCGAGCACCTGACCGCGGCCCGCGCCTAGCAGCCCTGAGGGGGACACCGGAAACGGTGTCCCCCTCTTCATGAGGACACCATGTACAAGATCTTCTTCAATCTCGTCTTCCAGCACATGGACCCCGAAAAGGCCCATCACCTCGCCTTCCGCTGGATCCGGCTCGCCGTCCGCGTCCCCGTGCTGCGCACCTTCCTCGCGGCCGCCCTCGCGCCCCGGTACAAGGAACTGCGCACCGAGGCCTTCGGGCTGCGCATGCACGGCCCCTTCGGGCTCGCCGCGGGCTTCGACAAGAACGCGGTCGCCATCGACGGCATGACCATGCTGGGCTTCGACCACGTCGAGATCGGCACGGTGACGGGGGAGGCGCAGCCGGGCAACCCCAAAAAGCGGCTCTTCCGCCTGGTGCAGGACCGCGCGCTGATCAACCGCATGGGCTTCAACAACGACGGCTCGCTGGCCGTGGCGGCCCGTCTGGCCTCCCGTGAGCTGGTCTTCAGGACCGTCGTGGGCGTCAACATCGGCAAGACCAAGGTCGTCCCCGAGGCCGAGGCGGTCGGCGACTACGTGAAGTCGGCCGAGCGGCTCGCGCCGTACGCCGACTACCTGGTCGTGAACGTGTCGTCGCCCAACACGCCCGGCCTGCGCAACCTCCAGGCGGTCGACCACCTGCGCCCGCTGCTGACCGCGGTCCGCGAGGCCGCCGACCGCGTCGTCGCGCACCGCCGGGTCCCGCTCCTGGTGAAGATCGCGCCCGACCTCGCCGACGAGGACGTCGACGCGGTCGCCGACCTGGCCGTCGAGCTCGGCCTGGACGGCATCATCGCCACCAACACCACCATCGCCCGAGAGGGACTCGGCCTGAAGTCCGGCCCCGCCCTGGTCAAGGAGACGGGCGGCCTCTCCGGCGCGCCCCTCAAGGAGCGCTCCCTGGAGGTCCTCAGGCGCCTGTACGCGCGCGTGGGCGATCGGATCACCCTGGTGGGCGTCGGCGGCGTGGAGAGCGCCGAGGACGCCTGGCAGCGCATCCTGGCCGGTGCCACGCTGGTCCAGGGCTACAGCGCCTTCATCTACGAGGGGCCCTTCTGGGCCCGAGCCCTCCACAAGGGTCTCGCCGCGCGCCTGCGCACCAGCCCGTACGCCACCCTCGCCGACGCGGTCGGCGCCGACGTGAGGAAGACCACGGTATGACCGAGCCCTTCGGCGCCCGTCTGCGCCGTGCCATGGACGAGCGCGGCCCCCTGTGTGTGGGGATCGATCCGCACGCCTCGCTGCTCACCGAGTGGGGCCTGAACGACGACGTGGCCGGTCTGGAGCGGTTCAGCCGCACGGTCGTCGAGGCCCTGTCCGACCGGGTCGCCGTGTTCAAGCCCCAGAGCGCGTTCTTCGAGCGCTTCGGCTCGCGCGGCGTCGCCGTACTGGAGACGACCGTCCAGGAGGCCCGCGCGGCCGGTGCGCTGGTCCTCATGGACGCCAAGCGCGGTGACATCGGCTCGACCATGGCCGCGTACGCCGAGGCGTTCCTGCGCAAGGACTCCCCGCTGTTCTCGGACGCGCTGACCGTGTCGCCGTACCTCGGCTACGGCTCGCTCTCGCCCGCGATCGCTCTGGCGAGGGAGAGCGGCGCGGGCCTGTTCGTGCTCGCCCTGACCTCCAACCCGGAGGGCGGTGAGGTCCAGCACGCCGTCCGCGCGGACGGCCGGAACGTCGGCGCGACCATGCTGGCCCATCTGGCCGCCGAGAACACGGGGGAGGAGCCGCTGGGATCCTTCGGCGCCGTCGTCGGGGCCACGCTGGGCGATCTGTCGTCGTACGACCTGGGCATCAACGGTCCGCTCCTCGCGCCCGGTGTCGGCGCCCAGGGGGCCACCCCGGCCGATCTTCCCCGGGTCTTCGGGGCGGCGGTCCGCAACGTCGTCCCGAACGTCAGCCGGGGGGTGCTGCGGCACGGTCCCGACGCCGGCGCGCTGCGGGCCTCCGTCGAACGGTTCGCGGACGAGATCAGGTCCGCGCGGCCGACGGCATGACGACCGCGTCACGACGTTCGAACCCGTCGTTCGAGTCCTCCGGCGCGTGGTCCGAGGCCCGCTTGAGTCTGAATACATCCTCAAATCCGGGGCAGTATGTCAGAAATGTCCGGCCTGACGGAGGCTGACCAGGACTTTTCCGCTGTTCTCGCTGACTCTGGCGGAGTTGGCCGCTAGTCTCCGACGCAGAGTCAACGGGCGAGCGTGTTGCTCGTGGCTCCCCAGGTGTGGGGCGACTAGGTTCCTCACCGGTCCGTATCCGACAGTTCGACATCCGAGGTGACGTAGGCGTGGCTCTTCCGCCCCTTACCCCTGAACAGCGCGCAGCCGCGCTCGAAAAGGCCGCCGCGGCTCGCCGGGAGCGGGCCGAGGTCAAGAATCGACTCAAGCACTCCGGCGCCTCCCTGCATGAGGTCATCAAGCAGGGCCAGGAGAACGACGTCATCGGCAAGATGAAGGTCTCCGCCCTGCTCGAGTCCCTGCCGGGCGTGGGCAAGGTCCGCGCCAAGCAGATCATGGAGCGACTCGGTATCTCCGAGAGTCGTCGTGTACGCGGCCTCGGCTCCAACCAGATCGCTTCGCTGGAGCGTGAGTTCGGCAGCACCGGTTCCTGAACCGGGTCACTCCGGACAGGGAGTCCCGGGCACTCCGGGATTGCTGGAATAATCGCTGCATGGCTGCAACATTCCGGGGGACGACCCCCGAGCCCCCGGACGTACGTCCGCGGCTGACCGTGCTCTCCGGCCCCTCCGGGGTCGGCAAGAGCACGGTCGTCGCCCATATGCGCAAGGAACACCCCGAGGTCTGGCTCTCGGTGTCGGCGACGACCCGCAAGCCCCGCCCCGGCGAGAAGCACGGCGTCCACTACTTCTTCGTCAGCGATGACGAGATGGACAAGCTGATCGCCAACGGCGAGCTGCTGGAGTGGGCCGAGTTCGCCGGCAACCGCTACGGCACACCGCGTGCGGCCGTGCTGGAGCGGCTGGAGGCCGGCGAGCCCGTCCTCCTGGAGATCGACCTCCAGGGTGCCCGGCAGGTCCGTGAGTCCATGACGGACGCCCAGCTGGTCTTCCTGGCCCCTCCGTCCTGGGAGGAGCTCGTGCGCAGACTCACCGGACGGGGCACCGAGCCGCCCGAGGTGATCGAGCGCCGCCTGGAGGCGGCGAAGGTCGAACTGGCGGCTGAACCCGAGTTCGATGTGACCTTGGTCAACACCTCCGTCGAGGACGTGGCGCGCGAGCTGCTAGCCTTGATGGATGTTGTGTGATCGTGCCTGCTCGTTGAGGCCTGATCACTCGCACTGATTCTTTCCCATCCATCGGAAGGTAGAGCGTGTCCTCTTCCATCTCCGCGCCCGAGGGCATCATCAACCCGCCGATCGACGAGCTCCTCGAGGCAACCGACTCGAAGTACAGCCTCGTGATCTACGCGGCCAAGCGGGCCCGCCAGATCAACGCGTACTACTCGCAGCTCGGCGAGGGCCTGCTCGAGTACGTCGGTCCGCTGGTGGACACCCACGTCCACGAGAAGCCGCTCTCGATCGCCCTCCGCGAGATCAACGCGGGTCTACTGACGTCCGAGGCCGTCGAGGGTCCGGCGCAGTAGTACTTTCAGATTGCAGTTGGCTTTTCCACAGGCCCGGCAGCGCGACTGTCGGGCCTGTGGTGTGTCATGGAGTCGTAGCTTCGAGGAAGGGGAGACCTGGTGGACAAGCCGAAGGTCGTGCTGGGGGTCAGCGGGGGCATCGCCGCGTACAAGGCATGCGAGCTGCTGCGCAGGCTGACCGAGTCCGGGCACGACGTCCGTGTGGTCCCCACCGCCTCCGCGCTGCACTTCGTGGGGGCCGCCACCTGGTCCGCCCTCTCCGGCAACCCGGTCTCGACCGAGGTCTGGGACGACGTCCACGAGGTCCCGCACGTCCGCATCGGGCAGCACGCCGACCTGGTGGTCGTGGCCCCGGCGACCGCCGACATGCTCGCCAAGGCGGCGCACGGCCTGGCGGACGACCTCCTCACCAACACCCTCCTCACGGCCCGCTGTCCCGTCGTCTTCGCGCCCGCCATGCACACCGAGATGTGGGAACACCCGGCCACCCAGGAGAACGTGGCGACCCTGCGCCGCCGCGGCGCCCTCGTGATCGAACCGGCCGTCGGCCGTCTGACCGGCGTCGACACCGGCAAGGGACGGCTGCCGGAACCCGCCGAGATCTTCGAGGTCTGCCGCCGCGTCCTGGCCCGCGGGGTCACCGAGCCCGACCTCAGGGGCAGGCACGTAGTCGTCAGCGCCGGCGGCACCCGCGAACCCCTCGACCCCGTCCGCTTCCTCGGCAACCGCTCCTCCGGCAAGCAGGGGTACGCCCTCGCCCGCACCGCGGCCGCGCGCGGCGCCCGGGTCACGCTGGTCGCGGCGAACACCGGCATGCCGGACCCGGCCGGCGTGGACGTCGTCCCCGTGGGGACGGCCGTACAGCTGCGCGAAGCGGTCCTGAAGGCGGCGGCCGACGCCGACGCGGTGGTCATGGCGGCGGCGGTCGCGGACTTCCGGCCGCAGACGTACGCCGCCGGAAAGATCAAGAAGAAGGACGGCAAGGACCCCGATCCCATCGTCCTGGTGCGGAATCCGGACATCCTCGCGGAGATCTCGGCCGAACGTGCCCGGCCCGGCCAGGTGATCGTCGGATTCGCCGCCGAGACCGACGACGTGCTGGCCAACGGCCGTACGAAGCTGGAGCGCAAGGGCTGCGACCTCCTCGTCGTCAACGAGGTGGGCGAGCGCAAGACCTTCGGGTCGGAGGAGAACGAGGCGGTGGTGCTGGGCGCCGACGGCACTGAGACGCCGGTACCGCACGGACCGAAGGAACTCCTGGCCGAAACCGTGTGGGACCTGGTGGTGGGGCGCCTGCACTGAGTGCTTGAGTCGCGTCCCGGTCCTTACGAACCTCTGCCGCTGTGGCGTGGCGCCCCTGGCCAAGTCCACTCGGAATTGGGCACAATGCCCGTGCCGCAGGTCACAGCACTCCCGAGTGGCGAGACAGGGGGCCCGACGGCAGAGCACGACCGATAAACTGTTCTCGGACGATGCCGGGCGCAGCCCCCGAGCCCGTCCGCCAATGATCAGCCAGCAGCCGCTGCAACCCCAGGGAGCGTTGTGTCCCGTCGTCTGTTCACCTCGGAGTCCGTCACCGAGGGCCACCCCGACAAGATCGCTGACCAGATCAGTGACACCATCCTCGACGCGCTCCTCAAGGAGGACCCGACCTCCCGGGTCGCCGTCGAGACCCTGATCACCACCGGTCTGGTGCACGTGGCCGGTGAGGTCACCACCAAGACCTACGCGCCGATCGCCCAGCTGGTCCGGGACAAGATCCTCGAGATCGGCTACGACTCCTCGAAGAAGGGCTTCGACGGCGCCTCCTGCGGTGTCTCGGTGTCCATCGGCGCGCAGTCCCCGGACATCGCGCAGGGCGTCGACACGGCGTACGAGAACCGGGTCGAGGGCGACGAGGACGAGCTGGACCGCCAGGGTGCGGGCGACCAGGGCCTGATGTTCGGCTACGCCACGGACGAGACCCCCACCCTGATGCCGCTGCCGATCTTCCTGGCGCACCGCCTCGCCAAGCGCCTGTCCGAGGTCCGCAAGAACGGCACCATCCCCTACCTGCGCCCGGACGGCAAGACGCAGGTCACCATCGAGTACGACGGCGACAAGGCCGTCCGTCTCGACACGGTCGTCGTCTCCTCGCAGCACGCGTCCGACATCGACCTGGAGTCCCTGCTGGCCCCCGACATCCGCGAGTTCGTCGTGGAGCCGGAGCTCAAGGCGCTCCTGGACGAGGGCATCAAGCTGGAGACGGAGAACTACCGCCTCCTGGTCAACCCCACCGGCCGCTTCGAGATCGGCGGCCCGATGGGTGACGCGGGTCTGACCGGCCGCAAGATCATCATCGACACGTACGGCGGCATGGCCCGCCACGGCGGCGGCGCCTTCTCCGGCAAGGACCCGTCCAAGGTCGACCGCTCGGCGGCGTACGCGATGCGCTGGGTCGCCAAGAACGTGGTCGCCGCGGGTCTCGCCTCCCGCTGCGAGGTCCAGGTCGCCTACGCCATCGGCAAGGCCGAGCCCGTGGGTCTGTTCGTCGAGACCTTCGGTACCGCGAAGGTCGACACGGACAAGATCGAGAAGGCGATCGACGAGGTCTTCGACCTCCGCCCGGCCGCCATCATCCGCGACCTCGACCTGCTGCGCCCGATCTACTCCCTGACGGCGGCGTACGGCCACTTCGGCCGTGAGCTGCCCGAGTTCACGTGGGAGAAGACGGACCGCGTGGAGGCGTTGCGGAAGGCCGCCGGCCTGTAGGCCCGCCCGTCCCGTAAGAGGCCCGGCCCCGTTGGGGCCGGGCCTCTTGGCGTGTCCGGTGACCGGCTCACCGGCAGTGGGACAGCGCGGCCGTCTGTCAGTGGGGTCTGGTACCAATGAAGCTGTGAGCAGCGAGGACGGGTCGGTGGACGGCGGCGCCGAAGGAGCGCGGCCCGAGCAGCTTGCGCTCATTCGGGAGAGTGTGCGGAAGGCCAAGGTGCCGCGGGCCAAGCCGCGGACCTGGCGGGGGGCCGCCTTGGCCAAGGACTTGCCGGTCGCACGGGTGCTGGTCGACAAGGGTGTCCTGCATCTCGACCGGTACTTCGACTACGCCGTGCCCGAGGAACTCGACGCGGACGCGCAGCCGGGGGTGCGGGTGCGGGTGCGGTTCGGGGCCGGGCGCGGGCGGGTCCGGGAAGGGCGGCGTGAGGGCGGGGGGTTGATCGACGGGTTTCTCGTCGAGCGGCTCGCCGAGTCGGACTACTCCGGGCCGCTGGCGGCGCTCGCCCAGGTCGTCTCGCCCGAGCCGGTGCTCAGCGCGGAGCTTCTGGGGCTGGCTCGGGCCGTAGCCGACCGGTATGCGGGAAGTCTGGCGGATGTGCTGCAGCTCGCCGTCCCGCCCCGTAGTGCCCGGGCCGAGCAGCGGCCGTCCCCCGAGCCCCTGCCGCCACCCGCGGCGCCGGAGGCGGGGTCATGGGGGCGGTACGAACGTGGGGGCGCGTTTCTGGAATCGCTGGCCTCGGGAGGCGCCCCGCGCGCGGTGTGGAACGCCTTGCCGGGACCGGAGTGGAGTCAGGAGCTGGCGCGGGCCGTCGCCGCCACCTTGGCCTCCGGACGGGGTGCGCTCGTCGTCGTGCCCGACGGGCGGGCGGTCGCCCGGGTCGATTCCGCGCTCACCTCCGTACTGGGGGAGGGGCGGCACGCGGTCCTGACCGCCGACGCCGGGCCCGAGAAGCGCTATCGGGAGTGGCTGGCCGTGCGGCGGGGGGCCGTGCGGGCCGTTGTCGGGACACGAGCCGCGATGTTCGCCCCGGTGCGGAATCTGGGGCTCGTCGCGCTCTGGGACGACGGCGACGACAGCCACAGCGAGCCGCACGCCCCGCAACCGCACGCGCGTGAGGTGCTGCTTTTGCGGGCCGCGCTGGACAAGTGCGGTTTCCTGCTGGGGAGTTGGAGCTGCACGGTGGAGGCCGCGCAGCTCGTGGAGAGCGGATGGGCGCGGCCGCTCGTGGCCTCGCGGGAGCAGGTGCGGTCCGTCGCTCCGGTGGTGCGGACGGTCGGGGACCAGGATCTGGCGCGGGACGAGGCCGCGCGGGCTGCCCGGCTGCCGACGCTCGCCTGGCAGGCCGTCAGGGAGGGCCTGAAGCACGGGCCGGTGCTCGTGCAGGTCCCGCGGCGTGGATATGTGCCGCGGATGGCCTGCGCCAACTGCCGGGAGCCCGCGCGGTGCCGGCACTGTGCAGGCCCGCTGCAGGGACAGGAGTCCGGGGCGGCGCTGCGGTGCGGATGGTGCGGGCGTGAGGAGGAGGCCTGGCACTGTCCGGAGTGCGGGGGGTTCCGGTTGCGGGCACAGGTGGTGGGGGCGCGGCGTACCGCGGAGGAGTTGGGGCGGGCGTTTCCCGCTGTTCCGGTGCGGACGTCCGGGCGTGAGCATGTGCTGGACACCGTGCCGGGGGCGCCGGCGCTGGTGGTGAGCACCCCCGGGGCGGAGCCGGTCGCCGAGGGCGGGTACGCGGCGGCGCTGCTGCTGGACGGGTGGGCGATGCTCGGGCGGCCCGATCTGCGGGCCGGCGAGGATGCGCTGCGGCGGTGGATCGCGGCGTCGGCGCTGGTGCGGGCGCAGGGAGCGGGGGGCACGGTGGTGGTGGTCGCCGAGCCCACGCTGCGGCCTGTGCAGGCGTTGGTGCGGTGGGATCCCGTGGGGCACGCGGTGCGGGAGCTGGGGGAGCGGGCCGAGCTGGGCTTCCCGCCGGTGTCGCGGATGGCTGCGGTGTCGGGTACGGGGGAGGCGCTGGCCGAGTTTCTGGCGGCAGTCGAACTGCCCGCCGAGGCCGAGGTGTTGGGGCCCGTGCCGTTGCCGGTGACGGTGGCGGGGGGGCCTCGGAGAGTGGGGGCGCCGCCGGTCGGGGAGCGGTGGGAGCGGGTGCTGGTGCGGGTGCCGCCGGGGAAGGGGGCCGCGTTGGCGACCTCGCTCAAGGCCGCTCAGGCCTCCCGGATGGCTCGCGGTGGGGGGAGCGGGGGCGAGGGGGCGGTGTGGGTGCGGATCGATCCGCCTGACATCGGGTGACGCTCGGGGCAGCGTCTTGAAGTGGCTTGAAGTGGGTTGAGGGGCGCGGCTCGCAGAGTCGCGCGCGCCCGAGCGGGTGTCAGGACATGCGTCTGCCCTCCCGGTGGTGAGATGGGAGGGCAGAGAAGGGGGGGTGGCTCAGCCGTTGCGGGGGCCGGGGAAGGCGGTCGGCCGGGCCTCCTCGCGGAGGGCGGGGCTGCCCGAGGTGGGCTGGGTCGGCATGGAGCGGGCCGCGGGGACCGTGGGGACCGCCGGCACCGAGGGGATACCGGTGTTGACGCTGACCGCGCGGGATCCCGACGGCTCTGTGGCGCGCTCGGCCTCGGCCGTCGCCTGGGCCGTGGTGCGGCGGGCGCCGTAACGACGGTGCACCGCCTGCTTGGTGACGCCGAGTGCGGAGCCCACCGCGTCCCACGAGAAGCCGAGCGAGCGGTCGAAGTCGACCGCGGCCGTCACCAGGGTCTCCACGCTGTCCCGCAGTTCCTGCGCGAGACGGACCGTGGGGGCGGGGGCGCGTCCGTAGACGACGAAGCCCGTGGAGGGACCGGAGCGGCGCGGGCGGTAGACGTTGCCCAGCTGGGCGGTCAGTGTGCGCAGTGCGTCCACCTGCCGGCGGACCCGCTCGATGTCCCGCACCAGCAAGTGCAGGCTGGCCCGAGCCTGGGCGTCGTGGGTTGCGTGGTCGGCCATGAACAAGCCTCTCGAACCGGCGTTGAAAAGGACGGGGCCGCGATCGCGGGCCCGTTGTGGTCAACTCTTTCTTGACCAACGCGTTTACGCTCCGCTGGTCACGCAGTGGGGGCGTACCGGCATATGCGTGCGCCGGGGGTGGGGGGTTCGCGCCTTGGTGAGGAGGACGGGCCCCGCCTTGGGCCCCGCTCCGGCCGTGCGGTGTTCAAGTGCCCCGCCATAGACTTGTGCGCTGCCCGTCGTCACCCGTCCGAGAGGCCCTGCCCACCCATGAAGCTCGTCTTCGCCGGTACCCCCGAGGTCGCCGTTCCCGCTCTGGACGCTCTCATCGCCTCCGGGCGGCATGAGGTCGCCGCCGTCGTCACGCGGCCGGACGCGCCGGCCGGGCGCGGGCGCAGGCTGGTCGCGAGCCCGGTCGCGGAACGGGCGGTGGAGGCGGGGATCGAGGTGCTGAAGCCGGTCAAGCCGCGGGATCCGGAGTTCCTGGAGCGGCTTCGCGAGATCGCCCCGGACTGCTGCCCCGTCGTCGCCTACGGCGCCCTCCTGCCCCGCGTCGCCCTCGACATCCCCGTCCACGGCTGGGTCAACCTGCACTTCTCCCTGCTGCCGGCCTGGCGTGGGGCCGCGCCCGTGCAGCACTCCATCATGGCGGGGGACGAGCTCACGGGCGCTTCGACCTTCCTCATCGAGGAGGGGCTGGACTCCGGCCCCGTCTACGGCACCGTCACCGAGGAGATCCGGCACACCGACACCAGCGGCGACCTGCTGACCCGGCTCGCCTTCGCCGGCGCGGGGTTGCTCGCCGCGACGATGGACGGTATCGCCGACGGCACGCTGAAGGCCGTACCGCAGCCGACCGAGGGCATCACCGTCGCCCCGAAGATCACCGTCGAGGACGCGCGGGTCGACTGGTCCGCGCCCGCGCTGCGGGTGGACCGGGTCGTGCGGGGGTGCCATCCGTCGCCCGGCGCCTGGACGACCTTCCGCGGCGAGCGGCTCAAGCTCATCCAGGTCCAGCCGGTTCCCGACCGTACGGATCTCACCCCCGGCGCGCTCTCCGTCGGCAAGAACAGCGTCCACGTCGGTACGGGGTCGTACGGCGTGGAGCTGCTGTGGGTGCAGGCCCAGGGGAAGAAGCCGATGAAGGCCGCGGACTGGGCGCGGGGGGTCCGGATCGCGGACGGGGAGAGCGTCGGAGAGTGACGGGGTACCGGGGGCTGCCTGTGGCTTCGGCAGGGTTTGCGTGAAGGTGGGGGCGGTCGTGGTGGTCGGCGGGTGCCAAGCGGTTCGCCTGCCGTTGTGCGGAGGTGTGATCGGAGAGGCGACTCTCATGTGCCTGCGTGCCTGCGGTCGCGCGTGCTGGGGCCACCCACCCTTCGTCCGGTGGCGGTCGGCGGGGCGCAGCCGGAGGCGCGGGCCGCGTGAGGCTGGTTGGGGCGCCGCATCCCGTGCACCTACCTCGCGGAAGGGCACAGCCCCTCTGGCCGTCCGCCATGAGTCCGCGTGAGCCCCCCCGGCTCGGAATCGCCCCGGGCTTCGGCGGACGTACTCTTGGGGCGTATCCAGACCTTGAACCCGGAGCACCTTTTTCGTGAGCGACCAGCCCCGTCGGCCCCAGAAACCCGGCAAGCCCTACCGTCGGCCCCAGAAGGACCCCGTCCGCATGCTCGCCTTCGAGGCGTTGCGGGCCGTGGACGAGCGGGACGCGTACGCCAACCTCGTCCTGCCGCCGCTGTTGCGGAAGGCGCGCGAGAAGGGCGGCTTCGAGGCCCGGGACGCGGCCCTGGCCACCGAGCTCGTGTACGGCACACTGCGGCGGCAGGGGACGTACGACGCGATCATCGCCGAGTGCGTGGACCGGCCGCTGCGTGAGGTCGATCCGCCGGTGCTCGACGTGCTGAGCCTCGGGGTGCACCAGCTGCTCGGGACGCGCATCCCGACGCACGCCGCCGTGTCCGCCTCCGTGGAGCTCGCGCGGGTCGTGCTCGGGGACGGACGGGCCAAGTTCGTCAACGCCGTGCTGCGGAAGGTCGCGCAGGACGACCTCGACGGCTGGATCGCCAAGGTGGCACCGCCCTACGACGACGACCCCGAGGACCATCTCGCCGTCGTGCACTCGCACCCGCGCTGGGTCGTCTCCGCGCTGTGGGACTCCCTCGGCGGCGGGCGGGCCGGCATCGAGCGGCTGCTGGAGGCCGACAACGAACGGCCCGAGGTGACCCTCGTCGCCCGTCCCGGCCGGGCCACCGCCGAGGAACTGCTGCGCGAGGAGTCCGCCGTGGCGGGGCGCTGGTCGCCGTATGCCGTGCGGCTGGCGGAGGGCGGGGAGCCCGGGGCCGTCGACGCCGTGCGGGAAGGCCGGGCCGGGGTGCAGGACGAGGGCAGTCAGCTCGTCGCGCTGGCCCTCGCGAACGCGCCCCTCGAGGGGCGGGACGAGAAGTGGCTCGACGGGTGCGCGGGGCCCGGCGGCAAGGCCGCGCTGCTCGCCGCGCTCGCCGCCGAGCGGGGCGCCGTGCTGCTGGCCTCGGAGAAGCAGCCGCACCGGGCCGGGCTGGTGGCCAGGGCGCTCGCGGGGAATCCCGGGCCGTACCAGGTCATCGCCGCGGACGGGACCCGGCCGCCGTGGCAGCCGGGGAGTTTCGACCGGGTACTGATGGACGTGCCGTGCACGGGGCTCGGGGCGCTGCGGCGGCGGCCGGAGGCCCGGTGGCGGCGGCGGCCCGAGGATCTGGAGGGCTTCGGGCCGTTGCAGCGGGCCCTGTTGAGTACCGCGATCGACTCCGTCCGGGTGGGCGGGGTCGTCGGGTACGCCACGTGTTCGCCTCATCTTGCGGAGACCAGGGCGGTGGTGGACGACGTGCTCAAGCAGTGGCCGGCCACCGAGCTCGTCGATGCGCGGCCGTTGTTCCCCGGTGTGCCGGATCTGGGGGAGGGCCCGGACGTCCAGCTGTGGCCGCATGTGCAGGGGACCGATGCGATGTATCTGGCGGTCATTCGCAGGACGGGCTGATCTAGTCGTGCGTCTGCTGCGCCGTCTCGGCCGGCCGCGCCGTTCCCCGCGCCCCTGAGTCGGTCACCTGCTCCTTGGCCAGGCTGTGCGGCCACCACACCTTCGGTCCCACGTCCAGGAACAGGGACGTGACCAGGACCGAGCGGACGATGAACGTGTCCAGCAGGACCCCCAGCGCCACCGCGAAGCCGATCTCCGCGAAGGCGACCATCGGGAGGGTGCCGAGGGCGGCGAAGGTGCCTGCCAGGACCAGGCCGGCGGAGGTGATGACCGCGCCGGTCGCGGCCAGCCCGGTGACCACGCCCTGCCGGGTGCCCTGGCGGGCCGCCTCCTCGCGGATGCGGGTGGTCAGGAAGATGTTGTAGTCGATGCCGAGGGCGACCAGGAAGACGAAGACGAACAGGGGGAAGTCCGTGGACTCGCCCGCGTAGTCGAACAGGTGGCGGAAGGCCAGGGCGCTGAGGCCGAGGGCTCCCGCGAAGGACAGGATCACCGTCCCGATCAGCAGCAGCGGGGCGATCAGGGCGCGCAGCAGGGCGCACAGGATCAGCAGGACGACCGCGAGCACCAGCGGGATGATCAGCAGGTTGTCGTGGGTGGTCGCCCTGTCCATGTCCAGCAGGGCGGCCGTACCGCCGCCGACCCGGGCGTCGGCGTCCGGGATCGCGTGGACGGCGTCCCGGACCCGCTCCACCGTCTGTTTCGCGGCCTCGCTGTCGGACGGGGCGGTCATCGTCGCCTCGAAGAGGACCTTGCCCTCGTACGAGGGTTTCGTGCCCGGTGGCAGGCCGAGTGACTCGGGCACGACTCCGCGCGTGCCCGCGACCGCCTCGCCCACCTGCCGAGCCTGGGCCTGGTTGCTGACGATGACCAGAGGATCGCCGCTGCCCGCCGGGAAGTACTTCGCGGACACCTCCTGGCCGACGATCGAGTCCGGTTTCCCGGTGAACGCGTCCGCGTTGCTGATGCCCTCGGCGCGCAGCTGGATCAGGCCGAGCGAGCAGATCGCGAGGGCCAGCGCCGTGGCGCCCCAGATCATGCGGGGGCGGCGGGCGATACGGCGGCCGGTGCGGGCCCAGAGGCCGCTCTCGATGCGGTCGGGGTCACCGAAGTGCGGGATCGCCGGCCAGAAGATCCAGCGGCCGAAGATCACCAGCAGGGCCGGGAACAGGGTCGTCATCGCCAGCAGGGCGACCGTGACGCCGATCGCGGCGACCGGGCCGAGGCCGCGGGTCGAGTTCATCTCGGCGGCCAGCAGAACGAGCATGCTGAGGACGACGGTCGCGCCGGAGGCGACGACGGCCGGGCCCGCGCGGTGCAGGGCGAGGGCCATCGCCTCGTGGCGGTCCTCGTGGCGGTGCAGTTCCTCCCGGTAGCGGGCGACGAGCAGCAGGGCGTAGTCGGTCCCCGCGCCGAAGACGAGCACCGTGAGGATGCCCGCGCTCTGGCCGTTGACCGTCAGCCCCGCGTGCTGCGCGAGCAGATAGATGAAGGCCTGCGCGGTGAACAGGGCGGCGATCACCGAGAGCAGCGGGACCAGGAGCAGGGTGGGGCTGCGGAAGGTGATGAGCAGCATGACGACGACCACCGCCATGGCGGACAGCAGCAGGGTCGAGTCGATGCCCTCGAAGGCCTCGGAGAAGTCCGCGGAGGTGCCGCCGGGCCCAGTGATGTGCACGGCGAGGCCGTCGCCGCCCTCGCCCACCACGTCACGGATGGAGTCGACCGCGGGTGCGATCTCCTGCCAGCCCTTCTCGTCCATGGTGATCGGGACGAGGACCTGGGCCGCGCGCGGGTCGCCCTGCCGGTCGTAGACCGGGCCCCGGGTCTCCGCGCCGCGGATGCCATGCGCCGTCAGCCGCTTGATCTCGGCCACGTCCTCGGCGATCGCGGCCCGCTCCTGCGCGGTGAGGCCGCTCTCGCGCGCGTAGACGACGACCGCGGGGATCTGTTCCGGCCTGAAGTCCTCGGAGAGTTGCAGGACCTGGGTCGACTCGGCGGAGCCCGGCAGCCAGGACGCCGCGTCGTTGTCCTGGGCGTCGGTGAGCTTGGAGGCGAGCGGCGCCGTCAGGAACAGCACCACCAGCCACAGCGCCAGTACCACCCACTTGGCACGCCGTCCGCAGACGAAGTGCGCGATGCCCCGGTTCCCGGTCATGGCCACCCCCGGCGCCACCAGTCGAGCCGATCGGCCGCCCAGCATGACACGCGCGAGTCGTCCACAACATCCGATGAACGGCTTAGGTCCGTACCGGCGCGCCCCTTCGCGCTCCGGCATGGGAGGCTTGGGGCATGGCCGCGCAGATCAACCCCAGCATCCTGTCCGCCGACTTCGCCCGCCTCGCGGACGAGGCGAAGGCGGTCGAGGGAGCCGACTGGCTCCACGTCGACGTCATGGACAACCATTTCGTCCCGAACCTCACGCTCGGGGTGCCGGTCGTAGAGTCGCTGGCCCGTGCGACGGACACCCCGCTGGACTGCCATCTGATGATCGAGGCCCCCGATCGCTGGGCGCCCCAGTACGTAGAGGCGGGGGCCTCCTCCGTCACCTTCCATGTGGAGGCGGCCGCCGCACCGGTCCGGCTCGCCCGGGAGATCCGGGCCAAGGGCGCCCGCGCCTCCATGGCGCTGAAGCCCGCGACGCCCATCGAGCCGTACGAGGACCTGCTCCCCGAGCTCGACATGCTGCTGATCATGACCGTCGAGCCCGGTTTCGGGGGTCAGGCGTTCCTCGACATCATGCTCCCCAAGATTCGCCGGACCCGCGAGTTGATCAGCAAGCACGGCCTTGAGCTGTGGCTCCAGGTCGACGGCGGGGTCTCGGCGTCCACCATCGAGCGCTGCGCGGACGCGGGCGCCGATGTCTTCGTGGCCGGATCCGCCGTGTACGGGGCGTCCGACCCGGCAGAGGCGGTACGTGCATTGCGCAACCAGGCGGAGGGGGCGACCGCGAAGGCCTCGTGGGCGTGCGACCACTGAGCGTCAGGAACGTGAACGGCTCTGATCAGGGCTGATCAAGCGCGCCGGATCTGCAAGGATGAACGGCGAATCCAGAGTGTGAACAGCAGTGAGGAGAACGCCGTGTCGGGTATGTCGGCGGGCCGGTCAGCCATGCGGATGGGACCCGCTGAGCTGGTGCAGGCGGCGGCCATGGCCCGCCGCTTCTACCTCGAGGGCAAATCGAAGATCCAGATCGCGGAGGAGTTCGGCGTCAGCCGCTTCAAGGTGGCCCGGGTCCTGGAGACCGCTCTCGAACGGGATCTCGTACGCATCGAGATCCGCGTGCCGGCCGAGCTGGACGCCGAGCGCTCCGACGCGCTCCGCGCCCGCTACGGCCTCAGGCACGCCGTCGTGGTCGAGTCCCCGGCCGAGGCCCAGGACTCGCCCGACCCCGAGAACCTGGGAGAAGTGGCCGCCGACCTGCTCGGCGAACTGGTCGACGAGGGCGACATCCTGGGCCTGGCCTGGGGCCGCTCCACCATCCACATGGCGGCCGCCCTCGACCGGCTGCCGCCGTGCACGGTGGTGCAGTTGACGGGGGTGTACGACGCCGGGACCGCCGAGCGCGGCTCGGTGGAGGCGGTGCGCCGCGCCGCCCAGGTGTCCGGCGGGGACGCCCACCCCATCTACGCGCCGATGCTGCTGCCGGACGCGGCCACCGCGGCCGCGCTGCGCAACCAGACCGGGATCGCCCGGGCCTTCGAGTACTTCGACAAGGTCACGGTCGCCTGTGTCTCCATCGGCTCCTGGGAGCCGGGCATCTCCACGGTGCACGACATGCTCAGCGACGAGGAGCGCGGCCACTACGCCTCGCTCGGTGTCGCCGCCGAGATGTCCGCGCACCTCTTCGACGCCGAGGGCCGCAGGGTCGGGCGGGACCTGGGCGAGCGGTGCATCACCGTCAAGGCCGACCAGCTCCGCCGTATCCCCGAGGTCGTCGCGATCGCGGGCGGACAGCGCAAGGCGGCCGCGATCGACGCGGTGCTGCGGTCCGGGCTCGTCACCAGCCTGGTGACGGACACGTCGGCGGCGGACGTGCTGATGACCGCCGGGCCGACGCCGAAGCCGGCGCTGAACCGGGCGGACCCGGACGGCCTCTGACGGAGGGTCATGAGGGGACGGCCGTAGCAGCCCTGGGCCCATGCTGCTGCGGTTCGTCTCCCGGCTCCTGCTGTCTCTGCTCTTCCTGACGGGGTGTTCGTCCACGGACACGCACGCTCCAACGCGACCGGTTACCGGTCGTCGCCGCGGGCCCCGGCTTCCGGCGCCCCACTCGACGTGGAGCCCCCGCGAGGCCTACCTTCAAAGTCCTTTGTCCTTCGCATACAGGGGACTTCATGCCGTCAGCCAGACCGGGGCCGCTCGCGATGGTGCGGCTGCTCCTACGCCTGCAGATGCAGTTCTCGGGGAACAGGCTGCCGGGCCACCCCTGGGCTCTGGCGGATGCGCGGCTGTTCATCTGCGACGCCGCGGGCTGCCGGTGGGCGTGGTTCCTCCTCTCCCCGACGTCCCGTGACTTCTGCCCCCGGCACGGTCTCACACGGCGCCACCCGGCCGAGCACGGTGACCGGGACTGGGACGTGAAGTGCCCGGAGCCCGAATGCATCGTGGAGAGACACATCGACGTGTACGACGAGACGATTCACCACGCCAGCTTCTTTCGCTGTGCCCATCACTGAGGAGAGTGGATGAGTCAACTGAGCGCGCTGGGAGTCGTGGACGCCGACCTCACCCCACGGCTGAAGTTCGTCAACATCCTTCCTTCCGCTCTGCTCATCACCGTGGTGGTCGCGCTGATCCTCGGCGGCGCGCCGTCCCACCCCCCTGGGCTGGAGCGGCTTCTCGACCACGCCGGCGCGCACTCCTGGATCGGGGTCGTGGTCGCCACTGCCGGCGCGCTCGTCGCCGGACTGCTGCTGCAGCCGCTCGAACTCGCCTCCATCCGGCTGCTGGAAGGCTATGTCAGCCCCACGGGCCCGCTGGGGCCGCTGGCACGACTGGGCGTGTGGGTGCACGAGAACCGCAGGTCCAGGCTTGCCTGGCAGATGGAGCACCTGTCCGAGCCGGCGAGTGTCGAGGCCGCGCGGTTCCGGCTCGCCCTGATGCCGCACGAAGCGCCCGTGCTCCCCACGACGCTGGGAAACCGGCTTCGCGCGGCGGAAGAACGGGCAGGCCGTCCCTACGACCTCGACGCCCTGGTGGCGTGGCCCCGGCTGTACTACGTCCTTCCGCAGGACGTGCTGCGCTCCGTCTCGGACGACCGCAACCAACTCGACACCGCGGCACGGCTGTGCCTCTCCTTCGCTCTCACCTCGGCCGTCACGACGGGACTGCTGCTGTTGCATCCCTGGTGGCTGCTGCTTCCGGCGGTCTTCGCCGTGCTGTCGTGGTGCGCCTATCGGGCCTCCGTCCACGCGGCCACGACGTACGGGGAATCGGTCGCGGCCGTGTTCGACGTGTATCGCCTGAAGCTGCTGCAGGAGATGAACCTTCAGCTTCCGGCCGACACGGAGAAGGAACGCGCGCTCAACCAGCGGCTCATGGACTACTGGTCCCGGGACGACGCCACTCCGCGGCCGCGCCCGCTGACGTACGACACCGGGAGCGGCGGCACCGGCGCGCAAGGTGGTTCAGGGGGGCCCTGACGCCCCGTCGGACGTACGGATCTCGATCCCGCCGAGCAGGGAGAGCGCCTTGATGTGGAGGGTCGGCGTCGACGGCGGATCCGGGGCGGACGGCTGCGGCCCGCGCCATCGTGCGGAGTAGCGTTCGACCTTCAGCTCCCAGCCCGCCGGGACCACTATGTCGATCCCGCTGAGCACGGCCGTCACGTCCAGCCTGGCCTCCAGCCCCACATTGCCGTTGCTGTCCACGGTCCTGTGCAACCGAGCCTCCCGCAGGTCGATCACGCACCCGCTGGCGACCGCCGTGACCGTGGCGAGCGAGAACTCCCCACGTGGCCACACCACGCTCCTCGCCTCCGCCACCGAGACCAGGCGCGTCACCAGGAGACCGTCGGCGGCGGGTGCCGTGACAGCCATGCCGACCAGCATGAACGTGCCTGCGAGGAGCAGGGCCAGCGGCCACAGGTACGGGCGAGCGGAGTCGGGGAGCGGATCGCGGGTCAGGAAGAGGAGAAGGACGCCCGCGAAGGCGACGACGAGGGGGCCGCGGAGAACGTTCTTGGTGGCGAGGACCAGACGGAGGCCGCCACCGAGGCCGAGTGCCACGAGGGAGAGAGGCCACCAGTCGCCCAGGACGGCGAGGACGTGCGCGGAGGGCGCGAGCCGGTCGACAAGGGCGGTGAGTCCGACGGCGGATAGCGCCAGCGCGATCCATAGACGCAGATGGCTTCTCACGGAAGCGAACGTTAGTACACGGAAGGGGGGTTGGACCTGGAGGGTTGCGCCCCCGGCCAGGTCCTCCGCCCAGGAGAGTCCGGTGTTCGGTGTTCGGTGTTCGGTGAAGAACACCAGTGCGCCGCACCGTGCGGTTACACGACGACCGGGAGCGCCGCGAGCCCGCGAAGGAGACGGGTGCGCCGCCACTGGAGCCGATCGGACGGCACGGCAAGCCGGATTCCGGGAAACCGCCTCAGGACTGCTTGCAGGGCGATCTCCGCCTCGGCTTTGGCCAGGGGAGCGCCGACGCAGCGGTGGATGCCGTGGCCGAAGCTGAGATGTGCGGTGGCGTCCCGGTCCAGGTCGAGAAGGTCCGGCGACGGGAACCGGCCCGGGTCGCGATTGGCGGATCCGAGGTCGATCAGTACCGGGGAACCGGGCGGGATGTCGGTACCGCCGAGTGTGAAGGCCTCCATGGAGAACCGGAAGGTGGCGGTGCTGACAGGGGGATCGAACCGGAGCAGTTCGTCGAGCGCGGCCGGGACCTCGTCCGGGTTCTTCCGGAGGCGGTCCAGCTCGGCCGGGTGCCGGAGCAAAGCCAGGGTGGCGTTGCCGAGGAAGTTGGTGGTGGTCTCGTGCCCGGCCACGAGCAGCAGCACCGCCAGAGAGACCAGCTCCTCCTCGCTCAGACGGTCGTCTGCGTCACGAACTGAGATGAGCCGATCGAGGAGGGAGTCGCCGGGGGTCCGGCGCTTGGCGGCGATGAGGCTTGTCATGTGGTCGGCCGTGGCATGCGAGGCCGCGTCGATGACGTCGGGCCTGCCTGCCGCGAACAGTTCGGCGGACCAGCGTTGGACGTCCGGCCGCTCTGCCTCCGGGACTCCGAGGAGTTCGCAGATCACCGTGACCGGCAGCGGGACCGCCAGGCCGGTCACGAAGTCGAACTGCCCGCCGACGGGCCACTGGTCCAGTAGTTCGCCGGTGACGCGGGCGATGAACGGACGCAGCTGGGCGACGGCCCCGGACGTGAACGCCTTGGCCACCAGCCTGCGCAGCCGGGTGTGCTGGGGTGGATCGCTGGCCAGCATGGTGTGCGCCACCGCCGGGTGCAGCCGACGTCGTGACTCCTTGTCCGCGAAGAACGCGGCCGTGTCCTTCGAGAGCCGAGCGTCGCCGAGAGCTTCCCGGGCTTCAGCGTAGCCGGTGACCAGGTAGCCGGGATGTCCACCGGACCCGGTGGGCAGGGGCTGTACCGGGCAACTGGACCTCCTGACCGCAGAGGTGAGACAGGGGTCCTGAATCGGGTCGGTCATGCTTTCAGGCTGCAGCCCGCCCTGCCTGGTCGTCAGCCGCGACACGCCCAACACGGCGCGACCAAGCGTCTGTTGGTCTCCTGCACGGCCCAGGACCTCGTCAACGCCGTAACAGCGTGTCGACTGATCGATGGGCCGGGTGCTTGGACGAGGACCGGAGTCGGCTGCGTACTCTGGGAACGCCGATGATCACTACGACTCGTTCAGGACGGTACTGAGATGACGGCACGCGTGGTCACGCTGGACCTCGACGGGGTCACGGACAAGGCGGCCCTGATGGACCGCTCTGCCAGGGACCTGCGGCTGCCGGGGTGGTTCGGCCGCAACTGGGACGCGCTGGCCGACGTCCTCTCCGACCCGGGCCTGTGGTCCGGCGGGGCGGCGGGGGAGGAGACCGTCGTCGTCGTACGGCACTGGGAGCGGTACGCCCAGGCGCGGCCGGACGAGTGGGCGACCGCGCGCGAGGTGTTCGCGCAGGCGTCCGCGCTCACCGTGGCACTCGCCCTTGGAGGTTCGTCCTAGGGCCCCTCCGGCCGGTCTGGACGTTCCGCCCGTGGGTGGCGTTCCGCCCGGCGTGGGAGAATGAAGTACGTGCTCTTTCCCCCTGGCTGACCTGTCCGGGGGCCACCTCTGATCGACTGGGATGTGCAGCACGTGCGTTTCCTCAACGACATCCAGCCCCCGTACGACCTGACGTACGACGACGTCTTCATGGTCCCGAGTCGCAGCGCCGTCGGTTCGCGGCAGGGCGTGGACCTCAGCTCCCCGGACGGCACGGGCACCACGATCCCGCTGGTCGTCGCCAACATGACCGCCATCGCCGGGCGCCGCATGGCCGAGACCGTGGCCCGGCGCGGTGGCCTCGTGGTCATCCCGCAGGACATCCCGATCGAGGTCGTCACCGAGGTCGTCTCCTGGGTGAAGAGCCGCCACCACGTCCTGGACACCCCGATCGTGCTGGCCCCGCACCAGACCGTCGCCGACGCGCTCGCCCTGCTGCCCAAGCGCGCCCACAACGCCGGTGTGGTCGTCGACGAGGACGGCCGGCCCGTCGGTGTCGTCACCGACCGGGACCTGTCCGGGGTCGACCGTTTCACCCAGCTCGCCGAGGTCATGTCCCGCGATCTGCTGCTGCTCGACGCGGAGATCGACCCGCGTGAGGCCTTCAACCGGCTCGACGCGGCCAACCGGCGGTACGCCCCCGCCGTGGACCGGGAAGGCCGGCTCGCCGGCATCCTCACCCGCAAGGGCGCCCTGCGCGCCACGCTGTACACCCCTGCCGTCGACGCGCGGGGCAGGCTGCGCATCGCCGCCGCCGTGGGCATCAACGGCGACTTCGCGGAGAAGGCCAAGCAGCTGCTCGACGCGGGCGTCGACACGCTCGTCATCGACACCGCGCACGGCCACCAGGAGTCCATGATCACCGCGATCAGGACGGTCCGGGCGCTCGACCCGCAGGTCCCGATCGTGGCCGGCAACATCGTCGCCGCGGAGGGTGTGCGGGACCTCATCGAGGCCGGCGCGGACATCATCAAGGTCGGTGTGGGCCCCGGCGCGATGTGCACCACCCGCATGATGACCGGCGTCGGCCGGCCGCAGTTCTCGGCGGTCCTGGAGTGCGCGGCCGAGGCGAGGAAGTACGGCAAGCACGTGTGGGCCGACGGCGGCGTCCGGCACCCGCGCGATGTCGCCATGGCGCTGGCCGCGGGCGCGTCCAACGTGATGATCGGGTCCTGGTTCGCGGGCACCTACGAGTCGCCGGGCGACCTCCAGCAGGACGCGAGCGGGCGGCTCTACAAGGAGTCCTTCGGGATGGCGTCCGCGCGGGCGGTGCGCAACCGTACGTCGGACGAGTCGGCGTACGACCGCGCCCGCAAGGCGCTCTTCGAGGAGGGCATCTCCACCTCCCGGATGTTCCTCGACCCGGCCCGCCCGGGCGTCGAGGACCTGATCGACTCGATCATCGCGGGCGTCCGCTCCTCCTGCACCTACGCCGGTGCGGGCTCCCTGGAGGAGTTCGCCGAGAAGGCGGTCGTGGGCATCCAGAGCGCGGCCGGCTACGCGGAGGGCAAGCCGCTGCACGCGAGCTGGAGCTGAGCTCGTCGGGTCCGGCCCCCGGGGAGATTCGGGGGCCGTCCGCGTTTTCTGGCCGTACGGTCGGCCTATGGAGATCACCGTCTGCCGGAGCGGCGATGTCGCAGGTTGGCGAGTGCATGTATGTCGTCGCGTGGCCGGACGGGCGGCCCGTGGGGCACGCGGCGGTGCGCTGGATCGGGTGTGCGGCTCCCGAGGCCACGGCGGCACCTTCGCGGGGGATCGGCACCGGGCTGATCCGGGCCGCCGGGGAACCGGCCCGGGGGCGGGGTCCGGCGACCGGGGGCATCGGGGTCGGGCGGGACACCCCGCGCGCGGGTTGCCGACGGGTCGTTGCGGGAGTGCGTCGACGCGTGCACGGTCCTCGTCAGGAACCTCGCGTCAGACGACCTTGACGTCAGGGCCATGGGCGGCGCACGGAGGCCCTCGACCGGGTCGGACTCCTCGAACTCCTCGAACTCCTCGCGATGAGTGAAGTCGTGGCCCGCCAGGCGTCCTACGGCCGTCAGCCGACCGTGCGCGCCGCCCGCGAGGCCGGGGGCGCCTGGTCGCAGATCGGAGCCGCGCTGGGCACCGGCAGGGAGGCCGCGGGGGAGGCGCACACGCGCTGGATCGACACCCGGGCGTCAGCCTGCGGCAAGCCCGGGCAGGTGGGGTTCGGCGAGGTGGGTGTGGTCCGGTGCGGGTGTTGTGGGGCCGGGGGGTGTTGGGCCAGGAGGGGGCGGGGTTGCTCGGCGCTCAGTTCGCGGTCGTGGCGTGGTCGGGCAGGTGGGGTTCGGCGAGGTGGGTGTGGTCCGGCGCGGGTGCTGGGGCCCGGAGGGCTGCTGAGGAAGGCCGGGGGGTGATGAGGGCGCGTGTATCGGTGCTCACATCGCGGCCATGGTCAGGTCGGGTTCGGCGAGATGGGCGTGGTCGTGGCGCGAGGGGTTACGGGGGAGCCAGAGGTTCTGTGAGGAGCGTCGAAGGGGCCGCCGTGGGTGCGCATCGGGCGCCCGGGCCGGGGCCTACCGCAAGCCCGGCCGGATGGGTTCGACGGGACGGAACCGGGCCTGCGGGGGACCCGGAGGACCGCTGACGAGGCCTGAAGGGCGTCGTGCGCAACGAACACCCGCCCAGCGGCGCGCAACGCAACGATCTTGCGAGTGCGTGCAAGGTTGCTGCATTACGACTGTGACGTCCGGGCTCGTAGGGTGCTTCGCTGTACTCACCTGCAGCGACGAAGGAGTCAGCGCGTGCTCGACCAAGGCGCACCCCCACAACAGCGCACACCACAGCCGACGGGGCTCGGTGCGCGCCTCATGCGGCGCAAGCCGGTGGAACGCCTGGTGGCGGAGGGCGGCCAGGGCGAGGGAGGGGCCCTCAGGCGCTCCCTCGGGCTCTGGCAGCTGACGATGATCAGCATCGGTGCCACCCTCGGCACCGGCATCTTCGTCGTCCTCGGCGAGGCGGTCCCCAAGGCCGGCCCGGCCGTCACCCTCTCCTTCGTGATCGCGGGACTCACCGCCCTCTTCTCCGCCCTGTCCTACGCCGAGCTCGCGGGCACGATCCCGGTCTCCGGGTCCTCGTACTCGTACGCGTACGCAACCATGGGCGAACTGATCGCCTGGATCTGCGGCTGGTGCCTGGTCCTGGAGTACGGCGTCTCGGTCGCCGCCGTGGCCGTCGGCTGGGGCGAGTACCTCAACGAGCTCCTCGACGGGACCATCGGCGTCACCATCCCGGACGCGCTCTCCGCCCCGCCCGGCGACGGCGGCGTCTTCAACCTGCCGGCACTGATCGTCGTCCTGCTCGCCATGGCCTTCCTGCTGGGCGGCGCCCGCGAGTCCGCCCGCGCCAACACCGTCATGGTGGTCGTGAAGATGGCCGCGCTGGTGCTGTTCTGCGCGATCGGCGTCCAGGGCTTCCGCTCGGGCAACTACGAGCACTTCATGCCCCTCGGGATGGCGGGGGTCAGCGCGGCCGGTGCCACGCTCTTCTTCTCGTACATCGGCTTCGACGCCGCCTCCACCGCCGGTGAGGAGGCCAAGAACGCCCAGCGCGACCTGCCGCGCGCGATCATGTTGTCGCTGGTCATCGTGACGGCCCTGTACGTCCTCGTCGCCGCCGTCGCCGTCGGCGCCAAGCCCTGGCGGCACTTCAACGACTCCGAGGCCGCCCTCGCCCAGATCATGCGCGAGGTCACCGGACAGAGCTTCTGGGGCACCCTGCTGGCGTTCTGCGCGGTCATCGCCATCGCGAGCGTCGTCCTGACCGTCCTCTACGGCCAGACCCGCATCCTCTTCGCGATGTCCCGGGACGGACTGGTGCCGAAGGTGTTCGCCCGGGTCCACCCGAAGACCGGCGCCCCGCGCGCCAACACGGTGATCGTGTCCCTGTTCTGCGGAGTGCTGGCCGCGGCGATCCCGCTCGGACAGCTCGCCGACGCCACCAGCATCGGCACGCTCTTCGCCTTCGCGCTGGTCAACATCGCCGTGGTGGTGCTGCGCCGGACCCGCCCCGACATGCCCCGCACCTTCCGGGTCCCGCTCTCGCCGTTCTTCCCGGCGCTGGGCTTCGGCTTCTGCGTGTGGATGATGGGCAGCCTGTCCACCGTCACCTGGGTGGTCTTCGGGGTCTGGATGGCCGTCGGGCTCGTGTTCTACTTCGGGTACGGCCATCGCCGTTCCCGACTCGCATCACCCGAAAGCTGATCCACCCACCGTGCTGAACGATCTCGACGAACGCATCGTGCACGCCCTCGCCGAGGACGCCCGCCGCTCCTACGCGGACATCGGGCAGATCGTCGGCCTGTCCGCGCCCGCCGTGAAACGGCGCGTGGACCGGCTGCGCGCCACCGGGGCCATCACCGGATTCACCGTACGGGTGGACCCGGCGGCCCTCGGCTGGGAGACCGAGGGGTTCGTCGAGATCTACTGCCGGCGCAACACCTCACCGGAGACCATCCAACGGGGTCTGGAGCGCTACCAGGAGGTCGTGGCCGCCTCCACCGTCACCGGCGAGGCGGACGCGGTGGTGCAGGTCTTCGCCTCCGACATGCGGCACTTCGAGCGCGTCCTGGAACGGATCGCGGGCGAGCCGTTCGTGGAGCGGACGAAGTCGGTGCTGGTCCTCTCCCCGCTGCTGCGCCGCTTCTCCTCGGGCTCGCCCACCTGACCGCCTCGGGCTCGCCCACCTGACCTCCAGGGGCTCGCCTACCTGACCTCCTCGGCGCGGCGCCGGACCGCCGCGAGGAGGCGCCGTACGGAGAGCGCGTGTCCGCCGGAGCCGATCACGAGCAGCCGGTAGAGGGTGCCGGCCGGCCCCGGGAACCGTGCCCGGGTCTCGGCCCGCAGCCGGATCCGACCGGAACCGGCCCCGTCGAGGCGGAAGACCAGCGCGTACGTCGAGAAGTGGTGGCGGCCCACCAGGACGAGCTCCCGGCCCGGCGCGGCGGACAGCACGTGGAAGCCGGGGCAGGCCGAGCCCTTCGCCAGGGGGCGCGGTCCGGCGGCCGTACGGTCCGGGCAGCCCACCAGACGGGCGTACCCGGCGAGGCGTCCCTCGGAGAAGGAGCGGTCCAGAACCTCGCCGACGGCCTGCCACACGGTGTGGGCGTCCGCCGCCACGATCTCGGTGTGTTCGTCCACGTGCGGGAGGCTGCCGATCTCCATGAGGCTCTCCTTCAGTCGGCCGTCTTCCTGGCGAGCGCGTTGTTGTCGATCGAGTTGTGCACGCTGAAGCTCACCGCGTCAGAGCGGTAGCGGTCGTCCGCCCACTCCACCGGGCGCCCTTCACGGGTCGTGGTCACCCGGCGCACCCGTAGCAGCGGGCTCGTCCGACGCACCCCCAGCAGCTCCGCGTCCTGCGCGCCCGCCGCCACCGCGTCGATGACGTGCTCCCCGTAGGCGAACACCAACCCCGTGTCGTCGTACAGGCGTTGGGTGACCGAGGGGCAGTCGGGCTCGATGGACTCGACGGTCGGGGAGATCCAGTCGGCGTAGACCGTCCGCTCCAGCAACACCGGTTCACCGTCCAGGCCGCGTACCCGCAGGACGTGCAACACCGGAGTGCCGGAGGGGAGTTGCAGACGTATCGCGTCCTCCTTCGACGCCGGGCGGTACTCCTGTGCGACCACCTGCCCGGTCGCCTCCCGGCCCATTGCCCGTGCCCACTCGGCGAAACTCCTCAGCTCCGCGAAGCTCTGGCTGCGCCGGCTGGCCAGCACCACCCGCCGGGCGCCCTGGCGGGAGCCGATGAGGCCCTCGGACGTCAGCGCGGCGACCGCCTGACGGACCGTCCCGCGGGAGACGCCGTAGTGCGCGGCGAGCTCCGTCTCGGCGGGCAGCAGACTGCCGACGGTGTACTCCTCGCGGTCGATCGCCCGGCGCAGTTCGTCGGCGATCTCCTCGTGTCGCGCCGGCATGCTTCCCCTCTGAGTCGAATGCTGTGCACAGCGTGACCAGCGTAGTCGACTTCCGGCAGAGCTCGGAGAGGGTCCGGAAGAGGTCCGGATTGTGCGGGAGTTCGCGGGTCAGCGTTTCGCCATTGTTTACCGGCGTGACACCAGCGGCCGCCTTACTGGGGCCAACTTGTTCAGACAAGTTCTCTCCCTTTGGCTCCTGCACCCTCGCGCGTCCCCTGGAGAAGCCGTGACCGTGTCCCTGCCGAGAACCGCCGCCCTCGGTGTTCTCGCCACCCTCGCCGCCCTCGCCCTGAGCGCCTGTGGCGCCGCCCCCGACACCGCGTCGACCACCGCCGACGGCAAGAACGCCGCCACCGCCGGCTCCGCCGCCGACCTCGGCGGCATGGACAAGCTGGTCGCCGCCGCGAAGAAGGAGGGCACGCTCAACGCCATTGCGCTGCCCCGCGACTGGGCCAACTACGGCGCCCTTATAGACGGCTTCACGAAGAAGTACGGCATCAAGATCTCCGTCGAGAACCCCGACGGCTCCAGCCAGGACGAGATCAACGCCGTGACCTCCAGGAAGGGGCAGGATCGCGCGCCGGACGTCCTCGACCTCGGCTCCTCCTTCGCGCTCAGCGCCGCCCAGCAGGGCCTGCTCGCGCCGTACAAGGTGGCGTCCTACGACGACATCCCGGCCGGGCAGAAGGACGCGCAGGCCCGCTGGTACAACGACTACGGCGGCTACATCTCCATCGGCTGCGACGCCAAGCGCGTCAAGACCTGCCCCACCACCTTCGCCGACCTGCTCAAGCCGCAGTACAAGGGCCAGGTCGCCCTCAACGGCAACCCCACGAAGTCCGGTTCGGCCTTCGGCGGGGTCTACGCGGCCGCGCTCGCGAACGGCGGCTCCTTCGACGACATCCAGCCCGGCCTGGACTTCTTCGCCAAGCTGAAGAAGAACGGCAACTACACGCCCGTCGAGTCGACCCCGGCCACCGTCGAGAAGGGCGAGACGCCCATCAGTATCGACTGGGACTACCTGAACGCCGGATACGCCGACGAGTTCAAGTCCAAGGGCGTCGACTGGAAGGTCACCGTCCCGAGCGACGGCCAGTTCTCGCAGTACTACTCCCAGGCGATCAACAAGGACGCCCCGCACCCCGCGGCCGCCCGGCTGTGGCAGGAGTACCTCTACAGCGCCGAGGGCCAGAACCTCTGGCTCAAGGGCTACGCCCGCCCGGCCCTGATGACCGCCATGGAGAAGGCCGGCACCCTCGACAAGGCCGCCGCGGCCAAGCTGCCGGAGGTCACCGGAACGCCCAAGTTCCCGACCGAGGCCCAGCAGGACAAGGCCAAGACGGTCATCGCCGAGGGCTGGGCGAAGGCCGTCTCCGGATGACGGCCACCCTTCCACGGGTCGACGACACGGCGACCGCCGCTCCGGTGCGGCGGCGGCGCCGTGCCCTCGGCTGGCTCGCCGTCGTCCCGCTGCTCGCGTTCGTCGCGGTCGCCTTCGGACTCCCGGCCGTCGCGATGCTCGACGGCGCCTTCACCGCCAAGGACCAGTCCACCGGGGTGACTTCGTACACCGTCGACAATCTGACGGCCTCCCTCAAGGGCGCGTACCTCACCGCACTGCTCGGCAGCGTGAAGCTGTCGGCCGTGTCCGCCGCCCTCGGCACCCTGGTCGGACTGCCGCTCGCCCAGGCCGTGGTGACCTCCCGCTTCCGCGCCCTGCGCGAGGCCGTGCTCACCGCGTCCGGGGTGCTCGCCAACTTCGGCGGAGTCCCGCTGGCCTTCGCCTTCGTCGCCACGCTCGGCAACGCCGGTGTGCTGACCCGGCAGTTCGGTCTCGCCGACAAGGGCTGGGACCTCTACAGCTTCTGGGGCCTGGTCATCGTCTACCTGTACTTCCTGATCCCGCTCATGCTGCTCACCGTCACCCCCGCCCTGGAGGGGCTGCGCGTCCAGTGGCGCGAGGCCGCCCAGAACAACGGGGCAACGGGCGTGCAGTACTGGCGCTTCGTCGCCCTGCCCGTCCTGCTGCCCACGCTGCTCGGCGGGTTCGTGCTGCTCTTCGGCAGCGCGTTCGCCGCGTACGCCACCGCCGCCGCGATGGTGGGCAGCTCGATCCCGCTGGTCACCCTCCAGATCGCCGACGCGATCTCCGGCAACGTGCTCGTCGGCCAGGAGAACGTGGCCCTCGCCCTCAGCCTCGACATGGTCCTGGTCGCGGGCCTGGTCATGGCCGTGTACCTGCCCCTTCAGCGAAGGAGCGCCCGATGGCTCGCCTGAACGCGTGGCGGTGGGGCGTGCTCGGCCTCGCCGGGCTGTACTTCCTGGTGCCGCTGGCCGCGTCCGTCGTCTTCACCGTCGACGTGCCCGGCCAGGGCATCACCTTCGACGCCTACACCCAGATCTTCTCCACCGACGGATTCGTCTCCGCACTGCTGCTCTCGCTGGAGCTGGCCCTCGCGACCATCGCCGTCGTCCTGCTGCTGATGGTGCCCGCCATGGTGGCGTTGCGGCTGGGCGCGCCCCGGCTGCGTCCGGTCGTCGAGGTGGTGTGCTCGCTGCCGCTGGTCGTCCCGCCGATCGCGTTCGTCGCCGGCATCGGCACGGTCCTCAAGTGGGGGCCCGACCACCTCTCGCGCACTCCGCTGTTCGAGACCTTCGTGGCGATCCAGAACCCCGACTTCCCGTTCGTGCTCGTCCTCGCGTACGTCGTGATGGCCCTGCCGTTCGTCTACCGGGCACTGGACGCCGGGCTGCGCGCCGTCGACGTCCGCACCCTCGTCGAGGCCGCCCGCAGCTGCGGCGCCGGCTGGCCGCAGGCCCTCGTCCGGGCCGTACTGCCCAATGTGCGGGGCGCGTTGCTCAACGCCTCCTTCCTCACCCTGGCCCTGGTGCTCGGCGAGTTCACCGTGGCCCAGCTGCTGGGCTTCCAGCCGTTCGCCGTCTGGATCGTCAACGTCAGCGGCTCACAGGCCCAGTTGTCCGTCGCCGTGTCCGTGCTCAGCCTGCTCGTGACGTGGGTGCTGCTCCTCGTCCTGGCCGGCTTCGGCGGCCGTACCCGTCCTACCTCCCGGGGATGACCCATGCCTGAATCTGCTGCGACCGTCGAATTCCGGGGACTCAGGCGGGAGTTCGGCCCGACCGTCGCCCTCGACGGACTCGACCTGACCGCCCGGCCGGGCGAACTGCTCGCCCTGCTCGGCCCGTCCGGCTGCGGCAAGACCACCGCCCTGCGGATGCTCGCCGGCTTCGAACACCCCGACTCCGGCGAGGTGCTGGTGGACGGCGAGGACGTGACCCGGGTGCCGGCCCACCGCCGGGACGCCGGGATGGTCTTCCAGTCGTACAGCCTCTTCCCGCATCTCGACGCGCTCGACAACGTGGCCTTCGGGCTGCGGATGCGCAAGGTCCGTACGGCCGAACGGCGGTCCCGGGCGGCCGAGTTGCTGGACCTGGTCGGGCTCGCCGACAAGGGTGGCCGGTTCCCGCACCAGCTCTCCGGTGGCCAGCAGCAGCGAGTCGCGCTGGCCCGCGCGCTCGCCCTGCGCCCGCGCGTACTGCTCCTCGACGAACCCCTGTCCGCGCTGGACGCCAAGGTGCGGCTCAGCCTGCGCGAGGAGATCCGGCGGCTCCAGCAGGAGCTCGGGATCACCACCCTGTTCGTCACCCACGACCAGGAGGAGGCCCTGTCCATGGCGGACCGGGTCGCCGTGATGCACGCCGGCCGGCTCGAACAGTGCGCGCCACCCAGTGAGTTGTACGGCCGTCCCGCCACCGCCTTCGTCGCCGAGTTCGTGGGCACGATGAGCCGGATCCCGGGAAGGCTCACCGAGGGCACGGTCGACGTGCTCGGGCAGCGGCTGCCGGTCGACGGCCCGGAGCCGGACGTGAGCGAGGTGGATGTCCTGGTGCGACCGGAGGCCGTGCGGGTGCGGGCCGAGGCCGATGGCACGTCCCGCGTGGTCGCCACGTCCTTCCTGGGCGCGGTCGTGCGGGTCACCGTCCGGCTCGCCGACGGCACCGAGGTCAAGGCCGACCTGCCCGCGCACGAGGCCGCCGAGCTGACCGCCGGTGCCACGGTGAGCGTGTCGCTGCCCGAGCGGCCGGTGCTGGTGGCGGAACGTACCCGCTGATCCCCTCGTATGAATCCCCCCCCACGAAAGAGAGAACCGTGACCCGACTCCCGCTCCAGGCCGTCCTGTTCGACATGGACGGCACGCTCGTCGACACCGAGCGGCTCTGGTGGGAGGCGGTGGAGGAGGCCGCCGGGCGGGCCCTGACCGAGGCGGACCGGCCGGACGTGCTCGGCCGCCCGGTCGAGCACACGGCCGCCTGGCTGGCCGCGGCCACGGGCGTCCCGGCCGCGGACCTCGCCGACACCCTGCACCGGGGGTTCGCGGAGCGGGTCCGCACCGATGTCGTGCCCCGCCCCGGTGCGCTCGACCTGCTCGACGCGCTGGCCCGCGAGGGCGTCCCCACCGCCCTCGTGACCGCCTCTTCCCGGGCCGTCGCCGACACCGTCCTCGATGCTCTGGGAGGTGCGAGCCGCTTCGCCGTCTCCGTCACCGCCGACGACACGGAGCACACCAAACCCGCCCCCGACCCCTACCTCGCCGCCTGCCACGCCCTCGGCGTCGACCCTTCGGGGTGTGTGGCCGTCGAGGACACCGAGACCGGCGTCCGCTCCGCCGAGGCGGCCGGCTGCGCGGTCCTCGCCGTACCCTCACTGGCCCCCATAGAGGCGGCCCCGGGCCGCACGGTCCTGACCGGGCTGGAAGACGTCACCGTGGCCGGACTGCGCGCCCTGACGCCACGCCGTACGTCTCCTGGAGCCCGGCCACGTCACTGCAGGGGATCGCTGTAGGGGATTCCGAGCCGCTCACATTTTCGCTGGGCAGCGGGCCCGCGAGTGTCTAGCATCGGTGCCATGACCTGGCGACATTGATCCACCAGCCGTGCCTCCCGAGGGCCGCCTCGGACGCCGTACCCACGACGTCCGAACCGCCCTTCCGGGAAGGCCTCATGACACTCTCACCCGCACATGTGTCCGCGACCGGCGTCCGCCGGCTGACGACCACGCTGTACGGTTACGCGTTCCTCGACGACCTCGTCCTGCTCTACCCGGTGTACGCGCTGCTGTTCGCCGACACCGGTCTGCCGCTCTGGCAGATCTCCTCGCTGTTCGCCCTGTGGTCCGTCACCGCGGTGGTCCTCGAGGTGCCGTCCGGCGCCTGGGCCGACACCGTCTCGCGGCGCAGGCTGCTGTGGATCGGCCCGCTGCTCACGGCCGCCGGGTTCACGCTGTGGGTGACCGTGCCGTCGTACGGCGCCTTCGCGCTGGGCTTCGTCCTGTGGGGAGCCGGGGGCGCGCTCGGCTCCGGCTCACTGGAAGCCCTGGTCTACGACGAGCTGGAACGGCTCGGGGCCGCCGAGCGGTACGCGCACGTGATGGGACGGACCCGGGCGGCACGGCTGCTGGCCACGGTCGCGGCGATGGGCCTCGCCGGACCGGTCCTCGCCCTCGGCGGCTACCCGGCCGTGGGCGCCGCGAGCGTCCTGGCCTGTCTGCTGGCCGCGGTGACGGCGACCCGGCTGCCGGAGCACCGGGTACCGGCCGAGAAGGGGAGCACACGCTGGTCGGCGACCCTGCGGGCCGGTCTCGCCGAGGCCCGCGGGAACCGTGCCGTCCAGGGTGCCCTGCTGCTGATCCCGGCCGTCGCCGCGGTGTGGGGCGCGCTCGACGAGTACGTCTCGCTGCTGATCCGCGACCTCGGCGTGGCCGACGCGACCGTGCCCTACCTGGTTCTGCTGGTGTGGGCGATGGTGACCGTCGGCAGCCTGTTCGCCGGACCCGCCGAACACCTCGGCACCCGGGGGCTCGCCACCCTCCTCGCGGGCGCCGCGCTCACCCTGGCCGTGGGCGCCGGAATCCGCACCCCGGCCGGCATCGCCCTCGTCGGCCTCGCCTTCGCCGGCTTCCAACTCGCCGAGGTGCTCGCCGACGTCCGCCTCCAGCACCGCATCGACGACGCCCGCCGCGCCACGCTGACCTCGGTGGCGAGCCTGGGCACGGAGCTGGTCACGGTGACGGTGTTCGGGGTGTACGCCCTGCTGGGGGCGTCCCTGGCGCACAGCACGGTGTTCGTGATCCTGTCCGTGCCGTATCTGGTGACGGCGATGGTGCTGGGGTGGCGGGGGCGGCGGGGCTGACGGGTGTTCGGTGGGGCCCGTTCCGGCCGTGCGCGGGCGAGACGGGGCCCGTCCTGACGGTGCGCGGACAGAGTGCGGGGTGCGTCCCTGCCGCGCGTGGCCGAGGCGCGGCCGTGCGCGGCCGAGGCGCGGAACTCGTCTGGCCGTGCGTGGTCGAGGCGCAGGGCTCGTGCCGGCCGTGCGTGGTCGAGGTGCGGAAGCTCTCCCCTCCGCACGCACCGGACGCAACGAATCGCCGCCCCCCGACCCGCACACGCAACAAACCGCTCACCGGCGCGCAACGGCTCCTCCTTGTCCGCCCCGGTGAGCCGCCCGTACCGTCTACATGGCCCTTCCAGTGGCCCCCACATCCACCTTCCGCCCGGTGAGGATCACGCATGCGCACCGCCCTGCTCCAGAGCTCCGGCCGTCCCGGCTCCGTCGAGGGGAACCTCAAGGTCCTCGACGAGGCCGCGGGCCGGGCCGCCGCCGCGGGTGCCGTGCTGCTGGTCGCGCCGGAGATGTTCCTGACCGGGTACGCCATCGGCGACGACGTGGCCCGCCTCGCCGAAGCCGCCGACGGCGACTCCGCGGACGCCGTCGCGGAGATCGCCGAGCGGCACGGGATCGCGATCACGTACGGGTACCCCGAGCGCCGGGACGGCACGGTCTTCAACTCCGCCCAGCTGATCTCCGCCGACGGCGCCCGCCTCGCCAACTACCGCAAGACGCACCTCTTCGGCTGCTTCGAGCGCGATCACTTCGAGCCGGGCGAACAGCCGGTGGTGCAGGCGGAGTTGGGCGGGCTCACCGTCGGCCTCATGATCTGCTACGACGTCGAGTTCCCGGAGAACGTCCGCGCCCACGCCCTCGCCGGCACCGACCTCCTGCTCGTGCCGACGGCCCAGATGCACCCGTTCCAGTTCGTCGCCGAGTCCCTCGTGCCCGTGCGGGCCTGGGAGAACCAGATGTACGTCGCCTACGTCAACCGGGTCGGCAGAGAAGGGGAGTTCGAGTTCGTCGGGCTGTCCACGCTGGCCGGTCCCGACGGGGTGGCCCGGGCCCGCGCCGGGCGCGGTGAGGAGCTGGTGTTCGCCGACGTGGACCCCGCCCTCCTCGCCGACTCCCGTGCGGCGAACCCCTACCTGACGGACCGTCGGCCCGGCCTCTACGGGTCCCTCGTCTGACGCCCGGCACCCCGACACCCTGACGCCCGACGTCTGCAACACCCCCACCGCTTCAAGGAGTCCGCACCCCATGACGTCCACCGTGCCCAACGCCGTCGAGCACGCAGACGAGCAGCAGCCGCCGATCACCATGTTCGGGCCGGACTTCCCGTACGCGTACGACGACTTCCTCGCCCACCCCGCGGGCCTCGGCCAGATACCGGCCACCGAGCACGGCACCGAGGTCGCGGTGATCGGCGGCGGACTCTCCGGGATCGTGGCCGCGTACGAGCTGATGAAGATGGGCCTCAAGCCGGTCGTGTACGAGGCCGACCAGATCGGCGGGCGGCTGCGGACCGTGGGCTTCGAGGGCCAGGGCACGCAGGGCCTCACCGCCGAGATGGGCGCGATGCGCTTCCCGCCCTCCTCCACCGCCCTCCAGCACTACATCGACCTCGTCGGTCTCGAGACCCGTCCCTTCCCCAACCCCCTTGCGGAGGCGACCCCTTCGACGGTCGTCGACCTCAAGGGCGAGTCCCACTACGCCGAGACCATCGCCGACCTCCCGCAGGTCTACCGCGATGTCGCCGAGGCCTGGAACAGGTGCCTCGAAGAGGGCGCCGACTTCACCGACATGAACCGCGCCCTGCGCGAGCGGGACGTGCCGCGCATCCGCGAGATCTGGTCGCGGCTCGTCGAGAAGCTCGACAACCAGACCTTCTACGGCTTCCTGTGCGACTCGGAGGCCTTCAAGTCCTTCCGGCACCGCGAGATCTTCGGCCAGGTCGGCTTCGGCACCGGCGGCTGGGACACCGACTTCCCGAACTCCATCCTGGAGATCCTGCGCGTCGTCTACACCGAGGCCGACGACCACCACCGCGGGATCGTCGGCGGCTCGCAGCAGCTGCCGCTCAGGCTGTGGGAGCGTGAGCCGGAGAAGATCGTGCACTGGCCCTACGGCACCTCGCTCGCGACGCTGCACCGGGACGGCCTGCCCCGCCCGGCGGTCACCCGACTGCACCGCACGGCCGGCAACCGGATCACCGTGACGGACGCCCAGGGCGACATCCGCACCTACCCGGCGGCGATCTTCACCGCGCAGTCCTGGATGCTGCTGTCCAAGATCGCCTGCGACGACTCGCTCTTCCCGATCGACCACTGGACCGCGATCGAGCGCACCCACTACATGGAGAGCTCGAAGCTCTTCGTCCCCGTCGACCGGCCCTTCTGGCTCGACAAGGACGAGGAGACGGGGCGGGACGTGATGTCGATGACCCTCACCGACCGTATGACGCGCGGGACCTACCTCCTCGACGACGGCCCCGGCAAGCCCGCCGTCATCTGCCTCTCCTACACCTGGTGCGACGACAGCCTGAAGTGGCTGCCGCTGTCCGCGAACGAGCGGATGGAGGTCATGCTGAAGTCGCTCGGCGAGATCTATCCGAAGGTCGACATCCGCAAGCACATCATCGGCAGCCCGGTGACGGTCTCCTGGGAGAACGAGCCCTACTTCATGGGCGCGTTCAAGGCCAACCTGCCCGGCCACTACCGTTACCAGCGGCGCCTGTTCACCCACTTCATGCAGGACACGCTGCCCGAGGACAAGCGGGGCATCTTCCTGGCCGGCGACGACATCTCCTGGACGGCCGGCTGGGCGGAGGGTGCCGTCCAGACCGCACTGAACGCGGTCTGGGGGGTCATGCACCACTTCGGCGGCGAGACCGACGCGACCAACCCGGGTCCGGGGGACGTGTACGAGGAGATCGCGCCGGTCGAGCTCCCCGAGGACTAGATGCCGGCCGCGCGGACCGCTTCGTAGACCTCGGCGGCCACGTCCTTGAGCTCCTCGGCGTCCCGTGCGCCGCCCTGGAGTTCGAAGAAGAACGCGTCGAGGCCGGTGCCGGTGGCGTGGGCCGCGAGGTCCTCGACGATCTGCGCGGTGCTGCCCTGGAAGGGGGAGCGGTCCGTGCCGTCGTAGGCCTTGGGGGAGTACCGGGCGTTGATCCGCACCATCGTCCCGATCGGTTCGGTGCGGCCGCGCTCGGCCGCCAGCTCCTGCAACTGCCGCCACTGCGTGGCCAGTTGGTCGGCGCCCATGGCGATGGGCATCCAGCCGTCGGCGCGGTCGACGAGCCGGGTCATCGCCTTCCTGCTGTTGGCGGGCAGCAGGATCGGGATCGGACGGGCGGGCTTGGGCGCCACCACGGCCGAGGCGATCTTCGTGATCCTGCCGTCGTACGTCACCGGGTCCGGGCCCCACACCGCCCTGCAGACGCCGATGATCTCGTCCAGCACCCGGCCCCGCTCCTCGAACGGCGCCACGCCGGCCGCGGCGTACTCGTCGAGCGACCAGCCGGTGCCGAGGCCCGCCAGCACCCGGCCGCCGCTCGCCGCGTCGAGTGTCGCGAGGGACTTGGCCAGCTGGAAGGGGTTGTGCAGCGGCGCCACCAGGACGCTGGTGCCGAGCCGGGCCCGCTCGGTCGACGCGGCCGCCAGGGTCAGCGTCACCACAGGGTCGGGAACGCCGCGGTACATGTCGGGCCACGCCAGCCCCTCGATGCCGTACAGGCCCTGGGTCGCGGGCTCGGGGAACAGGGCCCGCTCGTAGACCCACAGGCTCTCGTAACCGATCCGTTCGGCGGTGCGGGCCACGTCGGGCACGTCACGTCCGATGTCGTACTGCCGTGCTTGGGGAAGGCTCAGTCCCAACCGGATGGCCATGGGTACGCTCCTTTGCGTCGGTTCAAGGGTCAACTTAATCCGGGAGGGGCGTCAGCAACATGCGGCCCGCGAAGCCGACGGCCGTATCCAGCCGCTCGGTGAACTCCCCGGCCACGTCCGGCAGTCCGCGCAGCGCCCACAGGGCCCGGGCCGCGGTCCAGGTGGCGTCGCGGGCGCGCTCCAGGCTCCAGGAGCCGAGGAGGTGGGTGAGCGGGTCGGCGATCTGGAGGAGGTCGGGACCGGGCATCAGATCTTCGCGGATGCGCTCCTCCAGCGAGACGAGGAGATCACCCACGCGGTCGAACTCGTCCTCGACGTCGGCCGGTTCGCAGCCGAGGCTACGACAGGTGTCCACCACGGCGAGCGCCAGGTCGTGGCCGATGTGCGCGTTGATGCCCGCGAGGGCGAACTGCAGCGGTCGTACGCCGGGATGACGGCGGAACTGGAACAGGGGCCGCCAGCAGGCCGGTGGACGGTGCTCGCGGGCGCCCGCGTCCACCGCCGCGAGATACCGCTCGGCGAACCGCACGTCCAGCGTGATCGCGGCCCGCGCGTCCGCGAACCGGCCCCCGTCGACGCACCGGTCGACCGCCTCGGTGACGGCGAGGTAGACGCGGTTGAAGACCGCTACGCCGTCCCGCTCCGGCAGGTCCTCGTCCATGGCGCGCATACGGGAGACGACCGCGTCGAGGGGAGTGGTGAACTGTTCCAATTGCGCCATGGCGGCAGGGTCCCAGTCCTAGGCTGGCCGCGGTACCGGCGGGCCGGGCGCTTCCCCAGAACGGGGGAACACGACGTCCGCCGCGCGAGGGGGGAGCGAGACGGTGTCAGGCTTACGTGCCCAGCGGCTGGCCGCCCGCCGCGCCGCCCGCAGACGGGCCGTGGGTCGCGCCGCGATGGTCGCCGCGGCCTCGATGGTGGTCGCCGTCGGCACCGCCACCGGGATGCTCTCCGCGCTCGACGACCGCGACGGCTCCCGCGAGGCGGCGCGGGCGCTCGTCAGCGGCTCCCCGAGTCCGGCCCCGCCGCCGGTCGTGCCGTCGGCGTCCGAGTCGGCCGCCGCGTCCGCCTCCGCCGCGCCCTCTGCGAAGGTGAGCGCGTCAGCGCCTCCGAGGAATCCGAAGAAGTCGAGCCCCGGTCCCACGAGAGCCCGCACCACGGCCGCCGCCCGCCTCTACCGCCACCCCGCCTCCCAGGTGCTCGACTGGGTGCGGGACAACCCGCGCGACTGGCGCGCCGACGTCATCGAGTCCCGCATCGCCGACCGGCCGGCCGCGGTCTGGTTCGCCGACTACACCCCGGCGACCATCACCTCCCGGGTCCGTGCGGTCACCTCGGGCGGCGCCGCGCAGGGCCGGGTCCCGGTCGTGGTGGCGTACGCGATCCCGGACCGCGACTGCGGCGGCGCCTCCCAGGGCGGGGCCCCGGATCTCGGCGCGTACGACGCCTGGATCGACCGGTTCGCAGCGGGCCTCGGCTCCGGCGAGGTCGTCGTCGTCCTCGAGCCCGACTCGATCGCCCAGTCCGACTGCCTCTCGGCGGCTCAGAGAGACGGCCGCTTCACCTCGCTGGCCCGCGCGGGCCGCGTCCTGAAGGCCGCGAACCCCAGGGCCCGCGTCTACTACGACGCCGGTCACTCCGGCTGGCGCCCCGCCGCCGAGCAGGCGTCCCTGCTGAAGCAGGCGGGTGCCGGCTCGGCCGCGTCCTCCGACGGGATCTTCAGCAACGTCTCCAACTTCCACACCACGGCCGCCGAGATCGCCTACGACCGTCAGGTCCTCGCAGCCCTCGGTGGACCGTCGAGCCTGGGCGCCGTCATCGACACCAGCCGCAACGGCAACGGCGCCCCGCCCGACGGCGAGTGGTGCGACCCGGCGGGCCGCAGGATCGGCCGGCCACCGACCCTGAGCACCGGCGAACCGGAGATCGACGCCTACCTGTGGGTGAAGCTCCCGGGGGAGTCGGACGGCTGCAAGGGCGCACCGGGCACGTTCAGCCCGTCGTACGCCTATGAGCTGGCCTCGCCGTAGACCGACGGCATCCGGGCCGGGCCGGGGCGCGGTGTGAGCGACTGCTTAGGATAGGGATCGTTGTCCCGTACATCCAGGAGTCCGCCCGTGACCGCCGAAGCCACCCTCGCCCCCGCCCTGTCCTACGGGCGGCTGATCCCGGTGACCGTCCACTTCGACGACCTGGACGCCCTGGGCATGCTCCACAACGCCCGCTACCCGCTGCTCGTCGAGCGGGCCTGGACGGAGTTCTGGCAGGAGCACGGCATCCGCTTCGACGGGGACTGGGCGAGCGCCGGGGACGCCTGCAACGTCGTCAAGGAGCTGCTGATCAGCTACGACGCCCCCGTCACCCGGTCCGGCGCCTACGCCGTCCACCTGTGGCTGGAGCGGCTGGGCACCACCGGCCTGACCTACGGCTTCCGGTTCTGCTCGGCGGACGGGGCCACGACCTACGCGCGCGGCACCCGGGTGCTGGTCCGGCTCGACGCCGGGACCCTGCGCCCCGCGCCGTGGAGCGAGGACTTCAGGGCCGTCGCTCGGGAACTGCTGCGGCCGCAGGACTGAGCTTCGGGCGGTCGCGGTCGCCGGCGCGCAGTACGCCCGCGAAGGCGACCAGGCCGCCGGCCAGGACGGTCACCAGCACGAAGGACACCGTCAGGCTGGTGGCCTGGGCCACCCCGCCCAGCAGGCTCGGCGCGATCAGCCCCGACGTGTAGGTGATGGTCGCGACGCCCGCGATCGCCTGGCTCGGATTGGGCCCGCTGCGTCCCGCCGCCGCGAAGCACAGCGGTACGACCACGGCGATGCCGAGCCCCATCAGGGCGAAGCCGGTCATGGCCACCGCGGGATGGCCCGCGACGACGATGAGCACCCCGCCGCCGGCGGCCAGGGCGCCGCCCAGCCGGACCGTGCGCACCGATCCGAAGCGGTTGACCACGGCGTCACCCGCGATCCGGGCCACCGCCATGGTGAGCATGAAGCCGGTCGTGCAGGCGGCGGCGAGTCCCGCCGAGGAGTCCAGCCGGTCCTTGAGGTACACCGCCGACCAGTCCAGGCTCGCCCCCTCCGCGAACACCGCGCAGAAACCGACCGTCCCGATCAGCAGGGCCGACTTCGGCGGCAGCGCGAACCGGGGCGGCGGCTCCTCGTCCACACCGGCCTGCACGTCCAGGACCCACTGGCACGCCAGCACGCCGAGCAGGGTGAGACAGGCCGCCGCCAGCGCGAAGTGCACGCGCGCGTCCGCGCCCAGATGCGCGGCGAGCGTGCCGCCCGCCGAGCCGACCAGCGCACCCGCGCTCCACATGCCGTGCAATCCGGACATGATCGACTTGCCCAGGAGGTTCTCGATCTCGACGCCCAGCGCGTTCATGACCACGTCGGCCATGCCGGCGCTCGCGCCGTACACGAACATCGCCAGGCACAAGGTGGAGAGATTGGGCGCGAGCCCCGGCAGGACCAGGGACAGTGTCCACATCACGATCAGCCCGCGCAGCGCCGTCCTGCTGCCGAAGCGGTGGCTGACCCGGGCGGCCAGCGGCATCGAGCAGGACGCGCCGAAGGCCGTGAAGGCCAGGGCGAAGCCCAGTTGCCCCGCGCTCACCGAGGCGTGGTCCTGGATCCACGGCACCCGTGTCGCGAACGAGCCGGTCACGGCCCCGTGCACGGCGAACACGGCGGCCACGGCGTACCGGGCCCGCCGTACCTCTGCCGGCGCGTGCACCACATCGCTCATTGTCGGGCCCCTCCCCGGATCCGCGTCTTTCCCTGCTTGCCGTTGTCGGCTGCCGTAAACTATCAGGAAGCCTGCCTGATAGATAGCGCATATTCGGCACTGCGGATCTGAGAGGATTCCCGGCATGCCCGCATCCCCGAGCACCGCCCGGGCCATCAACGACCGGCTCGCCCTGCGACTGCTCCAGCAGGAAGGCCCGCTGACGGCAGGGCAGTTGAAGCAGCTCACCGGACTGTCCCGGCCGTCCGTCGCCGACCTCGTCGAGCGCCTCGCCGCCGCCGGACTGATCGACGTGGTCGGGGAGTCGGGGGAGCAGCGCCGCGGCCCGAACGCCAGGCTCTACGGCATCGTGGCCGACCGTGCCCACCTCGCGGCCCTCGACGTCCGCACCGAGGGCGTCTCCGTCGTCGTCTCCGACCTGCTGGGACGGGTCCTGACCGAGGCGTCGGTGCCGATCGGCGGGGACACCGGGACCGGGCCCGCGGTGGAGCAGGCCGTCGCGCTGGTCGAACGCGCGGCGAAGGAGGCCGGGGTGGCCGAACTCCACACCGTCGGCATCGGCGCCCCCGGCCTGATCGACCCGGCCACCGGCGAACTCCGCGACTCCGGCGGCCTGCCCGCATGGCACCGGCGACTGGTGCTGGCGCTGCAGGAGCGGCTGCCCGAGACCCGCGTCCACGTGGAGAACGAGACCAACCTCGCGGCGCTGGCGGAACAGCGCGACGGAGCCGCCCGGGACCGGGACACCTTCGTCCTGCTGTGGCTCGGCCACGGCACCGGTGCGGCGGTCGTCCTGGACGGCACCCTGCGCAGGGGCGCGTCGGGTGGCACGGGCGAGATCGGTTTCCTGCCGGTGCCGGGCACGGCGGTCCTGCCGTCGGCGAGGGACTGCGAGGGAGGCTTCCACTCCTTGGCGGGCTCGGCGGCGATCGCGCGTCTGGCGGAGGAGTACGGCCTGGCGGCCGCGGACGACGCGTACGAACCGGTGGCCGCCGGGCTGGTGGGGCGGGCGGTGGCCGACGCCTCGACGGCCTTCCTCGACGCCCTCGCCGACCGCCTCGCCGTGGGAGTCGCCTCGGTCGCCGCGATCCTGGACCCCGGGTGCGTGGTGCTGGGAGGCGAGGTCGGCGAGGCGGGCGGCCCCGATCTCGCGGCGAGGGTGGAGCACCGGGTCCGCCGTATGTCACCGCTGCCCACCGAGGTGCGGGCCGGGGTACTGGGCGGCGGCGCGGTCCTGCGGGGAGCCCTGCTGACGGCGAGAGACCGGGCGCAGGACGACCTGTTCGCGCCCCGCTAGAGGCACGGCTCAGCGGCCGGTGCGGAGCCGGGAAGAAGACCCGGCGGCGGGCAAGGGCCGTCGTCACCGCCGCCGGGCCCGTCTCTACGGGTGTCCACGCACGGCGACCCTAAAAAGGACTAGACCATTTCGTCAATGGATCTGCGCCATCCGCCTGTTGGGAATCCGGGCCGTCGCACAAGTCCATCGACACGGCCTGTGAGCCACCCCACACCCTTCGCCTGTATGGACACCGATCAGGCGTGGCAGACTGGCTCTGTACCAGAAGCAGCGCACTCCGGGGTCGGTGAAAGTCCGAACCGGCGGTTACAGTCCGCGACCCGACCGCTTCCAGCGGCCGGTTGACCAGGTGAAATTCCTGGACCGACGGTTAAAGTCCGGATGGGAGGCAGTGCGCGCGGGCGGGCATTCGTGCGCGCCGCCGTATCCGTTCGTCCTGAAGGACGAGTGTGTCCGGCGTCGCCCCCGGTGCTCCCGCTCGTTCATTCTGTCGTCATCGACAGCCCCGGAGTCCGTGCCCGAAGAGGCAGGGAGGACCCGGGAAGTGTTCACCGGAATCGTCGAAGAGCTGGGCGAGATCACCGCCGTCGAGAACCTCGGCGACGCCTGTCGCTTCCGACTGCGCGGACCCGTCGTCACCGAGGGCGCGAAACACGGGGACTCCATCGCCGTCAACGGCGTCTGCCTCACCGTCGTCGACCACGAGGGCGACGAGTTCACCGCCGACGTCATGGCCGAGACCCTCGACCGCTCCAGCCTCGGCGCCCTGGGAGTCGGCTCCCGCGTCAACCTGGAGCGCCCCACCGCCGTGGGCGCCCGCCTCGGCGGGCACATCGTCCAGGGGCATGTGGACGGCACCGGCGAGGTCCTGGAGCGCAAGCCCTCCGAGAACTGGGAGATCATCAAGATCTCGCTGCCCGCTGACCTCTCCCGCTATGTCGTGGAGAAGGGCTCCATCACGGTCGACGGCATCAGCCTCACCGTCGTGGAGGCCGGCCCCGACTACTTCACCGTCAGCCTGATCCCCACCACCCTCGCCCTGACCACGCTCGGCCTCAAGCAGCCCGGCGCCCCGGTCAACCTCGAGGTCGACATCGTCGCCAAGTACGTCGAGCGCCTGCTCGCGAGCGGTCAGGGGGCGGGGAAGTGAACTCCCTCAACACCGAGGCCTTCACCCTGTTCGGCCAGCACATCCTCTGGTCGGACATGACCGGCAACATCCTCGGCCTCATCGCCCTCGCCCTCGGCTGGCGGCGCAACCTGTGGAGCTGGCCGGTGCAGTTCGCCTCCGGCCTCATCCTCTTCGGCGCCTTCTACGGGCACTTGACGGGCAGCGCCGGCAAGCAGGCCGTCGTCATGCTGGTCGCGCTGTACGGCTGGTGGCAGTGGAACCGCAACAAGGGCCAGTCCGGCGACGGACACATCGCACCGCGGTTCGCCACCTGGGCCGAACGCGCCGCGATGATCGGCGCGGCAGCCGTCGGGACCGTCGCCGTCGCCCTGCTCTTCAAGGCCTACCCGAGCCTGTCCTGGGACCCCTGGCCCGACGCCTACATCTTCGTCGGCACCATCGTCGCCATGTACGCCCAGGCCCGCGGCATGGTCGAGTTCTGGTTCGCCTGGCTCCTCGTCGACCTCGTCGGCGTCCCGCTGAACTTCGCCAACGGCTACGCCTTCTCCGGCTTCGTCTACGTCATCTACGGCGCGCTCGTCCTGTGGGGCATGCGCGACTGGTGGCTGCGCTCCCGTGAGTCCGCGCGGCCCGTCATGGAAGGAGCGCCGGCATGACCGCCGCACCGATTCTGTACAGCACCGACGGGTTCGAGGACTTCGCGCTGGACCCCGTCGAGCAGGCCATCGCCGACATCGCGGCCGGCCGCCCCATCGTGGTCGTCGACGACGAGGACCGCGAGAACGAGGGCGACCTGGTCGTCGCCGCCGAGAAGATCACCCCCGAGATCGTCGCCTTCATGATGAGCGAGTGCCGCGGCCTGATCTGCGCCCCCATGGAGGGCGACGAACTGGACCGGCTCAAGCTGCCGCAGATGGTCGACGACAACACCGAGTCCATGAAGACCGCGTTCACCGTCTCCGTGGACGCGTCCGGCGCTCACGGTGTGACCACCGGGATCTCGGCATCCGACCGCGCGACCACGCTCCGGCTCCTCGCGGGCGGCGACGCCGAGCCCACCGACTTCGTCCGCCCCGGCCACATCTTCCCGCTGCGCGCCAAGGACGGAGGCGTCCTCACCCGCAACGGCCACACCGAGGCCGCCGTCGACCTCGCCCGGCTCGCGGGCCTGCGCCCGGCCGGTGCCATCGTGGAGATCGCCGGCGAGGACGGCCGTATGCTCCGCCTCCCCGAGCTGATCCCCTTCGCCCGCAAGCACGGCCTGACGATCATCTCCATCGAGGACCTGATCGCCTACCGCCGCACCAGCGAGCCCACGGTCCGCCGTGAGGCCGAGACCCGGCTGCCCACCGCCCACGGCACGTTCACGGCGTACGGCTACCGCTCCACCGTCGACGGCGTCGAGCACGTCGCCCTCGTCCACGGCGAGATCGGCGACGGCGAGGACGTCCTGGTCCGCGTCCACTCCGAGTGCCTCACCGGCGACATCTTCGGCTCACTGCGCTGCGACTGCGGCCCCCAGCTCGACGCCTCCCTGGAGCGCATCCAGGAAGAGGGCCGGGGAGTGGTGGTCTACCTGCGCGGTCACGAGGGGCGCGGCATCGGCCTGCTCTCCAAGCTGCGGGCGTACGAACTCCAGGAACAGGGCCACGACACCCTCGACGCCAACCTGGAGCTCGGCCTGCCCGCCGACGCCCGGGACTACGGCGCGGGCGCGCAGATCCTGGAGGATCTCGGGGTCCGCAGCCTGCGCCTGATGACCAACAACCCCGACAAGTCCGACGCCCTGCTGCGCCACGGCCTCAAGGTCACCGGACGGGAGCCGATGCCCGTACAGGCGGGCGAGCACAACCTCCGCTACCTGCGCACCAAGCGGGACCGGATGGGCCACGACCTGCCCTGGCTGGACACCACCCCGGTGTCCACCTGCAGCAACCAGTAGCACAAGCACTTCGAGGAGAGTCTGAGAACGTGAGCGGCAAGGGTGCACCGGAGCTGTCCGTACGCAACGTGGGCGACCTGCGGGTCGCCGTCATCGCGGCGCAGTGGCACGAGAAGGTGATGGACGGACTGGTCGACGGCGCCCTGCGGGCCCTGCACGACCTGGGCATCGACGAGCCGACCCTGCTCCGGGTCCCCGGCAGCTGGGAGCTCCCGGTCGTCGCCAAGGTCCTCGCGGGCCGCGGCTACGACGCGATCGTCGCCCTCGGTGTCGTCATCCGCGGTGGCACCCCGCACTTCGAGTACGTGTGCCAGGGCGTCACCCAGGGCCTCACCCAGGTCTCGGTGGAGACCGGCGTGCCCGTCGGCATGGGCGTCCTCACCTGCGACACCGAGGAGCAGGCCCTGGACCGGGCCGGCCTCGAGGGCTCCAACGAGGACAAGGGGCACGAGGCGGTGACCGCCGCGGTGGCCACGGCGGCCACCCTCCGCTCAGTATCTGAACCATGGCGTTAGGTGGTGCGGGCTTACGCGTAAAGTGGGCGCCACCATGTCCAATAAGACGTTCGAGGAGCTCTTCACCGAGCTCCAGCACAAGGCAGCCAACGGCGACCCCGCCACCTCCCGCACCGCGGAACTGGTCGGCAAGGGCGTCCATGCCATCGGCAAGAAGGTCGTCGAAGAGGCCGCCGAGGTCTGGATGGCCGCCGAGTACGAGGGCAAGGAGGCGGCCGCCGAGGAGATCTCGCAGCTGCTCTACCACGTCCAGGTGATGATGGTCGCGCGCGGGATCTCCCTCGACGACGTCTACGCCCACCTGTAAGCCAGTCGCCGCAACAACCCCTGAGAGCAAAGGAAGCCGACCTCATGCTGCGCATCGCCGTCCCCAACAAGGGTTCCCTGTCAGGCCCTGCGGCGGACATGCTGCATGAGGCCGGCTACCAGCAGCGCCGCGAGTCCAAGGAACTGCGGATCGTCGACCCGGTCAACGACGTGGAGTTCTTCTACCTCCGCCCCCGGGACATCGCGATCTACGTCTCCTCCGGCCAGCTCGACATCGGCATCACCGGCCGTGACCTGCTGATCGACTCCGGCGCGGACGCCGAGGAGATCCTCCCGCTCGGCTTCGCCCGCTCCACCTTCCGCTTCGCCTCCAAGCCGGGCACCGCGAGCGGCGTCGAGGACCTCAAGGGTAAGACGGTCGCCACCTCCTACGAGGGGATCGTCGCCGGGCACCTCGCCGACAACGGCATCGACGCCTCCGTCGTCCACCTCGACGGCGCCGTCGAGACCGCCATCGAACTCGGGGTCGCCGAGGTCATCGCGGACGTCGTCGAGACCGGCACCAGCCTGCGCAACGCGGGCCTGGAGGTCTTCGGCGAGCCCATCATGAAGTCCGAGGCGATCGTCATCCGCCGCACCGGCGCCGAGGCGGAAGAGCCCAAGGTGCAGCAGTTCCTGCGCCGTCTCCAGGGCGTCCTGGTGGCCCGGACGTACGTGATGATGGACTACGACTGCCGAGTCGAGCAGCTCGAGAAGGCCGTCGCGCTCACGCCGGGCCTGGAGTCCCCGACCGTCTCCCCGCTGCACAACGAGGGCTGGGTCGCCGTCCGCGCGATGGTCCCCGCCAAGGAGGCGCAGCGGATCATGGACGACCTGTACGACATCGGCGCGCGGGCCATCCTGACGACGGCCATCCACGCCTGCCGTCTGTGAGGGGTGTTCCGCAGATGTCCTCCGAACCGCCCACCCTTCCCGTCACCTTCCGGCCGGGACGCACCCGGGCCGTACTGGTCGGCGCGGGGGTCGCCATCTTCGTGACGATCACCGTGATCGCGCTGCTCCTGGAGCAGCTGGGCCCCGGCGAGCGCCTGAGCTTCATCGTCACCGCGGCCCTGCTCGCCGCTGTGCTGTTCCTGCTGGCCAGGGTGAAGGTCGTCGCCGACGAGTCCGGTGTCACCGTCCAGAACATCGCCGGACGGCGGCATCTGGAGTGGGCCGAGATCATCCAGGTGAACCTCCGGCCGGGCGACCCGTGGGTCTTCCTCAACCTCAGCGACGGCACCAGCCTGCCCGCCCTCGGCATCCAGCCGGGCATCGCGAAGCAGCAGGCCATCGCCGACGCGAAGGCCCTGCGGGCGCTCGCCGAAGCCCGCTCCACAGCCCGTCCCGACGAAGATCAGGGCTGACTCGGGGACTTTCACCCTGCCGCAGTCGCCCTTGTCTTGATTAATCTGTTGGCGGAGGCGTTTTCATCGCGCCTCCGCCTCTCGTTGTTCCTGCTACCCGAGGAGTGACTCCCTCCAGCGATGGACGGATCGTCCTGTAGTACCTGCGCCGCCCCCTCCCGGCATATCGAGGCGGCGGCATGACCATCCCCCTGCTCCTCCTTGGAGCCGCGTTCCTGCTGATCCTCGCCAACGGCTTCTTCGTGGCGGCCGAGTTCGGCCTCGTCACCGTCGAGGCCACGGACGCCGAGAAGGCAGCCGCGGAAGGCGACCGTCGTGCCCGCAGGGTCGCCGACTCGCTCAAGGAGCTGTCGTTCCAGCTCTCCGGCACCCAGCTCGGCATCACCATCACCTCCCTGGTCGTCGGCATGCTCGCCGAACCGGCCCTCGCGGAACTGCTGCACGGCCCGTTCACGGCCCTCGGCATCCCCAAGGGCGCGGTCTCCGGAGTGGCCGTCGTCGTCGGCATGCTGCTGGCCTCGGCCGTGCAGATGGTGATCGGCGAACTCGTGCCCAAGAACTGGGCGGTGTCCAAGCCCATGCAGGTCGCCCGCTTCGTCGCCGGCCCGCAGCACGCCTTCGCCCGCCTGTTCCGGCCGGTGATCGCCGCCCTGAACGCGGTCGCCAACCGCCTCGTCCGCGCGCTCGGCATCGAGCCCGCCGAGGAACTGGCCTCCGCGCGCACCCCGGGCGAGCTGGTCTCCCTGGCCCGCCACTCGGCCCAGGCCGGCACCCTGGAACAGGACACCGCGGACCTCTTCGTGCGCACCCTGTCGCTCGGCGAGCTCACCGCGCAGCACGTCATGACCCCGCGCGTGAAGGTCAGCTCGCTCCAGGCCTCGGCCACCGCCGAGGACGTCGTCAATCTCACCCGGGCCACCGGTCTGTCCCGCTTCCCGGTCTACCGCGAGAAGATCGACGAGATCGTCGGCATGGTCCACCTCAAGGACGCCCTGGCCGTCCCGGTCCAGGACCGGTTGCGCACCCCCGTCGGCCGGATCGCCCGCCCGGCGCTGCTGGTGCCCGAGACCCTCCCCGTCCAGCCCCTCCTCGCCCAGCTGCGCAGCGAGCAGCCCATCGCCGTCGTCGTCGACGAGTACGGCGGCACGGCCGGCGTGGTCACCCTGGAGGACATCGTCGAGGAGATCGTCGGCGAGGTCCGCGACGAGCACGACGACGCGTCCAACGAAGGCCCCGAACTGGCCCCGGCCCCGCCGGAGGACGGCCGCCTGACCTGGGACGCCGACGGCAGCTGCCGGGTCGACATCCTCCAGCGCATAGGCCTCGACGTCCCCGAGGGGCCGTACGAGACCGTCGCCGGACTGGTGGCCGACCTGCTGGGCCGTATCCCCGCCGTCGGTGACCGGGCCGAGCTGCCCGGCTGGCGGCTCACCGTGCGCCAGGTCGGGCACTACCGCGCCGAGCGGGTCCGCCTGGTGCGCCTGGTCCCCACGGTCAACGTCATGGAGGCGGCCCGATGAGCGTGCTCCAACTCCTCTTCGCCGCCCTGCTCGTGCTCGCCAACGGCTTCTTCGTCGGGGCCGAGTTCGCCCTCGTCTCCGTGCGCCGCAGCCAGATCGAACCACTCGGCACCGCACGGGCCCGCCAGGTGCTGTACGGCCTGGAGCGGCTGCCCCAGATGATGGCGGCGGCCCAGTTCGGCATCACGGTGTGCTCACTGACGCTCGGCGCGGTCGCCGAACCGACGGTCGCGCACCTGCTGGAGCCGGTCTTCGAGTGGATCCACCTGCCGCAGGGCATGATCCATCCGCTCGGCTACATCATCGCCCTGGCCGCGGTGGTCTTCTTCCACCTCGTCATCGGCGAGATGGTCCCGAAGAACCTCGCGATGGCGGCGCCGGAGAAGGCCGCGCTCTGGCTCAGTCCCGGCCTGGTCTACTTCGCCCGGCTCTGCAGGCCGATCACCATCGCCCTCGGCGCCTGCGCCCGGGCCATCCTGCGGCTCTTCCACGTCGAGCCCAAGGACGAGGTCGAGGCGGTCTTCACGAGCGAGCAGCTGAACCGGCTGGTCGAGGACTCCGGCCAGGCGGGCCTGCTGGACCCCGAGGAACAGGAACGCCTGGAGGACGCGCTGGAACTGGGCTCCCGCCCGGTGACGGACGTCCTGCTGAAGCGGGAGTCCCTCGTGACGGTGCGCCCCTCGGTGACCCCGGGCCAGATCATCGAACTCACCGGCCGCACCGGGTACTCCCGCTTCCCCATCGCCGCGGACAACGGCGCGTTCATGGGCTACCTGCACGTCAAGGACGTACTGGATCTGGAGGACTCGCAGCGGGCGGTGCCCCAGCAGATCTGGCGCCCGATGACGAAGCTCCGCTCCGACCTGCCGCTGGACGACGCGCTCACGGTGATGCGGCGGGCGGCCACGCATTTGGCCCAGGTGGCGGACGGGTCCGGGAAGGTGCTGGGCCTGGTCGCGCTGGAGGATGTGCTGGAACTGCTGGTCGGTGAGGTACGGGACCCTGCGCACCGGGAGGTGCCGGAGGTCCGGGTCACCGAGCCCCGGAGCAGTGAGGAAGCGCTGGCGTCGTAGGGGTCGTCGTACGGCTGCGGGCCGGTGGGGCTTCTCGCCCCCACCGGCCCGCAGCCGGACAATTCACGTCGCCGACGGATCCTGGGGCCCCCGCCCCGACAAGACCTCCCCGTACGCCTGCATCAGATCCGGCAGACGCAGTGTCGACAAGTCGTCCCGTGTCAGCATCCCGGGATACACGGACAACCGAAGATCCCGGTACGCGCAGCTCTTCTCGTACAGCGTGCGCAGGAACCGTCCGTTGCCCAGCTCGTCGATCCAGCCCTGGTCCACCACATGCCCGGCGATGGAGCGCAGCTCGTCCAGGGCCTCCTCGTCCCAGACGTCCCCGTTCTCATTCGCCAACACCTCGCCGATGGAGGTGAGTTCGAGGGGACGGTACGACGGGAAGTCCACCCGGGTCGTGAAGCGCGAGGACAACCCGGGGTTCGCGGCCAGCAGCCGGTCCATGCCCTCCGGATAGCCCGCCAGGATCACGACCAGGTGATCCCGGTTGTCCTCGGCCCGCTTCAGCAGCACCTGGAGTGCCTCGTCGCCGTACGCGTCGCCCTTGCCGTAACCGGAGTTGGAGAGCGAGTAGGCCTCGTCGACGAAGAGGACACCGCCGAGGGCCGAGTCGATGAGCTCGTTGGCCTTCACCGCGGTCTGGCCGAGGTACTCCCCGACGAGATCCGCCCGCTGCGCCTCCACGAGGTGGTCGCCGCCGAGCAGCCCGAGGGCGTAGAAGACGCGGCCCAGGATGCGGGCCACCGTGGTCTTGCCGGTGCCGGAGGGGCCGGAGAAGACGAAGTGACGCTTGGGTGGCTGGACCGGAAGGCCCTGCCCGGCGCGGAGCCGGGCCATGTTCAACTGCGCGGACAGAGCCTTGACCTGGCGCTTCACCGGCTCCAGGCCCACCATGCGCTCCAGCTCGGTGAGCGCCTCCTCCAGTAAGACCGGATCGGTGGGCCCCGCCGGCAGCGGCCCCGCCCCCGCGCCGGACCTCTCGCGCCCGGCCGGGTCGGTCAGCGAGGGCAGCGGACCGGTGGGCGGCGGCTCCGGAGCGGAGAGCTTCAGGTCCCGCCCCTCCATGCCGAACAGCGGATCGATGCCGTCGGGCCCCTCCAGCACGTCCTGCCCGAACCCGGTGAGTGTGATCGCCGCGAGGTCGGCGGAGTCGTCGTACCCGTCCCCCTCGGCGATGGCGGCGAGCCGGGCCGAGGTGTCCATGAAGGCGGGGTCCACGCGGTGCACGGCCCGGTAGAGGGGGAGGGCGGCCGCGGACCGGCCCGTGCCCTCGTGCGCCCGGGCCAGCCAGTACCGCAGCTCCTTGCGCTGGGGCTGTTCGCTGCGGCAGCGCATCAGGGCCGCCGAGAGCAGGGGTTCGGCCTGGCCGTACATCTCCAGGCGGACCCGGGCCATGCCGCCGAACAGACCGGCCTCGATGCCGAGCATCGGGTCGTCGATCAGCGGGTCGGTGTGCCGGACCAACTGCTCCCAGTCCTTGACGAGATAGGCGCGGCAGGCGTGCAGGAAGCGGACCTGGTGGTCGGTGTCCACCGGGGGCAGGCCCGCGAGGGCCCGGTCCAGCTCCGGGACATGGCGGCCGTCCAGCCAGTGCGAGGCGTGCGCGAGCAGCAGGTCACGCGGGCTCTCCAGGACCGGCTGCACCCACCAGCCCAGCCAGTACCAGGAGTTGAGGGTCCGGCGGTGCCGGGTGCGCTGTTCGCCGAAGCGTTCGCGGTGCCGGTACATCCTGAGCAGCGCGGTCGTCGTGTCGACGCGCAGCGCGTGCAGTCCGAGCCAGCCGTCGGCCATCCCGGGATCGATCCGCACCGCGGCCCGGAACTCCTCCTCCGCCTGCGGATAGGCGCCCATAGTGTAGGCGTCCACACCTCGCAGCCAGGCGAGGTCGGCCGGGGCCTCGGGGCCCCGCGTGCCGAAATCCATCACGTCCCCCACAAACCGTGCCCCCGTGGTTCACCACCGGGCCGACGCCCGGTGGCCGCCTTCGTCCAACCGCTGTGCCGCGGACCGGAGTTGCAACGGTGCGCAGAGCAGTTGTCCGTAGGTCGCACCGAGGGCATCGTACCTGCGGTGGTGTCGCCCGCCGTAGGGTGCCGCACAGGCCATTTGGCGAGGTGGGAGCGGATGGGGCGCACCGGGGGTGGTGACCGAGCGTGAGCGAATCGCGCCTCACGGCGTCCGGAAATCCGTGTGAGGGCAGAACGAAGCCCCCGATCACGGGGGAACAACCGGGGGCTTCGCGACTGCGGGCGGTCTCGAACGGCCGCACATTGAGAACGTAAGACCTGTACGGCCCCTCGGTCAAGCGGAGTTGGGCGACTGAGGCAAGTTCCTACCGGCGGGTCTTCACAGGTTCAACACATTGGCGCCGGACCGTCACCGTGCGTGACACTCCGGTCCGGTCCAACCGTCTCCGCAGGCCCGGGAGTTGTCTCGTACCCCTTCTGGCACTGCCGTACCAGGAGATCCGCGAAGGGGCGGGACGGGTCTTCGGCGAAATGCCGTCGCTCCGCCACGACCCAGCCGTCCCAGAACTCCCTTTGTTCCGCCCCGTCCCGGGAGCGTCCGCGGGCCCAGGACTCCTCGCGGGACACCTCCATCCACAGCAGCTGGGCCAGGTGCGGCCGCAGCGCGCGCCGGCCCGCGCCGACGCCCTCCAGCAGGATCACCGGCGCGGGTGGAAGGGGCCGGGGCGGTCCGAAGCGGCGGGTGTGCCAGTCGTAGGGGGCGTAATACGCCCTCTCGCCGCGGCCGAGCGGTGCGATCAGCTCGTCCAGGAGCCGGCCGGTCCAGCCGAAGAGCTGGTCATGGCTGGCGATGTCGTCGAGGTGCAGCACGGGAGCGCCGTCGAGGGCGTCGGCCAACTGCCCCGCGAACGTGGACTTTCCGGAGCCGGCGTGTCCGTCGACGCCGATGAGTCGGACGGGGCCGCAGGACGGAGGGAGCCGACGGAGCCGGGAGGCGAGCAAATGGATGACGATTCCTGGGGGTGCTCATACGGACGGGCGGTCGTGCCCGTCCAGTCTAATGAGGGGCCCGTGATCTCCGACGGAATCGCAGCCTCCCAGGTCATGCCAGTGGACGAGACCAATATTCATGGGCGTGGCACGGGTCGAAGTGCTGGCAGGAGCATGGCCCCTCATTCATAGTTGGCGCACACACGTGCATTGGACCCGCCCGACTCGGACACCTGGGGGATTTCCCACCCATGAGCAGAGCCGAACAGCCGTCCCGCAGAACCGTTCTGGCCGTCGCGGTCGCCGCCGCCGTGGCCGGTGCCGCGGGCCCCGCGGCCGCCGCAGACAGCGTGACCGACGCGGCACCCGACGAGGCCGCCACCCACCCGGTCGACAACCACGCCTGGATCACGTACGGCGACTGGCGCGCGGGCAGCGCGCAGGGCACCCGTGCCGTCGCGGGCAGCCGCCCCGGAGTCGTGATCAATGCCCCCGCGGGCACCACCGACTACACCGACCCGCACACCGGGACCACCGCCACCTGGGAGTACGCGACCTGGACCGGCCCGGTCCACCGGCTCGCCGTGCCCTCGACCGAAGTGATCGCCTCCTGGAACGCGCACACCCCGGCCGGCACCTGGATCCAGATCGAGCTCAAGGGGACGTACTCCGACGGCACGGCGACCCCCTGGTACGTGATGGGCCGCTGGGCGGCCGGTGACGGGGACATCAAGCGGACCTCCGTCGACGACCAGACCGACGGCAGGAGCAGCGTCTGGACGGACACCTTCGCCATCGACGACCCGTCGACCGGGCTGCGCCTGGCGTTGTACCAGCTGCGCCTGACGCTGTACCGCAAGCCCGGCGCCAAGAACACGCCCACCGTCTGGCGGCTCGGCGCGATGGGCTCGGACGTCCCGGACCGCTTCACCGTCCCGGCCTCCACGCCCGGTCTCGCCAAGGAGCTGATCGTCCCGCGCTACTCGCAGGAGATCCACAAGGGCCAGTACCCGGAGTACGACAACGGCGGCGAGGCCTGGTGCAGCCCCACCTCCTCGCAGATGATCATCGAGTACTGGGGCGGCCGGCTCACCAAGGAACAACTGGCCTGGGTCGACCCGTCGTACGCGGACCCGCAGGTCTGCCACGCGGCCCGGTACACCTACGACTACCAGTACGCGGGCTGCGGCAACTGGCCGTTCAACGCGGCCTACGCGGCCACCTTCGAGGATCTCCGGGGCGTGGTCACCCGGCTCGGCTCGCTCACCGACCTGGAGACGCTGATCGCGGCCGGCATCCCGGCCATAACGTCCCAGTCGTTCCTCAAGGAGGAGCTCACGGGCGCCGGATACGGCACCTCCGGGCACCTCATGACCGTGATCGGCTTCACCGCCGAGGGTGATGTGATCGCCAACGACCCGGCCTCGCCCAGCGACGAGGAGGTACGGCGCGTCTACAAGCGGCGCGAGTGGGAGAACATCTGGCTGCGCACCAAGCGGTACAACGCGAGCGGCAAGGTCGTCTCCGGCACCGGAGGCGTCTGCTATCTGTACTTCCCGGCCTGTCCGACCCCGCGCCAGCGCAAGGCGCTCGCGGCGGTGGGCGTGCGCTGAGTCGTCCGTGCGCTGAGTCGTCCTCGCGGCCCCCGGCATGCGTCGGGGGCCGCGCGCTGTGAGCAAGGTCTCGGCCGCAAAAGCCGCCAGAAGTGGCAAGGTGGACGGATCGCCGGGGGGATTCCGACCAGTACACCGAGATCAGCGAGACGCCATGACCGCACACACTGCCACCGCCGCCCGCGCCCGGACCGGCGGCCCCGAGGACGACGGTCCGAAGATCCTCGAACACGTAGCGGGCTGGGTCCTGGTCGCGGTGATCGCGATGCTCGTCACGCAGCTCGGTCTGCTGTGACCTGATCCACAGGTGACCTGACATACTGCCGATGTCCCGCCGCCAGCCCGAGACCAGGGTCGAAATGTGAATATCAGTGATCAGCGTGAAGCCGCCCGGCCGCGGGCCCGCGGCACCGAGCGCTCGGTTGCGCGCCGTGCCGAACTCATCGCCATCGGGCGGAAGTTGTTCGCGGACACCTCCTACGACGCGCTCTCCATGGACGACATCGCCAGGCAGGCGCATGTCGCCAAGGGGCTGATCTACTACTACTTCCAGTCCAAGCGGGGCTACTACCTGGCGATCATCCAGGACTCCGTCGCCGACCTGGTCACCTACGCGGCGAGCGGCCTCGAGATGGGGCAGGTCGACCGGGTCCAGCGCACCCTGGACAGCTATCTGCGCTACGCCGAGCACAACCAGGCGGCCTACCGCACCGTCGTCAGCGGCGGTGTCGGCTTCGACGCCGAGGTGCACGCCATCCGGGACGGGGTGCGCGAGGCGATCGTCGCGACCATCGCCGAAGGGGCGTACGGCCGTACCGACATCTCCCCGCTGGCCCGGATGGGCCTGCTCGCCTGGGTGTGCAGTGTCGAGGGCGCCACCCTCGACTGGATCGACCGTCCGCCCCAGCTCTCCCGCGACACCATGCGCGACCTCCTGGCGAAGACGCTCGGCGCCTCGATGCGGGCCATCGAGGAGATGGACCCGACCCATCCGGCGCCGGCACCGGCCCGCCGCGACGGCTGACACGGCGGACGGGTTGGGGCGGAGGCTCGTGGTCCCCCGCCCCAAGTCGCTGCCGGGTTCGGCTAGTTGATCGCCCTGATCAGCTCGCCGCCCGAGGTGTCCCCGCTCAGCTCCCAAAAGAAGGTGCCGCCCAGACCCTGCTGGTTCTTGTACGTCATCTTCGTCGCGATGGTCGCGGGGGTGTCGTAACTCCACCAGTTGTTCCCGCACTTGGCGTACGCGGTGCCGCCGACCGTGCCCGTCGCCGGACACTTCGACTTGAGCACCTTGTAGTCGTCGATGCCCTGCTCGTAGGTGCCGGCAGCCGGGCCCGTCGCGGTGCCGCCCGGCGCCGACTGGGTCACGCCGGTCCAGCCACGGCCGTAGAAGCCGATGCCCAGCAGCAGCTTCGAGGCCGGGATGCCGAGGCCCTTGAGCTTGGCGATGGTGGCCGAGGTGTGGTAACCCGCCCTGGGGATCCCGGAGTAGGAGTTCAGCGGGGAGTGCGGGGCCGTCGGTCCTGACGCGTCCCAGGCGCCGAAGTAGTCGTACGTCATCGGGTTGTACCAGTTGACGTACTGGGCCGCGCCCGCGTAGTCCGCCGCGTCGATCTTGCCGCCGGCCGTGGCGTCCGCGGTGATCGCGGCGGTGACGAGCGCACCGCTCCCGAACTTCGCACGCAGCGCCGCCATCAGGTTCCTGAACGCCTCCCTGCCGCTGGTGTCACAGGTGTTGCCGCAGGCGTTCGGGTACTCCCAGTCGATGTCGATGCCGTCGAACACGTCGGCCCACTTGGAGTTCTCGACCAGGTCGTAGCAGGACTGGGCGAACGCGGCGGGGTTGCGGGCGGCCTCGCCGAAGCCGCTCGACCAGGTCCAGCCGCCGAACGACCAGAGGACCTTCAGTCCCGGGTGCTTCTTCTTCAGCTCGCGCAGCTGGTTGAAGTTGCCCCGCAGCGGCTGGTCCCAGGTGTCGGCGACGCCGTCCACGGACTCGGCGGCCGTGTAGGTCCGGTCGGTCGCCGCGTAGGCGTCGCCCATCGCGCACCTGCCGCCGGTGACGTTGCCGAAGGCGTAGTTGATGTGGGTCAGCTTTGCGGCCGAGCCGGAGGTCTCGATGTTCTTGACGTAGTACTTGCGGTCGTAGGTGCCCCATTCGGTGAAGTAGCCGACGATCTTGGAGCCGGCGGCCTTCGCGCGCGGAGCCTCGGGTGTCGCGGTCGCGCTGCTCGCGCCGGCGAGCAGGCCCGCGCCGAGGACCGCGCAACACGCGGCGGAGATCAGCGCCCGGAAGCGGGCGCGGTGGGGAAGGTGCATCGGTGTCTCCTCGTGGGGGAGAGGGGAACGCCGGCCGATTGGCATGAACGCGGCCGATTGGCATGAACGCGGTAAAGCGTTGCCGGAACAGTAGGAGGACTAGACCACCTCGTCAATGGTTCGGACCAATACCGGTTCGATTCGAGGCGGCTGTCGGCGCGCCGGTATATCTTGAAGTAAGCGGTCGTTAACCAGTGACCGGGTGTCTCCTTTCGGGCATACTCACAGGGCGCAGCCGCTGGTCAGCAGCTTCCGTGACCCGGGAGACGCGAGCAGCGGCCGGCGCTCAGTGAGACCAGCGGAGCCGCCCCACCCCACGGCGTGCGCCCGCCAGCGCCCTACAGGGAGGAGAGCGTCGCCATGCCCGACCGCGCCCCGCAGCCGGTGGACCGGCAACTGCCCACGGACGAGGCCCGGGATCTGATCTCGCTCGTCCGCGACATCGCGCAGCACGAGATCGTCCCGCGCGCGGCCGAGGAGGAGGACGCCGGGCACTTCCCGCGCGAGGTCTTCACCCTGCTCTCCCGGACCGGACTGCTCGGCCTGCCCTACGCCTCCGAACACGGCGGCGCCGACCAGCCGTACGAGGTCTACCTCCAGGTCCTCGAAGAACTCGCCGCCGCCCGCCTCACCATCGGCCTCGGCGTCAGCGTGCACACCCTCGCCTCCTACGCCCTCGCCACCTACGGCACCAAGGAGCAGCGGGTCGAACACCTGCCCGCGATGCTCGGCGGTGGACTGCTCGGCGCTTACTGCCTCTCCGAGCCCTCCTCCGGCTCGGACGCGGCCTCGCTGCGCACCCGGGCGGTATGGGACGGCGACAACTGGGTGATCACCGGCACCAAGGCCTGGATCACCCACGGAGGGGTCGCCGACTTCTACACCGTCATGGCGCGCACCGGCGAGGAGGGGCCGCGCGGCATCACCGCGTTCCTGGTGCCCGCCGACGCGGACGGCGTGAGCGCCGCGGCCCCGGAGAAGAAGATGGGCATGAAGGGCTCGCCCACCGCCCAGGTCCACTTCGACGGGGTGCGCGTCCCGGACGCGCGGCGCATCGGCGACGAGGGGCAGGGCTTCGCGATCGCCCTGTCCGCGCTCGACTCGGGGCGGCTCGGCATCGCGGCCTGCGCGATCGGACTGGCCCAGGCGGCCCTCGACGAGGCGGTCGGCTACGCGACCGGGCGACAGCAGTTCGGGCGGCCCATCGCCGACTTCCAGGGGCTGCGCTTCATGCTCGCCGACATGGCCACCCAGATCGAGGCCGGGCGGGCGCTGTACCTCGCGGCGGCGCGGCTGCGGGACGCCGGGCGGCCCTTCGCCAAGCAGGCGGCCATGGCCAAGCTGCACTGCACCGACACCGCGATGAAGGTCACCACCGACGCCGTCCAGGTCCTCGGCGGCTACGGCTACACCGCGGACTTCCCGGCCGAGCGGTACATGCGCGAGGCCAAGGTCCTGCAGATCGTCGAGGGCACCAACCAGATTCAGCGGATGGTCATCGCGCGTCACCTAGCGGGTCCGGAGACGCGCTGAACTGTCCCGGCCTGACCTGCGGCGCCGCGAGCCGTACCCACTCCGGGTCGTGGCGCCCCGGCAGGGTCCGGCCGCGGGTCGCCCAGGTGTGCATCAGGTCCCGGTAGATCGGCGGGTCCTGGGGCGGCGGCGGGGCCGGGCGGAAGGGCGACGGGGCCGGTGGAAGCGATTCTGCGACCGGTGCGAAGGTACGGGTCATACCGGGGCAACGCGGAAGTCGGCGACGGGGTCACCGGTGTCCGCAATCGCGCGTGCGTTCACGGGCGTCCGGCCGGACATCTGGCCACCTGCCGGGGTCTGACGTACCGCCAGCCAACCGCCGCCAGGGAGGTGGGCCGCGCCGCACGGACCTTCCCGTACCGAAGGTGCAGTGGCTGGAGGAGGACCCCGGACCGCTCGGGGCGCCCTTCTTCGTGATGGAGCGCGTGCCGGGGCGGGTGCCGCCGGACGTCATGCCCTACACCTACGAGGGCAACTGGCTGCATGCCGCGAGCGACGCCGAGCGAGAGCACGTGGAGGCGGCCACGATCGGGCTGTTGGCCCGCATCCATGATCAAGTCCCCGTGACGGAGGCCCAGTTCCTCACGCTGCCCGGCGAGGGCGACGCACTGCGCCGCCATGTCACCGCCCAACGCGCCTACGACGACTGTGTGGTGGACGGACGCGCCCGCTCACCCCTCATCGAGCAGGCCTTCGACCGACTGGAGCAGCTCTGGCCGCACGACCCGTGCCCGCCCGTCCTCAACTGGGGCGACGCACGCATCGGCAACGTGATCTACGACGGGTTCGACCCCGTCGCCGTACTGGACTGGGAGATGGCGGCCCTGGCCCCGCGCGAGGTCGACCTCGGCTGGACCGTTTACCTGCACCGCTTCTTCCAGGACCTGACGGTCGCCTTCGGCCGGCGGGGACTGCCCCGCTTCCTGCGCCGCGACCGGATCGAGTCCCGCTACGCCGAACTCACCGGGCACACACCGCACGACATGGAGTTCTTCACGCTGTACGCCGCCGCGCTGCGGCACGCGATCGTCATGCTGCGCATCGCCTGCCGCCAGGCGCACTTCGGCGAGGTGGCCGTACCGTCGGACCCGGACACACTGATCCTGCACCACGGCAGCCTGCGGGCCATGGTGCAGGGCAGCTACTGGGACTGAGCGAGGCGGCTCAGGCGGCCTGGCGGCGCATCACCGGCACGCGCATGGGGCGCGAACCCGGGCCACCGACGTGCGAGAAGGGCTGGGTCCGCCAGTCGAGTCCCTGAGGGAGCGTCAACAGCAGGGCGGTGTCCTGCTCCTGGGGCTCGGCCGACTCGTCCGCCGACCGGGCCTCGGAGGCCTTGCGGCCCGTACCGGTGCAGACCGTGAGGCCGAACGGATTCCACGGCGAGGCGCACAGCGCGTGCTCCGGCAGCACCTCCTCGTCCGCCAGCAGGGCGATGGACTGAGCGCAGTCCGGGCAGATCACCCGGAACATCTCGAAGGTGTCGTACGCGTCGAACTCGTCGTCGAGGGCGTCGGGTTCGACGCCCTCCGGCTCGGACTCGACAACCGCCAGGCGCTTGGGCGCGGTACGACCAGGACGCTGAAGACTCTGCATTGGGTTCTCCCCCTCGGGCTGGGCCGTGAAGGCACTGCGGCCTCGACCACAGCAAGCACTTCCCGTCCCGTCATGGAGGTAATCACGAGAACATCACGGAGGCTCCCCGGGGGGTGTGGCCTTCGTCACATGCCGCTCGCAGATGCCCGTGGCGGTCGCTTTGTCCCCCAGGCGGCGCACAGGCGCCTCCCGGGCACATCACGAACCGGGCATGACCTGGGGCGCTCAGGTATCGGAGGAGATCAGGCGCACTGTAGGTTCTTGCGCCATGGAGGAGCTGGACCGACAAATCGTGCAGCTGCTCGTCAAGGACGGGCGGATGAGTTACACGGACCTGGGCAAGGCCACGGGCCTGTCCACCTCGGCCGTGCATCAGCGGGTGCGACGGCTGGAGCAGCGTGGTGTCATCCGCGGGTACGCCGCGGTGGTCGACCCCGAGGCGGTGGGCCTGCCCATGACCGCCTTCATCTCGGTGAAACCGTTCGACCCCAGCGCCCCCGACGACATCGCGGACCGCCTGAAGGACGTCCCCGAGATCGAGGCGTGCCACAGCGTGGCGGGCGACGAGAACTACATCCTCAAAGTGCGGGTGGCGACGCCGCACGAACTGGAGGAGCTGCTGGCTCGCGTGAGGTCGCTGGCGGGCGTCTCGACCCGCACGACGGTCGTGCTGTCCACTCCCTACGAGGCCAGGCCGCCGCGCATCTGATCAGGCGGTGTGTCCGTTCCCTTCACCGGGCGACCCGCGCCCCGGTGGCGGGACGGCCCCTGGAACACTGTCCCCCATGAGTGAACCGAACACCGTCCTCCTCCGCCGCGGCGAGGTCCACAGCCCCGCCGATCCTTTCGCCACCGCGATGGTCGTCGAACGGGGACAGGTGGCCTGGGTCGGTTCGGAAGGCGCCGCCGACGCCTTCGCGGACGGTGTCGACGAGGTCGTGGACCTGGACGGAGCCCTGGTCACTCCGGCGTTCACCGACGCACATGTGCACACGACCACCACCGGTCTCGCCCTCACCGGCCTCGACCTCTCGAAGGCCCCCTCCCTGGACGCGGCCCTGAGCCTCGTACGGGACTTCGCGACCGCCCGCCCGAGCGACCGTGTCCTCCTCGGGCACGGCTGGGACGCCTCCCGCTGGCCCGGCGGACGCCCGCCCACGCGCGCGGAACTCGACGAGGCGACCGGCGGCCGCCCCCTGTACCTCAGCCGCATCGACGTCCACTCGGCGGTCGCGACGACGGCGCTTCTCGACCTGACGTCCCTGGGCCCCGTGGACGGTCCCCTGACCGCCGACGCCCATCACACCGTCCGCGCCACGGCACTCGGTTCCGTCACGCCCGCCCAGCGCGTCGAGGCCCAGCGGGCCGCCCTCGCGCACGCCGCGTCCCTCGGCATCGGCACCGTTCACGAATGCGCAGGCCCCGAGATCTCCTCCGAGGACGACTTCACCGGTCTGCTGCGGCTCGCCGGCGAGGAGCCCGGCCCGAGAGTGGTCGGCTACTGGGCCGAGCAGGACGTCGACAAGGCACGCGAACTCGGCGCGCTCGGCGCCGCCGGGGACCTCTTCGTCGACGGTGCCCTCGGCTCCCACACGGCCTGCCTGCACGAGCCGTACACCGACGCCGGCCACACCGGGGTCGCCTACCTGGACGCCGCCGCCGTGGCCGCCCATGTCACGGCCTGCACCGAGGAGGGCCTCCAGGCCGGTTTCCACGCGATCGGTGACGCGGCGGTGACCGCCGTGGTCGAGGGTGTCCGCGCCGCCGCCGAGAAGCTCGGCCTCGCCCGCGTCCGCGCCGCCCGGCACCGCGTCGAGCATGTCGAGATGCTCACCCCCGAGACGATCGCCGCCTTCGCCGAGCTCGGCCTCACCGCGTCCGTCCAGCCCGCCTTCGACGCCCTGTGGGGCGGCGAGGACGGGATGTACGCGCGGCGCCTGGGCCGGGAGCGGGCGGGCCGCCTGAACCCCTTCGCGGCCCTCCTGCGCGCCGGTGTCCCGCTCGCCTTCGGCTCGGACAGCCCCGTCACCCCGCTCGACCCGTGGGGCACGGTCCGCGCGGCCGCCTTCCACCGGACCCCCGAGCACCGCGTCTCGGTGCGTGCCGCCTTCACCGCGCACACCCGCGGCGGCTGGCGGGCGGTCGGCCGGGACGACGCGGGTGTCCTGGTGCCCGGCGCCCCCGCCGACTACGCCGTGTGGCGCACCGGCGAACTGCTCGTGCAGGCCCCCGACGACCGGGTCGCCCGCTGGTCCACCGACCCCCGTTCCGGCACGCCCGGCCTGCCCGACCTGACGCCGGGCCGTGACCTGCCCGTCTGCCTGCGCACCGTGGTCGGCGGACGGACGGTCTTCGTACGGCCGGGCGAGTGATCTCCGGGGGCGGCGCGCGGTGACCGCCCGCCGCCCCGCTCTCGCGCGACCTGCGCATCCTCCCCACTGACCTGGGCGTTGCCGACAGACGGGCAGGTCAAACGGCTGTTGACAGCCGACGGCAGGAGGCGGGTAGGTTCGGCCGGGTCCACCACCGGACGCCCGACCGGGGAACCTCCGCCCAGTCGTCGCAGCGCCGCTGGGTCAGGGACGGTGTGCCGCACCGGAGCACCGTCACTGGGAGCCAGGCTCAGCGCTCGCGCCACGGCGAGGGAACGTTCCATCCGGCCGGGAAGGTGTGACCCGGGTGGGGCCCGGGCGCTCAGTAGACAACGGCTTTCGGTCGACCCGCACCCAGCGGGCCCCAGGTCGGCCCGAAGGGCGCCGGGCCCCCATCCGCAGCGAAGGTGAAGATCCGGCCATAGCGGCCGAAAATTATACTCTTACCCCGCTCTTGTGGAAACGACACCAGCATACGAACGCCTTGTCACGTCATCGCAGGCCGTGCGCACTATGGTGGACGCCTGCGTATTGACTCGAAGGGGCAGCAGTGAACGAGGGCGACGGGACCCACACGGGCCAGGAGAGGCGATTCGGCCCGCTCGGCACGGCTTTGGTGATCATTCCGACCTACAACGAGGCGGAGAACATCAAGGCGATCGTCGCCCGGGTGCGCAAGGCCGTCCCGGAGGCGCACGTCCTCGTGGCCGACGACAACAGCCCCGACGGCACCGGCAAGCTCGCCGACGAACTCGCCGTCGGGGACGACCATGTCCAGGTCCTGCACCGCAAGGGCAAGGAAGGCCTCGGCGCCGCCTACCTCGCGGGCTTCCACTGGGGGCTGGAGCACGGCTACGGCGTCCTGGTCGAGATGGACGCTGACGGCTCCCACCAGCCCGAGGAACTGCCCCGTCTGCTCACCGCCCTCAAGAGCGCCGACCTGGTCCTCGGCTCCCGCTGGGTGCCCGGCGGGCGCGTCGTGAACTGGCCCAAGTCCCGCGAGTTCATCTCCCGCGGCGGCAGCCTCTACTCGCGCCTCGCCCTCGACCTTCCGCTGCGTGACATCACGGGCGGCTTCCGGGCCTTCCGCCGCGAGACCCTCGAAGGCCTCGGCCTCGACGACGTCGCCTCCCAGGGCTACTGCTTCCAGGTCGACCTCGCCCGCCGCGCGGTCAAGGCCGGCTACCACGTCGTGGAGGTGCCGATCACCTTCGTCGAACGCGAACTCGGCGACTCCAAGATGAGCCGCGACATCCTCGTGGAGGCCCTGTGGCGGGTCACCACCTGGGGCGTGGGGGAGCGGGTCGGCAGAATCACGGGACGGGACAAGCGCCCACAGGCGTAGTCCCACGACCTCACAGCCGCGGTTGATCGTCCCCTTATGCCGTGTTGAGCCGCGCCCAGGCACACTGGACGTATGACGACAGGCGCTCCGACCCCCACGTACCCCACCCGGCCCCGCCGCTCCCGTGTGCGCACCTTCCTGCCGCTGGGCGTCGCCGCCTGGCTGGTGCTGGAGATCTGGCTGCTGACCGTGGTCGCGGGCGCGGCGAGCGGATTGACCGTGTTCCTGCTGCTGGTCGCCGGCTTCGTGCTCGGCTCGGTGGTCATCAAGCGGGCCGGCCGCCGCGCCTTCCAGAACCTGAACGAGGCGCTCCAGCGGGGCGGCGCCCCGTCGAGCTCCGGCAGCGGTGGCAACGGCCTGATGATGCTGGGCGGCCTGCTCCTGATGATCCCCGGCCTGATCTCGGACGCGGTGGGTCTGCTCCTGCTGCTCCCGCCGGTCCAGAAGGCCGTGGGCCGCTACGCCGAGCGCACCTTCGACCGCAAGCTCCGCGAGGCCGTCCCCGGCACCCTGGGCGACGCGTTCCAGCAGGCCCGGATGCACCGCCCGGACGGCAAGGTGGTCCAGGGCGAGGTGATCGTCCGGGACGAGCCGGGCGACGGCACCCCGCGGGACACCCGCCCGCCGCTCACCCGCTGAGCCGGACCGCCTGCGCCGGACCCGGGCGGACCTGACCGCGGACAGCGCAAACCGCGGGCGCGGTACGTGGATCACGTACCGCGCCCGCGGTTACTTGTTGTATGCGCTGTTTCCCGCTCAGGCCGACTTGCGGCTGTCCCGGGGATGAACAGCGATGTTCATCGCGCCGGAACGCAGAACCGCCAGACGCTCCTCGAGGACCTCTTCGAGTTCCTCGCGGGTGCGTCGCTCCATCAGCATGTCCCAATGTGTACGCGCGGGCTTGGCCTTCTTCTCTTCAGGGCCGTCGCCGTCCACGAGGAGTGCCTGGGCCCCGCAGACCTTGCACTCCCACTCCGGCGGGATCTCCGCCTCGACCGAGAAGGGCATCTCAAAGCGGTGCCCCTTCTCGCATGCGTACTCCACGGCCTGGCGCGGGGCCAGGTCGATGCCGCGGTCCGTCTCGTAGCTGGTCACCACGAGGCGCGTGCCGCGAAGAGCTCGCTCACTCATGAATCGTGCCTCCCGGGCTTGTCGCCCACAGGACAGGTGTCGCTGTCGTCGTCATACCGGTCAACGTCCGGTCGGCGGTAAAGATTCCCGTTCCGGGTCCCGTCCCGGGCAATGCGTCGCCGTCGTAGCCGCCCCTTGTTGTACCCACCAGCGCCCGGTTTGTCACATCTGCTAGCAGATGTCACCCAGCGTTTCGGCTTCTTTGACGCGCAGTAACGGTACGCCTGGCAGGCCAAACGCGTACACTACAGCGCTTTGGTGTTGAACGCTAAATCCTTTCGGGTACGGGATTGCCCGCGTCGCTGATCGCCCGCCGCACCGGAACCCTCGTGAGCAGGGCGAATCCGATGACGAAGAAGGCCACCAGCGAGATGATCGCGTCCCGATAACTTCCGGTCAGCTGGTAGGTGATCCCGAACAGCAGCGGGCCCAGCCAGCTCATGCCACGGTCGCTCATCTCGTACGCCGAGAAGTACTCGGCCTCCTTGCCGGGCGGGACGAGATGGGAGAACAGGGAGCGGGACAGGGCCTGGCTGCCCCCGAGGACGAGTCCGATGCCGGAGGCCAGCACGAAGAACCACACGGGCGCTCCGGCGGGCAGGAAGAACCCGGCCCCGAGGATCACGGCCCAGGCGACCAGCGAGCCGAGAATCGTGCGTTTGGCCCCGTAGGTCCGGGCGAGTCGGCCCAGCGCCAGCGCGCCCGCCACCGCGAGCACCTGGACCAGGAGCACGGCCGCGATGAGCGTCGACTGGCCGAGCCCCAGTTCCTCGGAGCCGTAGACCGACGCCTGGGAGATCACGGTCTGGATGCCGTCGTTGTAGATCAGGTACGCCAGCAGGAAGGCGAGCGTGAGCGGGTGGCGGCGCATGCCGCGCACGGTGGCGGCGAGCTGCCGGAAGCCCGGGGCCGTGGGTTCCTTCGCGTCCCGAGCGGACGGGCGGCGGTCACGCAGCCGGCGTAGCGGGATCAGCGCGAAGCCGCCCCACCAGAGCCCCGCCGAGGCCAGGCAGACGCGGACCGCGGCGCTCTCGGAGAGGCCGAAGGAGTCGTGGCCCATGTAGAGAACCAGGTTCACGACCAGCACCAGGGCGCCCGCCGCGTAGCCGAAGGCCCAGCCCTTGGAGGAGACGGCGTCGCGCTCCTCGGGCGGGGCGATCTGGGGGAGGTAGGAGTTGTAGAGCATCGTCCCCACGGACTGCGCCGCGTTGGCGACGACCAGGAGGACGCCACCGAGGAGATAGCGGTCGCCGCCGAGGAAGAACATGCCGGTCGTCGCGGCGGCCCCGGTGTAGGCGGCGGCCGCCAGGAGCGGCTTCTTGCGGCCGCCGCGGTCGGCGGCGGCGCCCACCAGGGGCATCACCAGGACGGCCACGATCACCGACAGGGACACCGAGTACGCGAAGAAGGAGCCTGTCCTTACCGGGATGCCCAGGGGGTGGACGTATCCGTCGGCGTCCGCCGCGTGTTTCGCGACCGACGTCAGGTAGGGGCCCAGGAACACGGTGAGCACGCTCGTCGAGTAGACGGAGCACGCCCAGTCGTAGAAGTACCAGCCGCGTTGCTCACGCCGCCGGTCGGCGGCCTCGTCCGCCGCGCCCGCCCGCACGGTGTCGGTGCCCACCCGTGCCCTCGCTTCCCCGTGAAGGTGCCGTGCGCGGCACGGGGACGGGCGGGTCGGCCGTGGGTCAGACCCAGACGCCCCGGTCCTCCATGACCTTGCGCAGTGTGTCGATGTGATCGGTCATGATGCCATCGACTCCCAGGTCCAGAAGCCGGTGCATGCGATCGGCTTCGTTGATGGTCCACACATGTACCTGCAGCCCGCGCGCGTGGGCGGCGCGCACGAAGCGGTGGTCGACCACCTGGATGCCGGACTGGACCTCGGGCACCTGGGCGGCGACGGCCGAGCGGCGCAGGGCCGCCGGGACCCCCCAGGAGCGCAGCCGGAGATTGAGCACGCCCCGGGTGCCGTACGAGGTCGCCAGGCGCGGTCCCGCCAGGTGCTGGGCGCGGATCACCCGGGCCTCGGAGAAGGAGCCGACGCAGATCCGGTCCCAGGTGCCGGTGCGCTCGACGAGGTCCAGGAGCGGATGCAGGGCCGGCTCGGCCTTGAGGTCGACGTTCCAGCGGGCCTCGGGGAAGGTCTCCAGGAGCTCCTCGAACAGCGGCACGGGTTCCCTGCCCGCCACCCGCGCGTGCCGTACCTCGGCCCAGGGCAGGTCCGCTATCCGGCCCGCCCCGTCGGTCACCCGGTCCAGGGTCGCGTCGTGGAAGGCGACCAGCTTGCCGTCCGCGGTGGCGTGGACGTCGGTCTCCAGATACCGGTAACCCGCCTCCACGGCCCGCCGGAACTGGAACGCGGTGTTCTCCAGGCCGTCCGCCGCCCCGCCCCGGTGGGCGAAGGGGATGGGGCCCGGATGGTCGAGGTAGGGGTGGCGTATCGGCGCGGTCACGGACGCAGTATCGCTCCGCGCGGTTGCCCGGTGGCAACGACCGTGCTGCCGTCGGATGCCGGGGGAACGGCGAACACGCGCAGGAAGACCTGGGCGAGCGGGCCGATGGACACCGCGTAGAGGACGGTCCCGGCGCCGACGGTGCCGCCGAACACGAACCCCGTGACCACGACGGCCACTTCGACCGCGGTCCGCATCAGCCGGATCGAGCGTCCGGTCCGCCGGTGCAGTCCGGTCATCAGACCGTCCCTGGGACCCGGGCCGAAGCTGGCGGCGATGTAGAGGCCGGTGGCCACACCGTTGAGCACGATGCCGGCCAGCAGGAGCGGGATCCGTACGGCGAGACCGTGCACGCCCGGGACCGCGGCGAGGGTGGCGTCCATGGCGATGCCGACCACGAAGACGTTGGAGACCGTGCCGAGGCCCGGCCGCTGGCGCAGCGGGATCCACAGGAGCAGCACCACCGCGCCCACGACGATCGACACGACCCCGATGGACAGACCCGTCAGCTCGGCGAGGCCCTGGTGCAGCACACCCCAGGGTTCCAGGCCCAGGCCCGCCTCGACGAGCAGCGCGGAGCTGGCTCCGTACAGGGCGAGTCCGACGTACAGCTGGATCAACCGTCGTCCCAGACGGCTCTGCGTGGACAAGGTGGGTCCCCCCGTGGTGGTAGTGGCCTGACGCATGACACCCTGTGGCTTGGGATGGCACGCCATCCATGGCCAATCCGGGGAAGGTGGACTGATTTCAGTGGCGCAGTGGACCTCGGCGGTGGGTGCGGCGCAGCTCGCCCGACTGCTCACCTCCCAGCAGGACCGCCCGGCGGGCCCCGGCACCCGCCGCCCGCCGGCCTACCGCGCGCTCGCCGACGGCATCCGCCTGCTGGTCCTGGAGGGCCGGGTCCCGGTGGCCGCCCGCCTGCCCGCGGAACGCGAGCTGGCCCTGTCCCTGTCCGTCAGCCGTACGACCGTCGCGGCGGCCTACGAGGCGCTGCGGGCCGAGGGATTCCTGGAGTCCCGGCGCGGTGCGGGCAGCTGGACGGCCGTTCCGGCCGGGAACCCGCTCCCCGCGCGCGGGCTCGAACCCCTCCCGCCCGAGGCCCTCGGCTCGATGATCGACCTGGGCTGCGCCGCACTGCCCGCCCCCGAGCCGTGGCTCACCCGCGCGGTCCAGGGCGCCCTGGAGGAGCTGCCGCCGTACGCCCACACCCATGGCGACTATCCGGCGGGCCTGCCGGCGCTGCGCGCGATGATCGCCGAGCGGTACACCGCGCGCGGGATCCCGACGATGCCCGAGCAGATCATGGTCACGACCGGCGCGATGGGCGCGATCGACGCGATCTGTCACCTCTTCGGGGGCCGGGGTGAGCGCATCGCGGTGGAGTCCCCGTCCTACGCGAACATCCTCCAGCTGATGCGGGAGGCGGGTGCCCGGCTCGTGCCCGTCGCGATGGCGGAGGGGCTGACCGGCTGGGACATCGACCGCTGGCGTCAGGTGCTGCGGGACGCGGCACCGCGGATCGCCTATGTCGTCGCCGACTTCCACAATCCGACCGGTGCGCTGGCCGGTGAGGACCAGCGGCGGCAGTTGGTGGAGGCGGCGCGCTCGGCGGGGACCGTGCTGGTGGCGGACGAGACAATGACCGAGCTGTGGCTGGACGAGGAGGTCTCGATGCCGAAGCCGGTGTGCGCCTTCGACCCGGCAGGCTCCACGGTGGTGACCGTCGGCTCCGCCAGCAAGGCGTTCTGGGCGGGGATGCGGATCGGCTGGGTCCGGGGGGCACCGGACGTGATCCGCAGCCTGGTCGCCGCGCGGGCCTACGCCGACCTGGGGACGCCGGTCCTCGAGCAGCTCGCCGTGAACTGGCTGTTCAGCACCGGCGGGTGGGAGCAAGCAGTGGAGCTGCGCCGTAGCCAGGCCCGGGAGAACAGGGACGCGCTGGTCACGGCGCTGCGCAAGGAACTGCCGTCCTGGGAGTTCGAGGTGCCGCAGGGCGGTCTGACGCTGTGGGTAAGGGCTGGAGGCCTCTCGGGCTCGCGGCTGGCCGAAGTGGGGGAGCGGGTCGGGGTACGGGTGCCGTCGGGCCCGCGGTTCGGTGTCGACGGGGCGTTCGAGGGATATGTGCGCCTGCCGTTCACGGTCGGTGGAGCGGTGGCCGAGGAGGCGGCGGCACGGCTGGCCGCGGCGGCGCGGGTGGTGGAGAGCGGCGGGTCGGGCGGCGGGGAGTCCCCTCGTACCTTCGTCGCGTGAAGCGCCCCTCAGGGGCGCGGGGAACTGCGCGACCAGCCCCCACCGGCCGGTAGCCGCCCGACCGCCCTGTGGTATCACGGCGCTTCCGCGACCACCGCTCCCGAGGGGACCGCTTCCGCGTCGGCCGGAGTCGTCCGCTCCGGCAGCAGCGCCAGCACCGCCTGCCGGTCCGTCTCGCTGGTCGCGTCGTCGTACGGATCCGGAGTCGCCGGTACCTGGAGGCGGTGCACCGGCCCCGCCCCCAGGCGGGCGTACCCGCGGCCCGGCGGGACCTGGGCCACCGGGGTCGTGTGCGGAGGCGCCCCCAGGGCCGCCTCCAACTGGTCCGGCGTCGCGGGTCCCAGCACGACACGCGCGCGCGTGTGCTGTCGTACCGGGTCGCTCAGCGCCTCCGCGCTGTCGAGCTGATCGGCCACCACCACCGTGACATTGGCCGCACGCCCGTGCCGCAGGGGGACCTGGAGCAGGGACTGCGGATCCTTGCGGCCGTCCGCTGCGGCCAGGTGGGTGAAGGCGGTGGGGCGGTCCAGGAGGATCCACAGCGGGCGCTTGGTGTCCTCGGGCGGCGGGTGGCCGGCCTGCCGGGCCCGGTTGGTCGCGATCAGACGGCGCTCCGTCTCGGTCGCGGCCCACTCCAGGCTCGCCAGCGCCCCCGTCAGCCCGCACTCGACCGCGAGGACTCCGTCCCGGCCGGTCAGGCACGCGTACTCGCCGGTGCCGCCGCCGTCGAGGATGACGACATCGCCGTACTGGAGGGCCTGGAGCGCGATGGAACGCAGCAGGGTGGAGGTGCCGCTGCCCGGCTGGCCCAGGACCAGCAGGTGCGGCTCGGTGGAGCGGATGCCGGTGCGCCAGACGACCGGCGGGACATCGCGCTGCCCGTCGCCGTAGCCGAGCGGGAGGGTGCGCTGGACCTGGGTGGGGTCGGTGAAGCCGAGGACCGTCTCGCCCGGGGCGGTGACGAAACGCTGGGCCGCGATGTCGGTGGGCAGCGGGGCGAGGACGGTGACGGTGAGTTCGTTGCCCTCCTCGTCCCAGCTGAAGTGGTACTCCCGGCCACGGCCCGACTTGGCGTGCAGCAACTGCTCGATGCGGGCCCGGGACTCGGCCTCGCCGTCGGTGAAGTACGCCGGGTAGCGGATCAGCAGGTGGGTGATGCGGCCGGTGCCGTCGAAGTCGTACGCGGGGAAGGCTTTCTCCCACTCGCCGCCGTGCGTGTACAGCGGGGCCGGGTCCTCGGCCGCCGAGAAGTACGGGACGAGCGCTTCGTACAGCGACTGCAGGCGCTGTGTCTGCGACTCGTCGGGTCCTTCCGGCTCCGGCGGCTTGCGGTCCCGGCCCTGCCAGGCCGCCGCCGCCATCAGGCTGATGACGGCGAGCAGCGGACCGTACGGCACGAGCGCCACGACCAGGATCACCGAGGCCACCAGGAAAAGCAGCGGGCCGCGCTTGTCCTTGGGGGTCTCGGCCCATCTGCGCCGCCCGGCCGAGGCCAGCCGGCGCAGACCGCGGGTGAGCGTGATCAGCGGGTGGAGGACGTCGGTGGCGCTGTCGGCCGCCGTCCGGGCCAGCTCCCGGCTCCGGGCGATCTGCGCGCTGCCTGTGCTCAGGATGCGGGGGAGGGGGCGGCGGGCCACTGCTGTCTCCTGGAGGTGCGTACGGACGGGACGGGCGGCGTCAGAACTTGATGCCGCCGAGGAGGCTCGCCAGGCTCTCGCCGCCGGCCTTGATGCTCGGTGCGATGGCCGTGCTGGCCAGGTAGAAGCCGAACAGCGCCGAGATCAGGGCGTGCGAGGCCTTGAGCCCGTCCTTGCGGAAGAAGATGAAGACGACGATGCCGAGCAGTACGACGCCCGAGATGGAGAGGATCATTTGGGTGCTCCTGGTTCGTGGGGACAGTCACCATGAGTACTTCCAGGATCACAGCATGTATCCATACGACAAAAGGTGCAAATGGATGAATTTCCCGGGATTTCACCGGGTTGGCAGAGCCGTAGTGGTCCTTACCTCCGGCACTTCGGGTCATGTACGGCGCGAGCCAGTACCCTTGCGATTCACCTGAACGGTTGTATGAGAGGCGGACCGGCCGATGACTGAAGCCCCCGACCCGGAGGTCGTGGAGCTGGCGACCAAGATCTTCGATCTGGCCCGGCAGGGGCAGACCGAGGCGCTCGTGGCGTACGTCGACGCGGGTGTTCCGGCAGGCCTCACCAACGACCGCGGGGACTCGCTCGTGATGCTCGCCGCCTACCACGGTCACGCGGACGCGGTGCGCGCGCTCGTCGCCCGCGGGGCGGCGGCCGGCGGGGTCAACGACCGGGGGCAGACGCCCCTCGCCGGGGCTGTCTTCAAGGGCTCCCCGGACGTCATCGAGGCCCTGCTCGAAGGCGGCGCCGATCCGGCCGAGGGGACCCCCTCGGCCGTCGACACGGCCCGCATGTTCGGCCGGACAGAACTGCTCGAACTGTTCACCGCCCACTGACACACATGTTCTGACCAGCGAAAACACAGACAACGGGGGAGGCGGTACAGGGCCGCCGAAATTTCGGTCGCGGCAGATGGAAGTGCCGAGTCATCATGACGTCGTGATTCACGGACGTGAGGGCTGGGCAGGTGATGCCGCACCGCGCGGACCGTGACGCGGTCCGCATGGGCCACCGACGAGAGGCAGAGGAAGATGGCTTGCAGCAAGCAGGAAACGGCGGGCGCCCCGACGTGTTGTCACGCGGCCAGGTAATGCACGTCCCCGGTTGCGTCGACGCTTGATGTGAGGCTGTTTCCCATGTTCGATCCGGTCATAGCGCCCAGCGGTACGCTGCTCGGCCTGCTTCAGCGGGGCCGCGGCGACGGCACACTGCACGCGCTCACCGCCCCGCGCGCCGAGGCGCTCGCGGCCCTGAACCACTGCGTGCTGCGCGATCCCCGCCACGACTGGCAGGTGGAGAACCGCTCCCTGTACTACGCCCGTCTCTTCCTCGACCTGGGTGGCGAGCTGGACGAGATCGAGGCGCACCTGTTCGAGGTCGACGACGTCTTCGACACCGAGGAGTCCCGCACGGGCCTCGCTCTCGCCGTCCTCGGCCACCTCGCCTCCTACGGCAGGCGCGACGCGCTCGAACTGCTGCGCAGGTACGCCGCCTCGGGCTCCAACTGGGCCTGGGCGCTGGACGAACTCGCGCTGCGGGACGACGACGCCGGTCTGCGTGCCCTCGCCGTGCCCGTGCTCGCCCGCTTCGGGACCGATCCCGAGGGCGAGGCCGAGCTCGCCGCCGCCGTACGTGACGCCTTCGAACCGAGGCCATGGCGGCTGTGGGCCGACGATCCCCGCGAATCCGTCTCCACGCGGGTGCGTGCCGCTCACGAGGCCGGCTGTTTCGACCGCTGGCAACGCCAGATGCGACCCGCCGGACCCCGTCCGGGCTGGAGCGTGCAGGCCGTCTTCGAGTGGGCCCAGCAGGGCCTCGAGCGCGGGGCCGCGCTGCATGTGCCCGCCGCGCGCTGTCTGGCGGCCGTCGCGGGCCCCGAGGACCACTCGGACATCCTCGCGGCCGCCAAGGACGGCACCGAGGGGGCCCGGGCGACCGCCCTGCGCTATCTCGCCGACAGCAATGATCCCGACGCCTTCGATCTGATCGAGCTGGCCGTCGCCACGGGCACCCCGGCCGTCGTGGAGGCCGCCCTCGACTCGTTCGAACGCATGCGCAGTATCGCCGCCGTCGAGCGTGCGCGCGGCTGGGCCCGGCGGCCCGATCCGCTGGGCGCCGCCGCCGGGCGCATGCTCGCCTGCCTGGGCGGAGCCCAGGACCGGGACCTAGTGCTCGCGGCCCTCCGCGAGGCCGTACGGGGCGAAGGCCCCGACGCGCCGACCCTGTGGACCCTCGTCGACGGCACCGGACGGCTCGGCATCGCCTGCGCCGCACCCGTGCTGCGCCACATCTACCGGGAGACCGCCTCCTCCCACCTCCGCGGCCGCGCCGCCCGCGCGCTCGCCGCCACCGACCCCTCCTTCGCGACCGGCTTCGCCGTCGAATGCCTGTGGGACTGCGAGGAGACCACCCGCGAGATCGCCGCCCGGCACGCCGAGACCGGCGACGCCCGGGTCGTGGAGCGACTGCGCCGGCTCGCCGCCGATCCGGCCGAGGAGGCCGAGGTCCAGACCGCCGTCCGCAGCCGTATCGGACCGGACACCGCAGCCATGTGAGACAGGTGAAACCACCCTCGGGTGTGAACGTCCGGGCCCCGTCACACCCGCCCGGTGAACTCGGGATGACCCGCGGGTCAGGCCGGCATGGACACGGCCTGACCTGCTCGGGTGCGCAGCGCAACGCTCACGGGACGTTCATCGTTCGCAAAGATCCACGTTGACGCGGCCACGTCCAGCGCGGCGAGAACACCCGTATGCGTGTCGTCATAGTGACCGAATCCTTTCCCCCCGATGTGAACGGCGTGGCCCACTGCGCGCTCCAGACCGCCCGGCACCTCGTAGATCGCGGTCACCTTCCGCTCGTCGTCGCGCCGGCCACCGCGTCCGGCCCCGGGTCCGGTGTGGACGCCCTCGCGCCGTGCCCCGTCGTCCGTGTCCCCTCCCTCCCCCTCCCGGGCTACCCCCAGGTCCGCGTCGCCCTCCCCAGCAGGCGCGTGGCCGCGGCGATCGCCGAGCACCGTGCCGACGTCGTCCACCTGGCCAGCCCCTTCGTCCTCGGCGTCCGCGGCATGGCCGCCGCCGCCCGGCTCGGCATCCCCGCCGTGGCCGTCTACCAGACCGACCTCGCCGGATACGCCCGCACCTACGTGCACGCGGGTGAGGCCGCCGCCTGGCGCCGGATCCGCTCCGTCCACGCCGCCGCCGACCTCACCCTCGCCCCGTCCAGCGCCTCCCTGCGCGACCTGGAGGCGCACGGCGTCCCCCGGGTCAAGCTGTGGCCGCGGGGTGTGGACACCGTCCGCTTCCGCCCCGACCTGCGCGACGAGGCGCTGCGCCGGCAACTCGCCCCCAACGGCGAGATGATCGTCGGCTACGTCGGGCGGCTCGCACCCGAGAAGCACATCGAACTGCTGGCCGGCGCGTCACGCCTGGAGGGCGTCAAGGTCGTGGTGGTCGGCGACGGACCGAGCCTGCCGCACCTCGAGCAGGCGCTGCCGGGCGCGGTCTTCCTGGGCCGTCGCATGGGCGACGAACTGGCCCGGATCTTCGCCTCCTTCGACGTCTTCGCGCACACCGGCCCCTTCGAGACCTTCTGCCAGACCGTGCAGGAGGCCATGGCCAGCGGGGTGCCGGTCGTGGCGCCCGCCGCCGGAGGCCCGCTGGACCTGGTCGCCCACGGGCGCACCGGGCTCCTCGTGCCGCCGCGCGACCCGGCCGCCGTACGGGACGCCGTGTGGTCCCTGACCGCCGACCCCGAGATGCGCGCCTCGTTCGGCCTGGCCGCGCGGGCCATGGTCGAGGGGCGCACCTGGGCGGCCGTCGGCGACCAGCTGATCGGCCACTACGCCGCCGTGCTCAGCGGCCGGAAGACGGCGGTGGCGGCATGAGCGCGCGGTCACTGCGGATCGTCCGCCTCGCCAACTTCGTCGCCCCCGCCTCGGGCGGCCTGCGCACCGCCCTGCGCGAGCTCGGCAAGGGCTACCAGGCGGCCGGTCACGAGTCCGTGCTCATCGTGCCCGGCGACCGCGCGAGCGACCGCCGCACCGAGCAGGGCCGGATCATCACCCTGCCCGGCCCGCTGCTGCCCGGCACCGGCGGCTACCGCGTCCTCGCCGACAAGCGGCGCGTGGCCCGGCTCCTGGAGGAGCTCGCTCCCGACCGTCTGGAGGTCTCCGACCGTACGACCCTCAGGTGGACCGGCAAATGGGCCCGGCGCGCCCGCGTCCCCGCCGTGATGGTCTCCCACGAGACCGCCGACGGCGTGCTGCGCACCTGGGGCCTGTCCGAGGGCGCGGCCCGGCGCGCGGCCGACGCCCTGAACGTCCGTACGGCCCACACGTACGCACGCGTGGTGTGCACCACGGAGTTCGCCGAGCGCGAGTTCGTGCGGATCGGCGCGCGCAATGTCGTACGGGCCCCGCTGGGCGTCGACCTGGTCGAGCGGCACCCGGCGCTGCGCGACGCGGGAGTTCGGGCCCGGTACGCGCGCGAGGACGAGACGCTGCTCGTGACGTGCACCCGGCTGTCCGTCGAGAAGCGGCCCAGCACGGCCCTGGACGCTCTGGAGTCCCTGGTGCGCCGAGGCCGCAGGGCCGTGCTCGTGGTGGCCGGAGACGGCCCGCTGCGGCCGCGCCTCGAACTTCGGGCGCGGGAGCGCGGGCTGCCGGTCACCTTCCTCGGGCATGTCTCCGACCGCGGGCTGCTCGGCGCGCTCCAGGCCTCCGCCGACGTGTGCCTGGCCCCTGGGCCGGCCGAGACCTTCGGGCTCGCCGCGCTGGAGGCCATGGCGTGCGGCACGCCGGTGGTGGTGAGCGCCTCCTCCGCGCTGCCGGAGGTCATCGGATCCGCCGGGGCCGTCGCCGCCGACCGCGGTGAGGCCTTCGCGGACGCCGTGGAGATGCTGCTGGAACGCTCCGGGATCGAGCGGCGCGCGATCGCACGCGCGCGTGCGGAGTGCTTCGGGTGGGACACGGCGGTCCGGGCGTTCCTCGCGGCGCACGACGCGGAGGTCTTGGTACGGCCTTCCGTGCCCGGAGGCGTGGCATGAGCGGGCGCTGGCGTTGGCGCGGGGGCGTGAGCGGGGGCGTGTCATGAGAGGTCCGCGATTCGTCGCCCTCGGTGACTCGCTCACCGAGGGCGTGGGGGACCCCGTGGGCGACGGGTGGCGCGGCTGGGCCGCGCTGCTCGCCGCCGGGCTCTGCGAAGGGGACGTGGACTTCACCAACCTCGCGGTGAGCGGAGCGCAGACCCGGGACGTGCTGGAACGGCAGCTGCCCGCCGGGCTCGCGCTGCGGCCGGACGTCGTGTCCGTGGTCGTCGGCGTCAACGACACCCTGCGCTGCACCTTCGACATCCACGCCGTGGCCGCCCGGCTCGACACGGTCTACGCGGCCTTCCGCGCGCAGGGCGCTGTCCTGCTCACGGCGTGTCTGCCGGACCCGGGCACGATGCTCGGACTGCCCGGGGCGCTGGCACGGCCGCTGGCCCGGCGGCAGCGGGCGGTGAACGCCGTGGTGCACGCGCTGTCCGAGCGGTACGGCGCGGTGCATCTGCACGCCGCCGAGGGGAGTTGGACCACCGAGCGGGCGATGTGGAGCTCGGACCGGTTGCATCCCGGCGAGCGGGGGCACCGGCAGCTGGCGGTGCGGTTTCATGCCCTGCTGGCAGAGCAGGGGGTGGCGGCCGGATTCGCTCCCTCGGCCGAGCCGGAGTTTCCTGTGCCCACCAAGTCGGCGAGTCTGTGGTGGCTGGCCACGGCGGGGACGGGATGGGTGGTGCGGCGGTGCACCGATCTGCTGCCCCAGCTCGTGACGCTCGCCGTCGATGAGATGCGGCATCGGGCTCGGGGGACGAGTGGGCGGTTGGATCTGCGGGCCGCGCACGCGGTGTCCGCGGCGCTGGCCGCCTCGTCCATGGCGGAGCAACGGCCGGAGGCGGCGTGAGATGCGTTGTCGGGCGCGGGTTTGTGGGGGCTGGTCGCGCAGTTCCCCGCGCCCCTGTGGGGCGCGTTACCGCCTGCGTACCTCTGTGAAGCGCACTGGAGTTCCTGGTACCGCCTGAGCCGCGGCCGGGAGGTCGGTCTCGCGGACCACGCCGATCACCGGGTAACCGCCCGTGGTCGGGTGGTCTGCGAGGAAGACCACCGGTCTGCCGTCGGGCGGGACCTGTACCGCGCCCAGGACCATGCCCTCGCTGGGGAGTTCGCCGTTCGGCTTCCTCTCCAGCGAGGGTCCCTCCGTGCGCAGGCCGATGCGGTTGCTCGCCGAGGACACCCGGAAGGTGCGGGAGGTGAACGCCCGTACCGCTTCCGGGCTGAACCAGTCGTCTCGTGGGCCGAGTGTGACGCGCAGGACCAGCTCCGCGGGCGGTGCCGGCTGCGGGGCCGCGTCCACGCGCGTGTGGAGCGGTGACGGCGTGCCCAGGGGCAGCACCGCGCCGTCCGTGAGGGGGGCCGGGCCCAGGCCGGACAGGAGGTCCGTGGAACGGCTGCCCAGCACCGGCTCCACGAGGATGCCCCCGGAGACGGCCACATAACTGCGCAGTCCCGAGACCGCCGTCCCGACGGTGAGCAGCGCTCCGCCCGGCACATGTACCGGTGCGCCCCAGGCCGCCGGACGGCCGTCCACCGTGATCCGGCAGGGAGCGCCGGTGACGGCCACGGTGACCGCCGAACGGGGGCGCAGCGCGCAGCCGTTGAGCGTGGTCTCCAGGACGGCTGCCTCGGGGAGGTTGCCGACCAGACGGTTGGCGAGGGCGGCGGCGGGACCGTCCAGAGCGCCCGAGCGAGGGACGCCGAGGTGCGCGTGGCCCGGGCGGCCCCGGTCCTGGACCGTGGTCAGTGCTCCGGCCCGGACGACCGAGAGGGCGCGGTCCGTCATGGCGCCCCCACGAAGCGCACCCGCGTCCCGGGCGACAGCAGTGCCGCCGGCACGCGCGCGTGGTCCCACAGAACCGCGTCCGTGGTCCCGATGAGCTGCCAGCCGCCCGGCGACGAGCGCGGGTAGACGCCGGTGTACGGGCCCGCGAGCGCCACCGAACCCGCCGGGACGGCTGTGCGCGGGGTCGCCCGGCGGGGGACGTCGTACCGGGCGGGCAGGCCGGTGAGGTAGCCGAAGCCGGGCGCGAATCCGCAGAAGGCGACCGTGAACTCGGTCCCGGAGTGGATGCGGGCCACCTCCTCGGGGGAGACGCCCCAGTACGCGGCCACGTCGGCCAGGTCCGGGCCGTCGTAGCGGACCCGGAGTTCGACCGCCTCACGCGCGCGCGGGGGAGCGGGCGGTACCTCGGAGGCGGTGAGCTCGGCGGCCAGGCGGGCCGGGTCGGCGAGGCCGTCGAGGAGGACCGTGCGGGCCGCGGGGACGATCTCGCGGACCGACAGCGAACCCTCAGCGCGGCGGCGCACCAGCTCGGCGTGGAGCGCCTGGGCCTCCTCGCCCGAGGACACCTCGACGAGCAGGGCGGCGTCTCCGACCGGCAGTGTCCTCATACGAAGGCCTCCACCCGGATGCCCGAGGTCTCCAACCGCTCCCGGACCCGCCGGGCCAGTTCCACCGCGCCCGGGGTGTCCCCGTGCAGGCACAGGGAGCGGGCGTCGACCTCGATGCGGGCGCCGGAGCGGGCGGTGACCGCGTGGTCCCGGGCCAGGCTCAGGGACCGCTCCACGACCGCCTCGGGATCGGCGAGCACCGCGCCCTCCTGGCCACGCGGTACCAGCGTGCCCTCGTCGGTGTACGCCCGGTCCGCGAAGGCCTCCGTGACGACCCCGAGGCCCGCCTTCCCGGCCGCCTCCAGAAGACGCGAGCCGGGCAGGCCCAGCACCGGCAGGGTGGCGTCCGCGAGGAGCACACCGTCGACGACCGCCGCGGCCTGCTCCTGGTCGTGGACCACCCGGTTGTAGAGCGCGCCGTGCGGCTTGACGTACGACACGCGCGTGCCCGCCGCCCGGGCGAAGACCTCCAGGGCGCCGATCTGGTAGGCCACCTCGGCCGTCAGCTCGGCGGACGGCACGTCCATCGCGCGCCGCCCGAACCCCGCGAGATCCCGGTAGGAGACCTGGGCGCCGATCCGGACCCCGCGCGCGGCCGCGAGCTCGCACACCCGCCGCATGGTGACCGCGTCCCCGGCGTGGAACCCGCAGGCCACGTTGGCGCTGGTGACGACGGACAGCAGTTGCTCGTCGTCGGTCAGCCGCCAGCGGCCGAAGCCCTCGCCGAGATCGGCGTTCAGATCGATCGAGGTCATGGACGACTCATGTCTCCTTCCGGGGTTTCCGGTGGTCGATGTGATGTTTTCCAGAGGTCCGAGCGGGTCTCACGCCACTCTGTACTGCTCGTCGCGGGCGTCCGTCAGGAACATCTGCCCCGGCGCGTGCGTGATGGCGAACGGTGGGCGTGAGGCCATCACCGCGGCCTGCGGGGTCACTCCGCAGGCCCAGAACACCGGGATGTCGTCGGGCTCGGCGGCCACGGCGTCTCCGAAGTCGGGGCGGCCCAGGTCCTCGATGCCGAGCGCCGAGGGATCGCCGCAGTGCACGGGGCTGCCGTGCACCGCCGGGAGCAGACTGCTCTCCCTCAGGGCGGCCGCCAGGTGCTGCGGCGGCACCGGACGCATGGAGACCACCATGGGTCCGTGCAGCCGCCCCGCGGGACGGCACTGTCGACTGGTCACATACATGGGAACGTTCCGGCCCTGCTGAATGTGCCGGATCGGGACGCCCGCCTCGGAAAGTGCCCACTCGAAGGTGAAACTGCACCCGATCAGGAACGAGACGAGGTCACCGCGCCAGTGCGCGCGCACGTCCGTCGGCTCGTCCACCAGCTTGCCGTCCTCCCACACCCGGTAGCGCGGGAGATCGGTGCGCAGATCGGCGCCCGCCGCGAGGACGGTGGTCCAGTCGCCGGCGTCCGTGACGTCGAGGACCGGGCACGGCTTGGGGTTGCGCTGGCAGAACAGCAGCATGTCGTACGCCCAGTCGGCGGGCACCGAGATCAGGTTGACCTGGGTGTGGCCGGCCGCGACCCCGGCGGTGGGGCCGGTCAGGCCCGCGCGGAAGCGGGTGCGCGCCTGGGCCGGGCTCCACGCGTGCGCGTGCTCGTCGACGAGGGTCAGGGGACGGTCTTCCGTTCGGTTCACGCGAGTTCCTTCCCACGGGTCTCCGGCAGTCCGAGCAGGGCGAGGGCGGCGATGCCGTAGCCGATGGCGCCGAAGACCAGCGCCCCGCCCACACCCCAGCTGTCGGCCAGGAAGCCGACGGTGGTCGGGAAGACGGCGCCGACCGCGCGGCCCGCGTTGTACGTGAAGCCCTGCCCGGAGCCGCGCACCGCCGTCGGGTACAGCTCGCTCAGATAGGACCCGAAGCCGCTGAAGATCGCCGACATGCAGAACCCGAGCGGGAACCCGAGGACCAGCAGCCAGGTGTCGGCTCCGCTCGGGATGTTGCCGTACGCCACGATGCACACGGCCGACAGCAGGGCGAAGAGCCAGATGTTGCGCCGCCGGCCCAGCCGGTCGGTGAGATAGCCGCCGGTCAGATAGCCGAGGAAGGCGCCGGAGATCAGGAAGGTCAGATAGCCGCCGGTGCCGACGACCGACAGTCCGCGGTCGCTCTTGAGGTACGTCGGCACCCAGGTGGCGAGCGTGTAGTAGCCGCCCTGGACGCCGGTGGACAGCAGCCCCGCGAAGATCGTCGTACGCAGCAGGTCGGGTTTGAAGATCGCCGCGAAGGAGCCCTTGCCCGCGCTCTTCTCGCGCACCGCGATCGCCTCGGGGGCGTCCTGGACCCGGCGTCGCATCCAGACGACCAGCAGCGCGGGCAGCGCACCGGTCCAGAACATCACGCGCCAGGCCGTGCCGTCGTCGAAGACCGAGAAGACCAGCGTGTACATGATCGCCGCCAGGGCCCAGCCCACGGCCCAGGAACTCTGGATCGCGCCCAGCGTGCGCCCCCGGTGCCGGGCGCTCGCGTACTCGGCGACCAGGATCGCGCCGACCGCCCACTCTCCGCCGAAACCGAGGCCCTGAAGGGCGCGGAAGACCAGCAGCGACTCGAAGTTCGGGGCGAAGCCGCAGGCCACGGTGAAGATCGCGTAGGTGACCACCGTGATCATCAGCGCCCTGACCCGGCCGACCCGGTCGGCCAGTACCCCCGCCAGGGCCCCGCCGATGCCGGAGGCCAGCAGGGTGACGGTGGTGAAGAGGCCGGTCTGGCCGCTGTCCAGGCCGAAGTACGCGGCCAGCGCAACCATGCTCAGCGGGAGCGTGAAGTAGTCGTAGGAGTCGAGGGCGTAGCCGCCGAACGCACCGGCGAAGGCACGCCGGCCGCGCGAACCGAGGGCGCGGTACCAGCCCAGCGGCCCGTCTTCGGCGGGGTTCTCGGTCGCTTCGGGGTGGTCGCTCAGGATGTGTGGGGGCGGGGTCGTGCTCATGAGCACCTCGCAGGGGGAGGACGGAGGTCGCGGAGCTGAACCGTGCGGTGCTCAGTAACGTAGAGGATCGTTCAACGATCCTTCAATACCCGTGTTGTTTCGTTCTCGTGTCTGCGGTTGAATTCCGGGCATGGCAGAGCAGCTGAGCGGACTGGCCGACGACCGAGCCCTCCTGGGGCGCACCAGCACGGCCGAGCGGGTCTCGGACATCCTCAGGAGCCGCATCGCCGAGGGCTATTTCCCGCCAGGGACACGGCTGTCGGAGGACAGCATCGGCGGGGCGCTGGGAGTCTCCCGCAACACCCTGCGCGAGGCGTTCCGGCTGCTCACGCATGAGCGCCTGCTCGTCCACGAGCTGAACCGCGGTGTGTTCGTCCGGGTCCTCGCGGTCGAGGACGTCGAGGACATCTACCGCACCCGCGCACTCGTGGAGTGCGCGGTCGTCCGCGGCCTCGGCGAACCGCCGTACGCCCTGGACGCGCTCGCCGAGGCGGTCGTGGAGGGGCAGCGGGCGGTACGCGAAGGTGACTGGAAAGCGCTGGGCACGGCCAACATCCACTTCCACCGCGAACTCGTCGCCCTCGCGGGCAGCGACCGCACCGACGAACTGATGCGCAGCGTCTTCGCCGAACTCCGGCTCGCCTTCCACGTGGTGGACGACCCCAAGGCCCTCCACGAGCCGTACCTGGCCCGCAACCAGCAGATCCTCGGCGCGCTCCAGGCGGGCGACCGGGAAGAGGCAGAGCGACTGCTCGCCGTGTACCTCTCGGACTCTTTGGGGCGAGTGGTCGAGGTGTACAGACGAAGGGTGGGCGAGGACACCTGGCCAGGGGCGCGGGGCGGTTTCTGATATGCGGCTCCGCCGCGTGGGCGCGACCAGCCCCCACCAGCCCGCGGACGAATCTCAACCGTGGCCCCCCGCCCAACCGCCGGAGGCGATCCGCGCCGTTTGGGGAGTTGTCAGACCTAGCACCTAGTCTGTGCACCGTGACTTCGCCTGCGACGACGGACAGCGTTCCGCCCCAGTTCAGCGCGGGGCCGCGCCCCGCTCCGGGCCCGGCCGCCGACGAGGGACTGGCGCGGCGGCTGCGCGCGCTCGCCTGCACCGCGCCGCTGCACGACCTGGACGCGCGCAAGGCCAATCTCGCGGGCGAGTACTCGGTGTACGGCATGGCGGAGGTGGCCCTGGCCGCCATCGACCTGGTCACCCTGAACATGGACTTCGACACCGGCGCCGACCACGACCAGATCGTGGCCCGCCTCATCCCGCGCATCGCCGCCCAGGCCCCGCAGCGGCCCGTCGCCGAGCACGAGCGCGTGGCCCGCTGGGTCCTGGAGAACCTGATCAACGTCGGCAGCGTCGACCGCGGATTCCGCGCGGTCTACGGGACTTTCGCGCCGGACGGGACCTATGTCCGGCGTGACTACGACTTCAAGCTCATCGAGGAGGTCCCGGGACCCGGCGGCTCGGTGTACCTGCGGACCACCGACGAGGCGGTCAACGTCCTCGTGGGCGCCCTCGACACCGACGTCACCAGCGCCCAGATCGCCGCCGAGGTCAAGCTGGAGGTGCTGATCAGCCGCGGCCGCCTCGCCGACGCCCAACTCGCCGCCGAGCAGGCCCGCTACCGGACCGTGCAGTACTCCGAGACCCTGCGCAGGGCCCTGGACGCCACCCGGCGCAACGTCAGGGCGGTCGACTGGCTCAACTCCGTGCCCGACATGATCGCCGAGGCCCTGGACCACGTCGCCGACCGGTACCGCCACGAGAACGCGATCCTGACCAACATCCGCAAGGCGCGGGACGAGTCCGAGGACCCCGAGCAGAAGCGCCGGGCCGCCGAGCTCGTCGACATCGTCAAGGACTGCATCCGGCGCCACACCCAGCTCCAGTCCCGGCTCCTTGAAGCGGGCCCGCTGTTCCGCGCCGAACAGGACCGGCAGGCCTTCGCCACCCCCATGACGACCTCGGGGATAGATCTGTACGGCCACCTCGTCGCGCCCGTGCTGCCCCTGCCGCTGGAGCAGGCCACCCGGGTCACCGACGCGTTCTTCGCGCGCGGGACCGGCCTGCGCACCCCGGTCTCGGTCCGGGTCGGCGACCTCGTCGACATACTGCTGTCGCCGCCGGTGGAGCGGGAGCACCTGGGCGCGGAGATGCCGGAGCCCGACCTCATCGCCACGCCGGACGACAGCCGGTTCAGCGAGGAGCAGCTGGCCCAGGCGAAGGAGCTGCTGGACCTGCCGGCGGACGCGCCGCGACGGCTCTCGGGACTGCTCGCGGAGGCCCGCGGGGCCGGCGGCTTCGATCTGGCCTACCTGGTGGCCCTGCTGGCGATCCACGCGGCCAGCCCAGCCGTCGGCACCGCCTACCGGCAGGGCGAGGAGAAGCTCCTCTTCGCCGTGGACGACGGGACGGAACTGGACGATCCGGACTTCGGTGGCGCCGACCTCATCGTCGGTACCGCCCTGCTGGACGCCGTGGGCATGGCGGCGGATCGGACGGAGGCGGCATGAGCGAGGCCGGATCGGACGGAAGCGGCGTGAGTGAGGTCAGGCCGGACGGAAGCGGCATGAGCGAGGTCAGGCCGGACGGAAGCAGTATGAGCGAGCAAGAGCGTGACAAGGAGCCCCAGCCGTGAGTGAGCAGGTCGAGTGGAGCGACACGGAGGTCCCGGCCCCGTCGGCGCCCGCCGCCGTCACCCCCGCCGACGCCGCCGACGCCGCTCGGCTCGTCGCCTTCGGGCTGCAGCCCAAACTGCAGCCCGCGCGGGACCAGGAGTACGCCGAACTGCTGCGGCGCTACCGGGAGGACCCGCCCTTCGCGCGGCTCGCCGACGCCGTGGCCGCCGGACTCGGTCTGGTCGTGCTCGAGGTGTCCCCGCGCGCGGGGATGGCCGTGACCGCCGCCGAGGACTCGGTGTTCGCCGTCCGGATGGGGGACTACGCGCGTCGTACGTCCGCCGACGGCGGCGACCGGTTCCTGCACGGCCTCGCCCACCTCGCCGTGGCCGCCATGGCGTTCCCGCGGCCCGAGGACCTCGCCGACGACGGATACATCGGGCGCGTCTCGGTCAACGGCGTCGACGCCTTCGTACGACAGGCCTGCCGACGCCTTGAGGAGCGGGCCGAGGAGGTCGGGGAGAACACCGACCCGGCCACCGACGCGCCGGGCCTGGAGGCGGCCTGGCGGATCTGGGCCAGACGCAGCGCGGCCGGCGCGACCAAGGACGCGCGCCGGCTCGCCGGATCCACGACCGGCATCGTGGGCAAGGCCGCCGCCTTCCTCACCGACTCCGGATTCCTCCAGCGCACCGGGGACGACAACGGCGGCACCTACCGGACCACGGCTCGTTACCAGCTCCAGGTGCGGGACATGGCCGGAAGCGCCGCCATGGCCGAACTCCTCGAGCTGGGGGTCGTCCCGGTCACCGACGGCACGCCGACGCTGCTGCCGCCCGAGGACGGCGACGACCTGGAGCTGGCGGCCGACGCCGGACTGCCGTTCCACTCCTGAACTTCCCTGATCTGCCGAAGACTTACGAGAGTCCGCCATGTACGAGCTGTCCCGGATCCGCCTCTACTCCATCGGCCCGGCCGGTGCGCGCTACGCCGACACCGTGCTCGACCTGCGCGGCGTCGGCGCGGAAGTGCCCGACCCCGCGCCCACCCAGGCGGAGTTCTTCGAGGAGGAGCCCGTCGGCCCGCCGCGCCGACCCGCGCCCGCCGGGGTGCTCTTCCTGGAGAACGGCGGCGGCAAGTCGGTCCTGCTCAAGCTGATCTTCTCGGTGATGCTGCCGGGCCACCGGAACACCCTCGGCGGCGCCAGCTCCGGTGTGCTGCGCAAGTTCCTGCTGGCGGACGACTGCGGGCACGTGGCCCTGGAGTGGCAGCACACCCTGACCGGCGAGTGCGTCGTTGTCGGCAAGGTCAGCGAGTGGAGGGGCCGTCAGGTCTCCAACGACCCGCGGAAGTTCGCCGAGGCCTGGTACTCCTTCCGGCCAGGACCGGGGCTCAGCCTCGACAACCTGCCCGTCGCCGAGTCCACCGCCGTCCGGCCGCCCGCCGAGGGCCAGTCGGCCGCGCAGGGCCGCCGGCGCACCATGAAGGGCTTCCGGGACGCCCTCACCGAGGCGGGCAAGGCGTACCCGCATCTGGAGGTGCACTGGGAGGAGATCCACGACCGGTGGATCGAGCACCTGGGTGACCTCGGCCTGGACCCCGAACTCTTCCGCTACCAGCGGGAGATGAACGCCGACGAGGGCGAGGCCGCCGGCCTCTTCGCGGTGAAGAAGGACTCCGACTTCACGGACCTGCTGCTGCGGGCCGTGACCGACACCCGCGACACCGACGGCCTCGCCGACCTCGTCAGCGGGTTCGGCAACAAGCTGGGGCGCCGCGCCGAACTCATCGCCGAACGGGACTTCACCGCGGGGTCGGTGGACCTGCTGGGCCGGATCGTCGAGGCCGCCGAGGCCCGCTCACGCGCGCGTGACATCCACACGGGCGCCGAACGCCGTACCAGGACGCTGGCCCGTCGGCTGTCCGCGCGGGGCGTCAAGGAGCGGGTACGTGCGGCGGACCTGGCCCAGCGGGTCACCGCCGCCGCGTACGCCGTCACCCACGCCGAGGCGGGCCGGGAGCGCAGTGCGCTGATCGCCGCCGAACTCGCCTACCGGCACGCCTCCCTGGCCCTCGCCGCCGCCGAGAAGTCGGCCGCCGCCCAGAAGCGCGAGCTCGCCGAGGCGCGCACCCTGCACTCCGCCTGGCAGGCCGCCGAGGCCGTACTGCGCCACCGCGCCGCCGCCGACCGGGTCGCGCGCGTGGCCGCCGCCATCCAGGAGGCCGAGCGGGACGCGGCCCCCGCGCTCGCCGCCCGCGCCAGGGCCGCCGTCGATCTCGTCCGGGCCCTGCACGCGGCCGCCGAGCGCGCCGAGACGCTCGCCAACGAGGAGGAGGAGCGGTCCGCCGCACTCCAGGAAGTCGGCGAGTCGGCCTACCGGGACTCCACGTCGGCCGCCACCGAGGCGCAGCGCGCCCGCAGCGAGATCGGCCATCTGCGCCAGCGGCTGAGCGAGGTCGAGCAGGAGACCGCCGAGGCCGTGCGCGCGGGCTGGCTCGACGACAGCGCGCCCGACGCCGACCCCGCCCGCGCGGCCCTCGCCGCGAGCGACGCCGAGAAGACGGCCGTCGCCGCCTGGGACGCCGCCCGCGAGTCCTCGAACCGGGCCGCCGAGCACGCGCGCGAAGCGGCCTCCGCCGAGTCCCGCGCCGAGCTCACGGCGGCCCGCGCGGAGGACGCGGCCACGGCGGCCGCCCGGTCCTACGAGGCCGAGCGGCGCCTCGCCGAGGGGCTGGCGGGGGAGGAACGGCTCGCGGAGCTGCTGAGCCTGACCGGGACCTCCGGGATCTCCGGGACTTCAGGGACATCCGGGAGCGTGCCGGGACCGCGCACCGGGGCCGAGAACACCAGGGCGAACGGCGCGGCCGGGCGCGAGGGTGCCGGGAGCGGCACCGACCCGCACGCGGGCTCCACGGGCGCTTCCGACGGCGGACTCACCCCCGAGGACCTCGACCGGTTCGCCGACGAACTGCGTGAGCTGCTCGACGACTCCGTCTCCTCCGCCGAACGCCAGCTCTTCGACCTGCGTACGGCCGCCGCCGACGACTCCCGGATCCTCGGAGCGCTCGGTGACGGCGGCCTCCTGCCGCCGGGCCCCGACGTGCTGGCCACGGTCGAGTTCCTCGGCGAGAACGGCATCCCCGCCCTGCCCGGCTGGCGCTATCTCGCCCAGGCAGTCGACCCCGCGGACCACGCGCGCGTGCTGGCCGCGAGGCCGGAACTGGTCGACGGCGTGATCATCACCGACCCCGACACGCACGCGCGTGCCCGTGAGGCGCTGAACGACGCGGCCCTGCTTCCACGGTCCGCCGTCGCCGTGGGCACGGCGGCCGCCCTCCTCGCACCCACCCCGGCTCCCGACGCGGACAACGGGGACGTCTTCCTCGTACCGCCGAACCCGGCCATGCACGACGAACACGCCGCCGACGAGGAGCGTCAGGCGCTGCGCGCGCGGGCCGGCGAGCGGGACGAGGAGATCCGGTCGCTCGCGGCCCGCCTCGGCAAGGACCGTGAACTGGCCGCGCGGCTCGCCTCCTGGCGCACCGGCTGCCCGGCCGGCCGGCTCGTCGAGCTGGGGCAGGCCGCGCGGGACACGCGCGTGTTCGCCGAGGAGGCGGAGGCCGAGCTGGCCGAGGCGCGCATGGTGCGGGCCGAGGCCGACGAAGCCGCCGCCGAGGCCGCGCAGACGCGCGACGAGCGCCAGGAGGCCGCTCAGAAGGCCCGGCGCGCCGCCGACGCCCTCGCCGGTCTCGCCTACCGGCTGCGCGAGCGGGCCGGCTGGCAGGCCAAACTGCGCGAACTGGCCGACGAGGCCACCGAGTCGGAGGCCCGCGCCCAGGCCTGTCTGGAGCGCGCCAGGGCCGCCGACGAGGACCGGCGCGGTGCCCAGCGGGCCGCCGACGACGCCCGCCGCACCGCGCGTGCGCTGCGTGCCGAGCGTGCCGAGATCGCCGGCGCCCCCGATGACGTACAGGACAGTGACTCCGACCCCTCCAAGTCGTCTCTGCCCGCGCTGCGCGAGGCCTACCGGGCCGCCTCCCAGCTGTACGAGAAGGTCGGTGTCGGAGCCGACCTGCGGGCCGAGCAGGCCCGGGCGGAGAGCGACGAGAGCGCGGCCCTGGCCGAACTGGACCGGCTGAGCAACAAGGTCCGCACCCGCGCGGAGCAGTTGCTCCAGTCGCCCGACGGGTCCGACGGCCCCTCCCGGCAGGCCGCCGCCGCCCGGGCGGAGGAGCTGGTGCAGCTTCTGGAGACCCGTATGTCGACCGCGAGCGAGCAGCTCGGCCGGTTGCGCGGCGAGGCCGAGCGGCACGCACCCGAGGACGGCGAGGCGCACACCGAGCTGTCGCCGGAGCTGGAGCCGCGCGACGCCGAGCACGCACAGGCGCTGTTGCGTACGGCCACCGCCGAACTCGCCTCCCGCACCGAGGCGTTGGCCCAGGCCAGAGACGCGCACGCGGAACTGCTGGACTCCCACCGGGCCGCCGAGGACGCGGCGGGCGGCTTCGACGAGATCGCCGCGATGCTTCGTGACCTGCTGCGCGAGCATGCCATGGAGGACGAGCAGGAGGAGCCGGAGCCGTACCCGGGCAGCCCCGAGGAGGCCCGTCAGGCCGCCGCGGAAGCCCGTCGTTCGCTGCGCGGCTGCGCCGCCGACCTCTCCGCCGCCGAGGCCGCCGTGCGCGAGGCCAGTGACGTGCTCGTCCGGCACGCCAACTCCACACGCTACGAGCAGGTCCGCACCCCCGCGCGGCAGCAGATCCGGGAACTGCCCGCGTCCTCGCTGCCCGAGCACGCGCAGAAGTGGGCGGACGCCTTCGCGCCCCGGCTCCGGGTGCTGACCGACGAGCTGGCGCAGCTGGAGCGGAACCGGGACTCGATCGTGGACCGGTTGCGCGGGCTCGTGGAGTCCGCCCTCGCCACGCTCAGGTCCGCCCAGCGGCTGTCCCGGCTCCCCGAGGGCCTCGGCGAGTGGTCCGGGCAGGAGTTCCTGCGGATCCGCTTCGAGGAGCCCGACCAGGCGACGCTGACCGAGCGGCTCGGCGAGGTCATCGACGAGGCGACCCGGGCCGCGGTGAAGAAGAACTCCGACCTGCGGCGTGACGGAATGTCCCTGCTGCTGCGGGGAGTTGCGGCAGCGCTCCAGCCCAAGGGGGTGGCCGTGGAGATCCTCAAGCCGGACGCCGTGCTGCGCGCCGAGCGGGTGCCCGTGGGACAGATGGGTGACGTGTTCTCCGGCGGTCAGCTGCTCACGGCGGCCATCGCGCTGTACTGCACGATGGCGGCCCTGCGGTCCAACGACCGGGGCCGGGACAAGCACCGGCACGCCGGCACCCTGTTCCTGGACAACCCGATCGGCCGCGCCAACGCCACGTATCTGCTGGAGCTCCAGCGGGCCGTGTCGGACGCGCTCGGTGTCCAACTCCTGTACACCACAGGCCTGTTCGACACGACGGCACTCGCGGAGTTCCCGCTGGTCATCCGGCTGCGCAACGACGCGGACCTGAGGGCCGGTCTGAAGTACATCAGCGTGGAGGAACACCTCCGTCCGGGACTGCCGCAGCAGCCCCGGACGGGCGAGGCGGTGCGCAGCGAGATCACGGCGACCCGGATGTTCAAGCGTCCGGCCCCTCAGGCTCCCTGAGGAGAGCGGGGCCGTGCGTGCTGCGCGGCCCCGCCCGGCTCAGGAGTGCGACAACCGCCCCGTGCTGCCGCCCTGTCGCCGTATCCGCTCCTGCGTCCGCTCGGTGGCCCGCGCCTGCCGCCGGGCCTTGCGCCGCTCACGCCGCAGCGCACGCGCCGTACTGCTCGGGGTCGACACCACGCCGTGGCGCTGGTTCCACACCTGGCGCGTCACCCAGACGTCCAGGGCGCCCCAGGTGGCCACCACGGTGCTGACGATGCTGCTCAGCACCATCGGGAACGCGAGCCAGGACCCGGCCATGGTGCACAGGAAGGCCACCATCGCCTGGAGCAGGGTCACGGCGATGATGAGCACCGCCCGCACCGCGGAGGTCCGCACCGGATCCGGGAGCCGACGCCTGCGCGCGGGTTCCTCGACCCACAATGGCCGGTACGGCTCCTCCTGGACCGCGCCACGCCTCCTCGGCACGTCCGGCCCCGCCGGTATGCCGTGACCCCGCGCTTCGGGGCGCCGCGGCACCATCGGATCCGCGGTCCCCACGCCGACTGCCGGCGCCTCCTGCCGTTCCGCCGTGCCCATCACCGTGTCACTCCCCACCGCCGGCAGACCCCTCGTCCCGGTGTCTGTGGACCGGGCTTCAAGGTGACTGCCCGGCTTGCGCTGGTTTACGCCGCCCAGTTGCAGATGCGGCTCCTGTGGCCGAATCCACCGCCATTTCCCGAAGAGAAGGACGAACAAGACCCCTTCAAGATTCCCCCACGACGTCAAAGAAACGAAAAAATCCAGCCAACCGGCCGCTCAAGCCGATCGGTTCCGGTCCGACCCGGACCGCCTGATCACAGGAGGCAATCTCCCGCAATGGGCGGACAACCGCCCATGTCGCGACAGCGGAGCGGAAGTTCAGGTTCCGGACGCAACTTCGAGTTACGTGTGCGTCGGTAGTAGGCTCGCGCCGTTTGTTGACGTACATGTGTACCCCCGGCCGGCGGGGGTCGAGCTGGGGGAGGCCATGCGCTTTCGCGGGAAGTCCATCCGCCGGAAGATCGTGGCGCTGCTTCTCGTGCCGCTGGTGTCCCTGATCGCGGTGTGGGGCTTCGCCACGGTACTGACGGGTCGTGAGGTCGCCCAGCTCTTCCAGGTGTCGACCGTGACGGAGAAGCTCGGTTATCCCATCGAGGACACCGTGCGGGTGCTCCAGCAGGAACGCCGCCAGACCCTGGTCTACCTGGCCGATCCACGTGCGTCGGACGCCCTGTCCGCACTGCGCGGCACGAGGAACGCCTCGGACGACGCCATCGCCAAGTTCCGCCGCAACGCCCGCGATCCCGATGTGCGCGACGGTCTGGACCAGGACGACGACGAGCGTCTCACCGCCGTCCTGGACGCGTTCGACGGCATCGAGGCGCTCCGCCGCGGAGTCGAGGACGGCACCGTCTCCCGGCTCCAGGCCCTCGACCAGTACAACCGCCTGGTCGACCCCGCCTACGCCCTCCTCGCCACCCTCGACGGCATCGACAACGTCGAACTGGACAAGCAGGCGCGGGCCTTGGTCAACATCACCCGGGCCCGCGAACTGCTCTCCCGCGAGGACGCCCTCCTCGGTTCCGCCCTCGTGGTGGGCAAGCTCACCCGCGACGAGATCCGCGACGTCTCCGAACTCGCCGCCCAGCGGACGCTGATGTACGACATCAGCCTGGCGGTGCTGCCGACCTCGGAGCGCGAACGCTACGAGCGTTTCTGGAAGAACGCCGGTACCGCTCCGCTGCGCTCCGCCGAGCGGTCCGTCGCCACCGCCGAGCCCGGCACGGACGGCGGCGTCAGCGCCAAGAGCTGGGACGCCGCCGCGGGCAATGTGCTCGACGAACTCGCCAAGCTCGACGACCAGGCGGGCGACCGCCTCCAGGACCGCGTCCGGCCGGACGCGATGGGCGTCATCCTCAAGGCTGCCGTGGTGGGCGTCCTCGGCCTGATCGCCCTGCTCTTCTCGCTGGTCCTGTCCGTGCGCGTCGGCCGCGGCCTCATCCGCGACCTGAGGCAGCTGCGCCTGGAGGCCCACGAGGCGTCCGGCGTACGGCTGCCCAGCGTGATGCGCCGCCTGTCCGTGGGCGAACAGGTCGACGTCGAGACCGAGGTCCCGCGCCTGGAGTACGACAAGAACGAGATGGGCGAGGTCGGCCAGGCCCTCAACACGCTCCAGCGCGCCGCCGTCGAAGCCGCGGTCAAGCAGGCCGAGTTGCGCGCCGGGGTCTCCGAGGTCTTCGTCAACCTCGCCCGCCGCAGCCAGGTCCTGCTGCACAAGCAGCTCACCCTGCTCGACACCATGGAGCGCCGCGCCGAGGACACCGACGAGCTCGCCGACCTGTTCCGGCTCGACCACCTGACGACCCGTATGCGCCGGCACGCCGAGGGCCTGGTGATCCTCTCCGGCGCGGCCCCTTCCCGGCAGTGGCGCAAACCCGTCCAGCTCATGGACGTCGTCCGGGCCGCCGTCGCCGAGGTCGAGGACTACGAGCGCATCGAGGTCCGCAGGCTGCCCCGGGTGGCCGTGACCGGCCCGGCCGTCGCGGACCTCACGCATCTCGTGGCCGAACTCCTGGAGAACGCCACGGTGTTCTCCCCGCCGCACACCGCTGTCCAGGTCGTGGGCGAGCGCGTCGCCAACGGGTTCACCCTGGAGATCCACGACCGGGGGCTCGGCATGGCCGCCGACGCGCTCCTCGACGCCAACCTCCGGCTCGCCGAGACACCGGAGTTCGAGCTGTCCGACACCGACCGGCTGGGCCTTTTCGTGGTCAGCCGGCTCGCCCAGCGGCAGAACGTCCGGGTCTCGCTGCAGCCCTCGCCGTACGGCGGCACCACGGCGGTCGTCTTCATCCCCGACGCCCTGCTGACCGACGACGTCCCCGACACCAACGGCATCGGCTTCCGTCTCGACCGCCCCCGGCCGTCGAAGGAGGCCGAACTGGAGCAGGCCCAGCGCGTCCCGCTCACCCGGGGGCCGGCTCAGCTCGGCATGGGGCCCGCGATCCTGGACGGCCCGGTCGAACTGGAGGCACCCGTCGACCTGGACGCCCTCAACGACCTTCCGGGCGTGCTCGACTCCGAGGACAGCGAGCGCGGCGGACTGTTCCGACCGCGCCGCTCCCTGGCCCACGTCGACGACGAGGCCCCCGCGACCGACGGGGCGGCCGTCGGCGACGGCGGCCCGGACGCCCCGGTGTCACTGTCCCGCCGCCGGACCCCCAAGCTGGTCAGCTCCCACGGACGCCCGGTCACGGATGAGCCGACGGAACACGAGACGACGGACCGGTCTCCGGCGATCGGCCCGGGCGCGTCCCGGTCGCAGACCGCCCCCTCGGCCGGGCAGACGCATCCCGAACCTCCGACGCTGCCGAGCCGCCGCCGTGCCGCGGCCCTGCGCAGGAGCACCGACGTGGCCGACCGTGGCGACGAGTCGACCGGGACACCGGCCTCCCCGGCAGCCCCGAGCCGTGAGCTCGGTGGGGCACCCGGAGCTCCCGCCCTGCCCCGGCGCACCCGGCGCGCCGAGATCGCGTCGAGCGGCCCGGCCGCGGACGACTCCGCCACCGGTGCCGTCCGCGGGCCCACCTCGGGTACGCCCGCTCGCGGCGCCCTGGGTCCGGCGGCGGAGGCCCCCGGCAGGGACGGCTCGGCCGACTCCGCCCCGGGTGGCGTCGTACGGCCCGGCTGGGGCGAGTCCGCCCGCGGTGCCTCCGGGGCGTCCGGCTCGGACCGGCCGCCCCTCGGCGCCGCCCGCGGACCCCACGACGCCGGCTCCGGCACCGCTCCGCTGCCCCGCCGCGTACGCCAGGCCAACCTGGCCCCGCAGCTCAAGCAGACCCCGGAACGGCGACCCCAGAAGCAGGCGGAGCCCGCCGAGCGGGACGCCGACGAGGTACGCAGCCGGATGGCCTCGCTCCAACGCGGTTGGCAGCGCGGCCGCGAGGAGAACGCCGTGGGCGACGACACGTCCGGCGGCACAGCACCACAACGAACGACTAAGGGGGACGGTCGATGACCGCACCGAAGGCGACCGACAAGTCCGGCGAGCTCAACTGGCTCCTCGACGACCTGGTGGAGCGCGTCGCGAGCATCCGCAAGGCCCTGGTGCTCTCCAGCGACGGCCTCCCGACCGGCGTGTCCCAGGATCTGACCCGCGAGGACAGCGAGCACCTCGCCGCCGTGGCGTCCGGGTTCCACAGCCTGGCCAAGGGCGTGGGCCGGCACTTCGAGGCGGGCAACGTCCGGCAGACGGTCGTGGAGCTGGACGACGCCTTCCTTTTCGTGACCGCCGCGGGCGACGGCAGCTGCCTCGCCGTCCTGTCCGACGCCGACTCGGACGTGGGCCTCGTCGCATACGAGATGACGCTCCTGGTCAAGCGGGTCGGTGTGCATCTGGGTGCCGCCCCGCGCACCGATCTGCCTCAGGGCGGGTAGTGAGATGGCATGAGCACAGACGGTCAGGGAAGAAGCCACTGGTTCGACGACGAGGCCGGACCGGTGGTCCGTCCGTACGCCATGACGCGCGGCCGCACCACAAGTGCCGGCCAGCACCGGCTCGACCTCATCGCGGTCGTCGTGGCCGAACCCCACTCGGACGATCCCGAAGGGGACCACTCGCTGTCCCCCGAACACGTGGACATCGTCGACCTGTGCCGGGACACCCCCCAGTCGGTCGCCGAGCTGTCCTCCGAACTCGACCTGCCCATCGGGGTCGTACGGGTCCTCGTGGGTGACCTCGTCGCCTCGGAGTGGGTCCATGTGAACCGGCCGGTGCCGCCCGCCGAGCTTCCGGACGAGAGCATCCTGCGCGACGTGATCAACGGCCTCCGGGCCCTGTGACCGCCGATATGATCTGACTGATCGTCGACGACCCTCCGCGGACGGCAGGTCACCAGCGCGCGGACACGGTTCCGAGCAGTGCGATCGGGGAGACGGACCCGATCCCACACCCCCAGCAAGCAGGAGAAGAGACCCATGATCTTCGGGCGTTCTGAGCGCGGCAAGCCCCCGGTCGAGCCCGTCACGCTCAAGATCCTGGTGGCCGGCGGCTTCGGCGTGGGCAAGACCACGCTCGTGGGCGCGGTCAGCGAGATCAGGCCGCTGCGCACCGAGGAACTGCTCACCGAGGCGGGACGCCCGGTCGACGACACGAGCGGGGTCGAGGGCAAGCGCACCACCACCGTCGCCATGGACTTCGGACGCATCACCCTGCGCGAGGACCTGGTGCTCTACCTGTTCGGCACACCCGGGCAGGAACGGTTCTGGTTCATGTGGGACGAGCTGTCCGAGGGCGCCCTCGGAGCCGTCGTGCTCGCCGACACGCGCCGCCTGGAGGACTGCTTCGCCGCCGTCGACTACTTCGAGCGGCGTTCCATCCCCTTCCTCGTCGGCGTCAACTGCTTCGAGGGGGCCGTCCGTTACCCCGAGGACGACGTACGGCAGGCCCTGGACCTCGACGAGGACGTACCGGTCGTGCTGTGCGACGCCCGGGACAAGCAGTCGGTCAAGGACGTCCTCGTCGGCGTCGTCCAGCACGCGATGGCGTACTCCGCCCGGCGCCGCCAGACCGTCACCACCTGAGGAACGGGTGCGGCCCGTACCCCCGCCGACAGGGGTACGGGCCGCGTTTCGACGGCACCACGCGCGTGGGTGTGCCTAGTTCTCGCCGTCCTCCTCCCAGCCGAAGCTCTTCTCCACCGCCTTGCGCCAGTTGTGGTACTGGCGGTCCCGGACCGACGCCTCCATGTCCGGCGTCCACTCGACGTCCTTCTGCCAGTGGGACTTCAGCTCGTCGAGGTCGTTCCACACACCCGTGGCGAGACCGGCCGCGTACGCGGCGCCCAGACACGTGGTCTCGGAGACCTTCGGCCGGACCACCGGCACGTCGAGCACATCCGCCTGGTGCTGCATGAGCAGGTTGTTCTTGGTCATGCCGCCGTCCACCTTCAGGGTGGTGATCTGCACCCCGGAGTCCTGGTACATGGCGTCCACGACCTCGCGCGTCTGCCAGCTCGTCGCCTCCAGTACGGCCCGCGCGAGGTGCGCCTTGGTGACGTACCGGGTGAGGCCCGTGACGACCCCGCGCGCGTCCGAGCGCCAATAGGGCGCGAACAGGCCGGAGAAGGCGGGCACGATGTACGCCCCGCCGTTGTCCTCGACGCTCGCCGCCAGAGGTTCGATCTCGTCGGCGGTACGGATGATGCCGAGCTGGTCGCGGAACCACTGGACGAGGGCGCCCGTGATGGCGATCGATCCCTCCAGGCAGTACACCGGCGCCTCGGAGCCGATCTTGTAGCCCATCGTCGTCAGCAGCCCGTTCTTGGACGGAACCGGCCGGTTGCCCGTGTTGAGCAGCAGGAAGGAGCCCGTGCCGTACGTGTTCTTCGCCGTCCCCACGTCGTAACAGGCCTGCCCGAACACCGCGGCCTGCTGGTCACCCAGGGCGGATGCCACGGGCACGCCCGCGAGTTGGCCCACCGCGGTGCCGTACACCTCGGCGGACGACCTGATCTCGGGCAGGACAGCCTCGGGCACGTTCATCGCCGACAGGATGGACTGGTCCCACTGGAGGGTCTCCAGGTTCATCAGCATGGTCCGGCCGGCGTTGGTCACGTCCGTGACGTGCCGCCCGCCGTCCGTGCCGCCGGTGAGGTTCCAGATCAGCCAGGAGTCGATGGTGCCGAAGGCGATCTCGCCGTTCTCGGCACGCGCGCGCAGCCCCGGCACGTTGTCGAGCAGCCAGGCCGCCTTCGGCCCCGAGAAGTAGGTGGCCAGTGGCAGTCCGGTCTGCTCGCGGAACCGGTCCTGTCCGTCCGTGCCGCCGAGTTGGTGGGTCAGGGCGGCGGTGCGGGTGTCCTGCCACACGATCGCGTTGTGCACGGGCTTGCCCGTGGCGCGGTCCCACAGGACCGTCGTCTCGCGCTGGTTGGTGATGCCGAGTGCGCTGAGCTGGTCGGCGCGCAGCCCGGCCTTGGCGATCGCCCCGGCGACCACGGCCTGCACCTTGGACCAGATCTCGGTGGCGTCGTGCTCCACCCAGCCGGGCTTGGGGAAGATCTGGCGGTGCTCGCGCTGGTCGACGGCCACGATCGCGCCGTCCTGGTTGAAGATGATGCAGCGGCTTGAGGTGGTGCCCTGGTCGATAGCGGCGACGAACCTGTCCGTCATGACGTCCCCTTCGTCGGTTCCTGCACAAGCTGTGTCGGCCCTGCTTCAGAATGCCGCGTTGAAGATCACCCCGGACAGCGCCCCGCCGATCAGCGGTCCCACCACCGGGATCCACGCGTATCCCCAGTCCGAGGTGCCCTTGTTGGGAATCGGCAGCAGGGTGTGGACGATGCGCGGGCCCAGGTCGCGGGCCGGGTTGATGGCGTATCCGGTGGGCCCGCCGAGCGACAGGCCGATGCCGACCACCAGGAAGGCGACGACCAGGACCGCGGTACCGGACTCGCCGAGTCCCTTGGTGAGCCCGAAGGCCAGGATCGGCAGGACCAGGCCGACGGTCGCGATGATCTCCGTGATCAGGTTCGCCACGGGATTGCGGATCGCGGGCCCGGTGGAGAAGATCCCGAGCGTGGGCTGGGCGATCTCCTCCTCGGCGTTGGCCTGGAACTGCGCGTAGTAGGTCAGCCAGCACAGCACTGCCCCGAGCATGGCGCCGACCATCTGTCCGGCGATGTAGACCGGCACCTGGTCCCAGTCCCCGGTGTCGACGGCGATCCCTATGGTCACCGCGGGGTTGAGATGCCCGCCGGACAGCGGGGCGGCGGTGTAGGCCCCGGCCAGCACGCCGAAGCCCCAGCCGAACGCGATGACGACCCAGCCGGCGTCCTTCGCCTTGGAGTAGTTGAGTACGACGGCGGCGACCACACCGGCGCCGAAGAGGATCAGAATCGCCGTACCGATGACCTCACCGAGGAATACGTCTCCGTTGCTCATGGCGGCTCCTAGGCCCTGCGTGCAGGTGCGGTTCCCTTGGCGAACTGCCGAGGGCAGGAGGATCCCGCGCCCCGCCCGGCGTCCGCGACGAGCGTGCCGTCGCAGCCGAATCGCCCGTGGGGGTATGGGCCTTGGCTCGTGGGGGCCCGCGCGGCGTGGTGCCTGGAACGCCGAGAATGTACGGCGATGTCGACCGACACCGGAAGTGTTCACCGGGCCCCGAGGGGCGTCAAGGTCGCCGACGGCAACGGTTGGGACCGGTCGTACGGACCGTCCCGGTCGACGGCCGGGACCTGTCCGAGCCGTACGGCGCCCTGCCGCGAGGCGCCTCAGCCCCTCCCCGGCTCCGCCACCGCGTACCCCGTCGAAGCCGCCTGGGGCCCCGTCCCGCGGCGGATCTCGTGTCCCGGCAGCCCGGCCCGCCCCACGACCCAGCTCGCCCCGCTGAGCGCCTTCGCGGCCTTCTTGAGCGGCGCCAGACACGCGGCCGCCTCCCGGTGGTCCGCCGCGCTGCCCGGCACGCACACCACGGTGGCCAGGGACAGCGTCACGGGCCGTCCGCCCGCGGCCCAGGGCGCGTCCAGCACGGAAGCGGCCAGCGGAGCCAGTTCCTCAGGGTCCGCCAGCACCAGGAAGTCGTCCCCGCCGATGTGCCCCACGCGCGCGGTGCCGGTCGCGGCGTGCTGGAGCGCCCGCCCCACCGCGCGGATGAGCTCGTCGCCCGCCGCGAAGCCGGCCCCGTCGTTGACCTGTTTGAAGTGGTCGACGTCCAGCCAGCTCAGCGTGAACGTCCGCCCGGCCGCGATACGCCGGTCCACCTCGCCGGTGATCGCGTCCGAGCCGGGCAGCCGGGTCAGCGGGTTGAGCCCGGCGGCCTCCTCCACCCGGGTCTCGCTCAACGCCCGTACGAGATCCGCGAGGCGGACGACTCCCACGCAACGGCCGTACCGGTCGACCACCGCGACGTCGTCCGAGGTACGGTCCCGGTCTCCGACGGCGACCACGTCCAGGACCTCCCACGCGGTGGCGTCGATCCCCACCGTCCGCGGTGGATCGCCGAGTCTGGCCGCGGGGCGGTCGGCGTACAGGGCGTGTCCGTAGCGCCCCGACATCGACAGCAGGAAGCGCGAGCGGTGCACCGAGCGGAACGGCACCCCGTCCCGGTCCACGAGCAGCACCCCCGACACGTCGGGCGACCCGGTCAGCAGCGCCCGCACCTGCCCCGCGGAGGCGGTGGCCGGCAACAGCGCGGCGGGGCGCACGAACTCCCGAACCGAAGGACCGGACCGCGGGGGCGCCGTCTCGGCGGGGGAGCGGGGTGGCACATACACCTCCGCCGCGGGAAGCCGGGACGGCGGCGCGAGCAGCGTGCCCTGCGCCAACTGTGCGCCGGCCGCGAGCGCGGCCCCGTACTGCAACTCCGTCTCCACGCCCTCGGCGCACAGGAGCGCTCCCAGCTCGTCACACAGGGTCCGCATGGCCCGTACCGCCGACGGCCGGACCAGCAGCGACGCGTCGAGCTTCACGAGGTCGGGCGACATGTCGACAAGCAGTCTCAGTGGTACGTCCCCGTCGCCCACCCCGTCCGCACTGATCCGGAAGCCCTGCCCCCGCAGCCCGGCGAGCGCCTCCAGGAGCGCCTGATGCGGTACGTGCGTGTACGGCGGACCCACGTCGATCGTGACCTCCCACGGCAGCCGCCCCGCCTCACGTACCGCGTGGTGCAGCGGAGTGAGGCCGCCGAGGTCGGCGAGCGTGCCCGCGAACACGTTGACGTGCAGCGGCAGCAGCGTCTCCCGGCGCGCGGCCGCCCGTACCGCCAACACGGCGAGCCGTCCGTCGAGTTCGGGATCGCGGCGGGCCTCCGCCAGGATGTCGCCGGTCTCCGGGCGGGCGAGTATCTCCAGCCCCGCGACTGCGCCGGTGGCCATGTTGACCACGGGTTGGAAGGCGAAGCGGAGAGTGTCCGTCCAGGAGGGCACGGGAGCATGGTCGCTCCATTCGCGCACGCCCGAGCGCAGTTCATGAGACGTTCACGCAGGATTCCGGGGCGCTCACACAGCGTATGGGAAACCCCTTTCCCTCCGGTCACCGCACGGCGATCACCGCCGACCCGTGCCCGAACAGCCCCTGGTTCGCGGTGATCCCCACGCGCGCGTGCCCGACCTGCCGGTCGCCCGCCTCGCCCCGCAACTGCCAGGTGAGCTCACACACCTGGGCGATCGCCTGGGCCGGCACCGCCTCTCCGAAGGAGGCGAGTCCGCCGCTCATGTTGACGGGTATGCGCCCGCCCGGGGCCGTCGCCCCCTCGCGCAGGAGCTTCGCACCCTCGCCCTGCCCGCACAGCCCGAGGTCCTCGTACCACTGCAACTCCAGGGCGGTGGACAGGTCGTAGACCTCGGCGAGGGAAAGATCCTCCGGCCCCGCACCGGCCTCCTCGTAGGCCGCGCGCGCGATCGACGCGCGGAACGTCTCGTCGGCGGGCTCGACCGCGGCGGCGGAGTCCGTCGCGATGTCCGGCAGATCCAGCACGGTGTTCGGATACGTCGGCGTCACCGTCGACACCGCCCTGATCCGCACGGGTTCCCCCACGCCCCTGCTGCGTGCGAACTCCATGCTGGAGAGCACCAGCGCCGCCCCGCCGTCCGAGGTGGCGCAGATGTCCAGCAGCCGCAGCGGATCGGCCACCACGGCGGAGGCCGCCACCTCCTCGGCGCTGACCCGCTTGCGGTACCGCGCGTAGGGATTCAGCGCGCCCAGTGCCGAGTTCTTCACCTTGACCTGCGCGAAGTCCTCCACCGTGTCCCCGTGCACGGCCATCCGCCGGCGCGCGTACAGCCCGAAGTAGGTCGGGTTGGTCGCTCCCAGGACCCGGAACCGCAGCCAGTCCGGATCGTCGGGCCGATCGCCGCCCGCGGGCCGGAAGAAACCCTTGGGAGCAGCATCGGCACCCACCACGAGCACCACGTCGGCCAGCCCCGCCAGGATCTGCGCCCGCGCGGCGGCCACCGCCTGAGCCCCGGACGCGCACGCCGCGTACACGCTGGCGACACGGGCCCCCTGCCAGCCGAGCGCCTTGGCGAAGGTCGCTCCCGCCACATAGCCGGGATAGCCGCCCCGCACGGTGTCCGCGCCGACGATCGAACCGACGTCCCGCCACTCCACGCCCGCGTCGGCCAGCGCCGCGCGAGCCGCCGCCACGCCGTACTCCACGAAGCCGCGCCCCCACTTGCCCCAGGGGTGCATGCCCGCGCCGAGCACCGCCACCTCACCCGTCATGCCCTCACCCCCGTCGGCCGCCACCGCCACGTCGTCCAGACCGTCTCCCCGTCCTCATGGAGCACCCCCGGGACGACCTCCACTTCCGCGCCGACGGTCAGATCGGCGACGGTGACCCCGGGAACTGCCTGCCCCAGCACCACGATCCGCTCGGCGGCCAGCTCCACAGCGATCAACGTGTACGGCTCCCACGGAAGTTCCGGGTCGGTCACATACGGTGACGGCGGCCGATAGCGGCTGTCCGTGTACGACCAGACACGACCGCGCCGCGAAAGGGGAATCTCCGCCAGATCGCCACCCGCGCACCCGGGGTTGCGGCAGTGGCCGTCCTCGCGGGGGAAGAACACCGAGGCGCAGGCGGAGCAGCGCGTTCCGAGAAGCGTGAAGTCGTCTCCGTCACCGGCGAACCACCCGGTGACCACAGGTGTGCGCGTGCGCGGCAAAGCCCCTCCCCGGACCGGATCTGACGGAACGTCAGAAGTGTCGCACGGGCGGCGGCAAAGAGGCAGAGGGCCCGACGGAACCGCAGCACCCGATGATCGGATACAGTCCGCGGCGTGTCCGAAACTCAGCACTCCAGCCCCAACTCCGCGCCCGGCTCCCACTGTTCGAGCTGCGGAGCGCCCTACGGAGAGGGTGTCGCGGGCTGGCCCCGCACCTGTCCCGTCTGCACCACCGTGGCGTACCGCAACCCCCTGCCGGTCGCCGTCGCACTCCAGCCCGTCTACGACACCCAGGGCACCGCCCTGGTCGTCATCACCCGGACCGTCGCTCCCGCGCGCGGAGGCATCGCACTGCCCGGCGGTTACATCGACGACCGCGAGGACTGGCGGCACGCCCTGGTCCGGGAACTCAAGGAGGAGACCGGCATCGAGGCCGCGAGCCGCGACGTACGGCTCGTCGACGTGCTGAGCTCGCCCGACGGCCACCTCTTGCTCTTCGGAGTGCTGCCGGAGCGCCCCGCCGACGGCCTGCCGCAGTCCGCGGCCACGGACGAGACGGAGGGCTGGCACCTTCTGCGCAGGCCGGAGGAGCTCGCCTTCCCGCTGCACACGCTGGCCGTACGGGCCTGGTTCGAGGGCCGCTACGTCTGAGCCTCAGCGCGCTCCCAGCCCGCGCAGCCGCACCGGGTGGGACGGCTCGCTCAAGCCGTCCTCGCCCTCCCGCTGAACGACCACCTTCCGCCCCTCCCAGCGGGCGACGTACCGTTCGATCTCCGGTTCGTCCCAACCGTCGCCCGCATCCGCGACGACCAGTCCGCCCCCGCTCCGTCCCCGGGCGGGCGCCCACACCTCCAGCTCGATCCCGCCGCCGTCCCCCCGCACCGGAATGACGGCGCCCGCGCGCGCGAGCACCGGGATGCGCGACAGCGGAGCGTCGACAAGAACCTGCCCCGGCCCCTCGTACACCTGTTCCGTGGTGGTGTCGTACCAGCGCCCCCGCGGCAGCTGCACCGCACGTCTGTCGCTACCCGGATCGAGAACAGGCGCCACGAGCAGGCAGTCACCGAGCAGGAAAGCGTCCTCGCAGTCCCGCAGAGCGCGGTCCTCGGGCGCGGACCACCACAAGGGCCGCACATAAGGCGCTCCGGTACGCCGGGCCAGCTGCGCGAGCGTCAGGAAGTACGGCAGCAGCCGCCGGCGTTCCACGAGCGCCACGCGCGCGTGCTCCAGCACCTCGGCCCCGAACTCCCACGGCTCCCTGCGCCCCGCCCGCAGACTCGCGTGGGTACGGAACAACGGCAGATAGGCGCCGAGCTGGAACCAGCGCAGATACAGCTCGGGCGACGGATGCCCGTCGTAGCCGCCCACGTCGGGCCCCGAGTACGGCACCCCGCACAGCCCGAGCCCCATCACGAGCGACAGCGAGGCCCGCAGGCCCGGCCAGCCGGTGGCCACGTCACCGGACCAGGTGCCCCCGTACCGCTGTATTCCGGCCCAGCCGGAGCGCGAGAACAGGAAGGGCCGCTCCTTCGGCACCAGTGCGCGCAGACCCTCGTATCCGGCCTGGGCCATGCACAACGCGTAGACGTTGTGCGCCTCCTGGTGGTCACCGCCGCGCCCCTCCAGGGAGTGCCTGGCCGACCGCGGCAGGGTGGACTCCCCGAACGCGTTGAAGGACGTGGGCTCGTTCATGTCGTGCCAGAACCCCGCGAACCCCGCTGTGAGCCGCTCCTGGTAGAGACGGCCCCACCAGGCACGCACACGCGCGTGCGTGAAGTCCGGATAGACCGCCTCACCGGGCCACACGACCCCTTCCACGACCCGCCCCGACGCGTCCCGCACGAAGGCGTCCTCTGCCGTCCCGCTGTCATGGACGGCGTTGCCCGGCGCGGCCTTGACCGCCGGGTTGACGATCGACACCAGCCGGATCCCGTCCCGCAGCAGCTCCTCTGCCAGCTGGGGCAGCTTGGGGAAGCGCTCCTGGTCGACCGTGAACACCTGGTGCTCGTCGTAGTGGTCGATGTCCAGGTGGACGGCGTCGAGCGGCAGACCGCGCTCCTGGTACCCGGCGACGATCCGCCGCACCTCCTGCTCACTGCCGAAGCCCCAGCGGGCGTGATGATGGCCGAGCGCCCACGACGGCGGCAGCGCGGGCGCACCGGTCAGCGAGGCCCAGGCGAGCAGCACGCGCGCGGGAGTGCCCACCATCACCCAGCAGCGCAGCGGACCGCCCGCCATCCGCAGCTCGGACATCCCCGTCCGGTCATGTCCGGAACCGGCACCCTCCTCGCCCTCCCGCAGGGTCACGGTGCCGTCCCACGAGGTGTCGTGGAACACGAGATGGGTGGCGGCGTCGGCCACCACCAGCTGCACCGGCATGGTGACGTACAGCGGATCGTCCCCCGGCCCGAACGCCCGGCCGGGGTCGGTGTTCCACAGCCGGTACGTCCCGTCCCGCAACCGGGGACCCGAGGCCCGTCCGCCCAGCCCGAAGAACCGGGCGTCGGCGGCCACCTCCGAGCGCTGCATCCAGCGCGCCTCACCCCCGCCCACCGGCTCCCACCAGCGGGGCGGCAGATCCCGGCGCAGGGTCACTCCGCCGGGCGTACGCACCTCGACCGCTCCGTGCCGCGAGACCACGACCGTCGCCCGCTCGGCCACGACCCGCCAGCCACCGTCCTTGTCCGGCTCCAGGACCGCCCGGGGATCCGGCTCCGGGCAGCGGCCCGCCAGCGCGTACGACGGCTCCGGTCCGGCGCCGTCCCACCCCCAGAAGACCGCCCCGTTCACCGCGACGACTATCCGCAGCTCCGACCGGCTGAACCGGACCACACCCCCACCGGGCCCCGGCTCGACGCCCTGGACCGGCCCCGGCACCCGCGCCCGCTCGGCTCCCCGCACCGGCAGCCCGACGGCGTCGGTGCGCCTCCTGCGCCACGCGGAGCGCACGGTACGCAACCCCTGGGGCGCCCCCGCCGAACCAACAGCCTTTATGGAACGCACCAGGTCACGACCGTTCATGCTGCTCACCCTGCCACTCACCGCCCCACCCGCGTGTGCCGTTCAACTGCCGTTCACCCGTGCCGGGGCCACATCTTCACGACACGGACTATGTGGGGCGCACCCTGGCGTAGAAGTTGATCACATGGCATCGTCCCTGTCAGCCGCGTCACGCGCACACCCTGGCCGTGCGCGGGAGACGCACACGACGCGCACAGTCCGGGAGCCCTCATGCCGACCGAGAATCCCCAGCCGCTCTGGCAGCCAGATCCGCAGCGCATCGCCAGGTCCCAGGTCACCGGGTTCCAGGCATGGGCGGCCGAACATCACGGCGCTCCGGCCGACGGAGGCTACACGGCGCTCCACCGCTGGTCCGTGGACGAGCTGGAGCCGTTCTGGGAAGCCGTCACCCAATGGTTCGACGTACGGTTCGCCACGCCTTACGCGCGCGTGCTGGGCGACCGCTCGATGCCCGGCGCCGAGTGGTTCCCCGGAGCCACCCTCAACTACGCCGAACACGCCCTGCGCGCGGCCGACACCCGCGCGGACGAACCCGCCCTCCTGTACGTCGACGAGACCCATGAGCCCCTCCCGGTGACCTGGTCGGAACTGCGCCGCCGGACCGGCTCCCTGGCCGCCGAACTGCGTGCCCTCGGCGTCCGGCCCGGCGACCGCGTCAGCGGCTACCTCCCGAACATCCCACAGGCCGTCGTCGCCCTCCTCGCCACCGCCGCCGTGGGCGCCGTCTGGACCTCCTGCGCCCCCGACTTCGGAGCCCGCAGCGTCCTGGACCGCTTCCAGCAGGTCGAACCGGTCGTCCTGTTCACCGTCGACGGCTACCGCTACGGCGGCAAGGAGCACGACCGCCGCGAGACGGTCACCGAACTCCGCCGCGAACTGCCTTCCCTGCGCGCCGTCGTTCACATCCCGCTCCTCGGCACCGAGGCCCCCGAAGGCGCCCTGGAGTGGGACGCCCTCACGCGCGCGGACACAGAACCGGTCTTCGAACAGGTGCCCTTCGCGCATCCCTTGTGGGTCCTGTACTCCTCGGGCACCACGGGCCTGCCCAAGGCGATCGTCCAGTCCCAGGGCGGCATCCTCGTCGAGCACCTCAAGCAGCTCGGCCTGCACTGCGACCTCGGCCCCGAGGACCGCTTCTTCTGGTACACCTCCACAGGCTGGATGATGTGGAACTTCCTCGTCTCCGGCCTCCTCACCGGCACGACCGTCGTCCTGTACGACGGCAGCCCCGGCTACCCCGACACGGGCGCCCAATGGAGGGTCGCCGAGCGCACGGGCGCCACCTTCTACGGCACCTCGGCCGCGTACGTCATGGCCTGCCGCAAGGCCGACGTGCACCCGGGACGCGACTTCGACCTCTCCAAGGTCCAGTGCGTCGCCACCACCGGCTCACCGCTCCCGCCCGACGGCTTCCGCTGGCTGCACGACGAGGTCCGCGACGATCTGTGGATCGCCTCCGTCAGCGGCGGCACGGACGTGTGCTCCTGCTTCGCGGGAGCCGTACCGACCCTGCCCGTGTACATCGGCGAGCTCCAGGCGCCGAGCCTGGGCACCGACCTGCAGTCCTGGGACCCGAGCGGCAAGCCATTGATCGACGAGGTCGGCGAGCTCGTCGTCACCAACCCCATGCCGTCGATGCCGATCCACTTCTGGAACGACCCCGACGGCAGCCGGTACCACGACAGCTACTTCGACACCTATCCCGGGGTGTGGCGGCACGGCGACTGGATCACCCTCACCTCACGCGGCTCGGTCGTCATCCACGGCCGCTCCGACTCCACGCTCAACCGCCAGGGCGTCCGCATGGGTTCGGCCGACATCTACGAAGCCGTGGAACGACTCCCCGAGATCAAGGAGTCCCTGGTCATCGGCATCGAACAGCCCGACGGCGGCTACTGGATGCCCCTGTTCGTGCAACTGGCCCCGGGTGCCGTCCTCGACCAGGCACTCCTCGACCGCATCAAGCAGACCATCCGCGAGAACCTCTCACCCCGCCACATCCCGGACGAGGTCATCGAGGTCCCCGGCATCCCGCACACCCTCACCGGCAAGCGCATCGAGGTCCCCGTCAAGCGCCTCCTCCAGGGCACCCCGCTGGAGAAGGCGGTCAACCCGGGCTCCATCGACAACCTCGACCTGCTCCACTTCTACGAGGACCTGGCCCGCAAACGCGCCTGACGCGGCGAGCCCGTCGCCCGTGATCCGCAAGCCGGGCCCGGAGGCCACCTACCAGCCGTAGACCCGCATCTGGTTCACCACGGCCGACTCGCCCCCGGGCTCTGGCTCGGTCCGGACGTACCTCGCCCAACCCCCGTTGTCAGTGCCGCCGGTTACTGTGAGTGAGCATTGATCGACTGCGCACAGGGGGAAACATGGCGCACACCGACCACCAGACGACGCGACGCGGCCTGCGCCGCGAAATCGCCGGCACCATCGGGCTACTCACCGACGAACACGACTTCCGTGCCATGCGGCGCTACCGCAGCTTCACCTTCGACGACCACGCGACCTACCTGAAACAGATCGAAGACCTCCTGAGGACCCGCGCCGCACAGGGCAGCCACACCACCGTCGCCCTCTTCGACCCCCAGGAGTACGCCGAGTTCTGCGAGGAGACGGGACTCATCCCCGACCTCCCGTCGAGCCGCACACGCTTCACGGCCGAGCTCGCCGCCACCGGACCGACCCTCCCGTACGAGGGCCAGCCCCTCACCGACCTCGTGCCCGCTCTCGTGGACGAGGCCGTCCGCCAGGCCACTTGGGAGTACGCGACCACACTTCTCGCCCGCCTCGGCGCCTGCGGTTCCTGCGGGGAGGACATCGGCCGGGCGGCCTTCACCCACGCCGCGGACCTCGTCGTCCGCATCCTCGACACAGCACCGCCGGGCGAACACCACCTCGTCTGCAGCATCACCGGCACCCCGGAAACCCTCGTCTGCGCCCTCCACTCCAACGAGAACACGGACGGAGCGGTGCAACTCGACGAGGCCGAGGCCCTCGAATTCACCACGGTCCTCGCACTCGGCATCGCCACCCGCGGCCCCGGCGGACTCGTCATGCGCACCAGCGCCCCCGGGACCACCGACCGCATCTACGGCTGGCGCCTGCGCGGCGACGGCCTCGAACCCCTCACCGCCGGAGAAGTCTTCGACGCCTACTGCACCGACGTCGACTCCGGCGACCTGATCTCCCCGGAATCGGATGTCGACTACTGCGTACCCCCCGACCTCGGACCGGAAGGACAGACTCCACGCCACGGTCACTGAACACGAGGAGGGCGCCCCACCCACAGGTGGAGCGCCCTCCGGAAACCGTCAGCCGAGGAGCCGGTCCGACTACTCGCCCGACAGCACCGCCTGAGCCGCGTCGCGCGCCTCTTCCGCACTGTCGGCAGCCCGGGCGGCCGCGGCGGCACGCTCGCACTGCGCCAGCGTGTACTTCGCCAGCGTCGCCCGGACATAAGGAATGGACGCGGCACCCATGGAAAGGGAGGTGACACCGAGACCGGTCAGCACACAGGCGAGCAGCGGGTCGGACGCCGCCTCACCACAGACACCACAGCTCTTGCCCTCGGCCTTCGCCGCCTCGGCGGACAGCGCGACCAGGTCGAGCAGCGCGGGCTGCCACGGATCCTGCAGCCGCGACACCGCTCCTACCTGGCGGTCGGCGGCGAAGGTGTACTGCGCGAGGTCGTTGGTCCCCAGCGACAGGAACTCGACCTCCTGCAGAATCGACCGCGCCCGCAGGGCGGCCGAGGGGATCTCCACCATCGCGCCGAACTTCGCCTGCAGTCCGGCCGCACGGCACGCATCGGCGAACGCCTTGGCGTCGGCACGGTCCGCCACCATCGGGGCCATGACCTCGAGGTACACCGGCAGCCCCTCGCCAGCCTTGGCGAGCGCCGTCAGCTGGGTACGCAGCACCTCAGGGTGGTCCAGCAGCGTCCGCAGACCACGCACGCCCAGCGCAGGGTTCGGCTCGTCGGACGGCGTCAGGAAGTCCAGCGGCTTGTCCGCGCCCGCGTCCAGCACCCGCACCACGACGCGCCCCTCGGGGAACGCCTCCAGCACCTGGCGGTACGCCTCGACCTGCTTCTCCTCAGACGGAGCGTTCTTGCTGTCGTCAAGAAAGAGGAACTCGGTACGGAAGAGACCGACGCCCTCGGCCCCCGCCTCGACCGCGGCGGGCACGTCCGCCGGACCACCCACGTTGGCCAGCAACGGCACCTTGTGTCCGTCGGCGGTGGCCCCCGGACCCGTCGACGCGGCGAGCGCGGCCTTCCGCGCGGCGGCAGCAGCCTCCAGCTCGGCCTTCTTCTCGTCGGTCGGGTTCACGAAGATGTCGCCGGTGCTTCCGTCGACAGCGATGACCGTGCCCTCGGCGAGCTCACCGGCACCCGGCAGCGCCACAACGGCCGGCACACCGAGCGCCCGCGCCAGAATCGCGCTGTGACTGGTCGGTCCGCCCTCCTCCGTGACGAAACCCAGGACGAGCGTGGGGTCCAGCAGAGCGGTGTCGGCGGGCGCGAGATCACGCGCCACCAGGACGTAGGGCTCGTCGCTGTCCGGAACACCCGGCATGGGCACCCCGAGCAGACGGGCGACGATACGGTTCCGCACGTCGTCGAGGTCCGCGACGCGGCCGGCCAGGTACTCACCGGCGCCCGCCAGGAGCTCGCGGTACGCGGCGAACGCGTCGTACACAGCACGCTCGGCAGTGCTGCCGACGGCGATACGCCGGTCCACATCCGCGATCAGCTCGGGGTCCTGGGCCATCATGGCCTGTGCCTCGAGTACCGCCTGGGCTTCGCCTCCCGCCAGATTGCCGCGCGCCGTCAGGTCGGCCGCCACAGCCTCCACGGCCTTGCGGGCGCGCCCCTGTTCACGCTCCGCGTCCTCCGCCGGAATCTGTTTGGCAGGCGGCTCCAGCACCGCCGTCCCCATGTGCCGAACCTCGCCGATCGCCACACCGTGGCTCACGCCGACGCCTCGCAGCGTTGTCTCCATCTCACCCGTCTCCGATAGTGCGGCGGGTCCCGCCGCCGCGGTGGTTGTCGTCCCTGCTCGCCGTCTACGACGGCACTGACGTCACTTCCAGACGAAGAGACTGTCGCCGGCCTTCACGTCGCCGTCGTCACGGAGTTCGGAGAGGGCCTCGGCCGTGGCCTCCAGAGCCACGACCGGGCAGACCGCGGACTTGCCGGCGGCCTCGACGGCGGCCGGGTTCCAGCGCACGATCGCCTGACCGCGCGTGACGGTGTCGCCCTTGTTCACCAGCAGCTCGAATCCCTCGCCGTTGAGCTGCACGGTGTCGATGCCGAGGTGGACGAGCACGCCGTGTCCCTGCTCGTCCACCACGACGAACGCGTGCGGGTGGAGAGAGACGATCACACCGTCGACGGGCGCGACGGCCTCGGACGGTTCACGCACGGGATCGATCGCGGTACCCGGGCCGACCATGGCTCCGGAGAAGACCGGATCCGGCACGGCGGCCAGTCCGATGGCGCGTCCTGCAAGAGGGGACGTCACGGTGGTCATGGGAAGCCTCCCAGGGGTGGAGCTGCGTCTGTCCAGCAGCGTATGTCAGATGAAGTGAGGGGTCCGCACGGAAGATACCCGCTAGTGGTCTAGACCACCAGTCCAAGCGATTTGCACCGCCTTCGAGGCCCCGTGTACAGTCGTACTCCTGCTTGGGGCTGAGCGGCGCGATCAAGTGCCCTTGCCCGGCAGCATCCAACTTGTCAGATCCTATCTCGGGGCCACTTTCTGCATGCCTGCAGGACGGTGGTCAGGGGGCCGGAAAAACACTGATAGAGTTTGGAACAGCGAAGGGAAGCGCCCGGAGGAAAGCCCGAGAGGGTGAGTACAAAGGAAGCGTCCGTTCCTTGAGAACTCAACAGCGTGCCAAAAATCAACGCCAGATATGTTGATA